>NZ_VMSO01000019.1 GCF_008691045.1 Mediterraneibacter catenae
CATCTACTCCATAAAGTTCATCGGATCGACTGGTTCGCCGTCTTTCAATACTTCAAAATACAGATTTGGTCCTTCTACGCTGTAGTATTTTGTCGGTTCGCCGAGTGTACCGATCGTCTCTCCTGCACCGACGTAATCGCCGATTGCAAGCGGCACATCACTGAGCTGTCCGTACACGGCGCTGTAACCGTTGCCCATGTCAAGTGTGACAGTTGTTCCTGTCTGAGCTGTCTCTTCTATATTTGTCACGATCCCTGCGGCGGATGCGCCGATCGTCTCTCCTACTTCTCCGCTGACGATCATCGCCGGATTATACTGATACTGTTCCAGTGTCTGGAAAAATACTGTCTGATCCATGCTGTATCCCATGATCACTGCGCCGCTGGCAGGCCATGCAAGGACGCTGTCCTCGCTGAACCATACGCCTGATGTATCTCCTGTTGATACTGCCGAGCCTTCATCCGTTCCGGTCTCGCCTTCCGATTCGCCGGTGGCGTTTTCCGTGCTGCTCTCTTCCTCTGACTGTCCCTGCAGTCCTTCTTCTGTCTCTTCCACCAGATCATCATCTGCTTCCGGCAGGACGATATCGTCCGTTGTTGTCTCTTCTGTACTATCTGCACTGTCTGTGCCCATATCTTCTGTAAGTTCTTCTGCCTGTTGCCCGGCTTTTGCTGTCTGCTCGTCAATATCACTCTGATAGTTGCTGAACGTATATGCCCCAACCAGTGCAATGACAGCCACAAAGCAGATCACAATACCGACAGCAGCGCCCTTTCCTTTGAGGAAAGACGGTCTTTCATTCTTATTCATTCTCATCACCTCTGGCTATATTTTTGCCAGATAATGACCGTATTATTCCGTGTATTTCAAAAGAATGCAATAAAAATCCAGCTTTAATAAATGAGCTGCCGGTGCGGCAAAACTGTTCCGTTCTGGTCAGAGCAGTTCCGTCTCCTGAATATCATTTCTCAGCTCTGTCCCCTCAAAAAAGAAAGCGATGATCTCTTCATAAGTCTTCCCCTCTTCTGCCATCCGGTCTGCAGTCCAGATACTCATCCCCATGCCGTGACCTTTCCCGGTAGTCGTTATCTTGATCCTGTCTTCTCCATCCTCAGTCAGGGAAAACGCACTCGACGGAAGTGAGAGTGCATCACGGAACTGATCGCCGGTACAGACTGTATTTCCGATTCTGAGCTCTTTCACATAGCCGGCAGAATCGCAGGACTTTATTTCAAAGTCTTTGAAACCATATCCCTGAGCTGCTTTCTCGCCGTCCTCTTCCGCCACGAGGAAATCCCGGCACAGTTTCTGTATCTCCGTATAGGAATATGAAAATGTACCGATCTCATCATCTGCTTCTTTATCCAACGGGCACTCTCTTACTGCGATATACGGATATTCCTCACTCCCGAGCACCTCGGCGGCACTCCGCGTCTTTCCATTGCTTGACTGATGAAACGGTGTCCAGGCGTATGCACCGTTATACATGATGACTGTATCATCCGTCTCCTCTACGGCTCGTATGTACTTCTCATGGTACTCCCGATAATTTTCAGCTCCCCATTTTTCTTCCATCTCATCGCGTGAAAGCCAGCTCTCTGTAAGGATCTTGTCCTCTGAGTTCTCAAGCTTACTGTATATCTGAGTGCGGATCAGGACGGCCTGTGCCTTCATAGTCTCTGCTTCACACTCCTCGGATATTTCGTCTGCCAATATACCTGCGAGATAATCGGTCCATCGGATCTCTGCCAGTCCGTCTGCTTCTTCTGTATCGGGCACTTTCACCTTCACATAAAGATCTCCGCTGTCCACATCCCCTGCATCCGCCCCATTTACAAATACGGTAATGATATAAGGCAGCAATATCAGTATTATGAGGAAAGCAGCAACGGACTTAAATTTCTGTTCTATAGCATATCGGTTCATAAAAAACAGCCCTCCATATATCTAATATATGAAGAGCTGTTCTTACTTTATTCAGTTTTATTGTCCTGCTGACCTGTCATGGTATCCTGTGCCGGATCTGCCGGTACCTGATTTACAGGTGTCGTTCCCCCGGAAACCGGGTCTCCCGGATATACCGGAGGAACCGGCGGCGGTGTAATCCTCGGCTCCATGCCCGGATTAAACTCTCTGTTTCTCATCACAAAGAAGCAGATCGCCTCGTAAAGAGGAACGATTGCCGAGAGTACAGAGTGAACTACCGCCATATTGTGAGTAGTAAATCTTTCATAAATCCGGATGTCTATCAGTATCCGCAGAACAGAATATATAGCGGAATATGCAACAGCCAGAATGATAAATATTATATATATCCCGAGTGATGTCGTCAGGACTGTCATAGCACCCCCGACTCCGCTGCCGTTTATATTGGTGGTTACCGCAGTTCCGATCACTGCCACAATAAGGAATACAAGCAGTACGCCTGCAACAGCATTGTAAATGATAGGCACAACCAGCTTCCATATTCCGGGATTCTTAATACTCTTATTTTTCAGCGGAATTTCACCTGCAAGTTCACCGTGAAAATAATCTCTCGCAAAGGGGATAAAAGCAAGCCATGGATGCTCTCTTCCCATACGTTTTCCGATAGTATACATACCTATTGAATGAAAGATGTAACTTGCCAGCGCTGCAGCAAGGATCAGTGCGATCACGACCAGATAGACTGTCATAAACAATGCAAACAAAGAACTTCCTGTATTGCCGTAGCTGATCGGATAATCGTACTCATAATTATAATTGTACCCAAAATCCATAAAATGCCTCCTATTCTTCCTGGCCGGACGGAACCTCTACTTTCTCAAGATGCCAGATATCCGCCACATACTCTTCGATCGTTCTGTCTGAAGAGAACTTGCCGCAGCATGCAGTCTGCATCATCGCCATCCTTGACCATCTCTGCTGGTCTCTGTATGCCTCCTCCACTCTCTTCTGCGCATCTGCGTAAGAACGGAAATCTTTCAGGATGAAATACATATCCGCTTTGTCCGTAGACTGTGTATTAAGAAGCGAGTTATAAAGGTTCTTGTACATGTTGTGATCGCCGTGTGAGTAAGTGCCGTCCATAAGCTGATCTACGACGCGCTTGAGCTCCCAGTCGTTGAAGTAGATATCCTGCGGGTTGTAGCCGCCGTTGTTCTCGTAGTTGATGACCTCCTCTGAGCTTAAGCCGAAGATGAAAGCGTTCTCCGCTCCGACTTCCTGTACGATCTCCACATTCGCGCCGTCCATGGTTCCCAGTGTCGGGGCTCCGTTGAGCATGAACTTCATGTTTCCTGTACCGGACGCCTCCTTGGAAGCTGTGGAGATCTGCTCGCTGACGTCCGCCGCCGCGAAGATGAGCTCTGCATTGGATACACGGTAATCTTCGATAAATACGACTTTCAGCTTGCCGTTGATGCTGCGGTCATTGTTTACAACCTCTGCAACAGAGTTGATCAGCTTGATCGTCTCTTTCGCCCTTAAATATCCTGCCGCGGCTTTCGCTCCGAAGATGAATGTTCTCGGATAGAAACTCATCTCCGGGTGCTCCTTGATCTGATTGTACAGATACATGATATGCAGGATGTTGAGGAACTGTCTCTTGTACTCGTGGAGACGTTTTACCTGCACGTCGAAGATGGAGCGCGGATCAACGTCGATGCCGTTGTGCTCTTTGATGTATTTCGCAAGACGGACTTTGTTCTTGTATTTGATCTCCATGAACTCGCGTCTCGCCGTCTCATCCTCTACATACGGCTTGAGCTTCGCGATCTGGGAGAGATCCGTGATCCAGCCGTCGCCGATCTTGTCTGTGATCCAGTCTGCAAGCAGCGGGTTGCCGTGAGCAAGGAAACGTCTCTGGGTGATGCCGTTCGTCTTATTGTTGAACTTCTCCGGCATCATCTCGTAGAAGTCTCTGAGCTGCTGTGTCTTGAGGATATCCGTGTGAAGTCTTGCAACTCCGTTTACGGAGAATCCGGCGATGATCGCCATATTTGCCATGCGCACCTGGCCGTCCATGAGGATCGCCATCTTCTTCACCTTGTGCTCGTTGCCCGGATACATCTCGCGGACTTTGATGAGGAAACGGCGGTCGATCTCCTGCACGATCTGGTAGATACGCGGAAGCAGTCTGGAGAACAGGTCGATCGGCCATTTTTCAAGAGCCTCCGCCATGATCGTATGGTTCGTATACGCACAGGTCTTCGTGGTCACATCCCATGCCTCTTCCCAGTTCAGTCCTTCCTGGTCGATGAGAAGTCTCATCAGCTCAGGTACTGCAACTGTCGGGTGAGTATCGTTCATCTGGATCACGACTTTCTCGTAAAGTTTGCGGACGTCGTCGTGTTTCTTCTTATATTTTGCGATCAGCGCCTGAAGGCTTGCAGAGATGAAGAAATACTGCTGTTTCAGACGGAGCTCTTTTCCTGAATAGTGGTTGTCATTCGGATAGAGGACATCGACGATCAGTTTTGCAAGATTCTCCTGCTCCACTGCCTTGTGATAATTACCTCTGTCGAACTCATCCAGCTTAAAGTCCGTAATTGCTTTTGCATCCCACACGCGCAGTGTATTCACCACATGGTTGCCGTATCCTACGATCGGCATGTCATACGGGATAGCCAGAACAGACTCATAATTTTCCTGGATAAAGATGTCCTTTCCCGTTGCAGGATCTTTCTCAAAACGGATATTTCCGCCGAAACGTACTTCTTTCGCATACTCTTCCCTGCGCAGCTCAAACGGATTTCCCTCTCTTAACCAGTCGTCCGGCACTTCCTTCTGGTAACCGTTCTCGATCTTCTGTTTGAACATACCATAACGGTAGCGGATACCGCATCCGTATGCCGGGTAGTTCAGGGTAGCCAGTGAATCCAGGAAACATGCCGCCAGTCTTCCCAGACCCCCGTTTCCGAGAGCTGCGTCTGGTTCCTGATCCTCGATCACGTTCAGATCGATACCCATCTCGTCGAGCGCTTCCTTGACATCCTTGTACACTGTCATGTTGATGAGGTTATTGCCAAGGGCACGACCCATCAGGAATTCCATTGACATGTAATACACTGTCTTGGCGTCTGCTTCATCGTATGCTTTCTGTGTTGCGAACCAGTCATCAAAAATGACGTCCTTCACCGCATAGGAGACAGCCTGAAAAAGCTGCTGCGGCGTTGCTTCTTCGATTGTTTTTCTGTAAAGGGTTCTGATATTGTCCTTTACCGTCTGCTTAAATGTTTCTTTCTCAAATCTTTTGCTGAACATAGCTTTATTATCCTTCCTTTTCCACACCCATTGTAACTGCTTCACCGTTGATCTTCCACTCCTTTACATAGCCTGCCGGCCCGGCTTTCACAACCTCGTTTGCGAGCACTTCTCCGGCAATCTGATCTGCGTATTTTTCGAAGATCGTTTCTGCCTTCTCTGTTCCGTTATAAGTTACGCGGATACGGTCCATGACTTCAAAGTCTGCTTCTTTTCTCATAGTCTGTACTTTACTGATGATCTCACGTACGAAACCTTCTTCCAGAAGATCTTCTGTCAGATTCGTATCAAGGACAACAGTAATGCCGTTATCGTTTTCTGATACATAGCCTTCGATCTGGGCGGTCTCGATTAGCAGGTCTTCGCGGAACAGAGTGATCTCCTGTCCGTTTACATCCAGTTTAAGAGCGCCTGTCTCATTGACCTCATCCATTGCGGCATTGCCGTCAACACTGTCGAGTGCTGCTTTAATACCACCTAACATTTTACCATATTTCGGTCCCACTGTCTTCAACTGTGGTTTAAAATTGTATGAAGTGAAGTCTCTAACATCTTCCGTAAATTTAACATTCTTGACATTCAGCTCGTCTGCAACGATATCCTGATAGAATTCCGGCAGGGTAAATCCGGCCTTCACGAACATCTGCCCGATCGGCTGGCGGTTCTTGATATTGGATGCATTTCTGCATGCACGTCCCATGACGACAAGCTTCAGGACATTGTCCATGTTCTGCTCCAGTTCCGGATCAATCTGCTCTTCGTTCACTTCCGGGAACAGACACAGATGGATACTCTCCGGTGCGTCTTTATCGATGCTTCGCACGAGATTCTGGTAAATCTCTTCTGTCATGAACGGGATCATCGGAGCGGCAGCCTTGGATACTGTCACAAGTGCTGTATACAGTGTCATGTATGCATTAATCTTATCCTGCTCCATTCCTTTTGCCCAAAAACGCTCACGGCTTCTTCTTACATACCAGTTGCTCATGTCATCTACAAACTCCTGGAGCACACGCGCCGCCTCTGGGATGCGGTAATTGCCCAGATTATCATCGACAGCTTTTACCATCGTGTTCATCTTGGAAAGGAGCCATTTATCCATTACGGAAAGTTTTTCATATTCCAGCGTATATTTTGTCGCGTCGAACTCGTCGATATTCGCATAGAGAACAAAGAATGCATAAGTATTCCACAGTGTACCCATGAATTTTCTCTGTCCTTCTGTCACGGCCTTTCCGTGGAAGCGGTTCGGCAGCCACGGAGCGCTGTTGACATAGAAGTACCAGCGGATTGCGTCGGCTCCGTATTTCTCAAGGGCATCGAACGGATCTACCGCATTTCCCTTGGACTTGCTCATCTTCTGGCCGTTCTCGTCCTGCACATGTCCGAGGACGATGACATTCTTGTACGGCGCCTTATTGAAGATCAGTGTGGAGATCGCCAGCAGGGAATAGAACCATCCTCTTGTCTGGTCTACCGCCTCGGAAATGAAGTCTGCCGGGAACTGTTTCTCAAACAGCTCCTGATTCTCGAACGGATAGTGGTGCTGAGCAAAAGGCATGGATCCGCTGTCGAACCAGCAGTCAATAACTTCCGGAACACGGTGCATCTCTTTGCCGCACTTCGGGCACTTGATCGTCACGGCATCGATGTACGGACGGTGCAGTTCGATATCGTCCGGACAGTTGTCGGACATTTCTTTCAGTTCTGCGATGCTTCCGATGGAGTGCATGTGTCCGCACTCACATTCCCAGATATTGAGCGGGGTTCCCCAGTAACGGTTACGGCTGATGCCCCAGTCCTGAACATTCTCGATCCAATCGCCGAAACGTCCTTTACCGATGCTCTCCGGAATCCAGTTAATCGTGTTATTATTCGCGATCAGGTCGTCCCTTACTGCTGTCATCTTGATGAACCAGGACTCGCGCGCATAGTAGATCAGCGGCGTGTCACATCTCCAGCAGTGCGGATAGCTGTGCTCGAACTTCGGCGCATCAAAGAGAAGGCCTCTCGCATCCAGATCTTTTAATACTTCCGGATCTGCCTTCTTCACAAACAGACCTGCGAACGGAGTGGACTCTGCCATATTTCCTTTTTCATCTACAAGCTGTACGAACGGAAGACCGTATTTTCTTCCTACATTCGCATCATCTTCACCGAATGCCGGCGCAATGTGAACGACTCCCGTACCGTCTGTCAGTGTAACATATGTGTCGCATGTCACATAAAATGCCTTTTTGTTCTGCTTTGCAGCAGCGTCGGCCGCGCACTGGTACAGCGGCTCGTACTCTTTGCCCTCAAGATCTGTCCCTTTGTATGTCTCGAGAATCTCGTATGCCGGCTTACCTTCCTCAGCCAGTCTTCCCAGTACTGTGTCAAGAAGAGCACATGCCATATAATAGATATGACCGTCTGCTGCCTTTACTTTTGCATAGTCCTCATTCGGATTCACGCAGAGCGCAAGGTTGGACGGAAGCGTCCACGGTGTGGTCGTCCATGCAAGGATGTAAGCATCCTCCTCTTTCACTTTGAAGCGCACAATCGCGGAGCGCTCCTTTACGTCTTTGTAGCCCTGAGCCACTTCCTGGGCGGACAGCGGCGTACCGCATCTAGGACAGTAGGGAACGATCTTGAACCCTTTGTAGAGAAGGTCTTTCTCCCAGATCTTTTTCAATGCCCACCACTCGGACTCGATAAAGCTGTTGTGATATGTTACATAGGGGTGCTCCATATCAGCCCAGAAGCCGACCGTGCCGGAGAAATCCTCCCACATTCCCTTGTATTTCCATACACTTTCCTTACATTTGTCGATAAACGGCTCCAGGCCATACTCCTCGATCTGATCTTTTCCGTCCAGTCCGAGGGCCTTCTCTACCTCAAGCTCGACCGGCAGTCCGTGGGTATCCCATCCTGCCTTTCTCGGGACCATGTATCCCTTCATCGTGCGGTAACGCGGGATCATGTCCTTGATGACACGTGTGAGCACGTGTCCGATGTGCGGTTTGCCATTTGCAGTCGGCGGACCGTCGTAGAAGATGTAGTCCGGGCATCCCTCACGCTCTTCGATACTCTTCTCAAAGATGTGGTTCTCATCCCAGAACTTCTCGACTTCCTTTTCCCTGCCGACAAAATTCATATCTGTGGGAACTTTCTTGTACATGTTGATTTTCCTTTCTGTCTCCGGTCCGCCGCAGCCATGTATCGATTGCGGACACGCTCTCGCTCGGGACGGAACGCAGCGGACACATATGGCTGCAAAGGACGCAGCCTTAGTGCCGGCGTTCCTTTACGGTCCTTAATCGACACATGGCTGCGTCAGACCTGTCCAGAACGGGGCTTTGAATCAAAACCGGGAGAGATGGGAGCTTTCTGCCTTTTATCGGTGCTTTATCTTTTCTGAAAACATATTTCTGAAAGCATATGTGTTTTCAGCGGATATGAAACACCTGCCGGTATGAGCCGGCTTCCCGGGAGTCCTTTTTATCTGGGGAATTAGGAAACGTTCCGGTTTGCTGGAGCCTGAATGAACAATATATTCGTTAAGGACCGTAGAGTAACGCCGGCACTTAGATCGCGTCTGTTGCGATCTTATGTGTCCGCTGCGTTACGGCCCGAGCGAAAGCGCGTCCGCAACGGATATATTGTTCATTCAGGCTCTGTAAAACGTTATCGTTTCTGATTTAGCAGAAAAAAAGGCTCCCGCCCTGTAAAAGGACGAAAGCCATCTCTCTCGTTTTAACCACCTGTTACAACATACTTGAACTTCTTTGTCCGCATATTCTGTCTTAAATGGGGAGCAATTCTGTTCGCATATGGTATCCTCTAACGCGGGATCCGCGTCAGCCCTTACTGCTCGTGCTGCCTTGTATCTCCGGTGTATTTTGGGGGCTGCGGCTCGGAAGTGATATTCGGAAATATTCTACTTATACCGGGCTCTCACCTCTCCCGGCTCGCTGGAATGTTCGGATAAGACCTACTGTCTCCGTCATAGCCTTTGCTGTTGAAATTCATACAAGGGTAATTATAAGAAGAAAATACCGGTTCGTCAAGACTTTTATATGAATCGCGGTTCTTTCATTTATACAATAGCCTATTTTCTTAAAATGCTTACACATTGATATTTTCGCTTATCCAACTCCGCCCGAATTGCCGGATGTTTTTTATCCAGATTATAAGGGATCAGAATGATAATTGCCAAAATGGTCAGCAGGCAGAATTATACTTGTATTTCCTTATTACAGTTTCTTGTAAATAAAATCTATTAAAGCATGCAGAAAAATGTTATATTACACATATGCAAAAAGGCAGGTGAATTTACTTTGGATCAACAAAAGAAAAAACCATTCCGCCCGATCCCGGGGCTGACCCGTGAAGCAGAGGAACAGCAGCTTTGCGAGATTACGAGAATCGCACAGGACAATCTGGAAAAAACAGAAAAATACAGCGGTCAGCTATCTGATGAACTGCATGAGCTGATGGAGACTTACGGGACAAAAGATAAGGAGGCGCTCGCCCTCTTTCACAATACCCAGGCCCAGCTGCAGGAAACCCGCCGTGATCTGCTGCGCTGTCGGAAAGCGCGGCACAAACCGTATTTCGGCCGGATTGATTTTCGCGATCAGAAGATTCCCTATGCAGAGTCATACTATGTCGGACGCGTCGGCATTTCCAGAAATGGATCTGAACCGGTAGTCATAGACTGGAGGGCGCCCATCGCTTCTGTCTACTATGAAAATACGATAGGAAAATGCAGATATACTGTAAAAAATGAAGGTTCCTGTGAAATCGACCTGAAACGGAAACGGACCTACGAAATCGCAGATGACCGGCTGATCGATTTCTTTGACTCGGACGTGGTGGCAAATGACGAGCTGCTGACAAAATACCTTGCCAAAAATAAAAGCGCCGTACTCGGCGAGATTATTTCCACAGTCCAAAAAGAACAAAATACGGTGATCCGCAGGTCGCCTAAGATGAACCTGATCGTACAGGGGGTCGCCGGATCGGGAAAAACAACAGTAGCAATGCACCGCATATCTTATATTTTATATAATTATGAAGACGATTTCCGTCCGGAGGATTTCTACATCATAGGAAGCAACCGCATTCTTCTGAACTATATTACCAGTGTACTGCCGGATCTCGACGTATACGGAGTCTCCCAAATGACGATGGAACAGCTCTTCGTTCGCCTTCTCTACGAGGACTGGAATCCTGAGATTCACCACATCCGTCACATCGGGAAAAATGAAGAGGCGGTCCGGATCAAAGGAAGCTATAAGTGGTTTCATGACCTGGAAGATTTCTGCCGGGATCTGGAGAGAAGATCCATCCCGGAACAGGAAGTAACCCTGGATAACGGAGTCCGGATCATGCGGAAATCCACAGTCCGGAACTGTCTTAATGACAATCCTCTTGTCTCCATGCAGGGCAAGATCAATATGCTGAACGCGATTCTTCTGTCCCGTCTGGAGAATGAAATAACCGGAAAAGATATCGCCTATCCTCCTGCCCTGCAAAAGGAGCTTTATAAAAAATACAGACGGTATTTCGGCGGGGATGTCTGGAAAGGATCTATATATCAGGTCTACAGTGATTTTCTAAAATCACAGGAATCAAAAGGGATGGCAGTTCCCCTTCCGGACCGTGACTTTGACCTCTATGACCTCGCTGCACTTGCCTATATTTACAAACGAATCAAGGAGACTGACGGAATCCGGGAGGCAAGCCACGTGATCATTGACGAGGCACAGGATTTTGGCATGACGGCATACGGCGCTCTCTACTACTGTCTCCGCGGCTGTACCTATACAATCATGGGCGATGTCTCCCAGAATATTCACTACGGATATGGACTGAACGACTGGGAGGATCTGAAATCCCTGATCCTGAAAAGTACTCCCGGCGGTTTCGGAGTTCTTAAGAAGAGCTACCGCAATACTGTAGAGATCTCAGAATTCGCCACCGGGATATTGCGGCACGGGAGCTTCCCCGTCTATCCGGTCGATCCGATCCGCCGCCACGGCAGCCCTGTCCGTATTACACAGTGCCGTGATGATGAGGACATGATCAGGGAAAGTATAAATACAATCCGCAGATGGCAGACAGACGGCAGGGAGACGATTGCCGTGATCTGCCGGGACGAGGAAGAAGCTTCTGCGGTAAGCGCATTGCTCAGCAAAGAACTGGATCTCGCCGACACTGATCCGGAGACAGCCGAATTCACCGAAGGAATCATGGTACTGCCCGTCGAGTATACAAAAGGACTGGAGTTCGATGCCGTTCTCATCTACCATCCTTCTGCCGAAAGCTATCCGGATAACGATGCTTACGTGAAACTGTTGTATGTTGCCGCCACGCGTGCCCTCCACGAGCTCGCCGCGGTACATACAGGTGATCTGACTGACCTGATCGCCTGTCCTGCTCCGGACCGAAAACAGAAGAGTCTTCCGGAAGAAGAGAAAAATCCAAAAGGGATACTGCCAGAAGACAGCAAAAAGGGACAGACTTCATCCAGTGTTCATAAATCTGACAGACACAATACGCAGGACTCTCCAACCTCCGGCAAAGAGCAGCCTGCATCGAAACGTGCTGCACATCCATACAACAGCGTTCCTGTCAACCCGTCATCCTATCGTTTCGGTTCCGTTCCGGACACGAAACTTCTGAATCTTGGAAAGGAAGTGGCTGTCCATACTGCCGATCTATCAATCCGGGATATAAAACGCACCAGACATTCACTCGAGCTGAGCAGCAACGAAGGGATCCTGCGTCTGACGCCGGTGCATGCATCTGTAATACGGGTACAGTTTATGGGCAGAGATGTGCCCGAACCGCCTCACAGCTTCTGGCACTTTCCTCCCGAACAGGCGCCTGCCTGGTCGGCGCGGGCCGGAAAATCTCTCGCGGAGCTTGCTTCGGGACAAATTAAAATACAGATTGATAAAAGGAGCGGAGCAATCCGCTTCCTGGACCATGAGGGACGGAAACTCCTGACCGAGTCAAGAGTCCTGCCAAGGAAAGTGAAAAACGGGCAGAAGATATGCACATGGAATTATTTTGACTGGGCAAGAGAAGAAAAACTTATGGTAAAAGGAATCCTGAACGAAGATCTGGAGCGCCTAAACAATAAAGCTCGTTATATCAGTTTCGGCGGAAAAATCATGCGAATGCCTCTTATTGTATCTGAATACGGATATGGCCTTGGAATTGCCTCGGAAGAAACCGTCATGTGCTGTGATATCCCGCTGTATGGCACTTATCTTTATACAGAAGGTACCGGGCAGATTGATTATTATTTTATATATGGCAGAGATTATGAAGAAATCCTTGGTCTTTATAAAGTCTTGAAATAAAAACACGGATTGGGGACAGGGTGAAACCTGATTGGGGACGTAGTAAAATTGAATTTTACTACGTCCCCAATCAGGTTTCACCCTGTCCCGTTTATAAATTCTTCACAAAAAGTGCTCTGATTGCATTAAGCACTGCGATGATCATTACACCCACATCTGCGAAGATAGCGAGCCACATATTGGCGATGCCGACTGCTCCGAGCACGAGACAGATCAGCTTGATGCCAATGGCGAACCAGATATTTTCATACACGATACGGAGACATTTTCTTGAGATTCGGATAGCTTTGGATATCTTGATCGGATCATCATCCATCAGCACAATATCTGCCGCCTCTATCGCTGCGTCTGATCCCATGGCTCCCATGGCGATACCTATATCCGCTCGAGAGAGCACCGGTGCGTCATTGATGCCGTCTCCCACAAATGCCAGTTTTCCTTTACCGGTATTTCTTTTCATCAATGCTTCCACCTGGGACACCTTATCCGCCGGCAGAAGCTCTGCATGCACTTCGTCAATCCCCAGATCTGCTGCCACATGTTCTGCTGCCTTTCCGGAATCTCCGGTAAGCATGACCGTCTTCTCTACACCAGCTTTCTTCAGTAACTGTATCGCCTCTTTTGCATGAGGTTTCTCTATATCCGAGATCACGATATGCCCAGCATAACGCCCATCTACCGCCATATGGATGATCGTCCCCGCCCGATGGCAGTCAATCCATTTCACTCCCAATCTGTCCATGAGCTTTGAATTTCCTGCTGCTACATCTATGCCGTCCACTTTTGCCATCACACCGTTTCCGCTGATTTCCTGAATATCTGTCACGCGGCTTCTGTCGATTTGTTTTCCATAAGCTCTCTGCAGGCTCTTACTGATCGGATGGGAGGATGCACTCTCAGCCAGCGCTGCGTATTCCAGCAGATCATCTCTGTCCATCTCGTTGTGGTGTACCTCATTTACCTCGAATACACCCTGTGTCAGTGTACCGGTCTTGTCAAATACGACACATTTCGTCTGAGACAATGTTTCCAGATAATTTGATCCTTTTACAAGTACTCCTGCATTGCTGGCTCCTCCGATACCTGCAAAGAAGCTGAGCGGAATACTGATGACCAGAGCACAGGGACAGCTAATAACAAGAAATGTAAGCGCACGGTAAATCCATATCCCCCATTCTGCCGGGATACCCATTACGAACATCCTTACGATCGGCGGGAGAACTGCAAGAGCAATAGCACTGTAGACCACTGCCGGAGTATAGACCCGTGCAAATTTGGTAATAAAATCTTCAGATTTTGATTTTCTGGAACTTGCATTTTCCACCAAATCCAGAATTTTTGACACTGTAGACTCTCCGAACTCTTTGGTCGTCCTTATCTTCAGCACCCCCGTCATATTGATACATCCACTAATAATCTCATCCCCCTCCTGTGCATCTCTCGGCAGGCTCTCCCCCGTCAGCGCACTCGTATTAAGAGTAGACTCCCCTTCTATGACAATACCATCAATAGGAACTTTCTCCCCGGGCTGCACTATAATCACAGAGCCTATCTCAACTTCATCCGGGTCGATCTGCTCAAGTTTGCCTCCTATTTCAATATTTGCATAATCAGGACGTATGTCCATCAGATCACTGATATTTCTACGGCTTTTTCCCACTGCATAGCTCTGGAACCACTCGCCGATCTGATAGAACAACATAACTGCTATAGCCTCCACATAATCTCCGTTTTCGTGATCGGCCACTTCACTGTATATCGCAATAGCGATCGCGCCGATCGTGGCCACCGCCATCAACAGGCTCTCATCAAATGGTTGACGGTTCTTGATTCCCTTAAATGCTTTGATCAGAATATCATAGCCAATCACCAGATATGGAATCAGATAGAGAATGAATCTCAGAGGCCCGCCGAATGGCAGAAAATTAAATCCGATCAGCAGAGCTGCAGAAATCAGGATTCTGATCAGCATTTTTTTCTGTTTTTTATTCATATGTCATTCCTTCCTCTTGCAATATATTTATAATTAAACAGATGCTTAATTATTTATTTGTATCTTATATTTAATCCCGGAACCGCATTGGACTCCGGGACAATCTTATCCTAGAAAAAGATCTCGCAGTCATCTTCCACTTTCTTGCAGTTTTTAAGCACCTCCTGCATGACTGTCTTTGCATCATGCCCCTCTTCAAACTCTACATTCATCTTCAGTGTCATGAAGTTTACAACCGCATCCTTTACTCCTGCCGTCTCCTTTGCAGCCTGCTCCATCTTATTTGCACAGTTCGCACAGTCAACATCAATCTTATAGCTCTTTTTCATTTTCGTTATCTCCTTTAATTAAACAATTATTTAATCGTTGACTATAATGTACTTCTGATTTTATAATAAGTCAAGAGCTGTACGGATGTTATTTCCGTTTGGGCGAAATATATTTCTGATTGGAGCAATGACTTATGAAAGAACAGAATCTGCCCCACGATCACGGGCATAATAATGAAGAATTAATAAGGAAACATCTCCCGGGCGAGGCGGAGATTGCCGGAGTATCCGAAGCTATGAAACAACTCGGGGATCCCAGCAGGCTGCGTATCTTCTGGCTTTTGTGCCACTGCGAGGAATGCGTACTCAATATTGCTGCTATTGTAAATATGACAAGTCCTGCAGTCTCTCATCATCTGAGAATTTTAAAGAGCAGCGGACTCATCGTCAGCCGCCGGGAAGGAAAGGAAATGTATTACAGAACGGCAGATACCGAGCTGGCACAGATGCTTCATCACATGATAGAAAAGCTGGGAAAGATAACCTGCCCGGAGGAATACATCTGATATGGGAAAAGAACTGTATACAATTATTGAAAAACTGAAAGATGTACCGGAGGGAATCTGCGTTAATATCCGGCATTCCCTCGGAACATCTGACATTGTAAAGACAGCATCCTCAGAAGGTATGACTGACAGTTCCAGGCTGAAGTCGGAAACTTACGAACTGTATCCCGGAATTGAACTGTCTTTTCACTGCTATCTGGCAGATCATTTTCATATCCGGCACTGCCATGGTATCTCTGTCTTGTCCATTGACCACTGTCGTGCCGGAAGAATCGGATGGGAAATGAAAGGAGGCTTAAGCCTGTATTTCGGAAGTGGCGACCTGTCTTTCCACTATACGGATAAATGCTCCGACTCTGAAATCACGCTTCCTCTCGGATATTATGAAGGACTTTCCATTGCCCTCGACCTGCCGGTACTTCAGGATAGCCTTCCTGAGCTTCTTAACGATGCGGGTGTGGATGTCAGGGACCTCTGCCTGAAATTCTGCGGAGACAGGGAGACTGCCGCGCTTCCTGCAAGCAGCCGGATCGAGCACATCTTTTCCGAAGTATATGACCTTCCGGAACAGACGAAACTACCTTACCTGAAGCTGAAATGCCAGGAGCTTCTTATGTTCCTTAACATGGCGGAACCTGCAATGGAAAACGCACTTGATGCCCACTACTCCGAACAGGTCAGCCTTATCCGCCAGATCCATGACCAGATGACAGAGCATCCGGAAAAGAGATACACGATCGATGAACTGGCAAAGGAATATCTGATCAATACTGCCGCGCTGAAAAGCATATTTAAGTCCGTATACGGGATGCCGGTTGCCGCGTATATGAAGCACTACCGCATCATGAAAGCGGCCGGGCTGCTCCGGAACAGCAACGAAAGTATCGCCTCCGTTGCCCGTGCAGTGGGGTACGAAAGCCAGAGCAAGTTTTCGGCTGCTTTTAAGGATATCATGAAAATACTGCCCACGGATTACCGCAGACAGTATACGCATGTATAAATTATCGGTCTCGTTTAGTCTTCTGTCTCATATATACTCTCTGCCTTCTACGTGCTGATCCTCTATGGCGTCTGCGGCGTCTAACAGCCCTGCGCCTGACTATGATGACAGAAAAGATGATCAGCAGCAGAACAGCTCCTGCCACTGATCCGGCTGCGATGCGCACCGGCATTGGCAGGGATGCAATCATTTGCAGAAGATTTGTCTCTTTGCTATCTGTTCCTGAAGCAGTATCAGGTTCGACGAGTTTAAGTTTTGTCGAGTATCCGGTTGTATCCTCCACGTATTCCGCAGTCAGCGTGGCCTGGACATTCCCTACTGGTTGTCCGTTATAAAGAAATGTAATACTGCCTTCCGCATGTTTTTCGTCAGTAATTGTAATCTCATAATCCAGGTCGTCCGCACCGGCATTGTCCGGCAGAAGCACGTACGGATCATCTTCCGTATATGACTTAATCTCCTCCGGCTTGTCGGCTTCGCTCAGCGGCACTTTGGAAAAATTATCAAACGAATAATCAAAAATTGCCTTTGTGTCTGCATATGCGTCTCCGTCATCTTTGAGCACTACTGCGACAAGCTGTAACTTCCCGTTATCTGCCGTTGTCACAAGAGTTGTCCTCGACTCATCCGTATATCCCGTCTTTCCTCCAGTACAATATTTATAATAATTCTGGTTATCGCTCCAGAGCATTTTATGATGCTGCTGGAACGTCCTCGTCTCATTTACCAGATTCGTAGTACCTATCGTGTAATTCAGTGTCTGGGCAATCGTGCGGAACTCTTCGTGCTGATACAGTTCAGAAGTAATCAGTGCCATATCATGCGCCGTTGTATAATGGTGTTCGTCATGCAGCCCATTGGCATTCACCCAGTTGGAACCTGTACATCCAAGCTCGGCACTTCGGTCATTCATCGTCTGGATAAACGTATTATAATCACCGCCCATCTGCTTTCCGACATTCTCTGCCACCGCATAAGAGACTTCATTGGCAGATGCAAGCAGAATTGCATATAAGGCATCCTTCATACTTATAATTTCATTCGGACGCATCCCGATGCTTGCATAATCAGATCTCAATATATCGATACTGTCCTGAGAAAAAAGTACCTCGTCATCAGGGTCAGAGTTCTCGAGGGCTATAAGGACAGTGAGCAGTTTGGTTATACTGGCAGGATAGTGCTTCTCGTCTATCTTTTTTCCATAAAGAATAGCCCCGCTGTTCATATCCATTACTATGGCCGAATTCCCATAGACTTTCGGTCCTTCAGGCCACCCGGCAATATTATTCGTCTCCGGAACTGTTTCATAAGAAGCCTGCTTCTGCTTCTCAAAATCCGAAAGTTCCGTCTCTTGCGCCGCATGCCCCATTTCTGCTGTCTGACCTGCCTGTGGTTCTGCATATACATCAGATACGGGAATTATTATCATCATGATCAGCAGCAGCACTGCGGTCATACGTTTTAAGGCTATCCCCATCTCATTCCTCCGACATAAAATGTAAATTTTTCTTAATTATAGTCAATTTGACATGGGGTTGCAAGGAGTGTTTAGCATCAGTCCTCTATCTGGATATATTTAGTTCATAGACCTGGATCAGCGCACCCTCCGCTTCTATCCTGATTCCCGGCTCTTCCGGATAATATCTTGTGCTGAATACATACTCTCCGTCATTCACGAATACTTCCACGGACGACTCGTCTGCCAGTATCCTGACATCAGTTACAGTATTCATATCCGCATATCTCACTCGACGTCCGCATGAAACTTTGTTGTTTCTATTATTTATAAATTCAATTACCAATCTTTTATTTTTATATTCGATCACTAATTCATCGGACAACACCGCCCGGAACTGATCCTTCTGAATATTAAATATAACCGCCTCATAGACAGTATATTTTTTTGTTTCCAGATAGTTTTCTGTTTCTTCAGATAATATTTTTATTTCTTCAACTTCTCTTATCGGTCTTTGTCTGATGATCCCGTCTTTTACGAATACTTCTCTCGGGAACGTAAAGCAGTGCTGCCATCCATCATCTGTTGTCCTGTTGGAATACTCCTCACAGTCAGGCATTCCCATCCATCCGATCTGAACCCTTCTGCCGTCCTCTGTCTCAAAGCTCTGAGGAGCGTAATAGTCAAATCCGTAATCCCACAGTCTGTAATCTGACAGGCTGTACTTCCCGTGGATATCTCCGTCCACAAGAAAGTATCCCGACTGGTAGACATTACGGTCTTTCCATTCTTCTCCCTCGAGTCCCTGCACGGACGCGGAGAATACCTTTACTCCGTCCACTTCAAAGTAATCCGGACACTCCCACATATATCCGAATTTCTCCTCCGTCTCCACACGACTGTCGAGCTGCCAGTTTATCTTATCCTCCGACCGGAAGATGAGCGCCTGTCCCGCATCATCCTTTGTGCGGGCGCCCTGGAGCATATAGTATGTCCCGCTTTCTTTCCAGACTTTCGGATCCCTTACATGGAGGGTCAGATCTGACGGATAATCACTGTTGCGCATGAGAAGCTTTTTTCTGCTGAAATGCATCCCGTCCGGGCTTGTGACCAGAACCGTATTGGCCTCCCGGCCGCTGTTGATGTAGTCGTAATCCTCCCTGTCTTCAAGCTTAACGTTGCCGGTGTAATACAGATACATCTCCCCGCCTTCGATGAAGGCACATCCGGAATATACACCGCTGCAGTCAAACGGCTGATCCGGATAGAGCGTTACTCCCTGATATTCCCATTCGATCATATCCTGACTTGTATAATGTCCCCACATCTTGACTCCGCCCTCTGCGTCAAAGGGTGAATACTGGAAAAATGCATGATAGATTCCTTTAAACTGGCAGAGTCCGTTCGGATCATTGAGCCATCCGACAGGAGGCATCAGATGCAGTCTCTGTCTATAGCACTCATTTTTATTTCCGTCCTCCTCTGCAATGGCGGTCAGTTTCATTAAATCTTTCGTCAGTGCGTTCATAATTCATATCTCCCTGTTTTAAAACGGCGCCGGTTCCCATAAAGTCAGGTCCTGGCGCCAATATTACTTATCGTTTTCTTTACTTATTTTTTCAGGTTCATGATAGTCTGGTCGATTGCCGCCGGTCCCGGTTCCGCTTTCGTCACCTCTGCGAAATCATCCGCATTTGTCAGGATAACCATAGTAGTCGCCGGGTAACCTGCTGCACGTATCGTGTCCAGATCTGCCTCGATCAATACATCCCCCGCATGTACCTTTGCGCCGTCGGATACTTTCTTTGTAAAGCCTTTACCTTCCATTTTGACCGTATCGACTCCTACATGGATCAGGAGCTCACCGCCGCTCTGTGTGGTAAGGCATACTGCATGTCCTGTATCGAACACATTGAGCACTTCCGCGTCGCACGGTGCCACGATTTTCCCGTCCTCCGGCTCTACGGCAACTGTTGTCCCGAGCATCTCGGATGCAAATGTCTCATCAGTCACTTCTGCGAGCGGGATCACTTTACCCTTTACAGGGCTCTTGATCTCCTCTTCTGCCGGAACCGCTTTGACACTGTCGTTTTCATCTGTTTCTTCCATAACAGATGAAGCTCCTTCTGCGGCATGATCTGCGATCGCCGCACCTGCCGCTGCACCGGACGCGGTGCCGCCGGCTGCCGTCTCCGGCTTTGCGTCACGATAGATCAGGAATGAGATAACAAATGCAACGCCAACCGCGATGATCATTTCTATCAGATACTGTACCGGCTGTTCCAGACAGAGCAGGATACCGAAGATACCGGTCACTCCGGTGCCCTTTGCCCCAAGGTGTACGATAGATGCATACAGTGCGCCGCATCCGCCGCCGATACATCCTGCGATGAATGGTTTGAAGAATCTTAAGTTCACACCGAAGATTGCCGGCTCCGTTATTCCCATGAATGCACTTAAGGATGACGGAAGCGCCAGTGACTTGATCTTCTTATCTTTTGATTTCAGTGCGACTGCGAGAGCCGCTGCTCCCTGAGCCACATTTGCTGCGCTTGCGAGCGGCAGCCAGTATGTAACGCCGTACTGTGCGATCTGTCCGATATCAATAGCTGTGTACATCTGATGAATACCTGTCACGACAGTCGGTGCGTACAGAGCACCCATGATGAGACTTCCGATTCCGAGAGGCAGTGTGAGCAACCACTGGATGCCGCCCAGTATCGCATTTTCCGCCCATACGAAGACCGGTCCGATAATTGATAATGTAAGATATCCGGTAACAAATACACTGACAAGCGGCGTCACAAAGAGGTCGAGCACTTCCGGTACGATCTTGTGCAGCTTCTTCTCAATAACAGAGAGGAGCCATACCGCGATGACTACAGGGATGACATGCCCCTGATATCCTACCATGTCTATATCATACAGTCCGAAGAATACTGACTGTGTCTGCTGTACTCCCTCCGTTGCCACCGTATATGCGTTCTGCAGTGACGGGTTGATCATGATCATACCGATGACCGCGCCCAGATACGGATTGGCGCCGAAAGCCTTCGCTGCGGAGAATGCAATGAGGATCTGCAGGAATGTATATGCCGTGTTGCTGAACAGATTTGCAAACACATAGATCGAACTGCTCGTGTCCATATTGATGAAACCGTTGTTTATCATGAAGTCCAGAGAATTCATGATACCCATGAGGAAACCGCTGGCCACGATGGCCGGAATGATCGGTACAAAGATATCGCCCAGCAGCTTGATCGCCCTCATAAATACATTCTGCTTCTGTGCTGCGGCTTCCTTCGCCTCAGCCTTTGAGCTGGCAGTAATGCCCGCAATAGAGATGAACTCGTCAAATACTTTGTTTACTGTTCCTGTTCCGAGAATAATCTGAAGCTGTCCGGATGCCTCGAACACTCCCTTTACTCCCTCTACATTTTCTATGGCTGTCTTATCTGCCTTGCTGTTATCGGCAATGACAAGGCGGAGCCTTGTTGCACAGTGTGCGGCAGACACGATATTCTTGCCGCCGCCTACTTTATCCAGTATATCCTGTGCGGTCTTTCTGTAATCCATAGTGACTCTCCCTTCCTTTGTGTAATCGATTTCATATTTTCATATAAATAATATCGGTAAAAATGTCATTTGTAAAGAGGGCATTTTTACCGATATTTCATGTTTAATTTTGTGCATATTGCACTTCTTACGGAGAATATATGGTGTTACGTGATAATCCGTACCCTTCTTATCGCGTTTTTATATTTCGCTATATGTGAAATCGATATCTCATTTTATCACCCGGCAATACATACCGTACCTGTGGATTACTCTACCAGGCGAAACCCCAGCTTCATCTCGATCGGGATCTTCTCTCCCCGCTCGATCACATCGAGGAGCAGTTCTGCCCCGCGGATCCCGCTTGTCTTATACCCGAAATGCACTGTAGAGATACCGCCTGTCACTGCCTTTAAAAACTGGTTGTCACCAAAACCTGTCACCTGTATTTCCGAGTGATCCAGAATATACTGCATCCTTGTAGCTGAACCGACCGCGGACCGGGGTATTTCCTTTCTTCGGTGTGCAAGAAGAGCCTCAATTGCCCCGGCTGCAATAGTGTCTGTAGCACATGAAATAATCCTGATATCATCCCTGCTCTCCAGAAGATCCATAGCCGCACGATATCCGGCGTCCATTGTAAAATCGGCTGTTCTTATATACTCCGGTTCGAGCTCGATCCCTTCTGCCTTAAGTCCCGAACGGAACCCGTCTTCACGGGCTATTCCGACAGCTTTATCTTCTTTTGTCACACCGATATATGCTGCTTTTCCATACTTACTTCCGGAAGGTGCTGTATCAGCGCTGCCTGCTGACGGAGATTTCAGCCGGGCTGCCACCAGTTTTCCCATAGCTTTTCCTGCTCCGTGATCATCATGATAGATACAGTTTGCATATTTCGTATACTGTCCTACCACAACGACAGGAACCTTTGCGTTCTTCAGAAACTTTCTGTGATCCCCCGTGATAACTGTTCCGATCAGAACAATGCCATCCACCGGATAACTCTCAAACAGTTTCAGATAGGTAATTTCTTTAACCGGATCGTTATCCGTGCTGGCCAGGAGCATCTGGTATCCGCGGCTGGAGAGGACCTGTTCGATTCCTGCAGTGACGCGGCTAATCGTCTCGGAATTGATCTTAGGCACGACAACACCCACAAGACATGCCTTCTTCGTGCGCAGTATCCTCGCCTGCGCAGAAGGCTGATATCCAGTCTCTTCAATCACTTTTCTGATCTGATCTTTCTTCTCTTCGCTGATATAACCTCCATTTAAATATCTCGATACAGCAGCACTTGATACTCCGGCAAGCTGTGCGATCTCCTTGATCGTCATGACGATTATCCCTCTTTCATTTTCTGTAATATCCGAATATAGATTTTCCCGGTATGCCACCTTATTACACACCGTGTTTTCTTCAAGTATATAATCGCCGCAATCGATTTGCAACGCTTATATTTGCGCTGTCGGTCCGATTGCGGCGATACTGATTTATATTCTGTATCAAATTTTTTTCTTTAATTCCTCAAAATACTGACGTGCCAGTTCATGCCAGTCTTTCCATCCGTCATCACCTCTCCTGTCTGGCAGCCCATAATTGTCTTGCAGATATTTTCCCATATAATCTGTCACCTTCCTGGCCCCGAGTATATTGAGATGATCACCTTTATCGTAACTGTCCTTCTTCCAGTCGATGCCTATATCACGGTATTTAAGATTCAGGTCGATATACGGAAGGTCCTTTTCTTTTGCATACTCTTCCAGCGCATTGTGCTTCTTATAGTCGTAGTTCTTAGGCGACGGAGCGCTCATAAGCACAAGCTCGGCACCGTTCTTCCTGCACAGATTTCTTATTTTTTCCATATAAATCCGTACAACTTCCGGAATATCCGTTTTGTCTTTTGTCTCTTTCATATATTCCTCATCGCCCTCATACGATACGACTTTATTTCGTATCTCAAAGCCTTTATATGCATTTTGCAATATGCCCGGACCGTCAAACAGTGCTTTCCACGCATTGTGAAACTTAAATATCGGGAAATAATAGCTGAGAGGCTCTGTCAGTGACATCTGGAGATTTTTCAGAAATCCCGGATCACGGAACATCGTATTCGTCTCGAGAAGCACCATCTTAGGCGACTGTGTTCTAAACGCGGTCTTCAGTACATAATAAGTCTCCTGTATCCGCTGCCCCGGCTGACCGCAGTCGTATGCAGCGATTCCCGTCTTATCCCACAGATCCATCGGGGAGACTGACGTATAGCTTTCGCTGTCCCCGGCTACCAGAAGATCAATCGTATGTTTCTTCTCGGCACTGACAGATGCAAATACACGGCTCCGTCCGCTTACCGATCCATTTATATTTTTTGCCACGATCTGTATTCCGGCAGAACATGTTCCCATCAGCAGCACAAATATTAATAAAAACAGAATAATTCGCTTCTTTTTCTTCAAATCTTCCTCCTTTTCGGACATATCTTAATCATTTTAAAATCCTGCATAAATCATATCTATGGTCTGGTAACCGTCCCCGTATGCAGAGACTACTATTACTGCAAGCATCAATGCATAGCAAAGAGCCCAGCGGACAAATACCGGTCTGCGGAAAAGACTTTTTCTCACATCTGTCCCTCTTTCTTTGACGGAGCCGACCACTGCCACAACAACACACCCGACCGCTATGGCGATCATATCAGCCCTTCCGAGCCCCAGATTAAACAGACTTCCATCCGTAAGTGCATTGAGATCAAAGTCTGTAAAAATACTTCTGAACATGGAGATTCCTGCACGCAGGCCATCTGCTCTGAAGAACAGTTCACCTGCAAATATGATAACCCATGTCTTTGCAATCCGGACAAATTTAAGCCATACAGACTGGTCACTGATATGAAATGTATTGAGGATCCGGTCCCTCACCGGTTCCACCGCTATTCCCAGAAGAATCAGAGTAAAATAATACATTCCGTAAAAGATGTAACTCCATCTTGCCCCATGCCACAAACCATTGCATATCCACACAGGAAAAAGTGCTATGGCAGACGTCCCCAGCATCGTTATATATTTTCCTAAATGCTTTCTTCCGTACTGATTCCACTTTTTTACCGGGGATGACATGGATACCGGATAGAAAATGTATGTCTTAAACCATGTCCCCAGACTGATGTGCCATCTGCGCCAGAATTCTGCTGCGCTCTGGGCACAGAACGGCTGACGGAAATTCTCCGGAAGTCTGATTCCGAACAGCTCTCCGCTCCCGATAATGATGTCCATACATCCGGAGAATTCCATATAGAGCTGTATTGTATATGCAATAGCCCCTGCTGCTATAACGACACCGCTGTACGATGTATAATTACTAAAAATCATACCTACGGCAATCGCCAGCCTGTCAGCGATCACCTTTTTCTTAAACAATCCCCAGAATATTCTGATATACCCGCTGGTCAGATTGTCCATATTAAGCGGTCTTCCCTCATACAGGGTATCGCTTGTATCCGAATATCTGCAGATTGGTCCTTCCATGATCTGTGGAAAAAATGCAAGGAACAGAGCCGTCTTTTCCAGTTTTCCCTCTGCCCGGATCTTTCCCCAGTATACATCCGCCATATAACCAATCGCCTGCAGTGTGTAAAACGAGATTCCGATCGGCATCAGGATCTTTTTCTGTTCCAGAGTAAACGGCAGTACATTACCCAAAATGCCTGTTACGTTGCTCACAAAGAAATTGTAGTATTTCAGATATGCAAGTATACCGAGGAGTGCCAGCACGCCAAATGCAAGCACCCGCCTGGATTTTTGCTGATATATCCCTTTTATTTTCTTTTTTTCGCTTCTGTCGGCAGACGCCAGTTCTGTCTTCTGTTCTGATTTGAGCCATTCAAGCCAGATTCCGATACAATGTACGAACACTGTAGTTCCCAGCAGATAGACGATCAGATTTCTGCTGATCAGCCAGAAGAACAGATAGCTGAACACCAGCAGAACCCGCCTGCGCCATCTCTGCGGAACAATCTGATATGCTGCCAGACACAGCGGCAGAAATACAAAACCGTATACCAATGATTCATATGTCATATACTAGTTCTCCTGAAGTCTCAGTACCATCTTGTAGATTGCTTCTGCTGAATTAAAATTGTCCGGTATCATCTCTGATGCTTCGATTTCAATATCATATGCATCTTCCAGCTCCGATACAAGCGTGATCACACCGAATGAATCCAGCAGCCTGCCGTCGATCAGTGCTTTTTCATTTTCATAATCAATGCTGTCATCAATCTCCATCAGTATATTCATCAGTTTTTCCATTGTGGTATTCCTCCTTATATCTTATAAATCCTGTTTATATTTATTTAAAAATTTACCGCACTAAGTTCTGCTTCATTGATCAGAATATTATCTGCTGAGCTTTCCGTCTCTTTAAGAGATTCATCGGGCATATTCCATATATAGGTGGGCTGATGATCTCTCAAAAGCGACCAGCCTGTATTCCTATCGTATGAAACAACAGCAGGCAGTGAATGGCTTAAGAAAAGTGCCATTCCTTCCATCGCCGAATATGCACCTGTTCTTTCAAATACAAGCACTCTTCCGGTCCGTACATCCGCAAGCTCCACATCACTGCACAGAACGTCATTCATCGTACAAAGCGCTCCGCAGACTGTCCATTTCTTCCTCTGTCCTCTGTTGTCTCCCGGAATAACCTGGATATCCGGATGGTACATCCCCCTGATCTGTCCGTCATAGTTAAGCTGATGATTTCCTCCGTCTACAATACAGTAGTGCGTGTCTTTATTTTTCTTCACATCTCTGATCTCTGTCAGGTAATATCCGCATTCTGCCGCGAACGCTCTGCCCTGTTCTATTGTCACATTTCCCTTCCACTGCATAGAACCGATTGCTTCTCTTAAGCTGTCAAGTCCTTCATCTGTATAAGTCTTCGCCTCTTTTCCCTTAAAATACGGCACAGCTGTTCCGGGACCGTATTCCAGATGTTCAATCCTTACCTTCCATTCATTCCGCATTTTCAGCAGTAATTTATCAAGCATTTCAAGCTCTTCCTGAAACTGTCTGACCCTGCGCTTCTGCGTTCCCGAGAAGTAATGTATTCCCTCGATTTCCAGATACGGACTCATGTTTACGATACTGATCACGCTCCGTAATGTGTCCTCATCCATACCGAACTGACTTCCGTTCGTAAGCCTCGGATAAAGTCTGAGCACTTTCATATGCGCGTCGCTCCACTCGAGAAAATAATGCAGCTGTTTCACGGATTCTACCGTATACCTGCACCGGTCCTGGCAAATATCCAGTATTTTGTATATATCCTCCTTTTTCTTGAGTACTCCGGATATGAAGAGCTTCTCCGGAGGAATCTCCAGCCGGCGGCATATTTCGAACTCTCCCATTGAGCATACTTCAATCCGGTCCACCTTCTCGGCCATCTGTCTTGTCAGAAACGGATTTGCTTTCATCGCATAACAAAGTCCCGTCTTATCTCCAAGCGCTCCTCTCAGCCTGTCTGTCTGACGTTTAAGTATATCAAGATCAAATATATATAGCGGTGTACCATAACGGGCTGCCGCATATTCCAACTGTTCTCTTCGCATATTTTCTCCTTCCTTATTTTCTTTTTTACAGTGTTGCTGTTTCTATACCTGTGCTGCCATTTTCTTCAAATAGTTTCTGTCTGTTTTGCCGTTTTTATTGAGTGGCATGACCTGCATCCGGATCAGTTTCGGCGGGACCATATAGACAGGAAGTTTCTCCTTAAGTTTCTTCCTGATCCCTGACGGTTCTATTTCTCCCATATAAAACCCGATGATACGGTTTTTCTCCTCCTGGAATATACAGCAGCTCCTCTGCACATTCTCAACTGCATTCATGGCACTCTCTATCTCCTCCAGCTCGATTCTGTGCCCCATATGTTTGATCTGGAAATCTTTCCTTCCTGCAAATACAAGCCTTCCCTCTTTGTCGTAATATCCCAGATCACCGGTCCTGTAAATTCTCTGCAGTTCTCCGCCTCCGACCGGGTACATAACAAACTGTTTATCTGTCTGTTCCTCATTTCTGTAATATCCCTGTGCAAGCGACTCTCCTGCGGCACAGATTTCTCCCGGAACACCAGGAACAGCAATTTCCTGTTCCGCCTCATCAAGGAGAAATACTGTTCTGCCCGGAAATGCATTACCGATCGGTATCTTCTCTCCATCTTCGTACTCTCTCTCTACCCTGTAATATGTACAGTTACAGGTAATCTCTGTCGGTCCGTACAGATTCACGAATCTGGCATTCGGAAGAGCTTCCTGCCACAGCCTGAGCTGCTTAGGCGGCATAGCCTCACCGCTGAACATAACCTTATTCACATGCTCCGGTACACGGTATTTCAGTCCTTTAAGTGAAGAAACAAGCGTCAGTGCCGATACCGCCCAGGTCAGTGTCGTGACCCTTCTCTCACAGAGATAATCCAGGAGTCTCGGAGGTGTGGAAAAATACTCCTTCGGAATGAGCGCCAGCTCCGCTCCTGTCATCAGCGAAGAATAAATGTCCTTCACAGAGACATCAAAATCAAACGGGGCCTGGTTGCCGATCACATCGTCGTGACTGATTCCGAATATCTCTGTGAAGTGTCCGATAAACCGGATTACAGCCCCGTGACTTACTGCCACTGCCTTCGGCGTTCCGGTGGATCCCGATGTAAACAGTCCGTATAAAATGTCCGTCTCCTTCGCATTCTCCCGGATTGCGGCAAGTATGTCTTCCCGAATTTCTTCCTCTGCAAGATCTTCTGCAAGTACACATTTTCCTGTAACCATCTCACCTGAAAGGAATTTCCTCGTCTGCCGATCCGTTATTATGATTTCTGCTTCCAGAGTCTGAAATATCTTCTCCAGACGCTCCGGAGGATTGTCCGGATTGACCGGGACATAAAAACATCCGGCATAGACAGCTCCCAGCATAGCTGCCAGTGTAAGCGGGCTTTTCTCCATCATCACGGGAACCGGACTGCCCGGTACTGTATACCGGCTTATTGCACTTCCAATCCGTTTTGCCGTGACTGTCAGTTCATGCCATGTCATCGAACAACGGCCGTCGGTCACTGCTGTACTGTATCCATAACGATCTTCTGTGTCGTGCAGAAAATCAAGAATATTCTTCTTCTGTTTTATCTGATTGATTTGTATCATGTTGTCACCCCTTGCTTTTAAGATGGCTCCATTATGATTGATGTTTTTTAATATGCATTGTACAGATTCTTAAGGTATTTTTAATTAAAAAGGGATATTTTATGAAAGCATATGATACAACAATATAAAAAAACCACCGGAGATTAAGATTATTTCAAAATCTTCGGTGGTTTAATAACTGCTGCATTTTATAATTCTCTGTAATCTTCGTTTTTCACAAAGAATTTTCAACTTTTTGATAGATATCTTATCAATGCCATAGTATTTAATAAGACAACAATATCTTTATTTCTCTATTTTACAAATCATGATCGGGAAACTACAAAAGAAACAATTCCTATTACGATCAGGATCGGGAATGCGATATATATAAGCCCAGCTATAACCATTCCAACCAATATTACCGGGATCAGGATAACAGTCAATAGAATCTTTAAAATCCCCCATGTTGCCTTAATCCCAAATAAGAACAGCTTCCCAAAAATCCAGAGCAGACATATTAAAAATAGTATGGTCAACATTTTATCACCCCTTTCATTCTTGCTGTAACTCCACAATTTCATTATAATAAATATCTTCTCCTTAGTGATATAGTCACAGAAACGGAATCATATTCATTATATAATAGGACCGATATACTGGGAGGAAAACTAATATGAATAAAACCAAAAAGAAACGAAAAGCATTTGTTCAGCAGCCCGACTGCGTAGCATGCAGCTGCTGCGTGAAAGTCTGCCCGCTGGGGGCAATACGAGTCATAGCGGGAATCATGGCACAGGTAGATATGGCCAAGTGTGTCGGCTGTGGAAAATGTGCGAAAGAATGTCCTGCCAGCGTAATCGAAATCCGGGAGGTGGGAACATGAAAAAGAAATGGTATGATTATTTATGGATCTTCTCTCTCACTTATCTGATCCTGGGATTCTTCAATATCCTGTTCGCATGGCTGGGCCTGATCTGCTTTTTTGTTCCCCTGATCATTTCACTGGTTAAAGGAACAAAAGGATACTGCAACCGCTACTGCAGCAGAGGACAGTTATTTGGGCTGCTGGGCGGCCGCTTTGGTCTTTCCCGTAAGAAAGATATTCCAAGGTGGATGAAACGCAAATGGTTCAGATACGGATTTTTGGTGTTCTTCTTTACAATGTTTTTCCTGATGCTCTGGAATACTTATCTGGTATTTTCAGGTGCTCGGGATCTGAAGCAGGCAGTGACGCTGCTGTGGACCTTTAACGTTCCGTGGCATTGGGCTTATCACGGCACATTGTTCCATAAAGGTGTTGCCCAGTTCTCTTTCGGCTTTTACAGTGTAATGCTTACATCCACAGTGCTTGGCCTGATCACCATGGTGCTCTTTAAGCCCCGCAGTTGGTGTGTCTACTGCCCTATGGGAACAATGACACAGCTAATCTGCAAAGCAAAAAACATGAACAAAGAGATTTAACTCTCAGCTATTTCAGAGTAAGCTCAGTATTTTCTCAGACAGGCGGATAATCTCCGCCTGTTTTTCTTTCACTGATGCCGATGTGTCTTCTTCCCCGGTCAGTGATGCATACAGATGGATTGTGTTGGCATGATTCCAGATTTCATTACGGTGGTTTTCTCCGGAAGTATCCGGATTTCCCTGTCTTTTTTTCTGAGGCAGCTCACCAGAACCATTATGATCAAAACAAGCTCTATCAATACTATATACTGCACAGTCATCCTCCTCATTATCTGTATTTTTTTGCCGCTTCCCTCAGAGAATCTAACTGAACCGACAGGGTAAGACCCCTTAGCTTTACTCGATCTTCACAAACTTATCCGCGCCCTGCCTGCAGACAGGGCATTTAAAATCCGGCGTCATAGGGCCTTCATGTATGTAGCCGCAGACACTGCATTTCCATTTTTCCGTACTTTCTTCCTTTTTCTTTTCATTAAATGAGATCGTGTTTAATAAACGCTCTATCGCTTCAGCCGGAACATCCGGATAGCTTTTGATCTGTTCCAGAAAAGCTCTGGTATTTGCGCTCTGAGGCAGCATAAATTCCGACTCGCGGCACAGATCTTCCGCCATGAGCCTGGAGGATTTTTCCACAGCGGCGCTCAGCGCGCCGGGCATCTGCGCAGCTATATTTTCCGCCTTGGCCTTGCTCTGGATCAATGCCCTCAAAGCTTCCACCGTAGTATCTTCCTTTGGCTGCTGGGGCGGATATTCCTCCGGCACCATTGAAATAGCCGAAGAAGGACATGCAGCAGCGCAGGCACCGCATCCGATACATTTCTCCACATCGATAATACTGTTTTCTGTATCGGTCGCGCCTGTAGGACAGACATAGAGGCAAAGACAATCCTTGGTACACAGTCTTAAATTCCGGACAGCATAATTTTTACTCATCAGTTTGTCCTCCCTTCTGCTTTTTCAAATTTCCATGCCGGTACTTTGCAGACCGGGCAAAGTGTCGGCGGTTCATCTCCGACATAGACAAAGCCGCAGACACTGCAGATATAAACGCAGGTATTCTCAAGCATTTTATCGCCTTCTGCTTCGTAACGGGCGAGCAACGACTGCAGCATCCTTGTTACTTTTTCACTCCACGTCAGTGCCCGCAGCGCCCCTCTGTCATGTTCTCTGCCTGCCACTGCATTTCCATAGGGATATCTCTCTTCCAGGTCCTTATTGACAAGGGCGAGGAGCTCTTCTGTGCCTGTCTCCTCTATGGGCTTTGCTTTGCTTCTAAAAAATTCAGCCAGTTTTTTAAAGTCCTCCGACTGTTCCGGAAGGTACTGCTTTTCGCAGCCACGCGCCAGATTAGAACAGATAATGCTCATCTCCATGGGAGACAGCTCCCTTTCGACTTCCGGCTTCGGAAGTTTCGCCGCATCTTCCGTTTTCTGCTCCTTCAATCTGAACGCGTCCTTGCCTGCGCGGCAGATCGGACACTTCCAGTCATCGGGCAGATCTTCCCATCTGCCGTTTTTCTCTTCATCGTAGATATAGCCGCAGATAGAACAGACATATTGTTTCATATACGTTCGCCTCCCTTTGTAATGAAAATTTTTCACGATAAATTATTGATTTCAGTATATGATATTTCGTGGGATCTTTCAACAAACATCAGTGGAACTGCGCAGTGGAATTACGCACAAAAGTATCATCTTTCTTTCCAAGATGCCGCTGGAGTGTTTTACCATTCTAAGACATAAATTAAAAAAAGCCGAACCCCTCGTTTTTCCAAGGAATTCGACTTCTCTTCTACGTTCCCGAGGTGATTCGAACACCCGACCTACCGGTTAGGTATCAACCGTATGTAAGCAAAATCAAACTAGATAAAAGGCATTTTTCAGGCACTCCTTTGCGGGTGATTAGCAGGAGAGGTGAATTTAGGTGGAAGGTTGATTGTTCGCCCCTATTAACACGTAAAACAATATATCCTGTACTCTTATATTTGTTATTACAACATCACATCTCATTTTTAAATTTTGTAATCTTACTACACGCTTATTTAATCTGAAAATTATGTAAAAATATCTATATTCAAAAATCTACAACTGCTATGTAACAGAGGCATCTGCCTCATTTATAAAATATCTCCGTCATTTTATCAATCAATGACGGAGATAAGTATTTCTATAACTTAGATTCTGACATAACCGGTAGCCGGTCCCGAACCGACTTTGGCGATATAGCCACTCTTTACCAACTCCGTCAAAGTGCGTTCTACCGTTGTTTTACTGATGTCAGGGCAGGCATCCAGGATTTCCTTTTTCGTGATTTTTCCAACCTTCTGGTCAATCATGGCTCGGATTCGTTCCGGCTTGGAAAGTGTACGATTTTTCAAATGTTCCACACGGCTTTCAAATTCATTGTATGCTTTCAGCGTAATACCAAGATAATATTTTACAAAAGGTTCGTAGCTGTTCTCATTTTCATGCCAGCCGGTTGAACTTGCCTGCAATGCTTCATAATAGGTTTCTTTAGTTTTTTCAATCAGCATTTCCATACTGATGTACTTCCCGACAATATATCCGGCTTTATAGAAGAGCAGAAGGGTCAGCAGGCGGCTCATGCGTCCATTCCCGTCATTAAAAGGATGGATACAGAGAAAATCCAAAATAAACATGGGAATCAGAAGAAGTTTATCAATATGATCAGCTTCCCAGGCTTCCCAAAATTCTCTGCAAAGTTCCTCCATCGCTTCTGCGGTCTGAAATGCCGGAACCGGAATAAACCGTGCCTTTTGATTTCCTTCTGCATCTGTTTCAGCAATGACATTATCAGTGTTTTTATAACTTCCGCCAGCAGCTTTCTGAGAGTAAGAATACAAATCCCGATGCAGCTGCAAAATCAGATTGGAGCGGGGAACAATGTATTCATAACTTTCGTGAATGGTAGCAAGCACTTCGCGATAGCCTGCAATTTCCTGTTCAGAACGGTTTCGGGGTTCTGCTTTTTGGCTTACCAGTTCCTCCAACCGCTTATTCGTTGTATAAATACCTTCGATACGGTTGGAAGCTCCCGTACTTTGAATCAATGCAACTTCCAGAAGGGTTTTCAGTTCGTCAATATTGGCTTCAAGAAATAACTCCTGCCTCCCTTTGTGTTCATGGATACTGGAAACCATTTGCACGATCTCCGGTGTCAAAAGTTTTTCCGGTTCTTTTTTATAATCAAATAACCGCATGGTATCTACCTCATTTCCAACTTATCTCCGTCATTTTATCCCAAAATGACGGAGATTTCAATATAATGACGGAGATAAAAACTCTCTCCTGTTCTTTATTATGGGACAGTATCAGAGAAATGTGACCGTCAGATATGACGTAAGCTCATAAGGGTTGTGCCCGATTTCATCCAGAGAGTAACGGTACTCGTCATATTCCGGATGGGTGAATTCAATATTATCCACCTGCCTCCGCAAATCATTTTCCAAAGCCGTATAATCTTCATCTGCTCCCAGGATGTCCTTATCTCCCGCAGTAAAGGAAGTACCAAGAACAACCTGGGGCCTCCCTGCTCCGAACCCTTAAATGGATTCAGATTTGCCATATAAATATCCCCTCTGCGGCAAACCCAGTTTTCTTTCATCATCTATCTTCCTCCTTATGTGTGCGGGATGTAATGAAAAGCCGCTGAAAATGAAATCTCTGGCGACTTTTCCACAAAAGTTATGATCTTTCTCACATTTGTCCACGACACCCCTGAGAATACGGAGGATAACTCCGGTGGGAAATCATCAGGCGGCGGCTTGCGAACCGCTCCATAGGAATCTAATCTCCCCGCCTTCCTTATGGCCGGGCTGCGAATTACAGAAGTATCATTATTCCCTGCCCGGATTATCTCCCTTCCGGATGCAAAACCGGAATCAATAGGACAGGCGCAGCCATCCTGTCCCCCAAAAATTTCTGCCCATAATTATTAAGAAATGCGTTCTGTATTGAGTGAACAAACTCTCAGGAAATGATATGTCTGTTCCATGGATAAATCCGTTGGAATATAAATTCATTTCTGGTATAATAGGTGAAAATGGAGGCAATGATGAATATGAGCATTCAATCAGATGTAGAAATATTATCTGTACAGGCAGTAGAGTATTACGCACAAAAGCATCATCTATCCGAAGCCGAAGTCTTTGATCTCTTCTGTAAACATCAGGTTTTTGAAAAAATACTGATACAGCACGAAACGCTTCATCAATTAGATACGACAGAGACTTTTCAATATGTAGAAGAAATCATCAAAAAAAATGCTCCAGAACTGGTGCTTTACCACGGCTCCAACATCGCATTTGAGAAGATTGATCTTGCGAAATCCCGTAACCGCCGTGACTTTGGCCGGGGATTTTACTGTACGGTATTAGAAACTCAGGCAGAAAAATGGGCCAGACGGCTTTATCTGCGCTCCCGTCAGGGCGGCAGATATGTTTACCGTTATCTATTTCGACAGACAGATGATCTGAAGATCAAGCACTTTGCTGCTCTGGATCAGGAATGGTTGGAATTTATCAAAGAGAACCGCACCAAAGGCGGCATCCAGCACGCATACGATGTGGTAGTTGGACCTGTTGCAGATGACAATACAATGGAGACAGTACAGTTATACCTGTCAGGTATTTTAAAAGCTGAGGAAGCTGTAGAAAGGCTTCGCTATAATAAAGTCAACAACCAAGTGTCTTTCCATACACCGCTTGCCCTGGAGCACCTGACATTGGAATCCCGAAAGGAGGTTTCGTAAGCCATGGAAGGAAAATATTTTTTTAACAACAAAGATATAACGATGAACCTGTGTATCCAGATCCGGGATGTGATTGATATTATCAAGGAAAGGGACCATCTTTCTTTCCAAGATGCCGCTGGAGCCTTCTACCATTCTAAGACGTATCAGGCTCTGCAGAATACTGAAAATACGCTTTGGGCGGAGTCAGCAGGATATATCGCAGATCGGTTCTATGAAGAGCAGGAACAGAAAGAATTATAGGCAATCTGAAATTGTACAGCATATTTAAGTCGGGAACTCCCCATCACGGGAAGTTCCCTTTTTTACTTGCATGAGAGAGTATGATCATAAAAGCGTAATTGCTCCATGTATTCATAACAATTTTTACTTTGATTTATTTTCATTGAAATAGCGACGTACAACTTTTTGATTAGCAGGATTTTTTGAAGAAATTTTGCTCTGATTAGCAAATTGTGAACTGCTAATCGCCGTTAGGTTCTGTGTTCGGATTTTTTCTAAAAATGAAAGAAGCCGAAAACCTCGATTTTTCAAGGAATTTCGGCTTCTCTTCTACGTTCCCGAGGTGATTCGAACACCCGACCTACCGCTTAGGAGAAGCCCCCCAGGCCTCGAGTCACGATGTCCCAATGTCCATAAAATCCTTATTTTTCAACGACTTCCAGCATTCTAAAGTTCTTCCCAGTGAATGGAAAAAAGTATGGAAAACTGGCTTTATACAGCGTTCATTTTCACCCTAATTTGCAGAAACTCTGAAAATCGGGCATAGGTCTGAATCCAGAGGTCTTAGTACCCGGTTCAATACCTGTCATTGATGCGCTGTCTGATATGCTTATTATATCTCGTATTCAAAAATCACTCAATCATTTGTTACAAAGTAGGTGGTCTCGCCAATTGCGGACCTTGTTGTCTGTTCTTGGAATGCTTTCTTCTTATCATCTTACTTGCCCTCCTGACTTGAAAAATGAGGCTGAGTCACAGCGGTAATCCGGCGGCTCAGCCTCGCATATATCTCTGAACCGATTAAAGATTTTTCGCCAGAGTCTTCAATAATGCAGCAATCTCCGGATTGGCAAGAAGCTTCAAAAGCAGTTCCTGATCCGCCTGCTGCTGTGTCTGTTCGGTTACTTCCACATCAACTTCCGTAACCTTAGTTTCTTCCTTAACTTCTTCGACCGGAGTTTCTTCTTCGGTTTCAGCTCTTGATGCGTAAAACGCATCTTCCAGACGCTGAGCATTAACCCTGCGGTCGTCATCCAGGATGTGGGAATACTGATCAGTTACCATCTTGGCCTGAGCATGTCCGCTGTCACCCTGAACTGCTTTAATATCGCCGCCGTTCAGTTTCAGCTTATAAGTAATAGAAGAGTGCCTGAGTGAATGGAAAACTACATGAGGAAGATCATTATCAACGATCAGCTGATGAAAAGCACGGTTAATAATCTGACCTTCAACAGGGCGTCCGTTCGTTGTAGCAAATACCAGACCGTAATCGAAATATTCCGGTCCGAAGAGTTCCTTCAGCTCGTCCTGGCTTTCTTTGTGCTTCACCAGCATCTCAGCCACAGTCTTAGGAAGAAATACCTTTCTAACGGAAGTCTTGGTCTTGGGTGTCTTCAGCACCAGTCGTGTATTGGTAGCCTTGATCACCGGTGGGAACTTGAAGATTACATCCTTATCGCTAAGGGCTTCCATAGCCTCGCGATTTGCTCTCTGCAGTTCCTTGTTTACATAGATAAAAGCCTTACCTTCATCAATGCTTGTCTGGGAAATATCTACACAATCCCAGGTCAGGCCCAGCATCTCGCCCATTCGAAGAGAACAGGAAAATGCCAGATTGATGGCAAGCTTCAGCATGTCATCTTCACATGCATCCAGTGCCTTGATCAGTGTTGTAGTATCCCAGATAGCACGCTCTTTCTTTTCTTCCTTTGGAAGAGTCGCATGCTCAACCGGATTTCTCGGAATCAGCTCCCATTTCACTGCCTGAGAAAATGCTGTGCTGAGCATCTTATGAATCTCACGGATTCTGCTCGGCGTTACATATTCTGTTCTGCAGGTATGGAACTTGGTTGATACCGATTTTACTTTCAGGAGATCACGATAATACTTATCCATGATTCTTGGCGTAATATCCGCAATCTTCATATCACCGATAATCGGGCTGACGTAATTTGCAATCATGCTCTTACGTGCTTCATAGGTTGAGAGTGCCCAGGTATTCACACCATAAATAGCAATATACTCTTCAAGCAACTCATCCAGAGTTTTACAGGAAGGGATTACAAATGTTCCCTGATCCTGTTGATACTCAACTTCATTTTTTCGTTTCTTTGCTTCGGCAAGAGTGGGATAGGTTTCCCATTTCTGTCTCTTAACGCCGTTTTCATCTGTGTAGTTATATACAACAGCATATTTCTTTTTTCGTTTTACTATTGAAGCCAACTGTTTACCTCCTGTTCATCAGGCGATTATTCGTACCTACAGCGCAGATTACATCTATTGTTTATAGATATACAAATTCTATCTATCATCTTTTTTGTCCTCTCCTCTGATTATTTTTTCCATTTCCCCTTGTATATTGCTTTTTATTTGGGCCGGATCTATGATACTCATCAATCCAATCTGCTGCAGTCTTACCATCAATATCTACAATCTTCTCATCCGCTCCTGCATCCTTAAGAATTTTCTTTATATCCCAAGTATATTTGTCTCTGTTATCTGAAAAGTGACCATTCATACATGCTTTCATGAGTGCAGTAAAACCATTGGCATCTTGCTGATTTATACTAGTTCGCTCATCTTTACATAAAGCGCTTACAAATTTTTTTCTTCCGTCATATGCTGCAATCATTAGCGGCATATTCCCTTCATTCTTTTGTCGTACTTTTCCTGCATCATATGGGTTTCTACTTCCTACGTTTGGATTCGCTTTACAATCTTCCAGCAGAAATAAAAAAAGGTCGTAATCATTTGCTTGAATGGCATGAGAGAGGGCCGGAAAATATCTTCGTCCGCAATCACGCTTGAGGAATGTGAGTTTGATTTTAGATACCAATATGCGCTGCATACTACCAGTTATGAAAACCAGCCTTTGAGTGACCGTACGTTCAGCAGATTTCGCGAGAGAAACGCCGCATACGAACTGGTTACTGGAAGGGATCTTATTCACGACTGTATCGTTTCTCTTGCGGAAAACATTCGAAAATATATGGATATTGCTCCGATAATCAAGCGGATGGACAGTATGATGATTGAGTCCAACATCCGTCAGATGGGGCGTTTGGAACTTTTATATACTTGTCTCGCAAACCTCGTTCGTGAAATAGCACGCAATGGACAAACGGAGCTTTTTGAAGGACTGAACGATTATGAAGACCCGAATAACAGAAACCGCATAGTTTACCATGATCAGTCCACACCACAGAATGAAAAAATCCAAAAGGTCATTAACGATGCCATTTCCCTGCTGCCTAAATGTAAGGATGAGTATGGTCAGACGGATGATTATCAGCTTTTGCAGAGGGCCATCGATGAACAGACCAAAAATGATGATAAAGGCAACCGGATTCCAAAGGCCAAGGAAGACGGGATGACTCCTGATATTTTGCAAAATCCATCAGATCCGGATGCAACCTACAGAAGCAAGGCAGGCAAACCCCACAAAGGCTATTCTGCAAACCTTGTTGAAGCTGTAGATGAAAAAGGATCTGTAATCGTTGACTACCAGTATGACGTTAACACAAGAAGCGATGCTTCATTTATCAAAGAATATCTGGAAAACGCTGAAGTTTCAGAAGAAACATCTGCCCTCATTACGGACGGTGCATATGCCAGCGAAGAAACTTCCAGGCTGGCTGCCGATAAAAACATGGACCTTTTAACTACAGGACTTCTTGGGCGCAAACCCAAAGAGATACTGGGACAGTTTGAGCTTGATGAAACTGGACATAAAATAACCAGCTGTCCGGCAGGCAACGTTCCTAAAAGCGGTTCTTATATAAAACAAACGGATTCCATACGAGTATCTTTCTATAAACATCAGTGCGAAGGCTGCCCTTACCAAAGCAAATGTAATCCTAATGTAAAAGAAAGGACAGCCAGCCTGATTATTCCACTAAAATCAAGAAGACGAATTCTGGAGTCTACAGAACTAATGAATGATGAAATCCGAACATTCATAGGACGAATTCGCAATGGAGTGGAAACAGTTCCATCTATACTCAGAAATAAATACACGGTGGACAAAATGCCGGTAAGAGGAAAGCTGAAGACAAAGCAGTTCTTTGGCTTTAAAGTTGCTGCCCTAAATTTCAGTAAATTAATACGTTTTACTAAAGGCAAGTTAAGATGCAGAAGCTTTGAGCTGGCGTAAAGGGATAAATCCCCTTGTTATCATGATGCATCATTGAAAAACATAGTTTTATTCAGTTGTCAAAGAACAAAAGTAACTGTATGCGTGCCAAAAGCCATTGAACAATCGACTTTTGACACCTACATCATAAAATAAAAAATAAAAATAATTATAGGACGTATATTTTGTATAAAAACTATGCTATAATATACTTCACCGTACTAAAGGGGGAGTAAGATATTAACTCATATGAGGTCAATCTGTTTTCCAGCACTTTGAATACTTACTAACTTCATAAGACTATTATCTATCCAACTCCGCATTCCTTTTTGGCATGTAGTTTTTTGATTTATGAGGAAAAATCAGATGAATTTTGAAAGCATAGATACTCAATATGATATTAAGCGCCCGAATAATACGATTTTAAAATCATCTATTTTAAAATATCGATCCGGCAGACCCAAAATCAAGGATGAGCAAACATACACTTTATATTTATTTCCAGCCACATCGACTATACAACTTTGGATCCGCACAACTGGTTGCTCTTATTCTCAAAAAGGAAGTTGTTCGATGTGTGACTACTGGATTGGAGAGCATTTAGCAGCGCCTCATTCAGTTGTATATGATGCGCTCGCTCCTTACAAAGGTATGTATCAAACGCTTATTCTTAATACATGCGGGAGTCCCCTGGATGAAAATGAACTCTCTCTTTCAGAGCAAGCTCTAATATGGCAAACGATTAATGCAATGGGTTTTTCTGTAGTAATTATTGAAACGCATGCATACTCTGTAACTCCCGAAAAATTATCTGTTTTACAAAAGCATATCAATGCCTATTTAGTAATAGAAATGGGATTGGAAAGTTCTAATTCTGATGTTTTATTTTATTGTTTAAATAAGCCCGTATCTTTAGAACTAATCCAAAAGAAAATTGAACTTATTCACGATTATGACTTCGGCGCATGTGTGAATATTCTTCTCGGTTCTCCTTTTCTTGCAATAAAGGATCGTATAGATGACTGCATTAACAGTATACACGATGTGCTTAATGCAGGAACTGATACCTGTGTAATTTTTCCAGTAAACATTAAGGAATATACGTTGGTCCATCACTTATATATTAACGGATTATACCAACCTGTTATGGGACGAGAACTTGTTGACGTCTTAAGTTCTTTTTCGGAATACGAATTATCCAAAATAAATATTGCATGGATAAAACCCCATAAGCAGATGAATAGTGCATATGCAAATCCGATTATTGCACCTTACTTCTGCCCTAAGTGTGAACAACCTTTTTTCGATTTATTAGATAAATATCTTGCAACGTATGATGGCTCAAAACGATTATCTCTCGTGAAGCAAATGGATATAGTTACTCAATGCTGTAAGTCAACATTACAATACTTATTACAAAATGATAAAACTACTCAAGAATATGTATCTTTAGGGTATAGCTTTTTATCTACAGATAATAATCAAAAAGGAAAAGATTAAAGAAATGACAATCACAGAACATTTTTCCAATACATGCCTAAGAATGAATAACAAAATAGCGTTAGTAGATATCAAAAAACAATATACTTTTATTGATATCTATAATTACGCAGGAAAGATTTCTGCCTATATTCATAAAAATTATCAGTTATGTGGTGATGGAATCGGAATCTTCATAAATGGCTCTGCTGAAAGTTTGATTCTAATATTAGGCATCATCTGTAGTGGCAATTATTACATTCCTATAAATAGTGAAAATCCACAAGAATTAATAAACGAAACCATAGCTTTAACTAATCCCAAGTTATTGTTATCGCCCAATAATTGTAAAACAGCTACTTTGATACCTTCAGGTACACCATTAGTTTTTATAAATGAAATACTAAATTGTACTCAAGAATTATTATTTAAAAATGTAACTGACGAAAGTCCTTTATATGCAATATTAACATCCGGAAGTACTGGCCACCCAAAAATCATTCTGAAAAATCATTTATCAATGGATGAGTTTATTATTAATTTCACCCACTGTTTTGATATTGATGAGACAGAGAATATAGGGAATCAAATACCCTTTTACTCAGATGCAGCACAAAAAGAATTATATTTATTAATATATACGGGTTGCCGTATTACAATGATTCCACAATATTATTTTGCATTGCCTTATGCGTTAGTAAGTTATATAAATTCGCATAATATAACAATTTTACCCTGGGTTCCCTCGGCTTTTGATGTTATTGTCAAGTTTAACATTCTAAAAAAGGATACATTTAATGGTTTAAAATGCACTTTCTGGGTTGGCGAAAGAATTAAACGCACCTCTATTGAGTATTGGAGAAATCATTTTCCTCATGTTCGACACGTTAATATTTATGGGATGTCGGAATTAGCCGGAATATGTACATATTATAATATGAATACAGAACTTCCTGAAATCATTCCTATTGGAACGCCACTTCCACATTGCACCTTAACCTTTTGGGATGGTGAATCTATATCTAGTCAAGGCGAATTACTTATATCTAGTTGCTCGCTTGCCACCTCAATTATTACAGAGCGAGGATTACAAACAATAGATACTGTCACCTTATGCTACAATCATCATTTTTTAAGATTCTATAAAACAGGCGATTATGGCTATTTAGATCAATCAGGGAATTATGTAATAACTGGTCGAAGAGATAATATGATCAAAATTAATGGATACAGAATTGATACTTCTGATATCGAGAGAACGCTTGAACGTAACACACTGGTAGATAATACTTCAATTATTTTTTATGATAATCAATTATTCGCATTTGTTGCACTCTCAGATGATTTTCCAGAAGCAAGAAAAGCTTTACGCGAATTCGCATCGCAAAATTTACCTCGTTACTCACAACCGCACACTTATTATTTCCTTTCCTCTATTCCACTTAATAAGAATGGTAAAAAGGACAAGACTAGCTTACTCAATAAATTAGTATTAGGAGAATTTAACCATGGAAACCCTCAATAACATATTGAAATCTGTAAATCCAGATGTTGATTATTATAAAGAAACAAGGCTTATAGAAGACAGAGTGCTCGATTCAGTTCAAATAGTATATTTAATCACTTTAATTTCCGAAGAATATAGCATTGAAATCTCACCTGAAGATTTATTACCAGAAAATTTTAACTCGATGGATGCAATATATGCATTAATAAAAAGGTATGAAAAATGATTCAAAACATCAATGAATTAGCAAGACTAGAAACCCCATTCTACGTATTCGATATTGATCAGGTACTAGAACACATCGAAAGAATAAAATATGCTTTCATCAACTGTAGTCTGTGTTTTTGCATAAAAGCTAATCCTTTTCTAGTTCCATATGTAGAAAAATACGTTGATCGCTTTGAAGTATGTAGTCCTGGTGAATTACAAATCTGCAAACATTATGGTATTTCGCCTAATAAAATTTTCTATACAGGGGTATATAAAAGCCCGCAAGATATATCAGAAGCAATTGCATACGGAGTCAAACTTTTTTCATGTGAAAGTTTATATCAAATTGATTACTTTTCGAGTTTGACTATTTCACAAAAGAACTCATTGCAGATTTTTCTCAGATATGGCCCCAAAAACCAATTTGGACTTTCTTATGAGGATTTATTAATGGCTATCGCCAATAGAGAGGTTAATAATCTTAATATTGTCGGTGTACATTATTTTGAGAAATCTCAAAAAAGAGAATCCACAATTATTGAAAAGGAGCTGAACGAATTATCAAAACTTTGTAGCAATATAGCAAAAGATTATAATTTCTTTTTCAATGAGCTTGAATATGGAATCGGTTTAGATATTGACTACTTTTCTGATAATCCTCTGGATCAAGCCTATAGATTACTTCAGGAAAGCAGCCAGCCTATTCATACTTGCAATTTCAAACATGTAACTATAGAAATGGGACGCTTTATTACAGCTTTATGCGGTTATTATTGTTCAAAAATAGTTGATATAAAACGGAAGAATAATACAAATTATGCGGTTATTGACGGTGGTAGCCATCAGATGCATTACGATGGGCAACTAATGGGGATGAAATTGCCACATGTGGAATTAATCTCAAACCATAAAAAGAGTAGCAGTAAATGGACAATCTGCGGTAGTTTATGCACTCACAACGACGTTATTGTTCGAAATATTCCTCTCGACGGAGTCACTATCGGTGATATCTTATTATTTAAATATATAGGAGCATATTCTGTAACAGAAGGCATGGCTTTATTCTTATCTCGAGATATCCCTGCCATATACATATATCAAAGAAATAGTGGTATACAGTGCATACGAAAAAAATCTAATACTTATATGCTAAACATTAACAACATTAACTAATAGAGGTGTGCAATGGATTATTCAAAAATTAGAATTAAAGGAGCTCGACAAAACAATCTAAAAAATATAGATGTTGAAATACCTAAGTATAAGTGGATATCTGTCTGTGGTGTGTCAGGTTCAGGAAAATCTTCATTAGTTCATGATGTAATTTATGCTCAAGCACAACATGATTTTCTTGAATCTATCAATTCTTATGCTAGAAGAAATTTTCCAAAAACATCAAGCGTAGATGCGGATTCTATATACGGATTATCACCTAGTATTGTAATCGACCAAAATACTTTTCCTAATACACCGCGATCAACCATTGGAACCTATACTGATATTTATACACATGTACGTTTACTGTTTTCAAGAGCTGGAATTCCTCATTATAATGCTTCTGCCTTCTCATTTAATAGTCCAGAAGGAGTATGTGAGCATTGTAATGGGTTAGGTGAATCTATGGAGATAGATTTACCATCCCTCATTGACTTAGACAAGTCATTAAACGAAGGAGCAATTAAACATAAAACCTGGAAAGTAAATGGACGTTATTGGAATATCATCAGTGCAATAGAAAAATTTGACATGGATAAACCTGTAAAAGATTTTTCTGAAGAAGAATTAAATCTCCTCTTATATTCTCCTGCTTTTGTTTATGAAGAAAAGGAAGGAAAACACATACAGACATTTACATATGAAGGTATCGTAAGCCGAATGAAAAAAAGATTGAATGATGAGCGTGGCTTATCTGCGGCCACTTATGATATGCAATTTTTTACAAGTGGTAAATGTCCTATATGCAATGGAACTCGCTTAAATGCAAAAGCACGTGAAGTTCAGCTTTCAAATGGTTTGAAAATTCAAGACTTAGTAAATATGGAGTTCTATGACCTATACAATACTTTAGAAAGCATCCATGGTACAGTTGAGGACCATATAATTCCGTCTATATTAAAGGATATAAAATGTCTTATCGATGTAGGAGTCGGCTATTTAACATTAAACAGATCCGCTTCAACTCTTTCCGGTGGCGAGGCTCACAAAGTAAAACTTGCAAGGCAGATAGGCAATTCTTTATCTGACATGATTTATATTCTTGATGAGCCAACTGCTGGTTTACATCCTCGTGATATTGATAGAATCAAATCTATATGCCACGGAATCGTAAACAAACACAATACACTCATTATTATCGACCATAATGTACAAATGTTACGTGAATCAAACTATATGATTGATATAGGTCCAGGCTCAGGAAAAAATGGTGGGATGATTATAGCCGAAGGAAACACCAGTGAAATATTCAAAACTGGAGAAGGAATAACAGTAACTACGATTAATAATTTACATCCTCAAGTTAAAGAAAAATGCAGAACCACGAAGCGTTATTTAGACATCAAAAATTTCTCTCAAAGAAATTTTAATGATTTTTCAGTAAAAATCCCTTTGGGAATATTCACCACTATAACGGGGGCTTCAGGTTCTGGAAAAAGTACATTGCTCGATGAAATAGCTCTCAGAATTCCTGAAGCAACTGTAGTCGGACAAGGCAATATCGGTCAAAATATAAGAGGAAACATCGGAACTTACTCAAAGGTATTTGATAAAATCCGAAAATACTATGCTAAAGAGACAAACTCTGATGCCTCTCTTTTCTCATTCAATAGTGCTGGTGCTTGTCCATGCTGCGGTGGAATTGGATATACGGTTACCGATATGCATTTTATGGGTGATATTAAATCAATTTGTGAAGAATGTAATGGAAAGCGTTATAATCCAGATGTTTTAAAACTAAAAGTACGCAATTTGAGTATCACTGACATACTCGATATGACAATTGATGAAGCGTTAATATGGTTCGAAAACGAAAAGGATATCGTAACCACATTAAAAGATATTTCAGATGTTGGTCTAGGCTATATAACCATAGGCCAACCATTAACCACATTATCTGGCGGTGAAATGCAACGTCTCAAGTTATCCAGTAAACTAAGAGGGAAAAAGGGTGTCTTTTTAATAGATGAACCTACGAAAGGATTACATGTAAAAGATATACTTTCATTAATTCAGATGCTTAATAAGATTGTTGATAATGGAAATACTGTAATTGTAGTAGAACATAACATGGATATTATATGTCAGTCAGACTGGATTATTGATTTAGGTCCAGAAGGTGGAAAAAATGGCGGTACTCTACTTTTTGCCGGAACTCCTATATCCATGTATCAAAGTTGTATGTCATATACTGCAAAATACCTAAGAGATTATATTAATCAGTATGGAGGCCCCCATGAATAAGCTGCAATTTATGCGTAAATATTCATTTGATGAGAATGATTCGATAAATCCATTACTTGCCAAATGGAATAACATAGCTCGTAATAAACGACCAATTATTGGCAATGAGCTAAAATCTACCGTATGTCAAAGCGGAAAAACTGCACAAATTTGGATTCAAAGTGATGCGTGTAGATTTAGTAAATTAGGTGCATGTACATGCTGTGATTATTTTCAAGGACAACCTGATGTTGACCAAGTAAATGCTTTTGTTTCCGCACTTTCTCAAATGGATCCAAGTAGCAATACTATCGTTTTAAATACTTGCGGAAGCGTTCTGGACAAGTCTGAACTAAAAACAGAAACATTGGTACTTATTATTGATGAAATAGCAAAAACCAACGTATCGACTGTTGTTCTAGAAACCCACCTGAATACCATTACAGAAGAAATATTAAAAATACTATTACCATATAAAAATATACTTGATATATATTTTGAAATTGGTATTGAAACACTTAACAGAGATATCAATCAGTTTATTTTAAACAAATTGCCTTTTGATAGAAATATTAATCGTGTAATAGGATTAATCCACTCTTATGGGTTTAGGGTAACTGGAAATGTTATGACTGGCTTCCCTTTTTTGGATTATGCTTCGCAAGTCTTAGACAGTGTTACAACAATAAGAACACTTTTAGATACAGGCATCGATTTTATTGTCTTATTTCCAATAAACATAAAAAAATATACTTTTATGTATGATTTGTATGATAATGGATTTTATAAAGTTGTTAATGGAAGAATACTTATTGATATCCTCACACATTTTTCACAGGAAGAACTTGAATATATTAATGTTGGTTGGTATGGGGAACCAAGAATTGATATTCCAGGTTACAAATCAGACGACATGATTGTCCCTTATTACTGTGAAAAGTGTTATAAGCAAATGATGCAACTATGGTTAGATTATAATTGTGCATGGGAAGGTTCTGAACGTGAACAAATATTATCGAACATGAAAGCTATTGTTTGTAGCTGTAACTATGATCAACTTATTACAACTCATAAAGTTGAGATTGACTTTGACTCATTAGACAAAGCTTACCAACATTTTTATTCATCAACAGATATGGAGGAGTAGTTGCAAATGAAAAAAGTAACTCCTAATGAAATAGATAAAATATGCACTCTTATAAGCAATTATATTTACGACAACGAAAAAATAGTAATCGGCGTATCCGGAGGAATTGACTCAGATGTTGTAGCCCGTCTTTGTGTAAGAGCAGTTGGCAGCGAGCGAGTACATCTATTTTTCGTCAAACAAGAAGGTACCCCTGAAAAAAGATTACTAACAGTAAATAACCTCGCGGAAGAATTACACTGTTCTCTTAGCATCTTTTCATTAGAAAACATGAATACAGATTTAATAGAGGAACTTCATAACGGCGACAAAGTAAATTTCAATCCTGATAGTTTTATGGATTACCACCGTGCGAAATGTTCACTTAGGGTGGCTATTTTCTCTGCATATCAAGATAATGATTTTATATTTTGCTCTACAACAAACAGAACTGAATATATGACCGGAGCCTGTATGCCTTATGGAGATATGTTAGGTAACATCCGTCCTATTATCCATCTATATAAAACTCAGGTTAATGAATTGGCAAAATTATTGGGAACAAGTGAAAGTGTACTCAATCAGGCTCCTTCCGCAGATTTTTGGGAGGGGGAAGATGATATGGATGATTTATCCTATATGTTACTTAACAAGCGACAAGTTCCAGGATACCGTAGATTTTCTCTTGAAGAGATGGATTCTGCGCAATCTATAAAAAGACAACTTTCTGGTACCAAGATTGATTTAGCTCTTGAAGGCTTTAATAGTCAATTGAGCATTGATGAAATATCTGAGATTTCCGGTCTTAATATCGAAATCTGCCATAGATTAAATTCATTGATTGAAGGGGCAAAATTAACAAGACATAGAAAACAAATGGTTGAACTGGAGTCATTAAATTAGTATGGGAAAACATAGCATTAAAAATCCTGATTCTTTCTCTGATTGTATAGAAATGTTAGTTGGCAATCAAGCAGAACAAAATTACAATTTTGACATCTTGTCAGAAAGATGTTTCAGAATGATTGTTGGTTCCAATGCAAAAACCTGGATTAGTACCCAACTTTCAATAGAAGAATCACTGAATAACATATATGTAAATACTGGGTTTAAATTTAATTTGCATAAAGCTAATTTATTATCTTTGCATGATCTTCATTCCATTTCACTGATAGGTGCCGTTTTCGGACCTATGGATAAAAATGCCTTTAATCAAACTGTTGAAGATATGTATTTTTTAGGGGGTAAACATTTTATCTTTCTAGCTGGTGAAACAGAAGAATTTTTTATTCTCCATGATCCAGATAGTTCTCCTTATATATTAATAGATAAAAATCAGTTTTTATCCTCTATTTCAAAGGAAAATATATATTGTATCACTCTTGATGAATATCGTAAAAAGTCTATTAGTTACAGGGAAATAGTTAAAAAGTATTTATCAGATGAAACGCATTTAGTGATAAAAGATATTCCGCCTTTATTTAATAAAGGGATCGGAGGTCTCGCAAGTTATAAGTATGGACTCCGTCTATATCTATTTTATATTAAAGAATTAATAGATTTGTTGACTTCGAGCGAAAAAACAAAATCATTATCATTAGAAGTAGAGAATTTTTTATTATTTGCAGCTGATGGATATCAGCAATGTACATGGGACCATTTTCTGTCCATTAAAGAAAGAGGTGAACAGCTATTACATCATTTAGCTGAATTATATGTCCAGTAATAACATGTTTTACATAAAGCCAAATGAACTAGTAACGCCATGCTATCTGTTCGATATTGATAAATTACATGAAGAATTAGCAGGATTACAGCAATATATTCCAAAAGAAAATATAATATATTCTATTAAAGCGAATCCCTTCATTATAAGTTATTTATCTGATGAAG
>NZ_VMSO01000002.1 GCF_008691045.1 Mediterraneibacter catenae
GAATTTACAGCTTCAGATTCTTGAAGAGATCTCCCAGACTTGTTCCGATATCTTCGCTCTTCGGAATTACGACTTTCTCTACAGGCTCTTCTTTGACTTCCTCGAGTGCCTTCATGCTCAGGCTGACTTTGCCGTCTTTGACCCCGATAACTTTTACTTTGACTTCATCTCCGACATTGAGTACATCAGACGGAACTTTTACACGTTTCTGTGAAATCTGGGATACGTGTACCAGGCCGGAGAGTCCGTTTTCCAGTTTGACAAATGCACCGTAGTTCTGCAGTGTCTCAACAGTTCCGTTTAAGACTGTACCGACTTTCAGGTTTGCGATCTGCTCCTCGCGGGCCTTTTTCTCTTTTTCTTTCAGGATCTCACGTGCAGAGAGAACAAGACGGTTGTTCGCCTGATCTACGTCGATCACCTGCACCTCGATGTCTCTCAGGAGATATGTCTCCAGATCCTCAATGTAGGTAAGAGAAAGCTTGGAAGCAGGAACAAATCCTCTGAGCCCCTCAACCATACAGATAACGCCGCCGTTTACGACACCTTCGACTTTGACTGGGATAACTGTTTTATTTTCCATATATTCCGTAACCCTGTTCCATGGATTGGCGTCATCGATATGATCTTCGTAGTCAGCCATCGTTTCAACAGTTTCATTTTCCTGTAATTCTTCTCTCATTTCTTCGCTCATTGTATAGCACCTCAACTTACTTAGATTTTTTACGCAGTCAGCATAGCCGGACTTGGTTGCGTTCAATGCAATCAGTATACCATAAACTATGCGGAAAAAACAACCGCTCAGTGCGATAGGATAAGGGAAAATTGTATGTGAACAGTTAAGACTGTACTGTTTGTAGGATTACGGTGATGTGCTGACTGTGCCTGCGCTGGTCTGATAACAGGAATATTGAGAAAATAAGGTTGACGAAATGTAAAAAAAATGGCAATCTTTAATAAGGCACTTATGAGGATGCGACAGGAGTAGATAATATGAATAGAGATAAGAATAGAAAAGTATATGTTGTGGGGCATAAGAATCCGGATACAGATTCAATCTGTTCTGCTATCGCCTATGCAGCATTGAAGACAAAACTTACGAATATACCTCATGAAGCCAGAAGAGCTGGCCAGTTAAATGAGGAAACCCAGTATGTGCTGGAGCGTTTTGGCGTGAAGGTTCCGCGGCTTTTGTCCGATTTGCGGGAACAGATCAAAGATGTGGAACTCAAAGAGGTTGATGGACTGAAGAGCAGCGTATCCATACGGACTGCATGGGAAAAGATGCAGGAGTCAAACATACATACTCTTCCTGTGACAAGAGACGGAAAACTTGAGGGAGTCATCACTATCGGTGATATCGCGAAGACATATATGGAGGTGTATGACAGCACAATCCTCTCGAAAGCCCGTACCCAGTACCGCAATATCGCGCGGGCTGTGGACGGAGAAGTGCTCACGGGAAATGAGCACAGCTATCTGCTGAAAGGAAAAGTTGTGATCGCAGCGTCCAGCAGGATTCTTATGTCAGATTTTATCAACAAAGATGATCTGGTCATTATGGGGGATCGTAAAGACGCCCAGCAGTGTGCCATCGACGTAGATGCAAGCTGTATGGTCGTCTGTCAGAATGCGCCTGTTTCAGATAAGATCATTAAACAGGCACAGGAAAAGGAGATAGTGATCATACGGACGCCCCACGATACATTTACTGCGGCTCAGCATATCAACCAGAGTATTCCGGTGAAATATTTTATGACAAAGGAGAATCTGGTCACATTTAAGATGCGGGATTATGTGGATGATGTCAAAGATGTCATGGCACGCAGACGATTCCGTGATTTCCCCATTGTTGACAATAAAGGAAAATTTCTCGGACTGATCTCCAGACGGCGTCTTTTAAATGTAAAGAAAAAACAGGTGATCCTGGTAGACCACAATGAGAAAAATCAGGCGGTTGAAGGGGTGGAAGAGGCAGAAGTGCTCGAGATCATCGATCACCACAGGCTGAGCAGCATCGAGACGATGGGACCTGTATTTTTCCGGAATCAGCCGGTGGGGTGTACCGCTACGATCGTATATCAGATGTACCAGGAAGAGGGGCAGGAGCCGGATCCGGTCAATGCAGCGCTTCTCTGTTCAGCTATTATTTCAGATACGCTGATGTTCCGTTCTCCGACATGTACGCCGCTTGACGAAAAAGTAGCGAGAAAGCTCGCCGGGATCGCAGGTGTGGAGGTCGAGAATCTGGCACAGGAGATGTTCAATGCCGGCAGTAACTTAAAAGGAAAGAGCGCAGAAGAGATCTGCTTCCTTGATTTCAAACAGTTTACTGTCAATGATACGGTGTTCGGAGTCGGACAGGTCAATTCCATGAGTGCAGATGAACTGAAAGAGATCCGGAAGATCGTTCAGCCGCATCTGGAGAAAGCACGCAGCAGCCACGGGCTCAATATGATCTTCTTCATGCTGACTAATATCATTACCGAATCCTCCGAGCTCCTCTGCTGCGGACCGGAGGCGAGAGAGAAGATCCTAAGCGCATACGATCTGCCGGAAGATACGGAGACGATCATGCTCAAAGGTGTAGTATCGAGAAAGAAACAGCTTGTACCCACTCTGGTAGGCGCGCTGCAGCAATAGGAGAATTGTATGGCAAAACAGACATGGAAACCGGGAAATATGATCTATCCTCTGCCTGCTGTTATGGTGAGCACGGCGGATAAGGAAGGAAACAGCAATATACTGACGATCGCATGGACTGGAACCGTGTGTACGAATCCGCCCATGGCATATATTTCGGTCCGCCCCGAGAGATATTCCTATCATATGATAAAAGAGAGCGGAGAGTTCGTCATTAACCTGACAACGAAGAAACTTTCCCACGCCACAGATTATTGCGGCGTGCGTTCCGGCAGGGATGTGGACAAGTGGAAAGAATGCCGGCTGACAAAGGGCAGTGCGTCTTCGCTGGAGTATGCGCCTGTGATCGAAGAAGCTCCGGTTAATATTGAGTGTAAGGTGAAAAGCGTTCAGGAACTTGGCAGCCATCATATGTTCCTGGCAGAGGTGACGGCAGTACAGGTGGATGAATCCTACATGGACGACAAAGGAAAATTCGATCTGAACAGCACTGGTCTGATCGCGTACTCCCATGGCGAGTATCTGGATCTGGGAAAAAAGCTCGGGACATTCGGGTACAGTGTGCGTAAGAAGCAGGCTCCGCGTAGACAAAGAACAGCAGGCAGCCAGAAAGCAAATGCAAAAAATGCGGTCAGCAGAAAGGCTGCCGGAAAGAAACGCACAACAGCGCGAAGAAAGGCGGACAGATAATGCTTTATTTCGAAAACGATTATTCAGAAGGCGCTCATGAAGAAGTATTAAAACGTCTGACCGAGACGAATATGGAACAGCTTCCGGGATACGGGACAGACCGGTATACAGCATCCGCAAAGGAGAAGATCTGTGCCGCCTGCGGATGTCCGGACGCAGAGGTTTACCTTCTGACTGGAGGGACCCAGACAAACCAGATCGTGATCAGTTCCATGCTGGACTCCCATGAGGGCGTGATTGCGGCAGAGACAGGACACGTAGGTACCCATGAGGCCGGAGCCATCGAGTGGACCGGACATAAGGTTCTTACATTGCCCCAGACAGACGGGAAAATATCTGCATCAGATCTGGAAGAATATCTGAGCACTTTTTATGGAGATGAAAACCATGAACATATGGTATTTCCGGGAATGGTCTATATTTCCCATCCCACAGAGTATGGTACTTTGTATACAAAAGGAGAACTGGCTGAATTATCCGCAGTCTGCAGTGAATACCGGATTCCCCTTTATCTGGACGGGGCGCGCCTCGGATATGCGCTTGCCGCAGCGGACACGGATGTGACACTTCAGGATGTGGCAGAATATTGTGACGTGTTCTACATCGGTGGAACGAAAGTGGGGGCTCTCTGCGGGGAGGCTGTCGTTTTCCCGAAAGAGAATACACCGTTTCATTTTGTGACAAAGGTAAAGCAGAGAGGGGCTCTTCTTGCAAAAGGCAGGCTGACCGGCGTTCAGTTTGACGCTCTCTTTACCGATGACCTTTATTTGAAGATCGGGAAAAATGCAATAGATACTGCAAATGAGCTGAAGCGGGCGCTACGGGAGAAAGGATATGAATTCTTTATTGATTCACCTACGAATCAGATCTTCGTGGTTCTGGAAGATGCTCAGATGGACAGATTAAAAGAATATGTGGTATTCAGTTACTGGGAAAAGAAAGATGATACCCACACGGTCGTGCGGTTCGCGACGAGCTGGGCGACAAAAATGGAAGATGTGAAAAAACTGGCTGCGCTCCTCTAGCGGGAACGCAGCCTTTCTTTATTGGGGAATGTTTTGATCCATTTTCTGCTTGGAGAGAACGCGGCTCTCTTCCCGGAAGGCTGTGGGATGTATCCCGACAGCTTTCCGAAAGTTTTCTGTAAAATAGCTCTGGGAGCTGAACTGCAGCCGTTCACTGATCTCATGGATACTCAGATCCGTGTTCGCCAGGAGAAATTTCGCCCGCTCGATCCTCTTTTCCTTTATATAGTCTTTGACGGTCTTCCCCGTCTCTTTTCTAAATTTTCTTGAAAGATAGTATTCGGTATAACCCTGCTGCTCGGCCAGCTCGGACAGGACGATGCGATCTTCCAGATGAAGCTCGATGTAGTCGCAACAATTTCTCACAGGCTTTGAATAACCCGGATTCTGTCGGCATTTGTGAACCCGCCGGATGAAATCAGACTGCATGGTGGCGTTGATATCTTTTAATTCTTGGATGGAAGTACAGGCCTCTACGCTCTGGAAGTAGTGGTCCGTAAGCGTCAAGGATACTTCCGGTGAAAGCCCGCCCTCGATTGCAGCTCGGGAAAATAGGATTATACAGACCAGTATCATATTTTTATATTGTCTTCCGTCATTGCTGTTGCTCAGTTTCCCGATATTTCCGCCTAGAGCCAGCTTCTGTTTCTTTTTCTCAAAGTTAAGATCCCCCTCGCGGACCATGCGGAGTAGTTCCTGTTCTGCTGTATAAGAACCGTGGACGACCAGTTCATTATTAGAGGATGCTGAGATAGCAGATACAGGCTGCTTATAGTCGGCATCCCGGTATGTCAGATCGCTGACCGAGATCTGTTTCTCATTGATAGCGTAATGGAGCATGATACTGTACTCCATGATACGATTCAGTGAGATGACAGGAAGAGAGCGCATGAAAGTAACGGAATTTCTGCGGATTGTTGTGGATAGATTCATCTTCTGGAGCCGCTGTTCGATATTCTGGGGTGAATTGTCATCGATAAAATACGGTCCAAGTATGTAGATGTTCTGTAGAATGTCATCCTGTTTCTCAAATGCGGCGGTCCACATCAGACGAATCGAGCTGGTCAGGATCAGTGGATCATTGTTGATTTCTGCGTGTTCAAGAATCAGGTTACTTACATTGTCCAGCTTCAGAAAAGAACCGATTGTAGATTCTTCTGGGCAGCTGCTGGAGACAAGCCGGAACGAGCTGTCATAATGCCAGAGATAAAGGTTGTGGCAGCAGCGTATCATATTGCTGAAAAAACGGAGTCTGTCATTTGAAAACATACGGTCATCTCCTCATATCTGAAATTATTTTATAAATTTACTATAACAAATCTTGCTCAGATTATCAATAAATTGCTTTGATTATCAAAAATTAAATTTAAATCCAATATACAACTAAAAAATGATAAATAAATATAAAATCTGATAAGAAAAAATCCGTCATACTGCTATGATAAACACATACAGAAAGGAGTACGAACGATGCGAAAAGAATTTAACGACGGATGGAGATTTCGGAAAGCGGAGAGCAATACTTATCAGAAAGTATGCCTTCCCCACGATGCCATGCTGAGTGAAAAGCGCACGCCGGATGCAGGAGGGAAAAGTGCATCAGGATATTTCCTGGGCGGGAGATATATCTATGAAAAAACCTTCGAGCTGGGAGAAGAGGCGGCAGAAAAGCATATTACATTTGAATTTGAGGGCGTCTATAAAAATGCAGAAGTTTTCATCAATGACAGAAAAGCAGGCGGAGAATGTTACGGGTATCTTCCCTTCTATGTGTGCGGGGATGACTTCTTAAAAGTCGGGGAAAATGTAATCCGCGTAGAGGCGGACAATTCCATGCAGCCGGACAGCAGATGGTATTCCGGAGCAGGGATCTACCGTCCGGTGTGGATGCACATTCAGAAAAAAAGTTATATTGAGCCGGAGGGAATACAGATCAGAACGATTTCCATCAGCCCTGCGCAGATTGAAGTGAAGACAGAGCATACCGGCGGGGAGATAGAGGTACATATTCTGAAAGACGGAAAAGAGATTATTTCAGGAAAAGGTGATCAGGTTATTCTTGATATTCCGGATGCAAAGCTCTGGAGCGATGAGACGCCGGAACTTTATACGGCAATGGTGATCCTGAAAGAGAACAACAGAGAGATTGAGATCGTGGAAGAGACGTTCGGTATCCGACAGATCACATGGGATAAAAACGGACTGTACGTCAATGGCAATCAGACACTGCTGAGAGGCGGATGCCTCCACCATGACAACGGTATTCTGGGAGCCTGTGCTTACGATCAGAGCGAAGAGCGTAAGATCCGTATTTTGAAAGCAAACGGGTTCAATGCAGTACGTTCCTCCCATAATCCGTGTTCGAAAGCGCTTTTAAGAGCATGTGACAGGCTTGGAATGTATGTGATGGATGAGACATGGGATATGTGGTATCGGAAGAAAAATGCGTATGACTATGCAAATGAATTTGAAGAGCATTACAGGCAGGATATCAAAGATATGGTAAAACGGGATTTTAATCATCCATCTGTCATCCTTTATTCCATTGGAAATGAGGTCAGCGAACCCGCGGAGAAAAAAGGCGTAGAGCTGGCAAGAGAAATGACAGAGCTGTTCCATGAGCTGGATGACTGCAGACCGGTCACCGGAGGCTTTAACCTGATGATCATTGCCAATGCGCAGAACGGGAAGGCAGTCTATAAAGAAGACGGCGGCAGAGATGACTCGAATGAGAATAAAACAGCGGGAATGAACAGCACCATGTTCAATATGATCGCTTCGATGGTGGGAACCGGAATGAACAAGGCGGCAAATGGGAAAAAAGCGGATGAAGCTGCATCGCCGGTACTGGATGTCGTTGATATCGCCGGATACAATTACGCATCCGGCCGCTACCCGAAAGAGGGGCAGCTTCACCCGGGCAGGCTGATCATAGGGAGTGAGACATTTCCGCAGGATCTGGCGAAGAACTGGGAGATGACAGAGAAGTATCCTTATCTGGTCGGAGATTTCATGTGGACGGCGTGGGATTATCTCGGCGAGGCCGGGATCGGAGCATGGTCTTATCATCAGGACGCCAAAGGATTTAATAAACCGTATCCATGGCTGTTGGCGGACACCGGGGCATTCGATATCCTCGGCAATCCGACCGGCGAGGCACTGTGGGCGAAAGCTGTGTGGGGAAAGGCAGAGAAACCGCTGATCGCGGTCCAGCCCATCGATCCAGATGGAAAGAAACTTGTGAAAGCAGTGTGGAGAGGAACCAATGCAATTCCTTCATGGAGTTTCCGGGGATGTAAGGGCAGGAAAGCTGTGGTCGAGGTCTATACACAGGAACCTGTCGTGGAACTTTATGTAAACGGAAAACGTACAGGAAAGAAAAAGACAAAACTATGCCGTGCAGTCTTTAAGATCAAATATGAACCGGGAGTGCTGGAGGCGGTATCCATCGGTGCAGACGGAAAAGAGAAGGGCAGGAGCAGCCTTGCATCAGCGAAAGGAAAGAAGGGCATACAGATCCGTATGGAAGAGAAGGAAGTGCGAACCGGAGATATCGTGTATGCGGATATCCGCATTGCCGGTGAAAACGGGATCACAGAGTCTTGCGCAGATACAGAACTCTCTGTGAAAGTGGACGGCTGCACACTGCTTGGATTCGGAAGTGCAAATCCGAGGACAGAGGAACGGTTTGATACAGGTAGATATACTACATATCGAGGATATGCACAGGCAGTGATCCGGGCGGATACACCGGGAAGGATCAGTGTGACTGTAACGGGCGACGGGCTGAAGCAGGCTCAGGCACAAGTCCTGTGTATTAATGAAAAGACAGTTGAATGATGAGACGAGGATTTACGAACAAAACAGGTGAGAGATAAAGGAGGTTTTACAATATGGAAAAAAAGAGCAGAGGAATGCTTGCAAGAACATTTGAAAAAAAGATATTTAACTCAAGAGTGACTTCAGCAAATACACAGAAAAGCGAGATGTGGCTCGGATATTTCGCAGGACCGTGTCTTGTGTACATGGTCTACTATGCGATTGCCGGAAGTTATCTGACACAGTTCTATACGGACGTGCTCGGCTTAAGCGGTGTGTTTCTTACAATGATGCCGATTTTTTCTAAGATTTTCGATGCGTTTACAAATGTAGTTATGGGTCGGATCATTGACAAGACACGTACAAAACAGGGAAAGGCAAGGCCATGGGTACTGATCTCGGGAGTCTGTATGGCAGTGACCGGTATTCTGCTCTACACAGTGCCGCGCTCATCCTATGCGGTTCAGATTTTCTGGATCATTTTAAGCTACAATCTGTTCTTTGCCTTTGCATTTACAATCTATAACATGAGCCACAGCCTGATGGTGCCGCTCTCTACACGAAACACAAAACAGAGAGATGGACTGGCGATGCTCAACAGTATGGGGATGAATATGCTTCCCGGACTGCTGGTAACGATCATCCTGCCAATTATGATCCGTGCATTCGGCGTCGGGGAAGATTCGCAGGGAACATGGATCATGATGATGAGCATTATCTCTATCCTGGCACTTCCCGGAACGATCCTTGAGTATTATTTTACAAAGGAGCGTGTTACGGAGGAAAACATTTCTGAGGCAGGAGATACAAGAAAAGATGTAAGTATGGCAAAACAGCTCAAAGCATGTCTTTCTGATCCGTACTGGCTCATTATCATGGGATTTACGCTTGTTTATAATATCTTCAACATCCTGTCTACAAACAGTATGCTTTACTACTGCAACTGGGTGCTGGCAGATTCTGTAAATGGCGGAACCGGGCTTCAGGTGCTTGTAAATGCTATCGGGCAGGCTCCGTTAGGTCTCGGAATCATTGTGTTGTGGCCGTTGGTAAAAAAGTTCGGAAAACGGCGGATCATGATGTTCGGATTCGGAATCGGCGCAGTGGGATCTCTGATCGTATTGCTGAACCCGGGAAATTTCGGTATTGTACTGGGAGGACTTTTTATAAAATCAATCGGTGCGCTTCCGACTTATGTTATGACGGCGCAGCTTGCAGAATCACTGGATCACATTGAGTGGAAGAACGGATTCCGTGCAGACGGATTTTCCGCATCTGTATATGCAATCATCATCACCGTAACAGCCGGTATAGGGCAAAGTATCATCCTCGGCGGCATAAGTGCATTCGGCTATATCTCACCGGCATCCACAGCTGAAGTGATCACGCAGCCGGATGCGATCAAGACCTTTTTCTCATGGTGCTTCGTGGGTATTCCTATGATCGGATATGTGATTGGTTCCCTGCTCATGCTCATCTTTGATGTGGAAGATAAGATGCCGCAGATCATAGCCGACATCACGGCACGCCACAAAGCAGAGGCAGAGGCCCGCGGAGAGGTATACATCTCCCCGGAAGAAAAAGCAGAGATCGAGCAGAAAGAGCTGGAGATCAAGGCGGAAGAAAAGCGGATCGAAGAGTTGAAAGAAAAATGCGCGAAAAAGGGACTGAATTTCGAAGAGGAAGAGCGAAAGTATCAGGAGAAGCTTGCTGCGAAAAAAGCCAAAGAAGAGGCAAAGGCAGCAAAGCGCAAGAAGAAATAAAACAGATAATATCAGAACGTTCAGACAGGTGTTGACAGATCAGCCTGTCTGAACGAATATAACCGAAATGCAGGAGGCAGATGAGATGGAGAAAGAGAAGATTAGAGAATTGATCGGACAACTGACACTGGAAGAAAAAGCAGGTCTTACAAGCGGACAGGACAACTGGTTTACCAAAGCCGTGGAGCGTCTCGGTATCCCGGCAGTGCGCACGAGCGACGGACCAAACGGTCTGCGGACGCAGGAGGGCGATACAAACGGACTGAACGAAGAATTGAGCCGGGAGGCGGTCTGCTTCCCTACAGCCAGTGCCAGTGCCGCCAGCTTTGACACAGCACTTTTAGAAGAAATGGGACATGAGCTCGGGAAAGAAGCGCAGGCGTTTGGCGTGGATGTGATCCTCGGACCGGGCGTCAATATGAAGCGAAGCCCGCTGTGCGGACGTAATTTTGAATATTTCTCTGAAGATCCCCACCTTGCGGGAAAGCTGGGAGCGGCATTTGTAAAGGGCGCACAGGCAGAGGGCGTGGGAACCAGCCTGAAGCATTTCTTTGCCAACAGTCAGGAACACCGCAGGATGGACAGCTCTTCAAAGATGGACGAGCGGACGATGCGGGAAATATACTTGAGCGCGTTCGAGACAGTGGTAAAGGAAGCGCAGCCATGGACGGTCATGGCGTCTTATAATAAAATAGACGGTATCTATTCTACGGCAAATAAAAAATATCTGACGGACGTGCTGAGGAAAGAGTGGGGCTTTGACGGACTGGTCATGAGCGACTGGGGAGCCACACACGACAGAGTGGCAGCAGTTCTTGCAGGATGTGACCTTACCATGCCGGCGGAGAATACGGATCAGATGCTGGTAAAAGCGGTGGAAGAAGGAAGGCTGAAAGAGAGTGATCTGGATACCTGCTGTGAGCGGATCCTTGCGCTGGCATTTCAGGCGGCGGAAAACAGAAAAGAGGATGTAGTGTTCGACTATGAGGGAGGGCATGCCCTTGCCAGAAAGATCGCAGATGAGAGCTTTGTATTGCTGAAAAATGAGGGTGCTCTGCTGCCTCTTGATAAACAGATAAAAACGGCATTTATCGGAGCATTTGCAGAGTCGCCAAGATATCAGGGCGGCGGTTCCAGCCATGTGACCAGCCGGAATGTTGTCAGCGCCCTGAAAGCCGCAGAGAATGCGAATCTTGATGTGACTTATGCGCCCGGATATGACCTGAAGACAGGAGAGACTACAGAAGAGCTGATACAAGAAGCCGTGGCAAAAGCGGGAGAGGCGGATGCTGCTGTTGTATTTGCAGGGCTTCCGGATTCCATGGAGTCTGAGGGCGTTGACCGCAGGCATATGCGTATGCCGGAAGGTCATAACCGTCTGATCAGAGAAGTCTGCAGAGCGAATCCGAACACAGTTGTTGTACTTCATCACGGAAGTCCGGTAGAGATGCCGTGGATCACAGAGCCAAAAGCAGTTCTGGATGCATACCTGAGCGGCGAGGCTGTGGGAGAGGCTGTAGTAGATATCCTCTATGGAGATGTAAATCCGTCCGGCCATCTTGCAGAGACATTCCCGATCAGACTGGAAGACAATCCCAGTTATCTGTCTTATTTTGGAGAGAATGGGACTGTACGCTATCAGGAAGGAATTTTCACAGGATATCGGTATTATACGACGAAGAAGATGCCGGTGCTGTTCCCCTTCGGACATGGACTTTCCTATACGAGTTACAAATATTCCGACCTGCAGGTGAGCAGTGAAAGCCTGTCGGTGGGAGAACCGCTGACTGTGAGTGTAAAGGTAAAAAATACCGGAGACCGCTCGGGAAAAGCACTGATTCAGCTATATGTGTCACCGGAACATGTGGAGATGATCCGGCCGGTGCGCGAACTGAAGGCATTTGCCAAAGTAGAGCTAAAACCGGGGGAAACGAAAGAAGTTTTACTGGAACTTCCGGCACGGGCGTTCCAGTTCTGGAGTGAGCAGATCCACGGGTGGTGGACAGAGAAAGGAAAGTTCACGATACAGATCTGCGAAAATGCGGAGAAAGTGATCTTGGAGAAAACGGTGGATATGGATGCAGAGCCGCTTCCGCCGGTGGGAGGTTATACGACGGGCACGCCCATGGGAGAATTCGCAAAGACGAAGAAGGGGTATCACTTCTTAAACGAAAATATCAGTTACTTGGTCATGGGAATGGCGCAGGCGGGCTTTATTCCGAAAGAAGTTATGCCTATGCTGGAATCAATACCCGGAGGCATTACTTTAGATACCATCCGCATGATGGGACAGCGGATGAATGTGGATGCAGCAGGGAGTGACGGCGTATCGACGCTGATGAATCAGGCATTGGGAATCCTCTATAATTTCCTGCCGGAGGAAAAGAAAGAAGAACTCAACAGACTGATTGATGAATTAAATGAGGTGACGAAATGAAATATTACTGTAATCCGATAAATATTGATTACCGCTACCAGTTTACAGTTGACCGCAGAAAAGGAAATGATATTCAGATATCCAGAGAGGCGGCGGATCCATCCATGATTTTCTATAAAGGTAAATATTATATCTGTGCATCTATGACACTTGGCGTGTGGGTTTCCGAGGATCTGGCACACTGGGAAAATTACAGGCTGCCGGATGAACTTCCCCTGTATGACTACGCTCCGGACATTCGCGTGATCGGCGATTATGTGTATTTCTGTGCTTCAAAACGGGGAGAAATCTGCGATTACTACCGTACACAGGATATTGTGAACGGTCCTTATGAAAAGATTGACGGAACTTTTGATTTCTGGGATCCGAATCTGTTTCAGGATGATGACGGCAGGATTTATTTCTACTGGGGATGCTCCAATATGACACCTGTCTGGGGCGTGGAACTGAATCCGGATGATTTAAGGCCGATAGGTGAGAAGAAAGTCATGATCACGGGAGACGTGAAGACGAAAGGATTTGAAAGACCGGGAGAGGATCATTCAATCCGTCCGCTGGAGGAAGATGAATTGGAGCAGGCGTTCCAAGGATTCCTTAAGATGCGTGGAATGAAAGAAAATGACCTTCCTACGGGAGCGTCCGAGCAGGTGAAAGGGCTGATCAGCAATCAGCCGTACATAGAAGGAGCATGGATGACGAAACATGAGGGGAAATACTATCTTCAATATGCCTGCCCGGGCGCGGAATACAATGTATATGCAGATGGCGTGTACGTCTCGGATCATCCTATGGGACCGTTTGAACTGGCAAAGAACAATCCCTTTTCCTATAAACCGGGCGGATTCCTGCCAGGGGCCGGACATGGCTCGACAATGGAAGACCAATATGGAAGCTGGTGGCATACTTCTACCATGCGGATCAGCGTAAACCAGAGCTTTGAGCGGCGTGTCGGGATCTGGCCGGCAGGATTTGACAGAGACGGCGAACTGTTCTGCAACCAGAATTACGGAGACTGGCCGAGATGTGTGGAGAAAGATAGGGAAGATCCATGGTCCGATCCTGAGTGGTATCTGTTAAGTTATAATAAAAAAGTAAAAGCATCATCTTCGGAAGAGGGAAAAGGCCCCGAGCGTGTAGCAGATGAGAACGTGCGTACATGGTGGCGTGCTGCATCGGCAGAGCCGGGCGAGTGGCTGGAAATGGATCTGGGAGATATCTGTGATGTCCGTGCTGTACAGATTAACTTCGCAGACGATAAGATCGATATTCCGGTGCCCGGTGAGATACATCCGGGTACACAACCCAAATACATCGAGGAAGCGGACATGAGGATCAGATGGGTACTGGAAGGATCGCAGGACGGCAAGGACTATATTGTTTTGGGAGACAAATCACAGACTGAGACGAATCTGCCGCATGATCTGGTCATCTGTGAAGAGGGAGAAAAAATCCGATATCTGAGGCTTACCGTCCTGGAGATCCCTTATGGACAGCGGGCTTGCGTTTCCGGTCTGCGTGTATTTGGAAAAGGAAACGGGGACAGGCCGGAGAAACCAGCATATGAAGTCCGGATGGACGGGGAATTGGATATGATCGTGACGATCGATCAATCGGAAGTTGCAGGACATAATATTCTTTGGGGATATGAGCAGGATAAACTTTATCACAGTTATCAGACATTTTCGGAAGAGCAGAAGATTGGCGCGCTCGTAAAAGGACAGTCTGTATATGTAAGAGTAGACAGTTTCAATGAAAATGGAATTACTCACGGAGAAGTAAAGAAGATTAGATAAATGTCAGGCAGCAGATATGGCCGGCTTTATAAGGAAAGGAGCAAAAGGATGAGAGCAGTACATCTTCGGACAGAATATCTGAAAAATCCTATTGGGATCGATATTAGAAAACCACGGTTCTTCTGGCAGTGTGAAGGAGGAAAAAAGCAGAGTGCATATCGAATCACGGCTAGGAGAAAGACATTCGGGAATGTATCGGCAGAAAAAAAGACGGCGGAGATGGAGGAGGATATTGTCTGGGATACCGGGAAAGTATCTTCTGCATCCATGACACATATCCGGTATGAGGGGAAGACACTTCACAGCAGGGATCTTGTGATCTGGAGTGTGCAGCTCTGGGACGAGGAAGACAGGCAGGGTGAAGTGTCAGAAGCCTGCTTTGAGATGGGACTTCTTGATCCGGCAGACTGGAAAGCCAAATGGATCACCGGAGATTACAAGCCGAAGAAGAAAGAACGCTATCCAGTGGATTACTTCCGAAAAGATTTCCGGCTCACGCAGAATAGAGAAAACGTAGTTTCCGCCCGTCTCTATGCAACTGCCCACGGCGTATATGATGCGGAGATAAACGGGAGATACATTGAGGATTTTGTGCTGGCACCCGGGGTGACGGATTACCGAAAACGTCTTCAGTATCAGGTCTATGATATTACAGCCGACATAAAGCAGGGATGTAAAGCGGGCAGAACAGGAAAAGCAGATGATGATGTAAATGTGATCACTTCCCGATTAGGAGACGGCTGGTATCGAGGATGCGTGGCGGCATACAGCGCTGAGTATGTGTTCGGTCTGCGCACAGCGCTTCTGGCCCAGATCGAGGTCACATATAAGGATGGCAGCCGGAATGTGATCGGCACGGATGAATCCTTTCAGTGGAGCAATGATGGCCCGGTTCGTTTTGCAGATCTGAAAGACGGCGAGATATATGACGCGGGAAAGGCACCCGGATATGGCGGAAAAGCTGTCCTGCTGAAAGAAAAGAATCCTATAGTGCCTGCTGCATCCGATAATGTACCGGTGCGCAGGAAAGAGCGCTTTACTCCTAAACTTCTCATTGCCGGAGACGGAACAAAGGTACTGGACTTCGGACAGAATATAGCAGGAATGCTGAAATTCTCTATACAGGGGGCAAAGGGCCAGAAAGTACGTATCGTCTGCGGAGAGGTGCTCGGCAAAGACGGGAAAGTAGACTTAAGCGGCATCCAGGAGTCAAAGCCTGCAAAGGGATGGAGCCAGTTAAGCCTTGTAAAGAAGCTGCTTGGCGCTCAGATAAAGGGCGATGTCGTCCTGACGCCGAAGCAGGAGATCCGTTTTATATGCAGCGGCAGCAGGGACGAATTCCAGAACAGCTTCTCTGTATTCGGCTTCCGCTATGCGCAGATCTCCACAGAGAAAGGCCTGGACCTTTCCATCAATCCGGCTGACTTTGAGGCAGTGGCGGTTTATTCTGATATGGAACAGACGGGAAGTTTCCGTTGTTCCAATCAACTGGTAAACAGGCTTTATGAGAATACAGTGTGGAGTATGAAAGGAAACTTCCTCGATATCCCGACAGACTGTCCGACCCGCGAACGGCTCGGATGGACAGGGGACGCCCAGATTTTCTTTGATACCGGTGCTTATATGATGGATACTGCTGCTTTCTTCCGAAAATGGCTCAGAGATATGCAGGACGATCAGTATGACAACGGTTTGCTCTCTGCGGTTGTTCCCTATCAGGGTGTGGAGATGATGTACAAAGCAACAGGTTCTTCCGTGGGATGGGCGGATGCGGTGTATCTGATTCCTTACCGCTATTATAAGCGCTATGGAGACAGGAAGCTTCTGAAAAGCTGCTGGCCTATGATCAGGAAATATGCAGACTACCTGACGAAGAATCTCGGGATGAAAGATAAGAAAGAGGCAAAGCAGAATCCTTACAATGATTATACTTACGAGAAAGGGGTTCATCTGGGCGAATGGCTGGAGCCGGAGGAGTTCCGCGATAAAGTTTACGGTGCACAGGCAAAGCATCCGGAGGAGTGTACAGCATATCTCTATTTTGCCATGAAAACCATCGGTGAGATTGCGGAGCTTCTGGGAGAAAAGGAATATGTATCACTCTGCGCCAGATATGCGGATGGAGCAAAGAAAGCATACGATGCGCTCTTTGTAAAGACCGGAACGCTGAACACAAACCGTCAGGCAAAGCTTGTACGACCGCTGGCTCTCGGGCTGCTGGACGGGGAGGAGAAGAAAAAAGCACAGAATCTCCTTGTAAAAGCAGTGGAAGATTATAATTATAGAGTCGGAACAGGATTCCTTTCCACACCATTTATCCTTCCGGCGCTTACCGAGGCAGAAGAGACAGAGACAGCCTACCGGATGCTGGAGAATACAGAGAAGCCGGGATGGCTTGCCGAGGTAAAAGAAGGTGCAACCACAGTCTGGGAAAACTGGGAGGGCAACTTAAGCCAGAATCATTATTCCCCGGGCGCGGTCTGCCAGTGGCTTTTTGACACTGTGGGCGGCATCCGTCCCGCTGGAGAGCGGCATTTCATCATAGAACCGGTGCCGGGCGGCAGCCTGACATTTGCAGATGTCAGTTATCTGAGTATTTACGGAAAAGTATCATGCCGCTGGGAAAGAACAGAGGAAGGTATATGGTATCACATAGAAGTTCCTTCCAATGTGACAGCAGAGATACGGTTTCCGGACGGACAGACGGTCGAAGCGGAGACGGGAGTCTATGAGTTAACTGAAAGGAAGGATAAGAGTAATGACCTATACAAGCATCAGACCGGGGCAGGTATGGAATGATACAGCCGGTAAACCGATACAGGCACACGGTTTCTCAGTATTCTACAATGAGAAGGACGGATTGTACTACTGGTACGGTGAGAATAAGGAAAAGACAAAAGGCGGCATATTCAACAAAGTGTGGCACTGGGGCGTACGCTGTTATACTTCAAAAGATCTGTATAACTGGGATGATAAAGGACTGATCATTCCGCCCCAGCCGGATGACCTGACTTCTCCGCTGCATCCGACCTACTGTATGGACCGCCCTCATATCATTTATTGTGAGAAGACGAAGAAATATGTGGCATGGTTGAAGATCATGGCTGGAGAGGTGAGCCAGTTCATGACTGTTATGCAGGCAGATGATTTCCTCGGTCCCTATGAATTTGTGCATAAGATATATAAACCTCTTGAAATGGATACAGGGGATTTCGCGCTCCATGTAGACGAGGAGACAAAGAAAGCATATATTTTCTTTGAACGTCCGCATTTTGAACTTGTGACAGCAACTCTCAGCGATGATTATACGGAAGTATCGGGAGAATATTCTGAGCATTATAAAGGCCTTCTGCCGCCTTATACTCGTGAGGCACCTACATATTTTGAACGGAATGGAAGAAAATATCTCTTTACTTCCGGAACCAGCGGATATTATCCGAACAAAAGTCAGGTATGCGTATTTGACGATTATCATGGAGAGTATACAGATCTCGGTAATCCCCATATCGGTGACGAGACAAACACTTCGTTCAGTTCTCAGATAACATCTGTCCTCAAAGTACCGGGAAAAGATCTGTATATCGCCTGTGCGGACCGGTGGATGCCGGGGAAGATGGCCATGAAGATGTCCGCTCAGGTAATTAAGGGCATGGAGAAGCATTTCAAAGATTACAAGCCGGATTATTCGCCGAAAAAGGCGGAGCCGCTGCCCGGCAAACTATTGAAACATACAGAGAAGACGTGCAAGTCTACATACGTGTGGCTGCCCATTGAGTGGGAGGGAGAAAAGCCGGTGATCCGATGGAGAGATGAGTGGAGACTTGAATAGAGAAGAGCCGGTATGAAGTTTACAGAGTGCGCAGCCGGGATCAGAACAAAAGTTGAGATCCGACTGCGCATCCGTCAATAAAGAATATCAGTTATCTGCGTTCTCTAATGGAAAAGTGACACTCCAATTTCCCTCTATGGGCCCGGATGAAGTAATGAATTCCCCGTACAGATCATATTCGTCAAGTGTTTCAGCAGGGATTTCAGTGAAGATATAATCTTCATAGCTGTTTTCTCCTGCATCGTCAAAAAAAGCAACAGAACCATCGGCGCTGACCGTCTCGCCTGTTTTTTTGTATGTCAGAGCGATTGTTCCGTGGTTATCCGTCTTTAAAATATCTTTATAGCAAACCTGAACATGGAGATATCCGTCGACATAACCGATAGCTGTCAGAGTCACTTCATCGACAGGCGAACAGATACTGTCGGATGGCTTCAGAACCGTAAGCAAATCCTGCCCGGGATTGTCTTCGTACTCCTCGATAAATTCTGATCCGCCGACACCTCGCGGATAAACTTTTTGTGTCGTGCTGTTAAGTTGGATATCAGACAGAGTTACATCATTGATGATCCCCTTATAAGTTTTCTTATTGCTTAAAATTTTCCGAAGAGAGAATGTCAGTTTATCGCCGGTGATATCCTGCTCATCCCACTGCTCGATCGTGATAAGGAACTCTGCAGTATGAGTGTCAGGATCATAGCCGGACAGGATGCAGTGGGCGGAACAGTCGAAAGGAGTATTGATCTGATAACTGTCAAAAAGGTCAATTGTTTCATCAAATTTTGTTCCCTCCAGATCCTGTACTGAAATATAGATTTCAGCAATATTATCATGTATATATGCTGCCGACACTTCCATTCGGATACCATTGTCTTCGCAGGATAACTGCACCGGTTTGAAGAATTGCGCCGTGGCGGGTGAAACAGTGTACAGCATATTATAAAATGCAGGCATTGAAGCAGCCATTACAGGAACGGTCAGGATGAATACGAGACAAAGACAGGCCGCTATGGCACACCATTTTTTTAACCCCGTTCTTTTTGTCCGGGGCTGTATATCTGCCGCATGAATATATTGCGGACTGATCAGGTCCATTTTATTCAGTAATTCACTTCCTCTCATAGAATATAACCCTCCTTTTCAAGATAGTCACGAAGCCGGTTACGACTTCGAAACAGCATGGTTTTTACTTTGCTCTCAGAAAGAGAAAAACGTCGTGCAATGTCTGAAATAGAATCCAGATACCAGTAGCGACGTATAAAAACACTTCTTTTTTCTTCGCTGAGTGTGCCGAGAAATTCGTTGATTGCCTGCCCTAAAACGATATCATCTATCCGGCATTCCATATCATCCGGAGCGGGAATACATTGTTCCATCTCTGCACTGAGTTCAGATATATATGCACGTCGTTTCAGTCTGCCGCGTTTACGGCAGCAGTCCAGAGAAATGTGACGGGTAATCCGTGCAAGAAAGGCATACAGATAATTTCTCGGTTCATGCGGCGGAATTGAGTTCCACGCTTCCAGATAGGTGTCGTTTTCACATTCTTCTGCTGTCTGATGATCTTTTATAATACCATAAGCCAGAGCTCGCAAACAGTTCCCGTATTTTTCTGAAGTATGTTTAACGGCTGTTTCATCCCGGCAAAAATACAGTTCGATGATTTTATTGTCATCCAAAGTCTCCCCTCCTCTTTAGTTAAAAGGCCTTCACTATAATAAGCGCTGTTCAGAATATGAAGGTTACATTTTTTAGAAGATTATAATAATATTTTACATTATGTGTTCTCAATGACAAGCTATCATAAAAAATAACAATAAGATGTTAAGCCTCATGATGATTCATTACTAAAAGATTGAAAATACAATCAAATTCATTACTAATATATTGAATAGGCAATTAAAATGTCTTATAATAACGACTAAGAAATAAATGAATGAAGTTCATTCAATATGGAGGGATTAATATGTCTAGTACAATACAGGTAAGAGTGGACGATGAGTTAAAAGCAAAATCAGACAGTTTGTTTAAAGATCTTGGAACAGACACAACAACGGCAATTCGCATTTTTCTCACGCAGGCAGTAGCGTATAATGGATTTCCCTTCGAAATAAGGAGAAATTCAACTGTAAATAGTCCATATACTCCTATGTCAGAAGAAAGTATGCTGAAAAAGCTTGATGAATCAAAGAAACATGCTGATCAGGGACAATGTAGACGAGCAGACGAGGTTGTAGCGGAATAGCATTTTTCATGAGTTGCAGGATTATGAGAATAGAATAAATTAATACTTCCAGTATATTATATATCATATCGGAGAAAATAATTTTGATAATCGGTTTAATCTCTGATAAATGATAATCAATCTCAACAAAGTCCTTGCTTAAATCTTTTTATTCTGTTAATATACATATAGTTAGTAAAGCCTAACTATATGTGAATGAATCATGGAAACTCCTTTGCCCTATAACGCCTGAAACGGGGCAAAGGGCGTTTTCGTGGGAAAGGACGAAGAGATATGGATTATTTAGAGATTGAAAAAGTGATCGGACGGGAGATCATCGATTCGAGAGGAAACCCGACAGTTGAGGCGGAAGTACATCTGGCGGACGGAACCGTAGCAAGAGGTGCGGCTCCCAGCGGCGCTTCCACAGGTGAATTCGAGGCGCTCGAGTTAAGAGACGGAGATAAGAACAGATTCGGCGGGAAAGGTGTCTCCAAAGCTGTTGATAATATCAATACAGTGATCAACGATACATTGAAAGGTATGGATGCAAGCGACATCTATGCAATTGACAAAGCGATGATCAAAGCAGACGGCACGAAGGATAAATCAAAGCTCGGGGCAAATGCAATCCTTGCGGTATCCATTGCATGCGCGAGAGCAGCATCTGCCGCTCTTGATATTCCACTGTACCGCTTTCTTGGCGGCGTAAACGGCAACCGTCTTCCGGTTCCTATGATGAACATTTTAAATGGCGGGGCGCACGCGGCAAATACGGTGGATGTGCAGGAGTTCATGATCATGCCGGCAGGGGCGAAAAGCTTTGCAGAGGGCTTGAGATGGTGTACGGAAGTATTCCATGCGCTCCAGTCACTACTGAAATCCGAGGGACTGGCGACATCGGTTGGAGACGAGGGCGGATTTGCTCCTGATCTTGCAAGCGATGAAGAAGCGATCGAATATATCCTGGAGGCAGTCCGCCAGGCGGGCTACGAACCGGGCAAAGATTTCGTGCTTGCTATGGACGCGGCTTCCAGCGAGTGGAAGGGAGGTCAGAAAGGGGAATACGTACTCCCGAAATGCGGAAAGAAATTTACATCTGCAGAACTTGTAGAACACTGGAAATCCCTTGTGGAGAAATACCCGATCTACTCCATCGAGGACGGGCTCGACGAAGAAGACTGGGAAGGCTGGCAGATCCTAACAAAAGAGCTTGGAGATAAGGTTCAGCTTGTGGGAGACGATCTGTTTGTTACAAATACCGAGAGACTGAAAAAAGGAATCGATATGGGATGTGGCAACTCTATCCTGATCAAATTAAATCAGATCGGTTCCGTGTCCGAGACACTGGAAGCAATCAAGATGGCGCACAAAGCCGGATACACGGCAATTTCCTCGCATCGCTCGGGAGAGACGGAGGATACGACCATCGCTGATCTTGCAGTCGCACTCAACACCAGCCAGATCAAGACCGGAGCGCCGAGCCGAAGCGAGCGCGTGGCGAAATACAACCAGTTGCTGCGAATTGAGGAGGAGCTTGGCATGAGTGCGGTATATCCGGGATTTGCGGCATTTAATATCAAAAGATGAGAAGACTATAAAAAAGTAAACTGTACGGGAACACGGGGCGAAAGATTTGGAAACGGATTTTTCGCCCCGTGTTTTGCGCGGTAATCGCGGCAGCCGGCCGCCAAATTACAGCAGATAAATTTGTTCCATAAAAGTTGATTAAAATTGTACTTGTAACAGTTGTTAATTGGGCGTATAATTACCCACGGTCTATAAAGAAGAAAAGACACAGGGGGACAGTTATGGACAATAAAATACATGATATGACGACAGGCAGCCCGGTCAGACTGATCATACGGTTTATGATCCCGATGTTTCTGGGCAATGTCTTTCAGCAGTTTTATAATATAGCGGATTCTATTGTAGCAGGGCAGTTCATCGGCGTTACCGCTCTGGCGGCGATCGGCAGTACAGGATCGCTGATGTTTTTTGTTACCGGATGGCTGAACGGACTGAGCAGCGGCTTCGCTATTCTCGTATCCCAGTGGTTTGGGGCAAAGCAGTATGACAGGATGCGCCACTATGTGGCAATGTCAGTTTATCTGGCTGCGGCGTTTGCAATCCTTATGACAGCCGGCCTGCTGATCGCGAACGAGCCGATTCTCAGACTTATGAACTATTCGGATGATATTATGCCGGATGTGAAGCTGTATATGGGAATCATTTACGCCGGACTTATTGTTACCGCGGCATATAATTCTCTGGCTGCATTCCTAAGGGCGCTGGGCGATTCCAAGTCGCCGCTGTATTTTCTGATTATTTCGGCGGCAATCAATGTTGTGCTGGACATTGCATTTATTGTCGTGTTTGGAATGGGAGTGGAAGGATGTGCATATGCGACTGTGATCGCGCAGGGAATCTCAGCCCTGCTCTGTTTTGTTTACATACTGAAGCGTTTCCCGATCCTGCATCTGAAAAGGGAAGATTTTAGAGTCAGTTTTGAAAGTTTTGGAAGGCTCCTGGCGCTTGGTATTCCGATGGGGCTGCAGTTCTCTATCACAGCGATCGGCACCATTATCGTACAGGGAGCGGTGAATATATATGGCGAGATTTACATGGCAGGTTTCTCTGCGGCGGGAAAGCTGCAGAATCTGATCGCAACAGTATTTACAGCGTTTGGCGCCACGATCGCTACATATGTGGGGCAGAACCGGGGCGCGGGAAAGATGGACCGGGTAAAACAGGGAGTACGCTGCACGCAGATCATGATCCTCATGTGGAGTGTTGTCCTTATGGTGCTCATGTACTTTGGGGGCAGATATATGACATGGCTGTTTATCAGTCCGTCAGAGACGGAAGTGGTAAATGCTGCCGTGACATATTTCCATACGGTATTCTGGTGTTATCCTTTCCTTGGCAGTATATTCCTCTACAGAAACACTCTTCAGGGAATGGGATACGGTCTTGTGCCGATGCTGGGAGGTATCTTCGAGCTTGTGGCAAGAAGTGCCATTGTCATGATCGTGGCCGGGCACACAAGTTTTGCTGGTGTATGTTTTTCGGATCCGGCGGCATGGATCGCGGCACTGATCCCGCTTGTGCCATATTATTTCTATAAGATGCACAAGTTGGGCAACAGTTCAGCCATCGCGGACAGTCGGAATTGATTTATGCCTTTGTAACAGAAAAATTGATAGAAAATGACGGTTCGCTTCCATATGCCGGGACAAGCACACGGCTCTGGCTCCATGTATCCGGGCGAAGCTCATACCCGTCATATTCGACTGTACAGCTGATAGTTACTCCGGCTTCGGATATCTTGAAGCTGGAGAAGCTGTCTCCGCTTGCCTTGATCTGCGCATAGATAAAGGTGGGGGCGGCAGGCAGCAGCCGGTAGTCGTCCTGTGCACACAGAAAAGCAAGGGCGGAGACTGCCATCAGATCGCCATAGGATGCAATCGTTATATCCTCATTTTCACAGGATGCAGAAAAATTCAGACCGGTCATCACACCGTCTTCCACCGTATAATCAAGCTGAGGAAGTTCTGCATAGTTCTCTGCAGTTCCAGTAATATAAGGCGTACCCGGGATCTTTTCCCACGCTCCGTCCTTGTTCAGGATCAGACGGGAATCATCGATCGTGACAATCCCGTAAACGGTTATATTACCGGGAAGGTTCAGCTGCCGGTCGATACTGAAATATCTCTCCATATCATTAAAATTTTCCGCGTACTGCTCAACAGTCAGATCGCCTCTGTTCTGCGGCAGAGCGCCTGCCTGCCATACAAGAATGAGGGATAGTGTGTTGATCAGGGTCAGGCTGACAAGTGAAACAGATACTTTCAGCGGAATATATCTGTCGTTCAGCCAGAGAAGCGTTTCCTGTTCCCAGTCAAGTATTTCCCCGTCTTTACATGCTCTGTAAGACTTATATGTCCGTATAATCCAGTATACGGGAAGATTGAACCCGCAGCCTTTTTTCAGTACAGTCCACGTCCGGTGAAGTGCTTCGCCGTGTGTCAGCCTTGCTCCGGTTTCTGCAGTCACACGCAGACCAAACAGGAACTTGCCCGGCGTCGTTCCGAACCGGGACAGTATAAATGGTTCTGCCAGGAGAAATAGGCAGTTATATGCGATAATATCTGCAACAAGACCGGCGAATCCCGTTTCCATAATATTGATGTGAAGGACGAGGGACAGAAACATATTCCACAGGATCATATACATGGCTGCATCTATACTCCGTGCAAAATATCTTACCCAGGGCGAAGTTACTTTCGGTATTGCATCTTCCTTCAATTCTGCAGGCAATTCCGAAGCTGAAGTGTCAAGAAGATCAAGATAGTACTGTGCATCAAAGCTGCTGTAAACAGCCCGATCTTTACAGAGCTGTTCGCAGACTTTTACAAAATGTGCGAGGGCCTGCTGTTCCTTCTTTAGAGCCGTAAGGTGGCGAATCAGCAATCCGGCGAGCTCCTGTTCATTACGGCTTAAGGATTTGATATCTTCCAGACTGAGATGGAGGGTACGAAGAAGCCGGATACGTTTTAAAATACTCAGATCTTCTTCGGAATAATTCCTGTATCCGTTTGAATTTCTCTCGGGCGTGATAAGTCCCTCTTTTTCATAAAATCTGATATTGGCTCTCGTCATGCCGGAGAGCTCTTCGATTTCCCTGATTGTCATGGGTGATATTCCCCTTTCACTGCGCCGGATAAGCCTGTCTTTGTCCGGCTATTGTTTGTATAGAGTATACGGCGTGAAGCGGGTTTACAGTCAAGCGGAGAATTGTTAAATCTATGTATAGATACGACGCAGCTTATAAGGAAATAAACGATGTAATCCTCAGAATGCATGAAAATGACTGTAGAATACATAGACAGATATGATATAATGATTATAGATTTGTGTCATTCGATGAGCGACATTAAAATAAAGGAGCAGTCATGATCGTTTCAGGGAAGAATTCACCTAAGGTAAGGGAAATTTATAAAGAACGCAGTGAGAAAGCTATCGAATATGCCCGCCGGCAGATTGAGAAATCACCGGTGGCTCCTTATGTGTCGAAATTGTATTTGTATGGGAGCTGTGTAAGAGAGGAACAGACTTATCAGAGCGATGTGGATCTGATGTTGGAATTGAAACCGACATTTGATATCAATAGGTTCAGGGATGAGATCATCCTTCTGAAAAGCCGCGTGAATCCGGGACAGTTGGATATGCCCGAAGTGGATTTGAAAGTTGTGATAGGCGATGAATGGAAAGATGAGCATACGCTTTATTTTGAAAATATAAAAAAAGAGGGGAGAGACATATGGCAGGACGAATGAATACTTATGCAGAATTTGCCGAAAATGACTATAAATTTTTCAGACAGTCATATGACAGCGGAAATAAAGGATCGGCACTTGCGGCACTGGGACAAAGTATATGTGAGAGATACTTGAAGCATATTATCTCTGAATGTGCCCATCCGGAAAATGAATCTGAAGCGGTATCCAAGGAAAGCGTTTTACGGACACATAGTCTGAGGAGACTGATGCGTTATATATCAGGAGACATGGGCATTGATATTCCGGACGAAACGGAAAGTGCATTGGACCGGATCGATGGATTCTATTTTACAACGCGATATCCGGGGGATGACAGCTTTATTCCTACAGAGAGGGATATTGACAGGGCGGATAAAGCGGTGCACCTGTGCAGGGATTTCGTGTTCCAGACAATGAGTGAGATTGAACAGAAATAATACAGAAGATAAGGAGTGAACATTATGTCTTTACAATCATTAAGTTTCCGTCTGATGGCCGGTCATTCAGATGCGAAAAGAGACCGCGGGCTTAATGCTGCACCGGACGATATTCTGAGGATTAATGATATCCCCTACGGTCCGGATGTGAAGTGGAATACTCTGGATGTGTACAGGCTGAGAAATTTAAAAGGGAAGCTGCCGGTCATTGTAAATGTCCACGGAGGCGGATATGTATACGGAAGTACGAAGCAGTATCAGTTTTACTGCATGGATCTGGCGCGGAGAGGCTTTGCAGTGGTCAGTTTTAATTATCATCTGGCACCGAAGTTTAAATTTCCCACGCCCATTTTTGATCTGAATCTTGTGATGGAATGGATATGTAAGAAAGCCGGCATTTACGGCTTTGACACAGACAGAGTGGCACTGGTCGGTGACTCTGCAGGAGCGCAGATTACCAGTCAGTATGCAGTGATCTGCAGCAATCCGGAATATGCGGAAGTGATGGAAGTAACGCCTCCTGATTTCAGACTGAGAGCAGTCGGTCTTAACTGTGGTATGTATGATCTGAGAAAGCGAGCATCTGAAATCTCGGAGAATAAGCTGATGATCGATTATTTCACGGAGCATCCGGCTGTATACGGGAAGAAGCTGGATGTGCTCGACTATGTGACAGGGAAGTTCCCGCCGGCTTATCTGCTCTCTGCGAAAGGGGATTTCCTCATGGATCAGTGCGAGCCGATGGCAAAGCTTCTTATGGAAAGAGGCGTTCCGTGCGAGTATAAGATCTACGGAGATGAGAAGACAGGGCACGTATTCCATGTGGATATGCGTTCGGATCTGGCCCGAAAGGCAAACGATGACGAGATTGCATTTATAAAAAAATACATGTAAAAGTTCAGATGCAGTCCGGATCCTTCCGGTACTTGAGTGGCGTCACACCGTACTGTTTCTTAAATGCGGTCTGAAAATGACTCTGACTGGAAAAGCACAGATAGCTGCTTATGACACTGACGGATTTGTCAGTGTACTTAAGCAGCTGTTTTGCTTCTTCCATCTTACAGCGCGTGATAAATGCGTTCACCGAAAATCCCAGTTCTTTCTTAAAATAAGTAGAAAAGTAGCTCCGGCTGAATCCGACGTGTTCCGCCACGTCTTCTACCGTGATATGCTCGCATACATTCTGCTGGATAAAGCGGATGGCGTTCTGGATCATCCCGTCTGACGAGACCGGCATCTGCGCCTCTTTGACACGCTCGGCAAAGGTATATGCCACCCGCCCCATCAGCTCGTAGAGAGCATCCGGGTCAGAAAGCGACTCTGCCGTCTGAATGAAAGAGTCGGAGAGCTGGTATGCGGCATCCGTGTCCAGCCCGCCGTCGATCGCCGCGCGCGTGGCTACGGTAGTGCTCACGATGATCGTGTTCTTCAGCTGACGGAGCGCTGTGGGACCGATGATACCTACATTCGCAAAGGATTCGTTGAATTCGAGCTGCGCCAGAGCTTCCGGCCTGCCGGTGCGGATGATCTCGTGGATCACGGACTCGATCTCATGGGAATGGTTATGTATGGAATCAGCCCTTTTCTCGTACAATGTGTCAGCCGTGCGGGCGGCATGGAATGTCTGCTGTGGCAGGAGCTCCCGGACAGGGCGTATTTCACCGTTCAGGCAGTAATTGATAAATGCCAGTTTGATCAGAAAGCTGCTCAGAGAGAACTGCGGTACTCTCTGGAAGAAATCGGAGAATTCCCGGCGCGATTCCTGCGGCACGACATAATCGATGTACATCTGATGAAGCTCGGAGTCAGAGTAAGGAGTAAGGGAAACCGGGCCGAATATAAGCCGTATGTCCGGATCGGCGTCTGCGGACACACATCCGAAGTAACTTCCGTACTCCGTGGACAGATAAGAGATGTGCCCGGTATGCCCGGAACGGTCTGTCAGGCGCGGGAGATATTTTGCGGGCGGAAATGTAAGTGCGGACTGTTCCGGTTCCGTATGCGTGAACCTCTGTTCCGGGAAACGGTACAGGTATGAGGGAATATTGGAATCCAGATACAGCATTTTGAGAAAATCATTTAATGAATGGGACATAATTACCACCTTTCGTAAGGATGTAAATATCAGATGCGGGATGACTGCCGCTCCCGCAGGCGGTGAGCAACAACTCAGTAACTGCTGCCTGTTAAAAACAGTGTAGATAAAATACACCCTTCTGTCAAGAAAATATAAAACAAATATATAAAATACAGAACAAAAAGAAAATACAATACGCATTTCTTAAATTAAAATAAACTCACAAGATGAAACAAGGAGGAGAACAGCATGGACAAAGAAAAGATCAGGGATCTGATCTTGCAGATGACGCTGGAAGAAAAGGCGGGGATGTGTTCCGGAGCGGATTTCTGGCATACCAAAGCGGCAGAGCGTCTCGGAATCCCTTCTGTCATGGTAAGCGACGGCCCCCACGGACTGCGCAAGCAGTCAGAGGCGGCGGACCATCTCGGGATCAACGACAGCATCAAAGCGGTCTGCTTCCCCGCCGGATGTGCGCTTGCCTCAAGTTTTGACAGAGACCTTGCGAAAAAGATGGGAGAGACCATCGGGCAGGAATGTCAGGCGGAGGATATCAGCACCATTTTAGGGCCTGCGGTGAACATAAAGAGATCCCCGCTGTGCGGACGTAACTTTGAGTATTACTCGGAAGACCCGTACGCGGCGTCCGAGATGTCGGCGGCGTTTATCCGCGGCGTGCAGAGCAAGAACGTAGGGACCAGCGTGAAGCATTTCCTGGCGAACAATCAGGAGAAACGGCGCATGACAAACTCTTCGGACGTAGACGAGCGGACGCTGCGTGAGATCTACATGGTGCCTTTCGAGGGCGCGGTGAAGAACGGGAAACCGTGGACCGTGATGAATTCCTACAACCAGATCAACGGAACTTTCGTCGGAGAGTCAAAAGAATATCTCACAGATCTTCTGAGAGCGGAATGGGGATTCGACGGATATGTGATGTCCGACTGGGGCGCGGTCAATGACAGGGTAGAAGCGCTGAAAGCCGGAATGGATCTGGAAATGCCCTCTTCAAACGGTGTGAACGACGCGCTGATCGTAAAGGCGGTGCAGGACGGCACGCTGGATGAGGCTGTGGTAGATCAGGCATGCGAGCGGATCCTGAACATCATCTACCGGTACATGGAGAGCCGGGATGCGAGCGCAGTATTTGACCGTGAGAAAGACCACGGGACAGCGGCTTCGGTCGAGGAAGAGTGTATCGTTCTTCTGAAAAATGACAGTGACGGAAACGGGAAACCCATCCTTCCGTTGGGCAGAGAACAGAAGATCGCGTTCATCGGAAAGTATGCCCAAGCGCCCCGGTATCAGGGCGGCGGAAGCTCCCATATCAACAGCTGGAAAGTAGAGTCCGCGCTGGAAGCTGTAAAAGACTTTGCGGACGTGGCTTATGCGAAGGGCTTTGACGACGCACAGGATCAGGCGGATGAAGCACTGGAAGCTGAGGCAGTGCAGGCGGCGGAAGATGCGGATGCAGCGGTGATCTTCGCAGGACTTCCGGACAGCTTCGAGTCGGAAGGCTATGACCGGACGCACCTGAACCTTCCGGAATGCCAGAACCGTCTGATCAGTAAGATCTGTGACGTACAGAAAAATGTGGTCGTTGTGCTCCACAACGGTTCCCCGGTCGTGATGCCGTGGAAAGACAGAGTGTCCGCAATCGTTGAGGCATATCTGGGCGGACAGGCAGTCGGGAAAGCAGAGGTGAGAGTCCTCTTCGGAGAAGTCAATCCGTCGGGAAGACTGTCCGAGACATTCCCGAACAGACTGGAAGACACACCGTGCTATCTGACCTACGGCAAAGGCAGAGACCATGCGGAGTACAGAGAAGGCGTGTTTGTGGGATACCGGTATTACACCACCCGCGATATGGACGTACAGTATCCGTTCGGGTACGGACTGTCCTACACCACATTCGGATACAGTGATCTGGCCACAGATAAGAGCGGACTGACAGACGCGGATACGCTGAGTGTGAGCGTGGATGTTAAGAATACGGGAGACCGCTCCGGTAAAGAGGTCGTGCAGCTCTACGTGGCTCCGGTGAACTCCGAAGTGCCGCGTCCGCTGCGGGAACTGAAAGGCTTTGAAAAAGTGTCACTGGAACCGGGAGAAAAGAAGACGGTGGCATTTACGCTGGACGACCGTGCCTTCGCGGTATGGAACGCAGATCTTCACTGCTGGGATGTGCCGGACGGCGCATACAAGATCCAGATCTGCCGAAATGCCCGGGAAGTGATCCTTGAGACAGAGGTGCAGGTGAAGAACACAAAGCGCCCGAGACAGAAGTACACGGCGAATACCTGCATGGGCGAGCTCTTTGCAGATCCGAAAGCACAGCAGATCCTCGGACAGATGATGGGGAACAACGAGCAGGCGAAAGAGATGGAAGAGAAATCGCAGGGAGAGGCAGTCAGCCAGGAGATGCTGGCGGCGATGATGCAGGACATGCCGCTTCGTCAGCTTATCAGCTTCGTGCCGGGCATGACGTGGGAAGCAGTGGATCAGATACTTAATGCGCTGAATGCGTGATTAGGATATAATTATACAAGAGGAAAGAGAGGTTAACAAAATGGCAAAGAAACCTTTAGGAAAAGACAAACTGGGCATCCAGAAAGTCATGAGGATGCCGGACTATCTGGGAGATGCGGCCGGACAGTTCTCACTGAATGCGATCAGCGGACTGGTAGGGCAGCTTACATACTTCTATACTGAAAAAGTGGGTGTTGCAGCCGGTGCGATCGCAACAGCACTTCTGATCGTAAAAATACTGGATGCATTTACAGATATTATCATGGGATATATTGTCGACCATACGGCGCCGGGCAAAGAGAAGTACCGCCCGTGGATCCTGCGGATGGTCCTGCCGGTAGCGATCATGATGGTGCTGATGTTTACAGTTCCGACTAATGTAAGTACTCCGATCCAGATCGTATATATGTTCATAACCAACTTCCTGTTCACAGCAGTGATCTACACGATCATCTGCGTGCCGTATCAGGCGATCATGGTTGTCCGCACGAACAGTCAGGAAGAGCGTGCGAAGATGGGAACATGGCGTGCAGCGGCAGGTTATGTATCCGGAATGATCATCGCGGTTATGATCATCCCGATCACAAATATGTTGGGCGGCGACCAGAAAGCATGGATCATGTTCAGCGCCGGACTTGCAGTAGTTTCTGCTATTCTGCTGTTTGTAACTTATAAGACAAGCAAAGAGTATGCTGTTGAAGACGGTCAGGAGGCTGTGGCAGCTCCGGAGCCGGAAGAAGAAAGCGTTCCGTTTGGAGAGGCGTTAAAAAATCTTTTCCATAATAAATACTGGGTAATGGCGCTGATCCTTGCCGTATGCTCTAATATTTTCTATGGACTTTCAAATTCATCAGGAACCTATTACTGTAAATGGATCTACGGGGATGACAATCTTGTGGGAATCCTCGGCGGCGTCGGCCTGATCCCGACAATCCTTGGATTCATTGTAACACCGATCCTGATCAAGACGCTGGGCGTTACCAAATCACTCCGGGTTTCCTTTGTGATCGGAATCGTCGGCAATGTTCTGAGAATGATCAATCCGTATAACTTCGTTTACAATGCAGTTCTGGGATGCTTCTCAACATTTGCAAATATTCCGATGATGTGCCTGCTTGGAACGATCACGGCGATGTCCATAGACTATAATGAATATAAATATGGAAAGCGTATGGTAGGATCCTCTCAGGCAGCAGCAAGCTTCGGCTCCAAAGTAGGAAACGGCCTGGGAACATCACTGATCGGATGGTGCCTTGCTATCGCAGCATATGACGCGGCGGCCACTGTCCTGACTCCGGCTGTGAAACAGGCAATCTTCACATTCAATATCTACGCTCCGCTGGCGATGTTCGTGATCATGTTCATCGTAGCAATGAAGTTCGACCTGGAGAAGAAGCTTCCGGGAATCCGCGAGGAGCTGGATAAGAGAAAAGCACAGAACAAATAATTAAATATAGCCAATCATGTCTCTGCCCCGCCATTTTGACGGGGCAGTGCCTGAATTAAGGGAGGAGATCAGTAAATGAGTGAAGACAGACAGGCATTCAACCCATATCTTCCGTTAAATGAATATATCCCGGACGGAGAACCCCATGTATTCGGCGACAGGGTATACATTTTCGGTTCTCATGACAGAGAGGGAGGAACAACATACTGCGAACTGGATTATACGGTCTACTCTGCGCCGGTCACGGATCTGACAGACTGGAGATGTGAGGGGACGGTATACCGAGCAGAACAGGATCCTCATGTCTGCGCAGACAGAAGCCAGATGTACGCTCCGGATGTCGTGCGGGGGAATGACGGAAGATATTATCTGTATTACTGCCTGGCGGGGCAGGCCGGGAAGAACGGATTCGACGGACCGATCTCTGTGGCGGTGTGTGATACCCCGGCAGGAAAATACGAATATCTCGGAGACGTCCGATACCCGGACGGGAGCCCCATGACGAGATTTATTCCGTTTGACCCGGCTGTGATCAATGATAATGGAACGATCCGTCTGTATTACGGCTGGTCTCTCCCGATGACACCGGGAAACGGATGGCTGGGCAGAAAGATCACGGAAAAGCTTATGGTCAATATGTTCCATAAATTACCGGAAGAGATCCGAAGAGAACCGCAGGGCATTATGGGAGCAAACACCGTGGAACTGAAGGATGATATGCTGACGGTAAGAGGCGAACCTGTCAGGATTCTTCCCGGGATCGACAAGAGTAAAGGAACGGAATATGAGGGACATGCGTTTTTCGAGGCAAGTTCGATCCGGAAGATCGGAGAAACATATTATTTTATTTATTCCACTGAAAAAAACCATGAATTGTGTTACGCAGTGAGCCGGTATCCGGACAGAGATTTTCGGTACGGCGGCGTGATCATTTCCAACGGCGATGTCGGGATTGACGGAAGAAAGGCAAAACGCCGGATCGCGGCAACCGGAAATAATCATGGAAGTATTGAGCAGATCAATGGGAAATGGTATGTTTTTTATCACAGGCATACTCATCTTAACTCCTACAACCGGCAGGACTGTGCGGAGGAGATTCATATCGATGGGGACGGTTCTATCCGTCAGGTTCCGATGACGTCCTGTGGACTTAACGGGAAACCTCTCAGACCGGAGGGTGTTTATCCGGCTGCTATCGCCTGTGTGCTCACTGACGGGCATATGCCCCATGTGGGAAACGGCGGCGCTCCGGGCAGACATCCGATGATCACACACGGAGAAGGAGAGCAGCATATTACCGGGATACGTAATCACACAGTGATCGGATTCAGATATTTTGCATTTACAGGATCTGTGAAGCTGATCCTCCGGGTAAGAGGGAATGGAAGAGGACATTTCCTGATCTCAGACGGACAGAAAACTCACAGAACTTCGGTACAGGTGACCGGAAGCGAAAAATGGATGAAATATGAAACAGTGGTCAACACAGACCGGACAGCCCCGCTCTATCTGGAGTATAAGGGGACGGGGATGATGGAACTGCAGCAGATAGAATTAAAAAGAGTAGTATCTGACAAGGAGGAAGAAAATCATGAAAATATATGACCTGAGGACAGAATACCGTGAGAACCCGATCGGGCTCGCAGTCAAAAGCCCGCGCTTTTCCTGGAAGATGCGGACGGACGAGAAGAACACAGTCCAGAATATTTACCGGATCGAAGTGACGGACAACGGGAAGACTGTGTGGGATACCGGGATGCAGGAGAGCAGGGACTCCGTGCTCGTTCCGTATGAGGGCGAGTTGCTTTGTGACGAGACGCTTTACACTGTGAAAGTGACCGTATGGGATAACTACGGACGGGCGGGCAGCGCTGAGACGACTTTTGAGACAGGAGTCTTCGACCCGCAGACATTCCGGGCAGAGATGATCACCCATGATTTTGAGCAGGAGGAGACAGCCTGTCCGGTTTTCTATAAGAATATTCTATTGAAAGGCGATGTGAAAAAAGCACGCCTCTACGCGACGGCACAGGGCGTCTATGAATTCGCTGTAAACGGCGTGAAAGCCGGAGAGAACCGGATGACGCCGGGGTGGACCAGCTACCACAACCGTCTCCAGTACCAGATCTATGATGTGACGGAGCAGATAAAGAGCGGGGAGAACCTGCTGGAGATGACGGTCGGTAACGGCTGGTACAAGGGCATCCTTGGATTTATGTGCACCTCGGATATCTACGGCGACCGGGTGGGCGCATTTGCGGAGCTGCATATTACATACGAAGACGGCGGAATCGAAGTTATCGGTACGGATGAGAACTGGGGCGTGCGCACCGGCGAGATCCGTTACAGCGAGATCTATATGGGCGAGACCATCGATACGGACGCCCCGCAGATCCGGGAAGGAAATGTCTCTGTCAAAGACTTTGACAAGAGCATCCTGACCGCACAGGAAAACGAGCCGGTCCGCATCACGGAGCGTATCCCGGCGAAAGAACTGATCGTGACCCCGAAGGGAGAGCGTCTGGTGGACTTCGGGCAGAATATCACCGGACTGGCAGAAATCCGCATCAAAGGATATAAGGGACAGAAGATTACGATCCGGCACGCAGAGGTACTTGACAAGGACGGCAACTTTTATCCCGAGACGCTGCGCCAGGCGAAATCCATCGACACCTATATCTGCAACGGGGAAGATCAGGTCTTCCTGCCACACTTTACGTTCCACGGGTTCCGCTATATCTGCGTGGAGGGAATAGATGAGATGAAGCCGGAGATGTTCACAGCCTGCGTGATGCACTCTGATATGGAGAGCATCGGATCCTTCCATACGTCCAACAAAAAGATCAACCAGCTCCAGAGCAATATTTCCTGGGGCATGCGGGACAACTTCCTCGATATCCCCACCGACTGCCCGCAGAGGGACGAGCGCCTCGGATGGACGGGCGACGCCCAGGTATTCTCCTGGACGGCTTCCTATCTTCGCAACACCGCGCTTTTCTTCAGCAAATGGATGCGGGATATGTTTGCTGAGTCCTCTCTGGAAAAGGGCGTGCCCCATGTCGTGCCGGATATCCTCGGCTCCTACAGTTCCTCTGCATGGAGCGACGCGGCGGTCATCATCCCCTGGGTCGTCTATCAGACATACGGGGATACACGGATCCTGGAAGAAAACTGGAAATGTATGCACGAGTGGGTGGATTACATTACGAACAACTGCGAGGAGAACGGTCTGTGGATGACCGGATTCCAGTACGGCGACTGGCTGGCGCTTGACAAAGAGGAGAGCGCAGACCGCACCGGCGCGACGGACAAATATATGATCGCCAACGCCTATTATCTGTATGTGACGGATCTGGTAAAGCAGACGGCGGAAGTGCTGGGGTATGAGGATGACGCGGCAAAATATGCGTCCCTGTACGAGAAGACACTGGATGCATTCCGGAGAGAATACTATACGGAAACAGGCCGGATCGTCAGCGAGACCCAGACCGGCTGCATCCTTGCCCTGTATTTCAATCTGGCTAGGGAGAATGACCGCGGCAGAATCCTGAAGACGCTGCTCACCAATATCGAGAACCACAAGAACCATCTGGCGACCGGATTTGTGGGAACGCCGTACATCTGCCACGCACTTTCCGAGAACGGAGCTCACGACATGGCCTGCACCCTGCTTATGAGGGAAGACTATCCGTCCTGGCTGTACGCGGTCAACATGGGTGCGACGACCATCTGGGAGCGGTGGAATTCCATCAAGCCGGACAGCACGTTCGATGAGTCGGGCATGAACTCCCTGAACCATTACGCGTACGGATCCATCGGCGACTGGATGTACCGCAAGGCGGCAGGCATCAACCAGTTGGAGCCGGGGTATAAGAAGATCCTGATAAAACCGATGTTTGTGAAAGGCATAGAGGAGGCGGAAGGAACTTTTGAATCCCCGTACGGTAAGATCGTCAGCGGATATTCCTGTAAAGACGGGAAGATACATATCCATGCAGAAATCCCTGCCAACACGACGGCGGTGATCGTCCTGCCGGAGAAAGGTGAAAAAATTGAAGTCGGTTCCGGCGTCTACGACTATGAATATGATACCGGGACAAGCTTGAAGACCCTGCGCTTCAGTATGGACAGCACGCTCTCTGAGATCGTGGCAGAGCCTCTGGCAGTGCAGATGTTCAACCAGTTCGCGCCGGGCATGCTGGACGGCCCGATGGTGCAGATGGCGATGCAGATGACCCTCGCCGAGATGCTGGGCGCGGCGCCGGATGCAAGGCCCATGTTCGAGGCGGTCGTGAATGCGCTGAACGCGCAGGAGGAGTAGGAAAATGAAGATTGCAAATATCACATGCGAGCGCGTCCATACGCCTCTGGCGGTGACGAACCGCCACCCCAGATTTTCATGGGAAATTACATCAGACGAAAAAGATGTGCTCCAGAGCGCATATCACATTATTGTAAAGGATCACACAGGCGCCCTTGTCTGGGACAGCGGGAAGGCACAGAGCCGGGAAACTGTCGATATCATGTACGCCGGTGCGCCGCTTGTATCTTCCGGCAGATATGTATATCAGATCACGGTCTGGGACAACCACGGAAATGAAGCGGTAAGCGAAGAGGAACGCTTTGAGACAGCGCTTCTCGACAGCGCGGACTGGAAGGCGCAGTGGATCGAGCCGTTAGACCCTCTGCCCCAGCTTGCGGAGAATCCGCTGCCAAAAGCACAGGCGATCTGGGGCGAGTGCATGGCGGCGATGATGCGGGGCGAGCAGCCGAAGTACTATCTGGACAGTGATATATGGGCGCTCTTTGAGGCAGAACCCTATGACCCGCCGGTCCGCTTCCGCCGCACGTTCACACTTGGAGAAAAGCCGGAATATGCGAAGATCTATATGACTGCCCACGGCATCTACAGCCTGTCCGTCAACGGCAGGAAAGTTCCGGGGACACTGCTGGCGCCGGGATTTACGGCCTATGAGAAGCGCCTGAAATATCAGGCATACGATGTGACAGAATTCCTGCAGGCAGGCGAAAACGCCCTCTGCGTGACTGTGGCGGACGGCTGGTACAAGGGCAAGATCGCCCTTGGCAAAGGATGCGAGTACGGCGAAGTGCCGGGGCTGCTCATGCAGATGGAATTGTGGGGATCCGGCGGAACGAAGAGTGAACTCTGCTCGGACGGAAACTTCACCTGTTCCTATGAAGGGCCGGTGCGCTACGCGGATCTGTTCCGAGGGGAGTGCGTGGACGCCCGCAGAGACGACGGCGACCCGTCCGAAGCAGCATATGTGGCGGACAACTGGAAACCGGTAAATGTTTTGGAACGAAAGGAAGAAGATTACGGCATCCTGACAGCCCAGACTGCTCCGGCGATTGAGGTGTATGAGGAAGTCCCGGCAAGAGAGATCCTGACAACGCCGAACGGCGAGACAGTGGTTGACTTCGGACAGAACATGGCAGGAACGATCCGGGTAGAGATACGTGCGGAAGCAGGAGAGGAGATCAGCTTCGAGCACGGGGAAGTCTTGGATTCAGACGGCAATTTTACTTATGCATTTTCAGATACAGCACATGAGCAGAAAGACGTGTACATCAGCGCCGGGGAGAGCGGGGAAGTCTTTGAGCCGGAGTTTACCTATCACGGGTTCCGCTATGTCTGTGTGACCGGAGGAAAAGACTGGAGACCGGAGCAGTTCACTGCGAAAGCCATCAGCAGCGCAAACCCGGTGACCGGATCGTTCCGGTGTTCAGATGAGAAACTGAACCAACTGCAGGATAATATTTACTGGAGTCAGCGCTCCAATACTGTGGGGATCCCTACCGACTGCCCAACCAGAGAGAAGGCAGGCTGGACAGGAGACGTGGTGACATACGGCGAGACGGCTCTCTACAATCAGGAGATGACCGCATTCTTTGAGGACTGGCTGGAGAGCATCCGCAGGGAGCAGAAAGAAAACGGGCATGTGATGAATACCGTCCCGCTGATCAAAAACTATATCCAGCAGACCTACGCGGGCTCTCTTGGCTGGGGCGATGTGATTCTGACGCTGCCGATGCAGCTCTACCGCTTAAGCGGAGACAAAAATGTGCTTGCGGCATGCAGGGACGCAATGGAGAAGTGGGTCAATGCCATGCATATCGCAGCAGACGAGCTCCCGCAGGGGATGGAAGAAAGCCCGGAGAATGAGAATCAGCATTATCTCATTAATACAGGGTTCCATTTCGGCGACTGGTTGGTGCCAAGCGTGAAGAATGAGGCGGGATTTTCCGATGGACCGGCTTCTTCCTTCCTGACCATGAATGTGGTTGATACCGCGCTTCTGGCGGCGGATGCAGACCTGTTTGCCGAGACGCTGGAGATTCTGGGAGAGACAGAGAAAGCAGAAGATTATAAAGCATACGCTCAGAGAGTCCGGAAGGCATTCTGTGAGGAACTGTGTACGGAAGACGGGAAACTGAAACAGGAGATGCAGGGAAGCTACATCCTTGCTCTGAAATACCATATGGTTCCGGAAGAAATGGAGAAGGGATTTGCCGCAAGGCTGGCGGAGATGATCGTGGAGAATGATTACAAACCGGACGCCGGATTCATGTCGGTTCCGTTTATCCTGGATGTGCTCTGCAACTATGGTTACCGGGATCTGGCATGGAAAGTCCTGAACCAGAAGAACTGCCCGGGCTGGATCTATGAAGTGGAGCACGGCGCGACGACCATGTGGGAAAACTGGGATGCGGTCCGTCCGGACGGAGCGGTGGACAAATGTTCTTTCAACCACTATGCGTTCGGCTGCGTCGGCAATTTCCTTTACCGCAGAGTGCTGGGAATCCAGAATGCCGGTATCGGATATGATCACATCTGTCTGGAGCCGGGATATGACTTTGATCTCGACTGGGCGGAAGGCTCTTACCACAGCGTGCACGGCGAGATCAGTCTCCGCTGGGAGAAGATGAAAAATGCAGACGGCTCAGATGGGGCTGGTATAAAGGTGAGTGGATGGATTCCTGCGAATACAGAGGGGGAACTGGTGCTTCCGGACGGCAGCAGGCAGAAGCTTGGCAGCGGTGGATTTGAGCTTTTTACAGAAGAATCAAAAATCCCGATGCAAGCATGAATGAGGTGGGTCAGATGATGAAACGAACGAAAGTGATATTGATCATCCTGGCGGCGGTAGTCGTCCTGCAGGCGGCATGGATCGCATTCTGCGGTTGGAAGTGGGGCTGGGGACCGTTCCATAAGCTGTCTGAATACCGGTACAGGAGCATGCCGGGAAATGCGGACCGGTATGCGGTGTCACAGGTAAAGCCGTCCGGCGATGAGACGCTGAAAGGAAAGACGGTTATCTTCCTCGGTTCCTCCGTTACTTACGGAGCAGCGTCACTGGGCGAATCCTTTGCCGATGACCTGAGTGCCAGGCTGCAGTGCAATGTTGTGAAAGAAGCGGTGTCCGGCACGACGTTGTCCACTACCAGCCCGAACTCCTATGTAACTCGGCTGGATAACATCAAAACGCGGCAGGCAGACCTCTTTATCTGCCAGCTCTCGACCAACGATGCCTCACAGAAGAAGCCGCTGGGCGAGGTCACTGATTCCGAGCGGATGGAGGATTTTGACACAGATACTGTGGCGGGAGCGATGGAGTATATCATCGCATATGCGAAAGACAAATGGGACTGTCCGGTGGTATTTTATACAAATCCGAAGTATGACAGCGACGAATATGCGGCGATGGTTGAATTACTGTATGAGATCCGGGATAAATGGGGGATCGGTGTGATCGACCTGTGGACAGAACTGCCGGAGATCACGGAAGAGGAGCGCGCGCTTTATATGGCGGATGCGATCCATCCGACACGCGCCGGATATCTGGAGTGGTGGACGCCGGTGATGGAGAAAGATATCATAGAAATGATGGAACTAACGCCGGAAAGCAGTGAGAAGTAATGAAATTATACAGGGAGGGATCATCCGGCGGATGATCCCTCCCTGTTGCCAATTGCTCTCGACAATATGATATTAAAGTTTGTTTTTGCCGTATTATTTTACTTCCACCCTGCTGTTAAATTTATCCAGAAGCAATGCGATCACGATCCCGACTGCGATGCATATGATGTTCACAATCGCTGTCCCCGCACTCATGAATCCGGATACCGGGATGATCATGACTGTCGCCGCGATCACGATCCCGATGATGCCGTGGAACGCGAAAGAGTAGAAGTTGTCGAACAGCGCGTTGATCGCTTTCGCAAGGCATATCACAGTGACAAGAGCCCCGATGCCCGCAGGGATAAGGATGCTCATATCAAAGTGCCCGATCCCGTCCACGAACGGAGTGTAAAGTCCCAGAGGCATCAGCAGTGTGGAGAAGCTCATGCCTGGCGCGATCACACTGAGCGCCAGACAGAATCCGCAGAACAGATACCAGAAGAAGTTCGGAGCCACTTCTACGGAGAACAGCTGGAAACCGATCAGAATCGCGAAGATCACGATCATGCAGACGATCATCGAGATAAAGGAACCTCTGCTTCGGCCCTGCTCGCCCGCTTCACGGAACAACGAAGGCAGCATTCCAGTGATCAGTCCGATGAAAACACAGACCGACGGATCCGGATATTTCTCCAGGAAGAAGGAGAGGATGTTCGCCACCCCGAGGAAACCGATCACGCCGCCGATAAATACCGGGATCAGCGGAGGCACATGGGATCTGAAATTCTTAAACGGATTGGACAGAAGTTCCATGATCGGCTTGTAGATGCCGAAGATCACACTCAGTACGCCGCCGGATATACCGGGGAGTACAGCCCCCAGTCCGATCAGCGCCCCCTGAAGGATGCGGTAGACGAACTGAAGCGGATTTACACTTTTTTTCTTTCTCTGATTCATATGTTCATTGATCCTTTCATTCTGAAACATTTAGTTGCTATTTTATAGCAATAACATTCACAAACATATTCCTTTATACTATCTTTTATGCTTTTTTTCAAGTATATTTTTGTGTATACTAAGAGAAACAGGGCGTGTCAGAAACAGGAGGGATTTGATGCACTATTTAAATACGGACGCACAGATAATTATGTTCCGGGATATGCTGAACAGTGAGATTTATGTGGACAAGAGCAGCCTTATCCAAAAGATCACACCGCTCATCCGTACAAACGCAAAGTATGTATGTATTACCAGACCACGCAGATTCGGCAAAACAGTAAATGCCAACATGTTAGGGGCGTACTACACAAAAGGATATGATACACATGAACTGTTTGACGACTTGAATATCGCGCATACAGATCATTATGAAAGCCATATAAACCGTTACAATGTGATACACATTGATTTCAGCGTTTTTCCGGATTTTTGCGACGGATATGACGTTTATCTGAAAAATATCCTCAGAAAACTGCAGGAAGATCTAAGAGAAACATATCCGGCGCTTAAAGGCAGAGAATACGGGGGGATCAGTGAAATGCTGTCCGATACGAAAGATTCGTTCATCTTCATTTTAGATGTATGGGATTCTGTATTCAGCGAGAAATATGTAACAGAAGCAGATAAGATACATTTTCTGAGATTTCTAAAAACGATGCTCAAAGACAGACCATATGTGGATCTGGCGTATATGACAGGGGTACTGCCGATTGCGAAATACTCCAGCGGTTCGGAACTGAACATGTTCTGGGAATATAATTTTATGAACGATCAGGTGTATGAAGAACAGTTTGGACTTACAGAAGATGAAGTAAAACAACTTTGCACAAAATATGATACAGTAAGCTATGAAGATCTGGAGTGGTGGTACGACGGATATCTTATGAGCGATGGAAGGCATCTGTTCAATCCAAGGTCAGTAAACAGGGCGCTGACAGATGGCGTCTGCAAAAATTACTGGACGGAGACCGGACCGATGAACGAGGTGGCGGACTGTATTGAAAATAATGTGGAAGAGGTGCGCGAGGATATCGTCAAAATGGTCTCCGGTGTGCCGGTAGAAGCAGATTTGAGTGGCTATAGTGCGGCTGAACAGGAGTTATATACAAGAGACGAGATCCTCTCTGCTATGGTCGTATATGGGTTCCTGTCCTATCATGACAACTGCCTGAAAATCCCGAATCACGAATTAATGGAAAAATTCCAGCGGGTGCTTTCCCGTGACAGCATGGGAGAAGTGAAAGAGATCGTAGACAGATCCAAAGAAATGCTTGCAGCCACGCTTGCATGTGATGCGGATAAAGTGGCGGCTATTCTGGAAGATGTACATGACAGAGAAATACCGTTTCTTATGTATAATGATGAAAATTCCCTGTCATGTGTGATCACGCTCTGCTATCTCTATGCGCGGAAAGATTATCGGATAGAGCGTGAAGAAAAGAGTGGGAAAGGGTACTGCGACTATCTTTTTATTCCCAGAAAAAGAGGTGTCCCCGCAATAGTCCTGGAACTTAAAGTGGATGATTCGGCTGAAAATGCGATCCGTCAGATAAAAGATAAAAAATATGTACAAAGAGTGGAATCTTTCGGCAATGTCATTCTGACCGGAATCAGTTATGACAGGAAACATAAGAAACATGAGTGCATTATTGAAAAAATATCCCTGATAGATTAAAATAATCCAGGGAATAAAATCTTAAAGACAGAAAATGAGCAGGAGGAGAATATTGATATGAAGAAACCGGTTCTTGTCATAATGGCAGCAGGTATGGGAAGCAGATACGGCGGCCTCAAACAGATCGACCCCGTGGACAAAGAAGGTCAGATCATCATGGATTTTTCAATCTATGATGCAAAGCAGGCCGGATTTGAGAAAGTCGTATTTATTATCAAGAAAGAAAATGAAACTGACTTCAGGGAGGCAATCGGCGACCGGATCGCGAAATCTATGGAAGTCGCTTATGCTTATCAGGACATCAACAATATCCCGGCAGGTTTTTCTGTCCCGGAGGGACGTGTGAAACCATGGGGGACAGCACATGCGGTCTTAAGTGCGATCGATGAGATTGACGGGCCGTTTGCCGTGATCAATGCAGATGACTATTACGGACAGCACGCTTTTAAAGTGATCTATGAGTATCTCACAACTCATGAAGATGATAACAAATACCGGTATACAATGGTAGGCTACCGGCTCAAAAATACAGTGACGGACAACGGGTATGTTTCCCGCGGCGTCTGTGAACTCAACGAGGATAAAGAACTTGTCAGCGTGACCGAGCGTACCAGGATCGAGAAGAAAGAGGACGGCATTGCCTACTCTGAGGACGGCGGAGAGACCTGGACCTCTATTGACGGTGATACGCTCGTATCTATGAATATGTGGGGATTTACCCGCAGCATGCTGGACGAAATCCAGAAAGGGCTCCCGGCATTCCTTGAAAAAGGCCTGAAAGAGAATCCGATGAAATGCGAGTATTATCTCCCAGCGGTAGTGAGCACTCTTCTGGCTGAGGATAAAGCAGCCGTGACTGTGCTTGAGTCAGAAGATAAATGGTATGGCGTTACTTATAAGGAAGACAAGCCTGTCGTGGTGGCTGCGATCCAGTCGCTGAAAGACGCAGGACTCTATCCAGAAAAATTATGGTGAGCTGATATGCATGGTACTGCGGTAGCAGTGCCATGCAACATTTTTACTAAAAGATGATTTAAAATTATAAAGAAATATCCTGACGTCTGTGCTATACTGAGTTCGTAAACAGGAAAACATAATATGCAGTCTTATCTTAAGGAGGAAACGATCATGTCTATTTTAGTAACCGGAGGAGCCGGATTTATCGGAAGCCATACTTGTGTAGAACTTTTGAATGCAGGCTATGATGTCGTAGTAGTAGATAATCTGTACAATGCTTCTGAGAAAGCTCTGGACAGAGTGAAAGAGATCACGGGAAAGGATCTGAAATTCTATAAAGCGGATATCCGTGACAGAGAGGCAATGAATGAAGTCTTTGAGAAAGAAGAGATCGAATCCGTGATCCACTTTGCAGGACTGAAGGCGGTAGGCGAGTCCGTACAGAAGCCGTTGGAATATTATGAGAACAATATCGGCGGAACGATCACTCTCTGCGACGTGATGAGAAACCATGGTGTGAAGAACATCATCTTCAGTTCTTCTGCAACAGTATACGGTGACCCGGCATTTATTCCGATCACAGAGGAATGCCCGAAGGGAACCTGCACAAACCCGTACGGATGGACAAAATGGATGCTGGAGCAGATCCTGACTGACCTGCACACGGCAGATCCGGAGTGGAATGTTGTCCTCCTGAGATATTTCAATCCGATCGGTGCACATAAGAGCGGACTGATCGGCGAGGATCCGAAAGGCATCCCGAACAATCTGATGCCTTACATCACACAGGTAGCCATCGGCAAACTGAAATGTCTCGGTGTATTCGGCAACGATTATGATACACCTGACGGAACAGGCGTGCGCGATTACATCCATGTGGTAGACCTTGCTGTCGGACATGTGCGCGCAGTTGAAAAATTGAAAGAAAAAGCGGGAGTGTCTGTCTACAATCTGGGAACAGGAAATGGATATTCAGTTCTCGATATGGTCAAGGCATTTGAGAAAGCCTGCGGCAAGGAGATCCCGTATGAGATCAAACCGCGCCGTGCCGGCGATATCGCTACCTGCTACTGCGATGCAACAAAAGCAAAGAAGGAACTGAACTGGGTTGCAGAACGCGGGCTCGAGGAGATGTGTGAAGACTCCTGGAGGTGGCAGAGCCAGAACCCGAACGGATATAATGATTGACAGATTATTATGAAACGCAACATAGACTTGAAAGAAATATCCGATGGCAGACTCTATTCCTCCGGGGATATGGTGAAAGTGGAATGTCATGATTGTGAAGGATGTTCGGATTGCTGCCAGGGGATGGGCGATTCGATCATCCTTGATCCGATGGATATCTGGCGGCTGCACAGAGGCATCAAAAAGGATTTTTCAGTATTGATGGGAGAAAATTACATCTCACTCGGAGTCGTGGACCGCATGATCCTGCCTAATCTGAAGATGGATGTACAAAAAGATGCCTGCCCGTTCCTCAATGATGAGGGCCGGTGTTCGATCCACAGCTGCAGACCGGGACTTTGCCGGCTGTTCCCTCTTGGGAGATATTATGAAGAGAACGGATTTAAATATTTTATCCAGATCCATGAATGTTCAAGAAAAGACCGCGGGAAAGTCAAGATCAAAAAATGGCTTGGCATCCCGAATCTGAAAGCCTACGAGAGCTATATCATGGAGTGGCATGATTTCTTAAATGAATGTGAGAGTGCCATGGAGTCATTAAGCGATGATAATACAAGAATCCTGACCCTTTATGTACTCCGCATATTTTATGAGACATCCTATATGGCCCAGGATGAAAACGCGTTTTATGAAGAATTCCGTGCAAGGATGACCGGGGTAAGAGAAAAACTGGGTATGGAGTCTCGGTGAGAGAGCCCGGAATACGGGCTCACCGTTTTTTCTGCTTCTCTTTCCATCTCAGAAGCAGTGCAGAGTTTATAATGACGAGAACGGAACCTGCATTATGTACCAGTGCCCCGACAACCGGATTAAGTATTCCTGTAATTGCCAGAATAATGGCAACAAAGTTCAGTGTCATCGAGAATGTAAGGTTCAGACGGATCGTCGTCATCATCCTTTTGGCAAGCCGGAGAAGATGCGGGAGTTCCCGTATATCATCGTTTACCAGAGCGATGTCTGCCGCGTCTACGGCAATATCGCTTCCAATCTTGCCCATGGCGATGCCCACGCAGGCTTTTTTCAGCGCCGGCGCATCGTTGATGCCGTCTCCGATCATACAGACGGGCTGATTCTGCTGTTCATAAGAATCAATCCAGATCAATTTGTCTTCGGGCAGGCAGTTTGCGTGCATTTCACTGATATGGAGCTGTCGGGCGATATGTCCGGCAGCATTTTCATGGTCTCCCGTCAGAAGGACAGGAGTCACACCGCAGGCTTTTACAGCATCTATCGTATCCGCAGCATTCTGACGCAGTGTATCAGAGAGAGCAATAAAGCCGGCGCTTCTGTTGTCCACTGCAAGGTAGATGACAGTACACCCTTTTTCAAGAAATATTTCAGCCTTTCCGATCATTTCCTCTGTGAGAGTAATATCGCTCTCAGCAAATAGTTCCAGATTTCCGGCAAACACTCTATGACTGTCTGTCAAAGCGCGCACGCCCCTGCCTGGCAGCATTTTGAAATCCTCCGGAGCTGTAGGTGCATTTTTCATTTCTTCTTTATAAGAATGGACAATGGCTTTTCCGAGAGGATGTTCAGAATTGAGTTCCGCACTGGCTGCATACGCATACAGATTACCCCATGACAGATCTTTCAGATAACTTACTACAGCGGTCACCTGCGGTGTGCCGTAAGTGAGTGTCCCCGTCTTATCAAATGTGATTTTTTTTACAGCAGCCAGCCGTTCCAGCGCATCCCCTTCGCGGACAAGAAAACCGTGTTTTGTAGCGTTCCCGATCGCTGCCATGATAGCAGTGGGAGTAGCAAGCACAAGGGCACATGGACAGAACACGACAAGAATTGTCACTGCCCGGATGATCTCACCGGAAATCAGCCATGTAAGCACTGCGGCGGTCAGCGCGATCACTACGATCCATGTAGCCCACCGATCCGCAAGACTTACGATCTTCGCCTTACCTGCATCCGCTGACTGTACCAGACGGATCATCCGCTGAATCGAACTGTCTTCCCCGACTTTTGACGCCTTCATCTCAAAGGCACCGAACTGGTTTACCGTACCGCTGGATACTTCATCTCCGGGTCTTTTATCTACGGGAAGAGATTCCCCTGTCATGACCGCCTGATTGACAGACGTTTCGCCGGAAGTGATCACTCCGTCAACAGGGATAGCCTCTCCGGGAAGGACACGCAGCAGATCACCTACATGAACATCCTCAGCAGGAATGATCTCTTCAGATGTGCCGGATATTCTCCGGGCCGTGCGGGGCGTCAGATGAACCAGTTTTTCGATCCCGGCCCGGGCCTTTGCCACGGTCAGATCCTCTAAGAGTGCTCCCAGCTGCATGATAAACGCGATTTCGCCGGCGGCGAAATCCTCTCCAATGATGATAGAAGCTATAAGCGCGATGGAGACAAGAACATCCGCTTTGATGTCAAAGGCCGTGACAAGTCCTATGACCGCCTCCATGATGATCGGTATTCCGCACAAGATGATCGCAACCCATGCCATATCAAAAGAAAATGGGGAATATCCGAAGATGCTGAACAGAAGAGAAGCTCCGGACAGGATCAGAAAGATAATATCTCGTTTCAGGCCTCCCCATTCCATGATATCTTCAAGTTTCTTCATCATAATAATTATTCTCCTTGCAAACTCTCGATTATACCTATGAGGGTATAGGTACATTATATACCTATAGGGGTATGGGTTGTCAATAAAAGCGAAGAAAAACACACAAAAGCTGAGAAAAATTCTCGAATACTCTTGTGCGCCGGGGTTATTTCATATTTGCAAACCGTTCTACTGCTTTCGTAAAGTTAGCGATCGTCTGGTCTACATCTCCGTGTTCAATACCATCGCGTACACAATGGTTGATGTGCCCTTCAAGGACGATCTGCCCCACTTTATGCAAGGCGGATTTTGCCGCATTTATCTGTGAAAGGATGTCTTCACAGGGAATGTCTTCGTCGATCATCCGATCGATTGCCTGCACCTGTCCGATGATTTTTTTCAGACGTCGGTGCAGATTGTCGGAATCCATACACTGTTTCATAGTCAGTCCTCCTTGGTTATTTGTTGTTATTATCGTTTAAACACAAATTTTTGTCAACTTTATCCGTAGAAATATAAGTTCAGGCCGCGCCATTCGGAAAACAATGGCTGGAAATATAAGCTCAGCCCGCGCCATTCGGAAAACCGCACTGGCGTGCTTACTGCGGCTGCACCGCTGTTTTCCTTATATACAGGCGCTCATCTCATCTGCAGATCGTTCTCCAGATCCTTATGCAAGCATAAATCTGTCGAATGACCTGCAGATGGCTGAACTGTCGGCATAAAAATAAAAAACACATGTTGTCAAATTATTAACAATGTGATATGATAGAAAAAGCGAAATCTGATTAATGAAGCAAGGAGTCACAACCGATGTAGAATGATATGTTAGATAAGAACAACATTTAAAGCTACAATGACAACGAGGTTATTGATCACGATTTCTTTTTTATTTTCAGAAAAAATTATAAAGAAAGGCAGAGGAGAAACTATGAGCAGCAAAATTACTATCATCGGCGCCGGAAGTGTCGGAGCTACAATCGCGTACAAGCTTTCCTATGAGGACTTCGCATCCGAGATCGTTATGATCGACATTAATAAGGAGAAAGTCGAAGGCGAAGTTATGGACATCGAGCAGGGCACATGTTTCAGAAGCCCGATTTCCATCATTGCAGGCGATTATGAGGATGCCAAAGGTTCTGATATCGTTATTATCACATCCGGCATTGCGCGTAAGCCGGGTCAGACAAGAATTGAGCTTGCGCAGACAAATGTCAATATTATCAAATCTATCACACCGGAGATCGTAAAAGCAGCACCGGATGCTAAATATATCATCGTAAGCAACCCGGTTGACGTTCTGACTTATGTATTCACAAAGATCTCAGGACTTCCGGAAAACCAGATCATCGGATCGGGAACACTGCTGGATACAGCACGTCTCCGCTACGGTCTGTCCAGACATTTCAACGTTGCACAGAAAAATATTCATGCTTATGTATACGGCGAGCACGGCGATTCTTCCTTCGTTCCGTGGTCAGGAGCTAATATTGCAAGTATGCCGATCGATGACTACTACAAGGCAATGAAAGATCTCGGAGCAGACCTTACAGAGCTTGACAAGCCGGCTATGGAAGAGTATGTGCACAAATCAGGCGGCCAGGTAATCGCTAAGAAAGGGGCTACTTTCTATGCAGTAGCTGTATCTGTCGTTGAACTGTGCAATCTGGTGCTTGCAGCTTCGGATTCTGTTGCGACAGTATCTTCTATGATGCACGGAGAGTATGGTGTGGATGACGTATGTTTAAGCGTGCTTTCACTGGTAGGACCGAACGGAGTACAGGGTAAGGTTCCAATGCACCTGACAGACGAAGAAGTAGAGAGACTTCAGGCAAGTGCAAATAAACTTAAAGAAGTAATCGCTCAGTTAGATATCTAAAGGAGGTAAACACTATGAAATACAGCTATTTCCCCGGCTGTACGCTGAAGAACAAAGCAGTGGATCTGGATCACTATGCCAGAGTGTCCGCAGAGGCTTTGGGCTTTGAGCTGGAAGAGATCAGCGAGTGGCAGTGCTGCGGCGGAGTATATCCGCTCGGCACGGACGAGATTGCGACAAAGCTTGCTTCCGTACGTGCGCTCAATGATGCAAAAGAGCACGGACAGGATCTTGTCACAGTCTGTTCAGCCTGTCATCACGTGATCAAAAGGGTAAATGATGACATGAAAAATGTCGATGATATCCGCACAAGGGCGAACAACTATATGAAACTCGACGAGCCATATGCCGGAGAGACAACAGTACTTCACTATCTTGAGGTACTCCGTGACCGGGTAGGATTCGACGAACTGAAGAAAAAAGTTGTAAAACCACTCACAGGAAAAAAGATCGGCGCTTATTACGGCTGCCTTCTTCTCCGTCCGGGCAAACTGATGGCTTTTGACGATCCGGAAAATCCGACGATCATGGAGGATTTCATCCGTGCCATTGGAGCGGAGCCTGTAATCTATCCTTACAGAAACGAGTGCTGCGGCGGATACATATCTCTGAAGGAAGAGGACATGTCCAAAAACATGTGCCGTAAGATTGAGGAGAGCGCGGCAGGTTTCGGCGCTGATATGCTGATCACAGCCTGTCCGCTGTGTATGTACAATCTGAACAAGAACAACGGCGGCAATCTGCCGGTATACTATTTCACAGAGCTTCTGGCAGAAGCGCTGGGACTTAAAGAGGAGGTGGATGAACAGTGAAAACAGAACACAGTCGCGCAGAGATGATCAAAGAGATCAGCGGCGTGAATCCGCTGAAATGTATGAAATGCGGTAAATGTTCCGCTTCCTGTCCCTCCTATAATGAGATGGATATCAAACCGCACCAGTTTGTCTCCTATGTGATCAACGAGGATATTGAGTCACTGGTCAAATCAAAATCTCTCTGGAAATGCCTTTCCTGTTTTGCCTGTGTAGAGAGATGCCCGCGTGACGTAAAGCCGGGCAAGCTGATCGACGCTGCAAGACAGATCGTTGTGCGTGAGAGAGGACAGAACTATCTGCTGGCGGACGAGATCCCGGAACTGATCGATCCCGATACACCGCAGCAGCTTCTCGTAAGTGCACTCAGAAGATACAGGAGGTGATAACAGGTGCAGAGGATAGGAGTATTTGTCTGCCACTGCGGATCTAATATCGCAGCTACGGTAGACGTAAAGAAAGTCGCTGAGATGGCGCTCCACGAGCCGGGAGTTGTTCATGCCGAGGACTATCAGTACATGTGTTCTGAGGCAGGGCAGGAGCTGATCCACAAGGCGATCAAAGAGAAACATCTGACCGGACTTGTCGTCTGTTCATGTTCTCCGCGTATGCACGAGACGACATTCAGAAATGCAGCGGAGAGAGCGGGACTTAACCCGTATATGGTGGAGATCGCAAACATCCGTGAGCACTGTTCCTGGATCCATAAGGATATGGAAGAGGCGACGGAAAAGGCAGTCATCCTGATGCGTGCGGCAGTTGCGAAAGTAAACTTAAACGCACCGCTGAAACCGGGCGAGAGCCGTGTTACAAAGAGAGCGCTTGTGATCGGCGGCGGTATCGCAGGTATCCAGACAGCGCTCGATATCGCAGAGGCAGGATATCCGGTTGATATCGTGGAGAAGACCCCGAGTATCGGAGGAAGGATGTCGCAGCTCGACAAGACATTCCCGACACTGGACTGTTCATCCTGTATCCTGACGCCGAAGATGGGAGAAGTAAACGCCCATCCGCTCATCAATATCTATACATATAGTGAAGTAGAGAGCGTATCCGGTTTCGTGGGAGATTTCACAGTTGAGATCCGCAAGAAAGCAAGAAGCGTCGATATGAATAAATGTACGGGCTGCGGCGTATGTCAGGAGAAATGTCCGAGCAAGAAGACGCCGAGCGAATTCAACCGCGGCCTGAATACAAGAAGTGCCATCTACACACCGTTTGCACAGGCGGTTCCGAACGTTCCGGTTATTGACCGTGATGCCTGCATCAAGTTCAAGACAGGAAAATGCGGTATCTGTTCGAAAGTGTGCCAGGCTGGCGCTATCGACTATGATCAGATCGACGAGATCGTTACAGAGAAATACGGCGCGATCGTTGTCGCTACAGGATTCGACATGATCAAGCTTGACAAATATGATGAGTATGCATACAGCCAGAGCAAGGATGTCATCACATCTCTCGAGCTGGAGCGTATCATGAACGCTGCAGGACCGACAGGCGGACATCTGGAGCGTCTCTCCGACGGAAAGGCTCCGAAGGAGATCGTATTTATCCAGTGCGTGGGAAGCCGCTGCGCGGACGACAGGGGCAAGAGCTACTGTTCAAAAGTCTGCTGTATGTACACTGCAAAACACGCGATGCTCATCCGCGACAAATATCCGGATACAAATGTGACGGTATTCTACATTGATGTGAGAACACCGGGCAAGAACTTCGATGAGTTCTACCGCAGAGCAGTAGAAGACTACGGTGTAAACTACATCAAAGGACAGGTCGGAAAAGTCATTCCACAGCCGAACGGAAAGCTGCTCGTACAGGGCGCTGACCTGATCGACAACAAACAGATCTTAAAAGAGGCTGATATGGTTGTCCTTGCTGCTGCGATCGAGCCGAACCCGGATGTAAGAAAGATCGCTACTATGCTGACAGCAAGTATCGATACGAACAACTTCCTCACAGAAGCTCACGCGAAGCTTCGTCCGGTAGAGTCACCGACAGCCGGTATCTTCCTTTCCGGTGTATGCCAGGGACCGAAAGATATTCCGGAGACTGTATCTCAGGCAGGAGCTGCCGCTGTAAAGGCGATCGGACTTCTCGCCAAAGATAAACTGCTGACCAATCCGTGTACGGCACATTCCGACGAGCTGATGTGTAACGGATGCTCCCAGTGTGCGAATGTCTGCCCGTACGGAGCGATCACCTATGAAGATAAAGAGGTGAACGATCACGGAATCCGTGAGACAAGACGTATTGCGGTTGTAAACGATGCGCTTTGTCAGGGATGCGGCGCTTGTACCGTAACATGTCCGTCCGGAGCAATGGACCTGCAGGGATTCTCGAACAGACAGATTCTAGCGGAGGTGGATGCGATATGTCTATAGAAAAGAATGAAGAATTCAGACCAAAGATTGTGGCGTTCTGCTGTAACTGGTGCAGCTACGCCGGAGCGGATCTCGCGGGAAGCAGCCGTATGACCTACTCGGCGGACGTCAAGATCATCCGCGTTCCCTGCTCCTGCCGTGTCAACCCGATGTTTATTTTAAGAGCGTTTGAAAGGGGAGCGGACGGCGTTATCATGTGCGGTTGCCATCCGGGAGACTGCCATTATACTTCCGGTAACTTCTACGCAAGAAGACGTATGACCCTTCTCTTCTCCATGCTTGATTACATCGGAGTGGAAAACGGCCGTACCCGTGTGGAGTGGGTATCAGCCGCAGAGGGGGCGAAGTTCTCACAGACAATGCATGAGTTTGTGGACAAGATCACATCCCTCGGCAAAAACGTAAGATTGGAGGATTTAAGATGCAGGAATTAATCAACCGCGCAAAAGAGCTTCTGGCCGACGGAACTGTGGCAAGAGTGCTCGGATGGAAAGCCGGGGACCTGCCTTACAATCCGGAACCGGCTTACTTTGAGAAAGAAGAAGACTTTGCGGATTTCGTATATAACGGATTCTGCGGAGCAAACTTAAGCAAATATATGATCGAGGCTTCCAAACTGGAAGGCAAGACGCTTGTATGCTTAAAACCATGTGATACATACAGCTTCCAGGAGCTGATGAAAGAGCACCGTGTGGACAGAGATAAAGCGTATATCATCGGTGTGGGATGCAAAGGAAAGCTTGACATCGAGAAGATCAAAGCTATGGGGATCAAAGGTATCAAGAGTATCTCCGGTGCAGAGATCGAAGACGAGGCAGAGACGCTTACGATCGATACGATCTATGGAGAGAAGAGCTGTGCGTACACAGACGCTATGCTTGAGAGATGCCATGTATGCAAGGGCAAAGACCACATGGTATTTGACGAGATCATCGGCGAGTCCAAAGAGACAAAAGACGCAGACAGATTTGCAGAAGTAGAAAGAATAGAAGCTATGAGCCCGGAGGAGAAATTCGCTTTCTTCCAGAAGGAACTGAGCAAATGTATCCGCTGCAATGCCTGCCGTAACGTATGTCCGGCCTGCTCCTGCCGCAAGTGTGTGTTCGACAGCAACAAGTTCGACAGCGCGCAGAAGGCAAACGTTGATTCCTTCGAGGAAAAGATGTTCCATATTATCCGTGCTTTCCACGTTGCAGGAAGATGTACGGACTGTGGCGAGTGCAGCAGAGTCTGTCCTCAGGGAATCAGACTGCATCTGTTCAACCGCAAATTTATCAAAGATATCAACGAGCTCTACGGAGAATACCAGGCAGGTGCTGATCTGGAGCCGAGAACTCCGCTCACCAACTATGAGTTTGACGACGCAGAGCCGGGAATTGTGGCAGAAAGGGGATAATGTATGTATAAGATAGCGAAAGAAAATCTGACGGCATTATTTCAGAAGATTGCCGCAGAACAGGAATTATATCTTCCGGTAAGAAACGAAGGCCAGGTAAACTTCGCCGCATGGTCGGAGGATGCACAGGTCGATATCGATACGTTAAAGACAGTAAAATCTCCGAAAGACGCCTTCTTCCCGCAGAGCGAGACGCTCTACACCTGTGTCAGGGACGGAAAGAAGATCAGCATTGAGCCTGAGGCGTTAAAAGAGCAGGATTTCGTTGTGTTCGGCATGAGAGCCTGTGATGTAAGAGGTGTGGAAGTGCTGGACAAAGTATTCCTCGTAGATCCGCTTGATACGTTCTATGCGGCAAGAAGAGATCACGGTACGATCGTTGCCCTTGCCTGCCACGAGCCGGAGGAAACATGCTTTTGTAAGGTGTTCGGCATTGACGCGGCTGATCCGGCTGCAGATGTTGCCACATGGATGATCGGAGAGGATCTGTACTGGAAACCGCTTACAGAAAAGGGTGAGGCGCTTACAAAGGCAGTTGCTGACCTTCTTACAGAGGATGCAGCTGCGGATGAGGCTGTTGAAAAAGAGAAAGAGGCGATCCACAATATCATCGAGCAGCTTCCGTATACACATCTCTCTCTTGAGGGATGGAACGGAGATGTCCTCATGGAAAAATTCGAGGATCCGCTCTGGGATGAACTGTACAAACCGTGTCTTGCGTGCGGAACCTGTACATTTGTCTGCCCGACCTGCCAGTGCTATGACATCAAAGACTACGATGCAGGAAAGAACGGCGTGCAGAGATACCGCTGCTGGGATTCCTGTATGTACTCTGACTTCACGATGATGGCTCACGGCAATAACCGTAAATCACAGAAAGAGAGATTCCGCCAGAGATTCATGCACAAACTGGTATACTTCCCGGCAAACAACGATGGAATGTATTCCTGTGTAGGATGCGGAAGATGCGTGGAGAAATGTCCGGAATCCTTAAATATCGTAAAAGTTATCAAAGCATTTGCAAAACAGGGAGGTGAAAAGTAATGAGTGAATGTACATGTCACAAGAACTATACACTGGATACCCTGATCCCGAAAGTAGGCGTGATCACTGACATCCGCGAGGAGACGCCGGATGTTAAGACATTCCGTGTCAATGCTCCGGAGGGTGGCAAGCTCTTCGAGCATATGCCGGGACAGTGCGCGATGCTCTGCGCTCCGGGAATCAGCGAAGGTATGTTTTCGATTACTTCTTCGCCGACTAATAAAGAATATCAGGAATTCAGCATCAAGAAGTGCGGAGTGCTCACAGATTATCTCCACAGCCTTGAGGTAGGCGACGAGATCACGGTCAGAGGACCGTACGGCAATCATTTCCCTGTAGAGGATAAACTCAAAGGAAAAGACCTGCTGTTCATCGCCGGAGGTATCGGACTTGCGCCGCTGCGTTCCGTTATCAATTACGTGCTGGACAACCGTGACGACTACGGCACAGTGGATATCGTTTACGGATCACGTTCCGCCGACGATCTGGTTCAGTTGAAAGAGATCCAGGAAGTATGGATGAACGCTCCGGATGTCCATGTTCACCTGACCATTGACCGCGAGCAGGAAGGCTGGGACGGCCATGTGGGATTTGTCCCGAATTATGTGAAAGAACTGGGATTCGACGTAAACAAGACGGCTCTGATCTGCGGACCACCGATCATGATCAAGTTCACACTGGCCGGTCTTGAGGAACTCGGCTTCTCCAGAGAACAGGTCTATACGACACTGGAGCTTCGCATGAAATGCGGAATCGGAAAATGCGGAAGATGTAACATCGGTTCAAAATATGTATGTAAAGACGGTCCGGTATTTCGGTGCGATGAAATCGATGAGATGCCGAATGAATACTAGGGAAAGGAAGAAATATCATGGAAAATATGGTAAATGTATATTTTTTCGGTAAGAAATACAGTGTGCCGGCTGACCTGACGATCATGACAGCTATGGAATATGCTGGTTATACGCTGAAAAGAGGATGCGGCTGCCGTCACGGCTTCTGCGGTGCCTGTGCTACGATCTACAGGATCAAGGGCAAAAATGAGCTGAAGACCTGCCTTGCCTGTCAGACACAGGTAGAAGAGGGCATGTATGTGGCAACTGTTCCGTTCTTCCCGACAGACAAGAGAACATATGACATTGAAGACATCAAGCCGGAGCAGAGGATCATGATGGATCTCTATCCGGAAATCTACAGCTGCATCGGCTGTAACGCCTGCACAAAGGCCTGCACTCAGGACCTTAACGTTATGCAGTATATTGCATATGCACAGCGCGGCGAGTTCGAGAAGTGTGCGGAAGAGTCGTTCGACTGTATCGGATGCGGATGCTGTTCCGTAAGATGTCCGGCAGAGATTTCCCACCCGATGGTAGGAGTCCTTGCAAGAAGACTTACAGGAAAATACATTGCACCGGAATCCAAACACCTGACAGAGCGTGTGGAAGAGATCCATCACGGCGACTATGATCAGCTGATCGAGCAGATCATGCAGAAGCCGATTGAAGAGATGCAGGAACTTTACAACAACAGAGAGATCGAGAAATAAGGAGGGAAGATCATGTTTACACCGGAAATGATGGAATCCGTAAAGAAAGTGGAGGCCACCAGAGCACAGCGTCTGGGTGTAGAGCCGAGACGAATGACGGCGGATGAGAAAGATGCTCTCCTTAAGGAATTCCATCCTGATTACAGGGAAGAGGCATTTGCAGAGATCAAGGTAGGCCCGAACAAGGGACAGAAAGCGCCGAAAGAGCTGGTGCATCTGCTCCATTCTAACAGCCGCCTTCTCGCTGAGAAAGTTGATATTAACAAAGTAGACTACGATGTTGACGTGCTCGTCATCGGAGGCGGCGGCGCAGGCGCGTCTGCAGCAATCGAGGCAAACGAGGCGGGAGCTAATGTCATGATCGTGACAAAACTCCGTATCGGCGATGCCAACACGATGATGGCAGAGGGCGGTATCCAGGCTGCCGACAAAGAGAATGATTCTCCTGTACAGCATTATCTGGATGCATTCGGAGGCGGACACTTTGCCGCAAGACCGGAACTCTTAAGACGTCTTGTTATGGAAGCGCCGGATGCGATCAAATGGCTCAATGAGCTGGGTGTTATGTTTGATAAGGATGAGACAGGCCGTATGATCACAACACACGGCGGCGGAACATCCAGAAAGAGAATGCACGCCTGCAAGGATTACTCCGGAGCTGAGATCATGCGTACACTCCGCGATGAAGTATTAAACCGCCAGATCCCGGTTGCTGAGTTCACTGTAGCAGTAGAACTGATCAGAGATGACAGAGGCCAGGTGGCAGGAGCGGTTCTTCAGAACCTGGAGACAGAAGATTACCTTGTTGCAAAGGCTAAGACGGTTATCATCGCTACAGGCGGTGCGGGACGTATGCATTATCAGGGATTCCCGACTTCAAACCACTATGGCGCTACAGCAGACGGTCTGATCCTCGGATACCGTATGGGAGCTCCGCTCCTGTATCAGGACACGATCCAGTATCACCCGACAGGAGTTGCATTCCCGTCCCAGATTTTCGGCGCACTCGTAACAGAGAAAGTACGTTCCGTAGGTGCACAGCTTGTAAACGTGGACGGTGAGGCGTTCATGCATCCGCTGGAGACACGTGATGTGGCTGCATCAGGTATTATCCGCGAGTGTACAGCGCGCGGCAAGGGCGTGAACACACCGCTTGGAAGCGGCGTATGGCTTGATACTCCGATGATCGAGATGATCGGCGGACCGGGAACGATCGAGAAACGGATCCCGGCGATGCTCCGTATGTACATGAAATATGATATCGATATGAGAAAACTTCCGATTCTTGTATACCCGACACTGCACTACCAGAACGGCGGACTTGAGATCGGCGGAGACGGATTTACAAAAGTAATCGACAACCTGCTTGTAGCAGGAGAGGCTGTCGGCGGTATTCATGGAAGAAACCGTCTGATGGGCAACTCGCTTCTGGATATCATCGTATTTGGACGCAATGCAGGTAAGGCTGCCGCTGCGAAAGCGAAGAATGTAGAGCTGGGTAATATGAATCTGGATCACATTCAGGCATACGCTGAGGAGTTAAAAGAGGCAGGAATTGACACCGGTGATGTATCCCCGCTCCTTCTTCCGAAGTATGCAAGACATGAGAGATAGGAAAGGGAGAGAAAATGTTTTTAGTTAACTGGTTTCAGGAAAGTGTAATGGGGGAAACCCTGATGGTCTTATTCCTTGTAGCCACCATCGGCTATCTTGTGGGAAGCATTACGATCAAAGGGGTCGAGCTGGGGACGGCAGGCGTGCTGCTTGTCGCCCTGGTATTCGGTCATTTCCTCGGACATGATGAAGCTCTGGTCGAAGGCCTGGGAATGTTTCAGGATCTGGGACTTATCTGTTTTGTTACGTCTGTCGGCTTTATTGCCGGACCGAAGTTCTTCCGTAACTTTAAGATCAATGCGAAATCTTATATTCTGCTCGGATTTATCATCATTGCGATCGGTGCGCTTGTTACTTCAGGCATCATTACGATCGCAGGAGTTCCGACTGATATCACAGTCGGTATGATGTCCGGAGCCCTGACGAGTACGCCGGGACTTGCAGCGGCGCTTGATGCCACAGGTTCCGCCAACGCCTCCATCGGATACGGTATTGCCTATCCGTTCGGCGTAGTAGGAGTGGTGCTCTTCGTACAGCTGATGCCGAAGATCCTGCATACAGATATGGATGCGGAGCGCGCGCAGTTTGAAGCTGCCCAGAATGTGGGAGATATAGCGAAAAAAGATAAACTGTTCCACGTAGATCCGATGGGATTTTTCCCGTATGCGCTGGCGATCGCTCTCGGTATCGTCCTGGCGAAGATCGTGATCCCGCTTCCGGGCGGAGCGCAGTTCTCTTTGGGAACGTCAGGCGGCCCGCTGATCGCGGGTCTGATCCTCGGTCACTTCGGCCACGCCGGAAAGATCAGCTTTCATGTGGAAAAATCTGTGCTTGAGTGCTTAAGAGAATTCGGTCTTGCGCTGTTCCTGATCGGAGCAGGTGTGGAGGCCGGATCGGGATTCATCGAAATCCTCAAGGAACACGGACTGATCCTGTTCGTGTATGGTGCACTGATCACACTGATCCCGATGATCGTCGGATACTTTGTTGCCACAAAGCTGATGAAACTGAGTCTGTTCAACACACTAGGCTCCATCTGCGGAGGGATGACAAGTACACCGGCCCTGGGAACACTGATCCGTGTGACAGGAACGGACGATGTGGCATCAGCTTATGCGGCTACATATCCGGTAGCGCTTGTGTTCGTCGTGCTGGCCTGCCAGTTTATCGGAATATTCTTATGATAGAATCGTGGGAGCGCAGAGCGCGGAACGATTCGTAGATATCATAAAAGATCCGGTTGCTCCATGTATGAGCTGAGCGCCTGCTAATGAGCAAAGAAGCGGCGTAGCCGCAGTGAGCACTGTCAGGTGCGGCTTTGCGAATGGCGCGAGCCGAACGAAAAATAAAACAACAGATATAAGGCTGTCCCTTAGGGCAGCCTGAAAAGTATCAACTTTAAAACAGGAAAGGAGTTGACTTCCATGCGTGAAATCAATGTAAGTACACTCACCGATGTAATTGAGAGACTCTGCATCGATGCCAACAACCATCTCCCGGGAGATGTAAAATGTGCCATCCGCGACTGCCGCGCCTGCGAGGACGGCGAGATCGCACAGGGCGTCCTGGACAACATCATCGAGAACTTCGAGATCGCGGACAGCGAGAATGTACCGATCTGCCAGGATACAGGTATGGCGTGTGTGTTCCTTGAGATCGGACAGGACGTACATCTTGTCGGCGGTGATTTGAAAGAGGCTGTTGACGAGGGTGTACGCCGCGGATATACAAACGGATATCTGAGAAAATCAGTCGTAAAAGATCCGGTGCGCCGCGGTAATACCGGCGACAATACACCTGCCATGCTTTATACAGAGATCGTTCCGGGCGAGAATATTAAGGTTACGGTAGGACCGAAAGGATTCGGAAGCGAGAATATGAGCCAGATCCGTATGTTCAAACCGTCAGCAGGCCTTCAGGGAATCAAAGATTTCATCATCGAGGCTGTAGAGACAGCAGGACCGAATCCGTGTCCTCCTATGGTAGTGGGCGTCGGTATCGGCGGTACATTTGACAAATGTGCACTCCTTGCGAAAAAGGCGCTGATGAGGCCACTTGATTCTTCCAATCCGGATCCGTTCTATGCAGATCTTGAGAAAGAAATGCTCGAGAAGATCAACGAACTGGGCATCGGACCTCAGGGATTCGGCGGAAAGACGACAGCGATCGGACTCAATATTGAGACTATGCCGACACATATTGCAGGAATGCCCTGCGCGGTAAATATCAACTGTCATGTGACACGCCACAAATCGGAGGTGATATAAATGGCAAGAAAGATTACATTACCACTCACAGAGGAACTTGCTAAAACACTCCATGCAGGAGATCAGGTGCTTCTTACGGGAACGATCTATACATCCCGTGATGCCGGACACAAGAGAATGTGCGAGGCACTTGCCAAGGGTGAGGATATTCCGTTCGATCCGAAAGATGCGACGATTTACTATGTAGGACCGACTCCGGCGAAACCGGGACAGGTCATCGGAAGCGCAGGACCGACAACAAGCGGACGTATGGATGCATACGCGCCGACAATGATGTCAGTGGGCGCGCGCGGCATGATCGGAAAGGGTGCACGCCTTCCGGAAGTGGTTGACGCCATGAAGAAATACAGCGGCGTGTACTTTGGTGCTATCGGAGGTGCAGGCGCACTGCTCGCAAAATGTATCAAGAAAGCAGAGCTTATCGCTTTCGAAGATCTCGGGGCAGAGGCTCTCAGAAAACTCTATGTAGAGGATATGCCGGTTGTTGTCATTATTGACAGCGAGGGAAATAACCTCTATGAAGAAGGAAGAAAGGCTTACCTTGATTCTAAAAAATAATTGACGGAGATACAAATAATCCGCCGGAACACAAGTGTCGCTTGTGTTCCGGCTATCTTTTTGTTTCTGGGAATATTATGGTGAAAAAGTTTCACTGGCAGTTTGAGGATATCTGTGCTACTATATATTCAAAGCATTATATTTCCAGCATGTTTTATTCTCTTACAGCATAAAAGCTGTGTCACAGGTTCTATTACATTCAGGAAAATCTCGATGCTTTTGATTCCCAATTAATAGCAGAGAGATTTTTGTATATGCTGTGGCTGATTGTCAGACAGGATGCGGCGGTCTCTTTGCGGTACATTTTCACAAGGAGGCTGAAATATGACAAATGATACTATGTCAATGATGTTACCCGTCAACCGTACTTACAAATCAACCGTATTTATCATGCTGTTTGAGGACAGAAATAATCTGTTGGAACTGTATAATGGGATGAGCGGGAAACATTATACAAATCCGGAATTGTTGGAGATCAATACACTTGAGAATGCAATCTATATGTCAATCAAAAATGATATTTCATTTTTGATCGACGGGCGTCTCTCGTTGTACGAGCATCAGTCTACGTATAGCCCGAATCTTCCGTTGCGTTTTTTGTTCTATATTTCGCATTTGTATTCCAGAATGACGAAAGATGATAATCTGTATGGTACAAAGAAAGTTCATATTCCCGAACCGGAGTTTGTTATCTTTTATAATGGAAGAGAAGAAATGCCAGAGCGGCAGGTGCTGAAATTATCAGATATGTACACAACAAAGGACAAGCAGGTGAGGTTGGAACTTGAAGCTGTAATGCTAAACATATCAGGAGAGAATAACCATAAATTAAAAGCAGCATGTCATACCTTGAGGGAATATGCTATTTATACGGACAAAATACGGAAGTATACAGAGATAATGGGCCTGTCTGATGCAGTAGAACGGGCAATACAGGAGTGTATTGAGCAAGGTGTATTGAAAGATTTTCTGGAGAGGCACAGAACGGAGGCGAAAGCGATGAGTATATTCGAATATGATCAGGAGAAGCATATGCGTCAGGAGAGAGAAGCTGCCTGGGAGGATGGGCATTTGGCAGGTATAGAAGATGGACTAAAGAGCCAGATAGAAAAGAAGCTCGCCAAAGGGAAGACTCTGACGGAGATTGCTGATGAGCTAGAGGAAACAGAAGAACGCATCAGAGAACTGACTGACAAGATTAAAGGAAAAGAGTAGGAAAATAACAGAACACCCGGGAAATGACATGAAATAACGTCCAAACATGTCTCCCGGGTGTTTTATTATCCGTTAGTATAGTTTAAAGTAAGATTACAGCACACTGATAAAGCGACGGAATGCTTCCAGTCCCTCGTCTGTGTATTTATATACACCGGCATCCTCAAGTACCTGACAGAAAACTTTGCCGACTTCCTGCTCCAGGATGTGCATGATGTTGTCTTCGTTGATATCTGTATAGGACGGCAGGAATTCGTCTACCCAGTCCGCGTGTTTTTCGATCTGTTCGTTGCTGCGGATGTCTTTCCCTTCCAGGATGTATTCTTTCAGCAGTTCCATTTCGCCTTTCAGGCGGGCCGGAAGAACAGCAAGACCCATAACCTCGATCAGGCCGATGTTTTCTTTCTTGATGTGATGCAGGTTTGCATGCGGGTGATATACACCGAGCGGGTGCTCCTCTGTAGTAATATTGTTCCTGAGAGTCAGATCCAGCTCGTACAAACCGTCTTTCATACGTGCGATCGGAGTGATCGTATTGTGCGGAGTTCCGTCTGTCTCGGCGTAGATAAATGCATCCTCATCGGTGTAGGAACGCCATTTGCCGAGAATATGGTCCGCAAGGTCGATGATCCGCTCCGTGTCTTTGCCGCGCAGACGGATAACTGACAGAGGCCATTTTACGATGCCGGCCTCTATGTCTTCATAACCGGTCACTGTAAAGTTTTCGATGACCGGAGCTTTTGCCATGGCAAAAGTATAGTGGCCTCCCTGGAAGTGGTCGTGACTTAGGATCGAACCGCCTACGATCGGCAGATCCGCATTGGAACCCAGGAAGTAATGCGGAAACAGTTTGATGAAATCAAACAGCTTGGCAAATGCACTGCGGTCTATCTTCATCGGAATATGCTCTCCGTTAAACACGATGCAGTGCTCGTTGTAATATACGTAAGGCGAGTACTGAAATCCCCATTTCTTTCCCTGGATCGTGATCGGGATGATGCGGTGATTCTCCCGTGCGGGATGGTTCACGCGTCCTGCATAGCCCTCGTTCTCCATGCAGAGCTGGCATTTCGGGTAAGAGGATGACTTTGCGGCTCCCGCGGCTGCGATGGCTTTCGGATCCTTCTCGGGTTTGGAGAGATTGATCGTGATATCCAGAGTGCCATACTGGGTGTCTACCGTCCATTTACGGTCGCGGCTGATGCGGTAGCGGCGGATATAATCGCTGTCCTGACTCAGCTTGTAATAATATGCAGTCGCAGCTTCCGGTGAATTTTCATATTCTTTCCAGAAACGCTCCTGGATCTGCGCCGGACGCGGTACGAGACAGTTCATAAGTTTTGTGTCGAACAGATCGCGGTATGTAACACTGTCCTCGATGATGCCGCGTTTTACAGCCTCGTCGAGAAGATCTTTCAATACATCTTCCAGAACAATATTGTCCGGATCGCAGGGCACATCCTCATAATCGTCTTCCTTCATAAGGTCAAGCAGGAGATTGGTTGTATAGATCCGTTCGCTTTCAGGCGTCAGTCCTGAATTGATTCCGTATTGTACCAGTTTTTTTATTGATTCATAAATCATGGAAGATTTCTCCTTTCAGAAAAATATGTGGATTTAAAAATATTCATCGCTTAATCAATCCGTGAAGCTCCGTCTCCGATATCTACAGTATAGAATTCAGCTTCATGTCCGACTTTCTCTTTATATGTTTTTCCAATGTCGTTAATGAAGGTATCCACAGCGTCATTTTTGACAATGCTCACTGTACATCCGCCGAATCCGCCTCCGGTGATACGGGAGCCGATGACGCCTGGAATCTTCCATGCAAGATCAACAAGAATGTCAATTTCCTCGCAGGATACTTCGTAATCATCACGAAGAGAGATGTGGGACTGGTTCATGAGCTGGCCGAATTTATTGATATCCCCGTCTCTTAAAGCTGCAACGGCGTCGATTGTACGCTGGTTTTCGTATACCGCGTGTTTCGCGCGTTTTAACTGTACAGGATCTGTGATAAGATCTTTGTTCGCCTCAAATTCATCAGGAGTGAGATCGCCAAGGGCGTTGATATCCAGTTTTGTCTTCAGCGCAGCAAGCGCGTCCGTACATTCCTGACGTCTGTCATTGTATGCGGAATCCACAAGACTGTGCTTTACCTTGCTGTTGGTGATGACGATTTTTGCGTCTTCGAGATGAATGGGAGCATACTCATACTTCATCGTGTTTGTGTCAAGGAAGATTGCATTGTCTTTTTTCCCCATGGCAACTGCAAACTGATCCATGATACCGCAGTTGCATCCGTTAAAATTGTTCTCTGAATACTGCCCGATCAGAGCAAGGTCTGTCATGGACAGATCTGTGATACCATACAGATCCGTCAGGATAACTCCTGTCAGGACTTCCAGGGAAGCAGAAGAAGAGAGCCCGGATCCGTTCGGGATATTTCCCCAGATAACCATGTCAAAACCTGTATCCAGGTTATATCCTTTCTCTGCGAATGCCCAGACAACACCGAGAGGATAGTTTGCCCAGTTGTATTCGTTTTTGTTTGTCAGGTCATCAAGTGAAGCCTCTACCACTCCGAATCTGTCAAGATTCATAGAATAAAAATGTATCATCCGGTCATCGCGTTTCCTTGCTGCACCATATGTACCCATGGTGAGCGCACAGGGAAATACATGTCCGCCGTTATAATCTGTATGCTCGCCGATCAGGTTGACACGACCCGGTGAGAAATAGAAGTGAGCTCCGTCGGGAGTCCCGAAAAGTTCTGCAAATTTGTCAAAAAGTTTCTGTTTCATTCTGATGATCCTCCTCAGTTTTGAAATAAATATAAATCAGGTTATTCTGTTATCAGTATAATGGCAAACAGGCCTTTACGTCTATAAAAATTACGTGCAAATTTATGTAAAAATGTTGCGTCAATAAATGGGGCATATTATAATGTTCAGTGCGAAATAAAACAGGAGAATAAAAAGGCGGTATATGACATGTCAGATTCATATAAACATTCCTATAAAGTCGGAGAGGATTTCCTGAATTCTCTGTCCGTTTACAACGTGGGATACCAGAAATGTGAGCCGGAATATCAGTGGGGACCGGGAATCCGGGACCATTACTGCATCCACCACATACTCTCGGGCAGCGGCATATATACGACGGGTAAGGTGTCTGTACGTCTCAGTGCGGGAGATACATTTATCCTGTTCCCCGGCGTCGAGCTGCAGTACCAGGCGGATAAAGATGAGCCCTGGGAATACTGCTGGGCCGGATTTATGGGAACAGATGCTGCATCTATTATAAGAAATACAGGGTTCAGCAAGGAGACACCGTATATCCTGAAAGGCACGATACCGGAAGAAGAGATAAGAAACGGACTGGATGAAATCTATCAGAATAAGGGAAACACGTACGAATCTTCGGTGGCTATGGCGGGAAGACTGTACAGCCTTCTTGCTGTGTTTATGCATTATGCACAGAGGACGGAACCAGAGAAAGATTCCCATGTGATGTATGTGGAAAAAGCGATGAGCTATATAGAGACAAACTATTCTTATCCGATCACGGTTGAAGATATCGCTTACTATGTGGGAATCAGCAGGAGCCATCTGTTCCGGTCTTTTCAGAATTATATGAGGAAATCACCTAAAGATTATCTGTCCGGATATCGGATCAGACAGGCGTGCCATCTTCTGCGGGAGACTGATCTTTCTGTGTCAACGATCGCCTATTCCGTAGGATTTGAGAACAATCTTTATTTCTCAAAAGCATTCCGGAAACAGAAAGGGATGAGTCCCTCAGAGTACAGGCGGGCAAAGCGAAAAACAGAAGAAAGAGATAGTAAATAGACAGGAGAAAACTATGGTAAATCAGTATTCAAGAACAGAGCTCTTGCTGGGAACGGAAGGTGTGAACCGGCTGAAACGTGCTTCTGTCATGATATTCGGTGTGGGAGGCGTGGGATCGCATTGTATCGAGGCGCTGGCGAGGAGCGGGATCGGCACACTGATCCTGATCGATAACGATACAGTGTCCCTGACAAATATCAACCGGCAGTCTATCGCATATCACAGTACGATTGGCCGGCTTAAGACAGAGATTATGGAGAAACGGATCCGGGATATTGATCCGTCGATTAAAGTGCGGACGTATGAGATGTTTGTACTGCCGGATAATCTTGCTGTAATTTTGGATCAGGAGGAAAAGCCGGATTATATTATCGATGCTATCGATACAGTGAGTGCCAAGATTGCTCTTGCCCGGGAGGCGGACAGAAGAGGAATACGGCTCATCAGCAGCATGGGAACCGGGAATAAGCTGCATCCGGAGATGTTTGAGATCGACGATCTCTCTAAGACAAGCATATGCCCTCTGTGCAGAGTCATGCGCAGAGAATTGAAGCGGCTGGGAATCTTCCATCTAAAAGTACTGTATTCAAAGGAAAAACCCGTAGATATAAGCGGGAGAGAAACAGGGGAAGACGCTGGGACGAGACGTTCGATTCCCGGAAGCGTCTCTTTTGTGCCGCCGGTTGCGGGACTTCTGATCGCAGGCGAAGTGATCCGCGAATTGTCCGGTGTGGACGATACAGAATAGAACTTCGGAAGAAGATATATGTGAAAGGAAGACTAACATGGATTTATTTGATTATATGAGAGAGACAAACAAGGAGAAAGAATCGCCCCTTGCGTCAAGGATGCGCCCGGCTTCTCTGGATGAGGTGGTCGGACAGCAGCATATTATCGGAAAGGATAAGCTTCTTTACCGTGCGATCAAAGCGGATAAGTTAAGCTCTGTGATCTTTTGCGGGCCTCCGGGCACAGGAAAGACAACACTTGCGAAAGTGATCGCCAATACGACCAGCGCAGAATTTAAACAGATTAATGCTACGGTCGCAGGCAAAAAAGATATGGAAGAAGTAGTAAAAGCAGCGAAAGATCTGCGCGGTATGTACGGGAAGAAGACGATTCTATTTATCGATGAGATTCACAGGTTTAATAAAGGTCAGCAGGATTACCTGCTTCCGTTTGTTGAGGACGGAACCGTGATCCTGATCGGGGCGACCACGGAGAATCCGTATTTTGAAGTGAACAGCGCTCTTATTTCCAGATCCAGCATATTTGAGTTGAAACCGCTCGAAAAAGAGGATATAAAAACTCTTCTGAGAAGAGCGGCAGAGGATACGCAGAAGGGAATGGGGAGTTTCCATGCGCAGATCGATGAAGAGGCGCTTGATTTTCTGGCAGACATGGCGGGGGGAGATGCGAGAAATGCGCTCAATGCCATTGAGCTGGGAATTCTGACGACTGAGCGCAGCGAGGACGGCATCATCCACATTACAACAGAAGTCGCTTCCGAGTGTATCCAGAAACGTGTAGTGAATTATGATAAACGGGGCGACAATCATTATGATATAATCTCTGCTTTTATCAAGAGCATGAGAGGCTCAGACCCGGATGCAGCTGTCTATTACCTTGCAAAGATGCTCTATGCAGGCGAAGATATTAAGTTCATTGCGCGCAGGATTATGATCTGTGCCGCTGAGGATGTGGGGAATGCAGATCCTATTGCTCTTACAGTGGCGGTCTCGGCAGCCCAGGCCGTGGAGCGGATAGGAATGCCGGAATCCCAGATCATTCTGTCCCAGGCAGTGACGTATGTAGCCTGTGCCCCAAAAAGTAATTCCGCATGTAACGCTATATTTGCAGCGAATGAGGCGGTACAGAAGTATCGTACAACCGTACCCGTACATCTGCAGGATTCCCATTACAAAGGAGCATCAAAACTGGGGCATGGAATCGGATACAAATATGCACATGATTATCCGAATCATTATGTAAAGCAGCAGTATCTGCCGGATGAAATAAAAGACGCCAGGTTCTATGAACCCGGCGTGCTTGGATACGAAAAACAGATGGGAGAGTATCTAAAGAAGATTCGTGAGGAGTAAAGTATAGATTTCCTGACTCTTCGCGTTCCAGTGATTGACAATGGCTTCAGCCTCTGTTTCGGTCGGAACCGTGAGTTTCAGATCGATCAGGCTGGAGCCGTTTTCCTGAATCTGACAGCTGACTTCATATTCACCGCCTGTATTCCGGTAGTAGTCGGCTTTTACAGATGCCTCTTCTTTCAGGTCATATTGCTTTTCTTTCAGAAAATCATCGATATCTTCCCGTATGGCGCGGGATATTTTATTACTGAAATAAAGGATTGTCTCGGCGCCGTTTTCTGTCAGGTGATACAGTGTACGGTTGTGTGTCGTTTCAGGCCGTATGAGGTCAGAGTCTGTGAGGTCGGATAAAGCTTCCTGGAGCCTGAAATAAGAGGTGTAGCCTTTGTCCAGGACGAATTCCGATATCTGGGATGTTGTCAGCGGAAAGTCTACTTTATCCAGCATATATAATATGATCAGTTTGTATAGTGTAAATGTCTCAGCCATGGTACTCCTTTCCCTGCCATATGTCATTTTCCTTTAAATATTGATGTAAACGGTTCAGTACGCTGCGCTTTGCACCAGTCCAAAGGGGCGCGATCAGCAGATTCTTCGGGCCGTCGCCGGTTAGTCGATGTATCACGATGTCGGGACGGAGATGAGAGATACATTGTCCGAGCATCCGGATATATGTTTCCATATCCGGCACATAGAAATGCTCCTCTCTGTAAATGTCTGCCAGATCGGTCCCTTCCAGAATATGAAGCAGCTGAAGCTTGATCCCCTGGATGTCGCAGCGGTTAAGATATTCGATCGTTTTAAGCATCATTTCTTCTGTTTCTCCCGGCAGATAAAGGATGACATGGACGATCACTTCGATCCCTGCGCCGCGCAGTCTCTGTACTGCCTGGTCGAATATTGCTGTTTCATAGCCTCTTCGGATGAACCGGACTGTTTCAGGATGGATCGTCTGCAGACCAAGTTCTACCCATACGGGTTTGATCTGATTCAGCCGCTTGAGCAGATCGATCACATCATCGCCCAGACAGTCGGGCCTGGTTGCAACGGAGAGGATTTTGACATCGGGATCTTCTATCGCCTCCGTGAAGATAGATTCCAGATAGCTGACGGGGGCATAAGTATTCGTAAAAGCCTGAAAATATGCGATGTAAGAATGAACCGGCCGCTTTGTGAGAAGATGCATCTTTCCCTCGGCAAGCTGCTGCGAGATTGTGTGGAAAGGCCTGCCGGCAAAATCTCCGGAGCCGTCTGCACTGCAGAAGATACATCCGCCTGTCCCGATGTGCCCGTCCCGGTTGGGGCAGGTCATGCCGCCGTTTAATGCGATCCGGTATACTTTCTCCCCGAACCGGCTGCGCAGATGAAAGTCGAGAGAGTGATACCGCTTTTCTCCCCAGCGCACGGACGGGGAGTGTAAGTTTAAATTATCTGACATAAATTACGTAACCTGATTTTAACTTTCTTTTCCATTCAGCGCGCGCCAATCGCAAAGCCGCACTAGCGTGCTTATTGCGGCTGCGCCGCTTCTTTGCTCATAAACTGGCGCTAAGCTCATACATACGGCCGGTCGCAAAAACATGCGAGCATGTTTTTCGTTTCCGGCCGTATGTATGGCTGAACTGGTGAAATATATGATAGCACTTTGGGTCCGTCTTGACAAGGGCGCACTTCAAATGTATAATTGTTAGAGATTTAATAAGGCTTATCGATTTTTATGTCAATTCAGACGATAATTCCCGAAGAGTTTTTATGAATATAGAGTGATTTATATTAGTTTTTTAGAAAGGATAGTTTTTATGACGAGAGAAAAGTATGAATCATTACCTCTTGCAACCTTGAAGGAACTTGCAAAAGCAAGAAAAATGAAAGGTGTATCCACGCTGAAGAAAAGCGATCTCATTGATGCTATGCTTGCGCTGGATGAAAAAGAAGAGCAGCAGGAGGCTGCAACCGAAGCAAAGGAAGAAGTGAAAGAAGAACTGAAAGAGAAGAAGGCGGAAACAGATATCGAACAGCTCGACAGCGGCAATACTGCAAACGGTATTCTGGAAGTTATGCAGGATGGATTCGGGTTTATCAGGAGCGACAATTATCTGCCGGGAGAAAATGATGTATATGTATCTCCGGCACAAATCCGCAGATTCGGACTTAAGACGGGTGATATACTGACGGGAAATACCAGGATCAAGACACAGGGGGAGAAGTTCAGTGCGCTCCTCTATGTTTCTACGATTAACGGCGTTCGTCCGTCCGAAGCAATGAAACGTAAGAATTTTGAGGATCTTACCCCGATCTTTCCGAATAAGAGAATCCGGCTTGAGATGGCAGGAAGCAGTACTGCGATGAGAATTATGGATCTGATGTCGCCGATCGGCAAAGGACAGAGAGGTATGATCGTTTCTCCGCCGAAAGCGGGTAAGACGACACTGCTGAAAGAAGTTGCACTTTCTGTACAGAAGGCGGAGCCACATATGCACCTTCTTATCCTTCTGATCGATGAGCGCCCGGAGGAGGTAACAGATATCAAAGAGGCAATCTCCGGACCGAACGTAGAAGTGATCCATTCTACATTTGACGAACTCCCGGAACATCATAAAAGAGTGTCTGAAATGGTTATCGCGAGAGCAAAACGTCTGGTGGAGCACGGTAAAGATGTCATGATACTTTTGGATAGTATTACAAGACTTTCCCGGGCATACAACCTGATTGTTCCTCCTTCAGGGAGAACGCTTTCCGGCGGTCTTGACCCGGCTGCACTCTACAGCCCGAAGAGATTTTTCGGAGCTGCGCGAAATATGAGAGAAGGCGGCAGCCTGACAATACTTGCTACTGCTCTGGTAGATACAGGGAGCAAGATGGACGACGTTGTGTATGAGGAGTTCAAAGGAACCGGAAACATGGAACTTATTCTTGACCGGAAACTGCAGGAGAAGAGAGTATTCCCGGCAATCGATATTGCAAAGTCCGGCACAAGACGTGAGGACCTGCTTCTCACAAAAGAAGAGCAGGAGGCGGTCTATATCATGCGCAGAGGCTTAAACGGAATGAAAGCAGAGGAGGCGGCGGACAACCTTCTGAATATGTTCTCCCGCACAAAATCAAACAATGAACTTGTGCACCAGGTAATTCGTCAGAAGTTTATCTAAAAAACAGTTGCAAAAGAAAATATCTTATGATACAATTAGAAAGCTGTTTAGAGATTATAATAAATTAATTTAAAATAGAGAGGTGAAAATCATGCGCGAAGGAATCCATCCAGACTATCATCAGGCTACAGTAACATGCAACTGTGGAAATACATTTGTGACAGGTTCTACTAAGGAGAACATCCACGTTGAGATCTGCTCCAAGTGCCATCCGTTCTATACAGGACAGCAGAAAGCGGCTCAGGCACGTGGCCGTGTTGATAAGTTCAACAAGAAATACGGTATTAAATAAGAAACAAACACAGCAGGCTGAGGTGGAAAGCATCTCAGCCTCTTTGTTTTAGTATGAGCCGGTTTACAGGAGGAAAAATGAAATCATCAAATATAGGCGGACAGGCAGTCTTAGAAGGCATTATGATGCGCAACGGCGGGAAATATTCCGTTGCGGTCCGCAAAACGGATGGGGAGATTGCTGTCGATGTGCAGGACTATCACAGTGTGATCCCATGGAAGACGCCGCTTAAGATTCCGTTTATCCGCGGCATTTTTAATTTTGTCGATTCCCTTGTGCTCGGAATGAAGACACTTATGTATTCCGCCAGTTTTTTTGAGGAAGAGGAAGGCGAAGCGCTGACGGAAGAAGAGGCGGCAAAGCAGGAGAAGCAGGAAAAGATCTTTATGAATCTGACCGTCGTGATCGCGGTTGTGATCGCAGTCGCTCTTTTCATGGTACTCCCGTATTTCCTGAGTACCTTTGTGGAGAAATATACTTCTTCAAGAATGGCGGTGACGGTCTTTGAGGGTGTGATCCGTGTCGTGATCTTTCTTATTTATATCTTTCTTATCTCCAGAACAAAAGATATCAAAAGAACGTTTATGTATCACGGTGCAGAGCACAAATGTATCAACTGTATCGAGCACGGGCTGGAACTTACCGTAGAGAATGTTAGGAAGAGTTCCAAGCAGCACAAGAGATGCGGCACGAGTTTTTTGTTTTTTGTCATGATCGTGAGTATCATCTTTTGTTTCTTTATCACAGCAGAATCACAGGCGGCGCGTGTCCTGATAAGGATCGCTCTCTTTCCGTTCATTGCGGGAGTCTCCTATGAGATCATCCGGCTTGCCGGGAACAGTGACAATGCTTTTATCAATCTTTTGAGCCGCCCGGGAATGTGGGTCCAGAATATGACGACAAAGGAGCCGGATGACAGTATGATCGAAGTTGGCATCCGTGCTGTTGAGGAAGTGTTTGACTGGCGGACTTGGCAGAGGGAGAACTTATGAACCTGAAATATGCATATCAGACAGGGACAGAGCGTCTCCGTGCTGCCAAAGTGCCGGAACCGGAACTGGATGCCTGGTATATTCTTGAGCATGTTACCGGAATAGGGCGTGCAGCATATTATGCGGATCCCGAACGAGAAATGACACAGGACCAGGCAGATGAGTGTGAACGGTGCATTACATTGCGAAGCAGTCGTATCCCTTTGCAGCATATCACGGGTGTGCAGGAATTCATGGGACTTTCTTTTCATGTGAACGGAGATGTCCTTATCCCGAGACAAGACACAGAGACATTGGTGGAGACGGCGCTGGACATCCTGGCACGGGGAAAAAGCTCACACGGCACAGAAGACAGAGATATCAGACTTCTAGACATGTGTACAGGATCGGGATGCATTCTGCTGAGTGTGCTGTATTATGCAAAATGCAGGGCTGAGGGGACAGGAAGCGATATTTCTGCCAAAGCACTGAAAATTGCATCGGAAAACGCTCGGCGGCTGGGAATAACAGCCGGATTTATCGAGAGCGACCTGTTTGAAAAGATTGATGGAATATTTTCTATGATCATGTCTAATCCCCCATATATCAGGAGCACAGAAATAAGCAGTCTCCAGGATGAGGTCAGGCTTTATGATCCCGTGGAAGCACTGGATGGAAAAGAGGACGGACTCTATTTCTACCGTAAGATTATTAACGAGAGTCCGAATTATCTTGAGGACGGAGGCTGGCTCTTGTTTGAGATTGGATACGATCAGGCGGAGGATGTGACAGAGCTGATGGAAGCACGGGGATTTGAAGAAATCAGTGTTAAAAAGGATCTGGCAGGGCTTGACCGTGTCGTGTATGGACGATATATTAAATAATGTAGTGATGCCAGGGACAAAAGGTCTAAACCTATGGAACCTTTGCCCCCAACATCATGTAGTTTATGTAAGAATTTTAGAAAAGGACGTATGAGAAATGTTTGACAGATTAGATGATTTGCTGATCCGGTATGAGGAAGTAATGGGTGAGCTCCAGGAACCCGGCGTGGCGGATGACCCGGCACGGTTCCGCAAGCTTATGAAAGAGCAGAGTGATCTGGCCCCCATTGTTGAGGCATACCAGGAATATAAGAGTTGTAAACAGAATGTTGAGGACAGTCTCGCCATGCTCGAGGAAGAGTCCGATGAGGAGCTGCGTGAGCTGGCAAAAGAGGAACTTAATGAGTCTAGAAAAAGGATCGAAGAGCTTGAGCAGGAATTAAAGATCCTTCTCCTTCCCAAAGACCCTAATGATGATAAGAACGTTATCGTAGAGATCCGTGCGGGAGCCGGTGGAGACGAAGCAGCGCTTTTTGCTGCAGAGATCTACCGTATGTACGTACATTATGCAGACAGCAGAGGCTGGCGGACAGAGATGATCTCGCTAAATGAAAATGGGATCGGCGGGTTTAAAGAATGTGTGTTCATGATCACCGGTCAGGGCGCATATTCCAGACTGAAATATGAGAGCGGTGTGCACCGTGTACAGAGAGTGCCTGAGACAGAGAGCGGCGGAAGGATCCATACCTCGACCATTACAGTTGCGATCATGCCCGAGGCGGAGGAAGTCGACGTGGTGATCGATGAGAAAGATATCCGTATAGACGTTATGCGTGCGTCCGGAAACGGCGGTCAGTGCGTCAACACGACAGACTCGGCAGTCCGGCTGACTCACTTCCCGACAGGAATCGTGATCTACAGCCAGACGGAGAAATCCCAGCTTCAGAACAAAGAGAAGGCATTCCGGCTGCTCCGGTCCAAGCTGTATGACCTGGAACTGGAAAAACAGCAGGCATCCGAGGCGGAAGAGAGAAGAAGCCAGATCGGTACCGGAGACAGGTCGGAGAAGATCCGTACTTATAACTTCCCACAGGGACGCGTGACAGATCACAGGATCAAACTTACTCTTCACAAACTGGATTCCATATTAAACGGAGATCTGGATGAAGTGATCGACAGTCTGATCGCGGCAGACCAGACGGCAAAACTTGCGAAGATGGAAGACTAAGGAGGCCGGCTGAATTTATGACAGAACCAGTATTTAAACGTCCGGAACTGGAAGATAAGGAAATCATTACATCATATTTTGAAAAATCACCGAGCAGAAGCTGTGAGCGTACATTTGTGAACGTGTATCTCTGGTCCAGACATTATAAAGTAAAATATGCCGTGATCGAAGATGCGCTCGTATTCCGAAGTGATGACAACGGGCTTGCATTCTCCTATCCGGCTGGTGATGCGGAGAACATAAAAAAGGCTGTTGATTTTCTTACAGAATATTGCAAAGAAAAAGAATGTCCTCTTGTGTTTTATAATGTGACGCCGGAGATGTTCGGACAGCTTGAGGGATGGTATCCTGGCAGGTTTACTGTTGAGTATGACCGGGATAGCGCGGACTATGTCTATGAGACGGAAAAACTTGCTGCGCTGGCAGGAAAAAAGCTCCATGGCAAACGCAACCACATCAATAAGTTTAAGAATCTGTATCCGGACTGGACATACGAGTCACTTTCAGATGATAATGTGGAAGATTGCTTCCAGATGGCTTTGAAATGGCGTAATCAGAACGGATGTGAGGATGATCCGGAGAAAAACGCAGAGATGTGTGTAACGCTCAATTCTCTGCGGCTTTATAAGGAACTTGAACTGACAGGCGGCGTGCTGAAAATCGAAGGAAAGATTGTGGCGTTTACAGTCGGAGAGCCTTTGTGTGATGACACGTTTGTTGTCCATATCGAGAAAGCTTTTCCGGATGTGGAGGGGGCTTACCCCATGATCAATCAGCAGTTTGTGCAGCATGAGTGCATGGACTATAAATACGTAAACAGGGAAGAAGATACCGGCGCAGAGGGGCTGAGAAAGGCGAAGTTATCCTACAGGCCGGCATTTCTGGAAGAAAAAGGAATTGTAAAAGAAACGGAGTGATAGCAATGATATCAAAGAAAATGGAAAACATGGTGGCAAACAGTTCTGCAATCCGTGCAATGTTTGAGGAGGGTAACAGACTGGCAAAGATCTACGGCGCTGAGAATGTATTTGACTTCAGCCTGGGCAATCCGAATGTTCCGGCACCGGAGTCGGTAAAGAAAGCGATCATAGAACTTCTGAATGAAGAGGATCCTGTTGTACTGCACGGTTACACGAACAGTAATGCCGGATATGAGGATGTGCGCCAGGCAGTGGCTGAATCGCTGAATAAGCGTTTCGGCACAGCATTTTCTTCCAGAAATATCACAATGACCGTAGGGGCTGCGGGCGGACTGAATGTCATCCTGAAGGCTCTTCTGAATCCGGGAGATGAAGTGGTTGTATTTGCTCCGTATTTCGGTGAGTACAGAAGCTATGTGAATAATTATGACGGTGTTCTTGTAGAGGTATCTCCGAATACGTCTGATTTCCAGCCGAAACTGGACGAGTTTGAGGGCAAGATAACTGCAAAGACACGCGCCGTGATTGTTAATACTCCGAATAATCCTACAGGTGTTGTCTATTCGGAAGAAACGATCAAAAAGATGGCTGCCGTCATGGAGAAGAAACAGGAGGAGTTTGGGACAGATATCTATCTTATCTCTGACGAACCTTACAGAGAGCTGGCTTACGACGGAGTGGAAGTGCCATATCTTACAAAATACTATGCCAACACAATTGTCGGCTATTCTTATAGTAAATCACTTTCCCTGCCGGGAGAGCGTATCGGATACCTTGTGATCCCGGATGAGGCTGCAGACAGTGGAAATCTGATATCCGCAGCAAATGTTGCGACTCGCATCCTCGGATTTGTTAACGCTCCGACTCTCCAGCAGAAAGTAGTCAAGGCATGTCTGGATGAGAAGACAGACATCTCCTTCTACAACAGGAACAGAGAGACTCTCTACAATGGCCTGAAAGATCTGGGCTTTGAGTGTATTAAGCCTGAAGGAGCTTTCTATTTGTTTGTTAAGTCGCCGGTTGCTGATGAGAAAGAATTCTGCGCAGCAGCGAAGAAGTACAATATCCTTCTTGTCCCGGGAAGTTCTTTCGGGTGTCCCGGATATGTGAGGATCGCATACTGCGTGGCATATGAGACAATCGTTAACTCCCTGCCGAAGTTTGCACAGCTGGCAGAAGAATACAAATAATTGGAGACAGTTATGAAAATCAGAGAAGAACTTCTTAGGAATATACGGCAGGTTGAACCATACGTTCCGGGCGAACAGCCTCAGGAGCAAGTTGTGAAACTGAATACGAACGAGAATCCGTACCCACCATCACCGGAGGTGAAAAAGGCGCTGGACGCCATGGATACAGATGCTTTCCGCCTGTATCCGGACCCTGCGTCCAGTGTGCTCGTAAAGGCGCTTGCAGAGCAGTATCATGTGGGGGAGAATCAGGTGTTTGCAGGCGTCGGCTCTGATGATGTGCTCTCCTTATGTTTCCTGACTTTTTTCAACTCAGACAAACCGGTCCTGTTTCCGGATATCACATATTCCTTTTATAAAGTGTGGGCACAGCTTTACCGGATACCGTATGAGTGTCCGAAGCTGGATGAAGACTTCCGGATCGTTAAAGAAGATTATTACTGCGAGAACGGCGGTATTATCTTTCCGAATCCGAATGCTCCGACAGCAATCTATGAGGAACTAGATTTTATTGAGGACATTCTCGAGCACAACAGAAATTCCATTGTGATCGTAGACGAGGCATATATTGATTTTGCCGGACGTTCTGCTGTTGAACTGATCGGTCGTTACGATAATCTTATCGTCACGCAGACGTTTTCAAAGTCGCGCAGCATGGCGGGGATGAGGATCGGATACGCGATCGCCTGTCCCGAACTGATCCGCTGCTTAAATGATGTGAAATATTCTTTTAATTCATACACCATGAGCAGGGCTGCGCTTGTCTGCGGAGCTGCAGCGGTGGGGGATACAGAATATTTTGAGGAAAATATCCGTAAAATAGTAAAGACAAGAGAATGGGCAAAAAAAGAGCTGAGCAAGCTCGGATTTGTCATGACGGATTCCAAGGCGAACTTTATCTTTGCGAGACACCCGGAGTATGATGCAGGAAAACTTTTCACTGAACTGAAAAACGAACATATCTATGTGCGTCACTGGGATGACGAGCGGATAGGCCAGTATCTGCGCATTTCCGTGGGCACGGATGAGGAAATGGGAATTCTGATTGACTTTTTGAGAAGAACAGTACGCCAGCATTGATCACATCAAAGTTCTTTTTGTGTAAAGAAGACTGCGTCAGTTTGAACTGTCCATAACCCCCGGGTCTGGGGACGTTGACAGCGCCCTGCGGATTCCGTATAATGAAAACAGAAGTTAAAGGGGGGATTTTATGATTTATGAAAATAATGAAGAAAAAAGAAGCACGATCTGGCGGACGATCCTGACTGTATCTTCTGTCGTTATCATTATTATCGCTGTATTTTTTGTCGTGAAACTTTTTACGGGGAACCCGCTTGAAGGAAGATGGGTCAGCGAGGGCTCTGGTGATATGATCGAGATCACTGATGATAATCAGATGATTATCCGGCCGGAGGAAGGGGACCGGTTTACCGAGATCAGATGCAATGTCGACACTAAGACGAAAATACTTACTGTAGCCGAGGGCCCCCTGGATTCTGATATCATTCAGCCGGGAACCTATAACTACAATATAGAGCAGGATACGCTGACACTGACAGAACGCGAATATGGAGAACAGCTCGTGTTTGTGCGTGAGCAGGAGTAAAGATCATGGAGAGTTCCGCATGCGGAACTCTCCTGTTGTAACTGGACAGGAAACAAAGAGTGCCTGCCAGAAAAATAGCAGAGTTAGGGAGATGACTTATGTTACGAGAGCAGACAAAAGAAATCAATATCGGAGGAGTGAAGATCGGCGGCAGCAACCCTGTGGCGATTCAGTCCATGACAAACACAAAGACAGAGAATATCGAAGCTACTGTCGCGCAGATTTTAAAACTGGAGGCAGCCGGCTGTGAGATTATCCGCTGCGCTGTTCCGACGATGGAAGCTGCAGAAGCCTTAAAAGAGATCAAGAAGCAGATACACATTCCGCTTGTGGCAGATATACATTTCGATTATCGTCTTGCCATTGCCGCTATTGAGAATGGAGCGGACAAGATCCGCATCAACCCGGGGAATATAGGTTCCGAGGAGCGGGTCAGGGCAGTTGTAGACAAGGCGAAGGAGTACGGGGTACCGATCCGGGTGGGCGTGAACAGCGGCTCTCTTGAGAAACATCTGCTGGAGAAATACGGCGGAGTCACGGCGGAAGGAATCGTAGAGAGTGCTCTGGATAAGGTACATATGATCGAAAACATGGGGTATGATAATCTCGTCGTGAGCATCAAGTCCTCTGATGTGCTCATGTGTGTAAAAGCCCATGAGCTGATCGCAAAGGAATGTCCGTATCCGCTCCATGTCGGCATTACAGAATCAGGCACCGTATATTCAGGTAATGTCAAGTCTTCTGTCGGGCTCGGGATTATTCTCTATGAAGGCATCGGAAATACAATCCGTGTTTCTCTGACCGGTGACCCGGTTGAGGAAATCCGCACGGCTAAGCTTATCCTGAAAACACTGGGACTGAAAAAGGGCGGAATCGAAGTCGTATCTTGTCCGACCTGCGGCAGGACGAAGATCGATCTGATCGGACTTGCCAACGAGGTTGAGAAAATGGTAGCCAACATTCCGCTGGATATCAAAGTGGCTGTTATGGGATGTGTTGTAAACGGTCCGGGAGAGGCAAAAGAGGCGGACATCGGTATAGCAGGCGGCATCGGCGAGGGGCTTCTGATCAAGAAGGGCGAGATCGTGAAAAAGGTAAAAGAGGAGGAACTTCTTGAGACTCTCCGACAGGAGCTGCTGAACTGGAAAGAATAAAACGGGAGTGTTTAAATTTGGAAAAGACCAGAAACGATAAGTCATTTTTCTATGTGTTCCCGACGCTTAAGGTGGAGGATGACATCCAGATCCTTTTTGCAGATGTGGAAGTAAAGAAGATCACGACAAATTCACGGCGTGATTTTCTTCATGTACATATATTCAGCCGTCACCTGATCCAGAAGAAACAGATCTGGCAGATGGAGCGGCGGATCAAAGACCAGCTTTTCGGAAATGTGAGGGTAGAAGTGCGCATTGAGGAAGAATACGCCCTTTCCGGGCAGTATACACCGGAAGCCCTCATGAATGAGTACAGGGAGAGTATTATTCTGGAGCTGAAAGAACAGAGCGTGCTGGCGTCAAGTATGTTCTCTCAGGCGAAGATCCACTTTGAGGATGGCAATGTGATCTGCCTCGAACTGCTGGATACGATCGTGTCGGAGGGAAGAAAAGAAGAGATACTGAATCTTCTCGAGAAGATTTATGGAGAGAGATTTCATATACCGGCGGATATCCGCATTACATACCGTGAACCGGACGGCGCGGGGACTCGCGAATATGACGAGCAGAGGCTGCAGCAGGAGATCAACGCCATCTTTGAGAGACGTGCAAGACAGCGCGGCGAATATGTAGAAGCGGGAAATAACGGAGAGTCTGCGGGAAACACAAAAGAAGAAAGTGCGGCGAACGTGCCGGGGAATACTGCCGACGCATCTTCAGGGAAAAAGAGCGGACAGGAAAAGGGCGCAGGTGCCGGAAAAGGCGGAGGAACTCACTTGTCAGGCGGCAGGAGACCGGGCAGAAAAGGTGACTTCAAGAAGAAAGATTTCTACCGGCCGGTTAAACAGGGAGATGATCCGAACCTGATCTACGGCAGGAACTTTGACGACGAGCCGATCACACTGGATCAGGTAGTGACGGAGATGGGTGAGATCACCATCCACGGAAAGATCATTAACTTTGACACCCGTGAGATCCGGAATGAGAAGACGATCATCATGTTTGCGGTTACGGACTTTACGGATACGATCACTGTGAAGATGTTCACCCGAAACGATCAGCTCCCGGAGATACTGGGAGAGCTGAAGAAGGGCGCTTTTGTAAAGATCAAAGGTGTTACTACGATCGATAAGTTTGATGGAGAATTGACCATCGGTTCGGTTACCGGTATCAAGAAGATCGGCGACTTTACGGTGTCGAGAGAAGATCTGAGCCCGATCAAGCGTGTGGAGCTTCACTGTCATACAAAGATGAGTGATATGGACGGTGTATCAGAGGTAAAGAATATCGTAAAGCGTGCCCATGACTGGGGACATCCGGCGATCGCCATTACGGATCACGGAGTGACTCAGGCATTCCCTGATGCGAACCACTATATCGAGACATTGGACAAAGATGATCCGTTCAAGGTCCTCTATGGTGTCGAGGGATATGTGGTGGACGACCTGACTGACATCGCGGTGAATGCAGGCAGCCAGACTCTGGATGATACGTACATTGTGTTTGATATCGAGACGACCGGCTTCAGTTCTATCCAGGACCGGATCATAGAGATCGGTGCGGTAAAGGTTGTAAACGGAAAGATTGTGGATCGGTTCAGCACATTCGTAAATCCGCAGAGGCCAATCCCCTTTGAGATCACGAATCTGACCAGTATCACGGATGAGATGGTCATGGGATCACCGGCTATCGATGTGATCCTTCCTCAGTTCCTTGAATTTATCGGGGACGGTGTCCTTGTCGCACACAATGCCGGATTTGATGTGGGATTTATCGAGCAGAACTGCAGAAATCTGGGCTTAAATGATCACTTTGTCTATCTGGATACAGTGGCACTGGCGCGGGTGCTTCTGCCTACATTGTCGAAATATAAGCTGAACATCGTGGCAAAAGCACTGAATATTTCGCTTGAGAATCATCATCGGGCAGTAGATGACGCGGGTGCTACGGCAGAGATTTTCGTGAAATTTGTGGAGATGCTGAAGAAGGAACATATCACGACGTTAAAAGAAGTAAACCACTACGGAGACCGCAATGTCAATGCGATCCGGAAGATGCCGACCCACCATATTATCATAATGGCGAAGAATGATATCGGCCGATATAACCTGTATCAGCTGATCACAGAGTCGCATCTTACATATTATTCGAGACGGCCGCGTATTCCGAAGAGCCTGCTGAACGAACACAGAGAGGGCCTGCTTATCGGAAGTGCCTGCGAGGCGGGAGAACTCTATCAGGCTATTCTGGAAAAGCGTTCGGCGCAGCAGATCGCGCGTCTGGCAGATTTCTATGATTATTATGAGATACAGCCTCTGGGCAACAACCGGTTTATGATCGAGAGCGACCGTATTGCGGATGTGAATTCCGAGGAGGATCTGAAAAATATCAACCGCGAGATCGTGGAGTTGGGTGAGAAGTTCGGGAAGCCGGTAGTGGCTACCTGTGACGTGCATTTCCTCGATCCCGACGACGAGGTTTACCGCAGGATCATCATGGCGGGAAAAGGATTCGACGATGCGGATAATCAGGCGCCGCTCTTCCTGCGTACAACAGAGGAGATGTTAGAGGAGTGTGCTTATCTGGGGGCGGCAAAGGCGCGTGAGGTCGTGATCGACAATCCGGTGAAGATTGCCGGTATGATCGAGAAGATATCACCGGTAAATCCGAACAAGTGTCCTCCGGTAATCGAGAATTCCGATCAGGAACTGAGAAATATCTGTTACCGGAAAGCACATGAGATGTACGGCGAGGACCTTCCCGTGCAGGTGTCCGAACGTCTGGAGAAGGAGCTGAATTCCATTATCTCCAACGGTTATGCCGTTATGTATATCATCGCGCAGAAACTGGTGTGGAAGTCCAATGCGGACGGATATCTGGTAGGATCCCGTGGTTCGGTCGGATCGTCTTTCGTGGCGACGATGGCCGGGATCACGGAGGTAAATCCGCTGAGCCCGCATTATTACTGCAAAAGTTGCCACTACAGTGATTTTGAGTCCGACGAGGTGCGTTCCTATGCCGGAGGCTGCGGATTCGACATGCCGGACAAAAACTGCCCGGTGTGCGGTGAACCTCTTGTAAAAGCCGGATTTGATATTCCTTTTGAGACATTCCTCGGGTTCAAGGGAGACAAGGAGCCTGATATCGACCTGAACTTCTCCGGCGACTATCAGGCCAAAGCCCATAAATATACAGAGGTGCTCTTCGGTGAAGGCCATACATTCAAGGCGGGAACGATCGGAACACTTGCAGACAAAACTGCCTACGGATTCGTGAAGAATTATTACGAGGAACGCGAGCAGAGAAAACGCCGCTGCGAAATTGAGAGAATCACTGTCGGCTGCACTGGAATCCGACGCAGTACCGGACAGCACCCTGGAGGTATCGTTGTCCTTCCCCACGGGCATGACATTAATGAGTTCACCCCGGTGCAGCATCCGGCAAATGATATGGAGTGCGGGATCATCACGACACATTTTGACTATCATTCCATTGACCATAACCTGCTGAAACTGGATATCCTTGGGCACGATGATCCGACCATGATCCGTACCCTTGAGGACTATATCACGTCGGACGCCATGGATAATGAGTATAATGAAGAACATCCGTTTATCGCAACGGAGATACCTCTGGATGATAAACAGGTGATCGAACTGTTCCATGGGACGGACGTGCTCGGCATCAAACCGGAGGATATTGACGGATGTAAGCTCGGATGTCTCGGAATTCCTGAGTTCGGAACAGACTTCGTTATTCAGATGGTGGAGGATACGAAACCGCAGACTTTGTCCGACCTGATCCGTATCTCCGGTCTGTCTCACGGAACGAACGTGTGGCTTGGAAATGCCCAGGAACTGGTAAAAACAGGTAAGGCGACCATCTCGACCGCTATCTGTACCCGTGACGATATCATGATCTATCTGATCAATAAAGGCGTGGAGAGCGCCCTTGCATTTACGATCATGGAGAGTGTGCGTAAAGGAAAGGGTCTGAAACCGGAGTGGGAAGAAGCTATGACAGCACAGGGTGTGCCTGACTGGTATATCTGGTCATGCAAGAAGATCAGCTACATGTTCCCGAAAGCCCATGCGGCGGCGTATGTCATGATGGCGTACCGCATTGCCTACTGCAAGATCAATTATCCGCTGGCGTACTATGCGGCATATTTCAGTATCCGTGCGGACGCCTTCTCCTATGAGATCATGTGCCAGGGAAAGGACAAGCTGAATTATTACATGCAGGATTATAAGAAGCGCAGCGACTCCCTGAGCAAAAAAGAGCAGGATGTCATGAAGGATATGAAGATCGTGCAGGAAATGTATGCGCGCGGATTCGAGTTTATGCCTATCGATCTTTATCGGGCAAAGGCGAAGATGTTCCAGATCGTTGACGGAAAGCTCATGCCATCCTTCGCAAGCATTGAGGGAATGGGCGATAAGGCGGCCGAGGCGGTGGAAGAAGCGGGAAAAGACGGACCGTATCTGTCTCTTGATGATTTCCGTCAGAGGACGAAAGTCAGCAAGACGGTCATCGACCTGATGCAGGAACTGGGGCTGTTCGGAGACCTGCCTCAGAGCAATCAGCTGTCACTGTTTGATTTTGCATAGACGCAGCGCATAAGCTGTGCTATAATGGCTTCAATGCATTTACGCAGTAAAGTGAATTCAGTTTAAAAATGAATGATGGAGGATATGCAAATGTACGACTTCGATGAGATCATGACAACGGACCAGGAAATTGCCGATGCGATCAAAGCCGAGATGGAGAGACAGAATTCCCACATTGAGCTGATTGCTTCCGAAAACTGGGTGAGCAAGGCGGTGATGGCCGCCATGGGAAGCCCTTTGACGAACAAATATGCGGAGGGATATCCGGGAAAGAGATATTACGGCGGCTGCCAGTGTGTGGACGTAGTGGAAGAACTGGCAAGAGAACGTGCAAAAGAGCTCTTTGGATGTGAATATGCCAATGTACAGCCGCACTCGGGAGCTCAGGCAAATATGGCGGTGTTCTTTGCGATTCTCGAGCCGGGAGACACTTACATGGGAATGAATCTGGATCACGGCGGACATCTGACTCATGGTTCACCGGTCAACATGTCTGGAAAGTATTTCAATGTCGTACCTTACGGTGTCAATGAGGACGGTGTGATCGATTACGATAAAGTCCTTGAGATCGCGAAGGAGTGTAAGCCGAAGATGATCGTTGCCGGTGCCAGTGCCTATGCGCGTACCATTGATTTCAAACGTTTCCGTGAGATCGCGGACGAAATCGGAGCATATCTGATGGTGGATATGGCGCATATTGCAGGTCTCGTGGCAGCAGGTCTTCATCCGAGTCCGATCCCGTATGCGCACGTAACAACGACTACGACGCACAAGACGCTGAGAGGTCCCCGCGGCGGAATGATCCTCTCCAGCAATGAAATGAACGAGAAGTTCAATTTTAACAAAGCGGTATTCCCGGGCATCCAGGGCGGACCGCTCATGCATGTGATCGCCGCGAAGGCAGTGTGCTTCAAAGAGGCACTTCAGCCGGAGTTTAAAGAATATCAGGCTCAGATCTTAAAGAATGCGAAAGCACTCTGCGAAGGCCTGAAAAAGCGCGGTGTCAAGATTGTATCCGGAGATACGGATAATCATCTGATGCTCGTGGATCTGACAGAGAAAAATGTAAGCGGAAAAGAGCTCGAAAAGCGTCTGGACGACGCTCACATTACCTGCAACAAGAACACGATCCCAAATGACCCCCGTTCTCCGTTTGTCACAAGCGGCGTGAGACTTGGAACTCCTGCAGTGACGACCCGCGGCATGAAAGAAGAGGACATGGATAAGATTGCCGAGATCATTGCGATGGTAATCGAGAGCGAGGATAACGTAGAAGCAGGAAGAAAGATGGCTGCAGAACTGACGGAGAAATATCCTCTCTGTTAAATTTCGATTTCTCGTACTGAGAAAACATCCGCCGGGAGGTATGTATTGTTATCGCACACGTTTTCACTCGGTCGCGACGTAACGGTACGTAAGAGCGCAAAAGACGCGCTCTAAGTGCCGACGCCGCTCCAACGGTGCGTACACAATACATACCTCCCGGCTGCTTTCTTTCCCATTCCGAAAATCAAATTTCAGACGGAAGGAACAAAGCTCCCACTTCTTTCTGTTTGTATGAGGATTTTTCGGATTGGTCTGTTAGTCGATAAACGTCAAAACGGAAGATTACATCCGCTCTGATGCACCTTACGCAGAGGGAGAAAAAGGTTGAGAACGGCGACTTTGGAAGGAAATTATGAAAAGTTAACACCATTTCCCTGCTTTGTTACTTTGAGTTATTTCCTGTAACCGGAGTCGGAATCAACCTTTTTCTCCCTCTGCGGACACGTGAGTCAGATTGCTGTATAGTTCTGCGTTTTCGACGTTTTTCGAATTATCCGCCAGTACGAAAAAACCGAATTTTCCACTTTAAATCGGCAAAGTATTATGATATACTGAAACAAGGCGAATGTTTAATTGAAGGAGGAGACATACAATGATATGGGACAAGGAGGAGACTCTCCCCAGAGAAGAGATAGAAGCCATCCAGCTTACCAAACTGAAAAATACGGTCCGATACATTTATGACCGTGTGAAACCTTACCGTGATAAGATGGATGCGGCTGGCGTGAAGCCGGAAGATGTACAGACGCTGAATGATCTGAAGCGCCTGCCTTTTACATATAAATCGGACTTCAGAGACAATTATCCGGACGGACTCTTTGCAGTGGACAAGAAAGACATCGTGCGCTACCATGCAAGTTCAGGTACGACCGGAAAACCGACTGTGGTCGGATATACAAGAAATGATCTGGACATGTGGCTCAACAATGTGGCAAGGCTCGCCTGCATGGGCGGCGCCACGGCGGAAGATGTGGCGCAGATTTCATTCGGATACGGTACCTTTACAGGAGCACTCGGACTTCATGGGGGTCTTGAGAAGATTGGCGCGTCTGTAATTCCGATGTCCTCCGGAAATACGAACAAACAGATTATGTTTCTTCAGGATATGGGTGTAACACTTCTTGTGGCAACCCCGTCCTACGCGCTACATCTGGGCGAAGAAATCAGAAGAAGAGGACTTGATCCGTCAAAAGATCTAAAGCTGCATATTGGTCTGTTCGGCGGTGAGGGTATGACGGAACCGATGCGTAACGAGATGCATAAAGTATGGGGTGACCAGTTTGTCTGTACACAGAACTACGGCATGAGCGAGCTGTGCGGTCCGGGGGTTGCCGGAGAATGTACAGAATTGTGCGGCATGCATGTCAACGAAGACTGGTTTATCCCGGAGATCATCGATCCGGAGACAGAGGAAGTGCTCCCGCCGGGAGAACTCGGAGAACTTGTCGTGACATGCCTGGGTAAAGAGGCTCTTCCGCTCGTGAGATACCGGACGGGGGATCTCACAAGGCTTATGTATGAGCCGTGTAAATGCGGGCGCACGACGTGCAGGATAGAAAATATTTCAGGACGTGCAGACGATATGCTCGTTATTCGTGGCGTCAATGTATTCCCGACACAGATTGAGGAAGTACTCTTTAAGATTGACGAGATTGGTCCGCATTATGAGATACTTGTAGAGAGAAAGAACAGGCTGGATGTCATGACGATCACAGTAGAACTGATTGATGACAGACTGCTTGACAGCTATGCGAAGCTGAGCGAACTTGAGAGCAGGATTAAAAAAGCACTGAAGTCGCAGCTGGGTCTGGCAACACAGATCAGACTCGTGGCTCCGAATTCTCTTCAGAGATTCGAAGGTAAGGCGAGACGAGTGACAGATTTACGAAAGGATGGTTTATGATATGGCAGAGAAAGTGATCATGCTGGGCAATGAAGCAATTGCCCGCGGCGCTTATGAGGCGGGAGTGAAAGTGTCTTCCGCATATCCGGGAACGCCGAGTACGGAGATCAGTGAATATCTTGTACAGTACAGAGATGATGTATATGAGGAGTGGGCGCCAAATGAGAAGGTTGCCACCGAGGTGGCTGTAGGCGCGAGCCTTTCAGGCACGCGCGCCATGGCATGTATGAAGCATGTGGGACTTAATGTTGCGGCGGATCCGCTGTATTCCGTGTCCTATATGGGTGTGAACGGCGGTCTTGTTATCGTTGTTGCAGATGATCCGGGCCTGTACAGTTCACAGAACGAGCAGGATACGAGGATGGTCGCAAGGGCGGCCCAGATCCCGGTGATCGAACCGTCTGACAGTGCGGAGGCAAAAGATTACTTTAAGATCGCATTTGAACTGAGCGAGAAGTTCGACCGTCCGTTTATATTCCGTACGACCACAAGACTTGCACATTCACAGGGGCTGGTAGAACTTCAGGAACGGGTTGTTCCTGAAGATAAGCCGTACGAGAAGAATATTCAGAAAAATGTCATGATGCCGGGCAATGCCAAGATCCGTCACATTGAGATCGAGAAGCGCAATCTGGAGCTTGCAGAGGCGGCGAACACACTTCCGATCAATCGTGTGGAGATGAATGACACGAAAATCGGCGTGATCACGAGCGGTATCCCGTATCAGTATGTCAAGGAGGCGATGCCGGAGGCTTCCGTGCTCAAACTCGGTATGGTCAATCCTCTTCCGAGAAAGCTGATCGAAGAGTTTGCATCTAAGGTAGAGACTCTGTATATCGTGGAAGAACTGGATCCGGTCATTGAGGAACAGGTGAAATCATGGGGAATTAAAGCAATCGGTAAAGAAATCCTCACCGTGCAGGGCGAGTACAGCGCGAATATGCTCAGAAAAGCGATCCTGAAGCAGGAGCTTGATATCAAAGAGCCGGCAGCGGCTCCGGGAAGACCGCCGATTCTCTGTCCGGGATGTCCTCACAGAAGCGTGTTCTATACACTGAATAAACTGAAAATGCATGCGGCGGGAGATATCGGATGTTACACACTGGGGGCAGTCGCTCCGTTAAGCGTGATCGATACGACAATGTGCATGGGTTCCAGTATATCGACGCTTCACGGCATGGAAAAGGCAAAAGGCAAAGATTACATAAAGAACTGGGTGGCAGTGATCGGAGATTCCACATTCATGCATACTGGTGTGAATTCCCTGATGAACATGGTCTACAACAAGGCTACAGGTACAGTCATCATTCTAGACAATTCCACTACAGGAATGACCGGACATCAGGATCATGCTGCGACAGGAAAGACGCTGCAGGGCGACCCGACATATGCGATCAGTATCCCTGGCATCTGTAAAGCTATGGGCATCAAGAACGTATATGAGATCAATGCTTTTGATCTTCCGCTCCTCGAGAAGACGATAAAGGAAGAAACAGCGAAGGACGAAGTGTCGGTCATCATCACGAAGACTCCGTGTGTGCTCCTTGATAAGAGAAAGAAACCTCTCTATACTGCCCATGAGGATAAATGTAAGAAATGCGGCATGTGCATGAAGCCGGGATGTCCGGCCATGACGAAAAATGCGGACGGAACGATCCATATTGACGATACGATGTGCACCGGCTGCGGACTCTGCAAAGACCTGTGTAAATTTGATGCAATAGAGCTTGTAAAGGAGGGGGAGTAGATCATGGCAGTAAAAAATATTATGATCGTCGGCGTAGGCGGACAGGGCACACTGCTCACCAGCCGTATTTTAGGCGGAATTACTATTGCGGGCGGATATGATGTGAAGCTCTCCGAGGTCCACGGGATGGCGCAGAGAGGCGGCAGTGTGGTTACATTTGTACGATATGGAGATAAAGTGGCAGAACCTATCGTAGAGGAAGGACAGGCAGATGTTATTATTGCATTCGAACGTCTTGAAGCACTCAGATATGCACATTTTCTTAAGAAAGACGGCGTACTAATCGTCAATGACTGGCGTATCGATCCGATGCCTGTTGTGATTGGAAACGCAAAATATCCTGAGAGTATTCTTGAAAATCTTGAGAAGGAATACAAAGTCTACAAAGTGGATGCTACAGAGGAATCAAGAAAACTGGGCAATCCAAAAGTATTTAATCTTATTGTGCTCGGAGTTGCGGCGCAGCATATGGATTTCACGAAAGAGCAGTGGTACGAAGTGATCGAAAGAACAGTGCCGCCTAAGACGATAGAGATTAATAAGAAAGCTTTTGATGTCGGATACAGACTGAGATAAAACAATAAATATGTGACAGTGATCATACAGGAAAGGCGGTGATAGCAATGATCAGGCAGATATCAGTATTCGTGGAAAATCAGCCGGGCAGCATGATGAACGTGACTTCCGTATTGACAGAAGCCCATGTGAATATCAGGGCAATCTCAACATTTGATACACCGGAATTTGGGATCATGCGCCTTATTGTTGATAATCCGGTGCGTGCAAAAGAAGCTCTGACAGAGAAGGGGTTCGTCACAAGAGTAAGCGAAGTGATCGGAGCCGAACTTAAGGACGAAAAAGGTAATCTTAATCAGATGCTCGCAATTCTTGCAGACGGGAAGATCAACGTCAATTATATTTATTCTTTTGTAATCCGCGAAGGAAAAGCTCCGGTCATGGTATTTAGCACGGACAATTATGAGAAAGCGGAAAAAGTCCTCAGAGCAGCAGATGTTAAGCTCGTAGAGGAAGAAGAATTATAAGACAAAAGGAGAAAAAGGAAAATGGCAGGAGTAGCACTGGAAAACTGGGTGGAACGCATCCGTGATCCGAAGATTGAGTGTATGAGCAGGGACGAGATGGCGGACCTGCAGAGCAAACGTCTGGTAGATGTCGTTAAGAGAGTGTATGAAAATGTCGATTTCTACCGAAAAAAAATGCAGCAGAGAGGTGTGGAGCCGGGGGATATCAAATCAATCGAAGACATCGAGAAACTTCCGTTCACTACTAAAGAAGACCTGAAGAATAACTATCCGTTCGGACTTCTGGCGATTCCGATGAAAGACGTCGTGCGTGTGCAGGGGACTTCCGGAACCACAGGAAAACTTACTATAGCGCCGTATTCACAGAAAGATGTGGAAGTATGGGGGGAGTGCGTAGCGCGGGGACTTACAATGGCAGGTCTTACGAACGAAGATATTATCCATGTGTGTTATGGATACGGACTCTTCACAGGAGGAATGGGGCTTGATTACGGTGCAAAGGCACTCGGAGCGACAGCAATCCCGATGTCTGCAGGAAATACAAAGCGTCAGATGATGTGTATGGAGGATCTGGGTGCGACAGCATTTGCGTGTACACCGTCCTATGCACTGTATCTTGCGGAATCTATTCAGGAGGCAGGACTTGTCGATCATATGAAGATAAAAGCCGGGATCCATGGCGCAGAGCCGTGGACAGAAGAGATGCGCAAGAAGATTGAGAGCATCCTGCATATCAACTGCTTTGATATATACGGCCTTTGTGAGATTACGGGTCCGGGTGTTGCGCAGGATTGTATCCATAAGGCAGGGCTTCATGTACATGCAGACTATTTCTATCCCGAGGTCCTTAACCCGGCAACACATGAAAAATGTGCAGACGGTGAGACGGGAGAACTTGTATTTACTACGCTGGCGAAAGAAGCGATGCCGCTGCTCCGTTACCGTACGAAAGACCTGACAAGTATTGACCACAGTCCGTGCGAATGTGGACGAACACTTCCGAGGATTTCCAAGTTTACAGGCAGGACGGATGATATGAAAGTTATCCGCGGTGTCAATGTATTCCCGACGCAGGTAGAGACAGCGCTTCTTTCAATGGGCGGAGTAGTAGCACCACATTATATGATGATCGTGGACAGAGAGGACAATATGGATGTACTCACTGTCATGGTAGAAGTGGACGAGAGAGTGTTCTCCGACGAGATCAGAAAGCTGGATGCGCTGCGTAATAAGATTGGTGCCGTATTGAAACAGGCACTTGGCATTTCTGTGAGGGTGAAACTTGTTGAACCTAAGTCTATCCAGAGAAGTGAAGGCAAGGCGGTCCGTGTCATTGACAACAGAAAGCTGTAAAAGCAGCAGAAAGCATATATAGGAGGTAGAAGTTATGGGAATCACGATTCAGCAGTTATCCGTATTTCTTGAGAACCGGGAGGGACGGCTCGATGAGGTGCTTTCTGTTCTGGCAGGAAATGATGTCAACATTGTGGCCTTAAGCCTTGCTGATACAACAGAATATGGTATGCTAAGGATGATTGTTTCTGATCCAAATAAAGGGAAAGCAGTACTCAGAGATAACGGAATTACGGCTATGCTGACAGATGTAGTTGCTCTGAGAGTTCCGCATGAGACAGGATCCTTAAGCCGTGCCATGCATCAGATTGTTGAAGGAGATGTGAATATTGAATACATGTATGCGTTTGCAAACGGTGCAGATGCCTCAGCGGTGCTTAAATGCGATGACCCGGCAAGAGTGGTTGATATCCTGAGAGGCAGTGGATTTGATATATGGGAAGCTCCCGAAGCATATGTGTCAAATACAAAACTTTAAAGTAAAAGAAGATCCGTCCGGATAGTAATGAGCCGGACGGATCTTCTTTTTAATCTCGTTTTTCTGTAATGCTTTTTTATATAAATCAAGTCGGTTTATATATTAAAAGGTACATTAAAAATCTGATTAAAGTTTTACTACATTAGTTGCCTGTGGTCCTTTTGCGCCTTCTGTCACTTCGAACTCGACAGCCTGGCCTTCTTCCAGGGTTTTGAATCCATCCATTACAAGTCCTGAGTAATGAACGAAGATATCATTGCCCTCAGAATCAGAGATGAATCCGTAGCCTTTCTGGTTGTTAAACCATTTCACTGTACCTGTCATTGTGTTACCCTCCATAAGAAAATATAAATAAGTTGCTGTATCAGTTTGCCTATTGAACTGATACCGCCTCAGTGTAGCATGTTTAACAATGAAAGTCAACGAATTTCTCTGTTGATTCGTAAAAATATACAAAAGATGTCAGAGTGTTGTAATTGTAAAGAACCTTGTTTAAAATAATAGGAAAGTTCAAATGTCAGAAAGGAGATTAAGATGAAAATATATGAAAGTATAACAGAATTAATTGGTGCAACCCCTCTTTTAGAAATTAAAAATCTGAGAGCAGAAGAAAAGCTCAAAGCGAGAGTGCTGGTAAAGCTTGAATATTTTAACCCGGCAGGAAGTGTTAAGGATCGTGTGGCCCTCAATATGATCGAAGATGCGGAGAAGAGCGGACGCATAAGACCAGGCGCTACGATTATAGAGCCTACCAGCGGCAATACGGGAATCGGACTTGCGTCAGTTGCTGCCGCGCGAGGGTACCGGGCGATATTTGTAATGCCCGAGACTATGAGTATCGAACGACGAAAACTGTTGCTCGGCTACGGCGCACAGATCGTGCTGACAGAGGGATCTAAAGGCATGGCAGGTGCTATAGAAAAAGCAGAAGAGCTTGAAAAAAAGATTGATAATGCAATCGTTCTCGGACAGTTTGTAAATAAGGCGAATCCGGATGCTCATTACAGAACAACAGGTCCTGAGATTTGGGAGGATACTGAAGGAAAGGTAGATATATTTATAGCCGGAGCCGGAACAGGCGGAACGATTACCGGGGCAGGCCGCTATTTAAAAGAGAGAAAGAGTGAAGTAGAAGTGGTTGCGGTAGAACCGTCGGCATCACCCGTTCTTTCCGGCGGCAAACCGGGACCTCACGGACTCCAGGGAATTGGGGCCGGATTTGTTCCGGAAATCCTTGATACAGAAATATACAATAGGATAATCAGGGTGACGGAAGATGAAGCATATGCTGCGGCAAGGCTTTTGGCACGAAAAGAAGGAATACTCGTCGGTATTACATCGGGTGCTGCTCTTCATGCTGCTATTTATGAAGCAAACAAAGCAGAAAATGAAGGAAAAACAATCGTTGCACTCTTGCCGGATACGGGTGAACGTTATCTCTCTACACCGCTGTTCGAATAAGCTGCTGTTTAAGGATGAAGAATCGGGCATAAACAAAGATCCTTCGATAATCCGTAATTGAAAATTTATCTAATCTGTTATATACTTATACAAGGAGTAAAAGATAAAGGAGGAAACCTAAAATGAAAGAATTCAAATATGTGATCACAGATCCGGAGGGAATCCATGCAAGACCGGCAGGAATTCTTGTAAAACAGGCTGCAGGATATCAGTCTTCTGTTAAGATCGCTAAGGGTGAGAAAAGCGCAGATGCAAAGAGAATCTTTGGAGTAATGGGACTTGGTGTGAAGACAGGCGAGGAGATTACGATCACTGTTGAAGGTGCCGATGAAGATACAGCAGCAGCAGAACTGGAGACATTCTTCAAAGAGAATTTATAAATCAATAAGGAGAATTTATAAATCATGATTACGATTAGCGGTAAAAGTGTATTTGGCGGTGTGTCGATAGGAAAGCTTTTATTCTATCAGAGAAATGACAAAGTGATTAAGAGAACACACGTCGAAGATGTTGATGCAGAATGGAATAGATTCCAGGAAGCAAAAGATACTGCTGTTACCCAGTTGAAGGGGCTGTATGATAAAGCACTTGCGGATGTCGGTGAAGCCAATGCGATGATTTTTGAGATCCATCAGATGATGCTTGAAGATCTGGATTATATTGAGTCGATTGAAAATATCATTCGTACACAGGAAGTAAATGCGGAATATGCGGTCGCTACAACTGCAGATAATTTCGCAGCAATGTTCTCTTCTATGGATGATGCGTATATGCAGGGGCGTGCAGCAGATGTAAAAGACGTTTCAGAGCGAGTTCTTGACATATTAAGCGGAGCTGACACAGGTTTAAAAGAAATGACAGAGCCCTGCATTATAGCTGCAGACGACCTCGCCCCGAGTGAGACTGTTCAGCTTGATAAGAGTAAAGTGCTTGGCTTTGCGACGATGTATGGATCATCAAATTCACATACGGCTATTTTGGCGCGTACAATGAATATACCTGCCGTGATAGGTCTGGGAGAAGGACTTCTTCAGGAGTATAGCGGCAGAGAAGCGATCATCGATGGCTTTACAGGTACTTTATATATCGATCCTGATGAAGCGACGCTGAAAGAGATGCAGGAGAAGCGTGAAAAAGATCTTGAGCAGAAGGCGCTTCTGGAACAGCTCAAAGGCAAAGAAAATATTACAAAGAGCGGACAGAAGATCAATGTGTATGCAAACATTGGTAATGTTTCCGATCTTGGCGCTGTTCTTAAAAATGATGCCGGCGGAATAGGGCTTTTCAGGAGTGAGTTCCTTTATCTTGAAAATACTGATTTCCCGACAGAAGAGCAGCAGTTTTCGGTATATAAAAAGGTTGCGGAAAGTATGGCGGGAAAGAAAGTCATTATCCGTACACTTGATATCGGAGCTGACAAGCAGGTTGATTATTTTAACCTGGATAAGGAGGAAAATCCGGCCCTTGGTTATCGCGCAATCCGTATCTGTCTTACAAGACCTGAGATATTTAAGACACAGCTCCGTGCACTCTACCGTGCAGCAGTATTTGGCAATATTTCTATTATGTTCCCGATGATAACATCAGTCGGAGAGGTACGTAAGATTAAAGAAATCATAGCAGATGTAAAAGAGGAACTGAAGAATGAGGGCATCCCGTATAAAGAGGATGTTGAACTCGGTATCATGATAGAAACTCCGGCATCTGTTATGGTCAGCCGTGAGCTTGCGAAAGAAGTAGACTTCTTTAGTGTTGGGACAAATGACCTGACGCAGTATACATTGGCAATTGACCGTCAGAATTCTAAACTGGACGAATTCTATGATCCGCACCATCCGGCAGTACTTGCTATGATAAAGATGGCGGCAGAAAGTGCGCACGCAGAAGGCGCTTGGATCGGCATTTGTGGAGAATTGGGAGCAGACCTTGAACTTACGGAAGAGTTCCTTAAGATGGGGCTGGATGAACTGTCTGTATCTCCATCTATGGTGCTTCCGTTGAGAAAACGGATCAGAGAGTGTGAATAGTTGCCCATTTGTCAGGCAACTCATACTATAAAGAAATTAAAGTGACACTTCATGGAATCTAAGAAGATTTCAGGAGGTGTCTTTTTTAATACCTCTTGAAATAATCGAACATACGTGCTATTCTATAACAAAAGAAAGAACAAATGTTCGTTAATCGGGAGGGAGATATGCAGAATATAATACAGGAAGAAATGACACTGAACGAAAAACTGAATATACTCTCAGACGCTGCAAAATATGATGTTTCCTGTACTTCCAGCGGTGTTGAACGCAAAGGCGACGGCACTGGCATGGGAAATTGCAGTAAGGCAGGGATTTGTCACAGCTTTTCTGCCGACGGCCGCTGCATCTCACTTCTGAAGATACTTTTTACTAATGAGTGTATCTATGACTGCAAATACTGTATTAACCGGGCATCAAATGATGTGGTACGCACCTCATTCACTCCTGAAGAAATATGTACGCTTACGATGGAGTTCTATAGAAGAAATTATATAGAGGGGTTGTTTTTGAGTTCGGGTATCTTAAAGAGTCCGGATTATACGATGGAACTGATCTATGCGGCATTGTACAGACTCAGGCACGTATGTAATTTTCAGGGTTATATCCACGTGAAAGCAATTCCGGGCGCTGACCCAGGGCTGGTACAGATGACAGGCTTTCTTGCAGACAGAATGAGCGTAAATGTTGAACTGCCTACAGCGGAGAGCCTGCGTCTTCTGGCACCGCACAAATCCCGAAAGAACATACTGGCACCTATGCGTCTGGTGCAAAACCAAATAACAGAGAATAAGCAGGAAATCCGATTGTACCGGAATGCCCCCAGATTTGTTCCGGCAGGACAGAGCACGCAGATGATTATTGGAGCAACCCCCGAGACAGATTATCAGATCCTGAACGTAGCAGAATCCCTGTATAAAAAGTTTGATTTAAAGCGGGTGTTTTACTCTGCCTTTGTTCCAGTCAATGAGGACAGGGACTTGCCGGTATTGAAAGATAACCAGCCGCCGCTTTTGAGAGAACACAGACTGTATCAGGCTGACTGGCTGCTCAGGTTTTATCATTTTGAAGCACATGAGCTTCTGGATGAAGAGAATCCTAATTTTAATATACTGCTGGATCCTAAGTGCTGCTGGGCGCTGAAGCATCTGGAAGTTTTCCCGATAGAGATCAATAAGGCAGACTACAGACTTCTGCTCAGAGTTCCGGGAATTGGATACAAGTCGGCAGCCAGGATCGTAAAGGCGAGGCGTCTGGGCGTACTGCAGTTTGAAGATCTTAAAAAAATGGGGGTAGCGCTTAAACGGGCACTGTATTTTATTACATGTGCAGGCCGGATGATGTATCCGGTACGAATCGAGGAAGATTATATTACAAGGAATCTTCTGAATACGAAAGAAAAGATTCCGGAAGGAGCGTACGGTATGACGTACCGGCAGCTTTCTCTGTTTGATGATGCGAATTTCAGTGGGGTGAACGGAATATGATGCAGATTTATATATGTACAGATACAATTACCGGTCTGTTTTCAGCACTGCATGATGCCTGGCTTGAGAGGAGAAACAGTGAGGCCGGGATCGGGCTTAGGGGTAAGGTACAACAGCAGTTATTTTGTCAGTATAAGACTGTTGCAGAGACTGAAGTGAAAGCGCAGCGTCTGCAGCGCATGGTGAAACGCTACCTGGGATACAATGCGTACTGGGATATTTATCATGCGCTTCTGTCGGATGATCCGGAAAAAGGCACTGAAGTATTTCGAACCATGCAGGAGGCCAGAAATATAGCGGACAGCAGCAGGATTATGGATCACCTTGGCAATGCTGATGTTGCGAAAGTGTTTGCAATGAGCCGCAGTGTATCCAATGAAGCACATATGTATGAGGAATTTATCCGCTTCCGTGAACTGGAAAATGGTGTCCTGTTTTCTGAAATTACTCCGAAATCACAGGTGCTTACATGCATCGGAGACCATTTTGCGGACCGTTTTCCTCTGGAAAACTGGATGATATACGACAAAACACATAAAGTATTTCTTATTCATGCAAGGGAGAGAAAATGGAGACTTGTCTGGGGTGAAAAGCTTAATATAGAGGCATCACAGGCGGTATCAGAGAACGAGAAAAGTTATGCGTGCCTGTGGAAAAACTTTTTTGAAACGGTTTCGATCAAAGAACGAGAAAATCCAGGATGTCAGAGAAATCATCTTCCGCTTCATTTCAGGGGAGATATGACGGAGTTTAAAAGCAACAGAAAAGATATTGTATAAAACGGAAAATGAGATTATGATAGATACATCATCGCATCTGCATAAAGATGAAATACATGCAATGAAAGAGGCGACAGTGCAGTAGTGGAAAAAGGAACGGAGAAAATCGTTCGTGTTTCTGTCAGAAATCTTGTTGAGTTTATATTAAGAGGCGGAGACATCGATAACAGGACTTCCGGGAGTATGGATAAAGAAGCAATGCTGATAGGAGGCCGTCTGCATCGGAAGATACAAAGAAGCATGGGTTCGGATTATCATGCTGAGATAAGTCTGAAAACAGAAATTCCGCGTGATGGATTCAGGATCCAGGTGGAAGGCCGTGCAGACGGCATTATCATTCATGAAGAAACCGGGGAGACAGAAGTTACAGTTGATGAAATCAAAGGTGTGCTTCGTGATCTGGAACATATAACCGAGCCGGTGAAGGTGCACCTCGCACAGGCAAAATGTTACGCATATATCTATGCCGGACAGAAAGGGCTGGAGAATATAGGTGTCCAACTGACATACTGTCATCTTGACACGGAGGAGATTAAAAGATTTGAAGAAAAGTTTACCATAGATGAATTAAAAGAATGGTTTGATAATCTGATCCGTCAGTATGAAAAGTGGGCAAGATTTCAGATAGAATGGGAGAAAACAAGAAATGCTTCCATAAAGAAAGTAGAATTCCCATTTTCTTACCGCCCGGGACAGCGTGATGTGGCCGCGGCAGTTTACCGAACGATTTTGAGAAGAAAAAAACTTTTTATACAGGCGCCGACAGGCGTGGGAAAAACTATATCCACTGTATTCCCGGCAGTAAAAGCCGTTGGGGAGAGATTAGGGGATAAGATATTTTATCTGACAGCGAAGACGATCACGCGTACTGTGGCAGAGCAGGCATTTCGGACGATGAAAGATCAGGGACTCAGTATGAAGGTCATCACGCTCACGGCCAAAGAAAAGATATGTTTTTGTGAAGAAACTTTATGCAATCCGGAATCGTGCCCTTATGCAAAAGGGCACTTTGATCGCGTAAATGATGCAGTTTATGATATGCTTATCAGTGGAAATGAAATGAACCGGTCGGCGATAGAGAGACAAGCTGAGAAGTTTAGGGTATGTCCGTTTGAGCTTTCTCTTGATATTTCCACCTGGGTTGATGCAGTGATCTGTGACTACAATTATGTGTTTGATCCGAATGCACATCTCAAACGATTCTTTTCAGAGGGAAGCAGTGGGAATTATATTTTCCTGATCGATGAGGCACATAATCTGGTAGAACGCGGAAGAGAGATGTACAGTGCAGTATTATACAAAGAAGATCTTCTGGAACTGAAACGGCAGGTAAAGAATCTGGACGCCAGACTGGCGCGGCGGCTCGGCGATGTCAATAAACTGTTCCTGGAACTCAAGCGTGAGTGCGAGGATTATCAGATTCTGAACAGTGTTTCGCATATAGCCCTGAAGCTGATGAACCTGCTGACGGAGATGGAGAGATTTCTGGAAGAACCGAGTGGGGACGAGATACGGGAGAGTGTGCTGAATCTGTATTTCCAGGTGCGTTCATTTGTCAGTATACATGATATTCTGGATGAAAATTATGTGATCTACAGTGAACTGGAGGATGATGGAAGATTTAAGCTGAAGCTCTTCTGTGTGAATCCTGCGGCAAATCTGCAGAATTACCTTGAATTTGGAAGTGGTACGGTATTTTTCTCGGCAACACTACTGCCGATCCACTATTATAAGAGCCTGCTCTCTGTTGAGAAAGATGACTATGCAATCTATGCAGAATCCCCTTTCCCGAGAGAAAATATGCTGCTGCTGCAGGCCAGGGATGTCAGCACACGCTATACGATGAGGAGCGAAAGCATGTATCGCAGATATGCCGATTATATCGGCAGAATGGCAGAATGCAAAAAGGGAAATTATATGGCCTTCTTTCCGTCTTACCGTTTTATGGAAGAGGTATACGATCAGTTCGTGCACAAAGCAGAAGGAATCGATGTACTGCTCCAGGCTCAAAATATGGACGAACGGGAAAGAGAAGAGTTTCTTGAAGAATTTGATCGGGAGAGAGAAAACAGTCTTGTAGGATTTTGCGTGATGGGCGGCGTGTTTTCCGAGGGAATCGATCTTACAGCTGACCGGCTGATCGGAGCTGTCATTGTGGGAACGGGCCTTCCGCAGGTGTGTAATGACCGTGAAATTGTAAAAGGTTATTTCGATTCGAGAGGAATGAGAGGGTTCGACTATGCATATCTGTATCCGGGAATCAACAAAGTACTGCAGTCTGCGGGGAGAGTGATCCGGACAGAGACAGACCGGGGTGTCGTACTCCTTCTTGATGACAGATTCTCCCGGCGGCAGTACAGGGACAGCTTCCCGCGAGAATGGGAAAACTGTCAGATCTGTAGTGCAGCCACGCTGAGTGATTATATGGAATCTTTTTGGAAATAACTCAGAAATTCCATTGAAGCTCTTGAGAGAGGAAGCTGATCATTATAAGCGACGGCCAGCTCACGGTACGGAAGCTCTTCTTTTGTCTTCAGCAGAAACAGGTCGTCAGACTGGCTGGTGATACAGTAGTCCGGAACGAACGCGATACCAAGGCCTATGCGGGCCAGATCGATCAGAAGATCGTTGCTCGTCAGTTCGATTTCCGGTACAAGATCGAGCTGATGCTGCTGAAAGACCTGATGGAGGAATTCGTTTGTCGTACTGTTTTTATCCAGCATCAGGATTGGGTAGTGAAGAAGCTCGGAAAAAGATACTGTCCGGTCTTTTAATTCCAGGAATGGACTGCCGGCAATGAACACATCGCGGAATTTTTTGATACGCAGAACAGAGGCGGCGGTTCCTAGGTGGTTGTTCGGATAGTTCACCACGATCAGATCAACCTGACCGTTCCTCAGAAGTTCCGCACATTTCATTGAAGTCTGGTTGATTACTTTGATGTGTGCTCCCGGAAAGGCTTTATGAAAACGTTCCAAATATGGGATCAGAAAATAACGGCAGATCGTGTCACTGGCGCCGATGCGGATCTGACCGCCGGTGGAGGCTGCGTCAATAAGCTGCGCCTCGCCCTTCTGAATCAGATTCATGGCAGGTTCGATATGCCTCATGAGAATTTCACCCTCCGGGGTGAGCTGCACTTTTTTTGTGCTTCTTATGAACAGCGTCTGATCCAGCTTCCGCTCCAGTGTCTTGATGGACTGGCTCACAGCCGATTGTGAGATGAAAAGCTGTTTGGAGGCCTCAGAAAAGTTCAGAGTTGACGCCACATGGTAAAATACTTTATACAGTTCATAATTGATATCGATCATTATAAGACCTCCTAATAAATATTGATTCTATTATAAGCTATATGAAAAAGAATTACAACAATACTGTGGAAAGGATTAAGACAATATGAAAAAATTACAATGGTGTGCCGGCATAATCTTAGGTTTTTCGATCATTGCAGCACTGCTTATCACAAGTTTTGAAATTGCTATGTATTCCGATTTCAGCGTTTATCAAGAAGAATATGAGAAGTATGATGTACTGTCCGATCTGGATATGACCATGGATGATGTTATGTATGTGACTCATGAAATGATGGATTATCTTCGGGGAAACGGAGATACTCTTTCGGTGATCACAACAGTTGAGGGTCGGGAACAGGATTTTTTTAATGAGCAGGACAGGTTTCATATGGCAGAAGTCCGTGACTTGTTTATAGGCGGTCTGAATATCCGGCTGGGTGCCTGCGCTGCTGTGGTCCTCTGTATAGTATTCCTCCTTATCAGCCGGGCGGATATCAAAAAGATTATTCCGCGGTCTTACTGGATCGCCCTGGGCATTACGGGGATCGCTGTTGCTCTGATCGGTATTGCGGCAGTAGTTGACTTCAATGCGGTGTTCGTACAGTTTCACCATATCTTTTTTGATAATGATCTCTGGATCTTTGATCCGGCGGAAGACTATATGATCCGGATGCTTACGGAGGGGCTGTTTTATGATATGGTCATGAGGATTGGGGCGATTTTTGTGGGAGGTCTTGCTGTGGTTCTTGTACTGAGTTTTATCCCTCAAATCATGAAGCAGAGAAAGAAATTAGCATGACTTATAACTAATTTAAGTTATATTAATTGTACTAATGAAGTTAAGTGTGGTACGATACTAACAGATATTATTTTGGGTGCACGAGGCACGAATAATCATGCAAAGGAGATTTTATATGGGCAGTGTAAGACGTGTATTTGTTGAGAAGAAAGCGGATTATGCCGTTGCGGCGAAAGAGCTTCGCCACGAGATCAGACGGTATCTCGGTATCATGGATGTGACAGGAGTGAGAGTTCTTATCCGGTATGATGTGGAGAATATTTCTGATGATACATTTGAAAAGGCGTGCAGCGGAGTATTTGCAGAGCCGCCGGTAGATATTCTTTACCGGGAAGAATATCCGGTATCCGAAGGTGACCGCAGTTTCTCGGTTGAATTCCTTCCGGGTCAGTTTGACCAGAGGGCGGATTCTGCGGAGCAGTGTATCCGTTTTATCAAGGAGGATGAGAGTCCGGTTATTCGTACTGCAACAACTTACGTGATAGAGGGAGACATCTCTGACAACGAATTCGAGGCGATCAGGAACCACTGCATCAATCCGGTTGATTCCAGAGAGGCCGCAGATGAGAAGCCTGAGACACTTGTCACGACATTCGACGAACCGGCTGATATCCTTGTCTTTGGTGGCTTTAGTGAGATGCAGGAGGATGAATTAAAGAAACTGTATGATTCGCTTGGTCTTGCTATGACATTTAAAGATTTTCAGCATATACAGAGATATTATAGAGGGGAAGAACACAGGAATCCTACGATGACAGAGATTCGTGTTCTTGATACTTACTGGTCCGACCACTGCCGTCACACAACATTCTCTACAGAGTTAAAGGATGTGCAGTTTGATGACGGATATTACAGAAAGCCGATCGAAGATACGTATCGGGAATATCTGAAGGACCACAGTGAGATATTTGCGGGCAGAGAGGACAAGTTTGTCTGCCTGATGGATCTTGCACTCATGGCTATGAGAAGACTGAAGAGAGAAGGGAAACTGGACGATCAGGAAGAGTCCGATGAGATCAATGCCTGCAGTATTGTCGTACCGATCAAAGTGGACGGTGTAGAAGAGGAATGGCTGATCAATTTTAAAAATGAGACACATAATCATCCTACAGAGATTGAGCCGTTCGGCGGCGCTGCTACCTGTCTGGGAGGAGCTATCCGTGATCCGCTCTCTGGGAGAACATATGTCTATCAGGCAATGCGTGTGACGGGCGCTGCAGATCCGACAGTATCTGTGAAAGACACTCTGAAAGGCAAGCTGCCTCAGAAGAAACTTGTCCGAGAAGCTGCGCATGGCTACAGCTCTTATGGAAATCAGATCGGTCTTGCAACCGGTCTTGTAAAAGAAATCTATCACCCGGATTATGTGGCAAAACGTATGGAGATCGGAGCTGTTCTGGGTGCCGCACCGAGGCGTGCTGTTATCCGTGAGAATTCGGATCCGGGAGATATTATAATTCTGCTTGGCGGCCGTACAGGACGAGACGGATGTGGAGGAGCAACAGGTTCCTCAAAAGTTCACACAGAAGAATCCATCGAAACCTGCGGTGCAGAAGTACAGAAAGGTAATCCGCCTACAGAACGTAAGATCCAGAGACTGTTCCGCCGTGAAGAAGTCAGCCGCCTGATCAAGAAATGTAATGATTTCGGGGCTGGCGGAGTATCGGTTGCAATTGGAGAACTTGCAGACGGCCTCAGAGTAGAACTTGATAAAGTTCCGAAGAAGTATGCCGGTCTTGATGGAACAGAGATCGCAATCTCAGAGTCACAGGAGCGTATGGCGGTCGTTGTTGACCCGAAAGACGTAGATGAATTCATGTCATATGCAAAAGAAGAGAACCTCGAGGCGACAAAAGTTGCAGTTGTTACAGAGGAGCCGAGACTGGTTCTGATCTGGAGAGGAAAGGAGATCGTGAATCTTTCCCGTGCTTTTCTTGACACAAACGGTGCACATCAGGAGACGGATGTGGAAGTAGAGATGCCGGAGCGTGAGAACAGCCTCTTTAAGAAAAACGAGATCGGCGATGTGAGAGAAGCATGGCTGAACACTTTGAGCGACCTTAATGTATGCTCACAGAAAGGCCTTGTGGAGATGTTTGACGGATCTATCGGCGCCGGGTCTGTGTTTATGCCGCATGGAGGGAAATATCAGCTTACAGAGACACAGGCAATGGTAGCTAAAGTGCCGGTTCAGAATGGAAAGACGGACAGTGTGTCTATGATGAGTTACGGATTTGATCCGTATCTGTCAAGCTGGAGTCCGTATCACGGCGCAGTCTATGCAGTAACAGAATCTATTGCAAAGATTGTGGCTGCCGGCGGAGATTACAGAAAAATCCGCTTTACATTCCAGGAGTATTTCCGCCGTATGTCAGAGGATCCGAAGCGCTGGAGCCAGCCGTTTGCAGCGTTACTTGGAGCATATGCAGCCCAGATCGGTTTCGGCCTTCCGTCAATCGGAGGCAAGGACAGTATGTCCGGAACATTCCAGGATATCGATGTTCCGCCTACACTTGTATCATTTGCGGTCGATATGGCGCTTGACAAAGATATCATTACTCCGGAGCTCAAAAAGGCAGGAAACAAGCTTGTATGGCTCAGAATAGAGAAAGACGAGTATGATCTTCCGGTTTATGGACAGATCATGGATCAGTATGGAAAATTCGAGGAAGATATCAGAGCGGGAAGGATCGTATCCGCCTACGCGCTCGACCGACATGGCGTGATCGCGGCGGTTAGCAAGATGGCATTCGGAAACCGCAAGGGTGTGAAGATTGAACATAATATGGATCCGCGCGATGTGTTTGCTCCTGCATTCGGTGATATTATCGCTGAGGTGGAAGACGGACAGGTAGGAAATCTGCAGATCACATATACTGTGATCGGTGAAGTGACAGATGCTGACAGTTTTGAATACGGTAATGTTCGGATTGGCATTGATGAGGCGCTCGGTGCATGGACTGGAACGCTTGAAAAAGTGTTTGCCACAAAATCAGAAGAGAGTTCGGATAAGACAATCGAAGAAAAGCTGTTCAATACATCCGATATCCATATCTGCAGTCATAAGATCGGGCAGCCTACTGTGTTTATACCGGTATTCCCAGGGACAAACTGTGAATATGACAGTACAAGGGCGTTTGAGCGTGCAGGTGCAAAGGTAGTGACGAAAGTCTTCCGCAACCTGGATGCGGAAGATATAAGATCGTCTGTAGTTGAGTTTGAAAAAGCGATAGGACAAGCTCAGATGATCATGTTCCCGGGCGGCTTCAGCGCTGGTGATGAACCGGACGGATCTGCGAAATTCTTTGCTACGGCATTCCAGAATGCAAAGATCAAAGAAGCTGTGGAGAAGCTGCTAAACGAGCGTGACGGTCTTGCGCTTGGTATTTGTAACGGTTTCCAGGCGCTTATCAAGCTTGGGCTTGTTCCGTACGGGAAGATCGTCGGACAGAAAGAGGATTCGCCGACATTGACATACAATACGATCGGACGTCATATCTCTAAGATGGTATATACGAAAGTTGTGACAAACAAATCACCTTGGCTTATGGGAACGGAACTCGGTGGAGTCTATACAAATCCGGCATCTCATGGAGAGGGGCGATTTGTGGCGGATGACGAGTGGATCAGGCGGTTGTTTGAGAACGGACAGGTGGCGACACAGTACTGTGATCCGGAAGGGAATACTACTATGAATGAAGAGTGGAATGTTAATGGCTCCTACTCTGCAATAGAGGGAATTACAAGTCCTGACGGACGTGTGCTTGGTAAGATGGCACATTCTGAGCGGCGGGATTTGTCTGTTGCAATCAACATTTACGGAGAACAAGATATGAAGATATTCGAGTCCGGCGTAAAGTACTTTAAATAGCATAAAAAATCCAAACAAAAAATCTTTTAAAATTAATTAAAAAAAGTGTTGACATTTGTTGGATGATGATAGTATAATAGCAAAGCGGGTTGCGGAAAGGAACTCCGAAGCCCGCAAGAATATGGGGTCTTAGCTCAGCTGGGAGAGCATCTGCCTTACAAGCAGAGGGTCATAGGTTCGAGCCCTATAGGCCCCATATACAACCTGAATATGGCGGAATAGCTCAGTTGGCTAGAGCACACGGTTCATACCCGTGGTGTCGCTGGTTCAAATCCAGTTTCCGCTACTCGGAGGATCTGCTGATGCAGGTCCTTTTTTCTTACTGTGGATTAATCCTGCAAGTTATGCTAGAATAATGCACAGAATAACTACGGAGGATAAAGAGATGAACAAAAAAGCAGGATATGCGTTTCGTATCGTACTCGGAGGATATCTGGCATATTTGGGAATAAGGCTTCTGCTCCAGATGGTAAAAGAGAAGCCGAGCAATATGATACTTATGTGTGTAGTAGGGGCGATCTTTTTGATTATTGGCGGCGGATATGCAATCTACTGCATGAAAAAAGTATGGGATATCATAAAAGAGGAAAAGGGCTGGGGTGTTTCTGAAGAACAGAGCGAGAATAAAACGAAGGCTTCGACAGATTCCGCCAAAATAAGGCAGGTGAATATGCAGGCTACCCAGATAAAGGAAACGATAAGTGGAAGCGAAACAGCTAAAAAGACAGAGGAACAGCAATCTTTCAAAGTTGAAGAGCAGCGAAGGGCAGAGCCGGATGAACAAGAACAGGACAAACAAGAACCGGATAAACAAGAACCGGGGGGAGTAGAACAAATTATAGACGAACAGCTAACGAAAGCTGATGTAAAGCAAAAGGAGCAGGCGGGGGCTGAAGTGGCAGTCGATAAAGAGGAACAGGGCAATGAGCAGCCGGAGAAAGAAGAAAAGAATACGAATGAGGACAAGTCTGTAGTATTCGCGGGTGATGACCGAGTAATAAGAATTGAAAAAGAAAGCGGAGACGACAACGGGCAAAACAATCAGGAACCGGCTGAAGAAATTGAAAATGATTATGAGGAGAGATAAAAATGCGTGTGGGTATGGGCTATGATGTGCACCGGCTTACGACCGGAAGAAAACTGATAATGGGCGGTGTTGAGATTCCGTATGAGAAAGGCCTGCTGGGTCATTCCGATGCCGATGTACTGTTGCATGCGATAATGGATGCGCTTCTTGGGGCAGCTGCCCTGGGGGACATCGGGAAGCATTTTCCCGATACGGATCCGGAATATGAAGGAATATCTAGCTTAAAACTCCTGGAACATGTAGGACGGCTGTTGGATGAGTCGGGATATGTGATTGAGAATATCGATGCAACGATCATAGCACAGCGGCCGAAGATGCGTCCCCATATTGATCAGATGCGTGAAAATATCGCCGCTGCGCTTAAGATTGAGACGGATCAGGTAAATGTGAAGGCAACGACAGAAGAAGGACTTGGATTTACGGGAAGTGGCGAAGGGATTTCTTCCCATGCAATCTGTGCAGTTGAAAAATTTACTAATTATTCCAGTACAGATTTGGCATCGATGCCGGAAGTATGCGGTGGATGCTGTGCAAACAGATAGGATTGTTACAGCGTCGATGCAGAGTAGACAGTAATAAGAGGAGACAGCAAGATGATCGTGCGCAGACTGGAACAGAGCGAACACGGAAAGACCCGTTCTTTGTGGGAAGAAGTGTTTACAGAAGATACGAGTGCTTTCCTGGATTATTACTATTATATCAAGACAAAAGATAATCAGATTTATGTTGTGGAAGAGGATGGACAGATATGTTCTATGCTCCAGCTTAACCCCTATCTGCTGAAGATAGAAGAGAGCGAACGGCCGTCAGCATATATTATCGCGGTAGCGACAAAAGAGGAATACCGCGGACGCGGGTTTATGGGAAATCTTCTGAGACAGGCACTGAATGATATGTATACGGCAAAGGTGCCGTTTACTTTTCTGATGCCGGCCGCTGAGGCGATTTATACACCGTATGATTTCCGCTTTATTTACTCACAGCGTATAGGCATTCAGGATATTTCTTCCAATGTAGCCAGTGGTAAAGGAACTACGGTCCGAAACTGTACTTTCACGGATGCTGCTGTCTGGAACGCGGAAGAAATGGCAGCCTTTTTCAACAGCTATTTTGCAGATGTTTGGCAGGTACATGCGATTCGGGACAGCTCTTATTATCAGACGATGATCATGGAACAGCAGAGCGAAAGAGGCGGTGTCCGGCTGATCAGAGAAAACGGTGACCTTAAAGGGATTTATGCCTATGCGGCGGAAGACGGTCTTGAGATTCGGGAGCCCTTGTACCTTCCGGGATATGAAGATGCCTTCATCAGTTCGGTCCGCGAGCTTGCCGGAGTGACCGGAGAAAGCGGGAAAAGGTGTGAGAGTGCAAAGATCTATGCATGCCCGGAATATATGTCAGCAGAGAATAAGCCGATCATCATGGCAAGGGTTGTCTGCCTTCCGGAATTTCTCAAAGCCCTGAAAACAGATTCAAAGACTTCTGTGGACTGTTCATTTGCGGTGATCGACCCGATCATTTATCAGAACAGTCGTGTATGGCGTATTGCGAGCGGTGTGGATGAGACTGGGCTGGATGTACGGGAAACCGAGGATTCCGAAGGCGTACTTCCGATTGATGCGCTCACCGAGTTAATGTTCGGGCGTATTGGAATACAGGAGCTGCAGCGTCGGGAGGGCGTTATTATGACGGAACATCTGGCCGGGGAGCTGGAGAAGATTACAAAACTCACAAAAGTATTTCTCAATGAGGTTGTCTGAAGCTGCATGTTGACAAAAGCGAAAAATTTTCATAATATAAGGTATATGTGGGATAAAAGTAAAGGCTGTGAACGGAAAGAGTAGCAGATTCAGAAGCTCTCAGAGAGAGGATGCCGCCGGCTGAAAGCATCCTTGTGCAGAGAATATGTGAAGTGCGTCCGGGAGCTGACCCTGTGAAATGCGGAAAAGCCAAAGTAGCAGGGGACGTATTGCATACGTTACATGCTGTCAGAGTGAAAGAAGAATTTCTTTTAAATAGAGTGGAACCGCGGATATGACTTCGTCTCTTGTTTGAGACGGAGTTATTTTATTCTATAGGACAGTACAGAGGATTTCCCTATAGAAAAAGGTATTCCGTGTCAATTTTAACGAGGAGAAAAATATGGGTATAATATCTTATGTCAAAGAAGAGATACAGGTGATCCGAGAGCGGGATCCGGCTATCAAATCCAACATGGAAGTCTTTTTATATCCCAGTTTCCGGGTGATCCTGCGATACCGCCTGGCACATAAGCTGTATCTGAAAGGACACTATTTCTGGGCAAGATGGATCTCCCAGAGAGGAGCGCGCAAGACAGGGATCGAGATCCATCCCGGCGCGACTATAGGCAGGGGGCTTTTTATAGACCACGGCAGCGGAGTTATCATCGGCGAGACGACGGTCATCGGCGACAATGTTACCCTGTATCAGGGAGTAACGCTCGGCGGAACGGGAAAAGAGCAGGGGAAACGCCACCCGACATTAGAAGATAATGTAATGGTGAGCGCCGGAGCCAAGATACTCGGCTCATTCACGATCGGAGAAAATTCCAAGATAGGGGCCGGATCTGTCGTCCTTGAAGAAGTGCCGCCTAACTGTACTGTCGTAGGAGTGCCTGGGCGTATCGTACGCATGGATAATAAGAAAGTGCCTCGTCTTGACATGGATCAGGTACATCTTCCTGATCCTGTGCTGAATGATATCAGAAAACTTCAGGATGAGAATATCAGATTACACAACGAACTGAGAAATCTTATGAAAGAGCTCAGATGTATAGAAAAGAAAGGAGAAGACGATGAAGATCTATAATACAATGTCAAAGAGAAAGGAAGAATTTGTACCTCTCGAGGAGGGGAAAGTGAAGATGTATGTATGCGGCCCGACCGTTTACAACTTCATTCATATCGGAAATGCCCGTCCGATGATCGTTTTTGATACTGTGAGAAGATACTTTGAGTACAAAGGATATGATGTGAACTTTGTGTCAAACTTTACGGATGTGGATGACAAGATCATCAAGAAAGCGATTGAGGAGGGCGTGACAGCAGATGAAATCTCCAAACGCTACATTGCGGAATGTAAAAAAGACATGGATGCCATGAACATCAAACCAGCTACAAAGAATCCGCTTGCGACAGAAGAAATCTGCGGCATGGTGGACATGATCCAGACACTGATCGACAAGGGTTATGCATACGAGAAAAACGGAACCGTATATTATCGCACGAGAAAATTTAAGGATTACGGTAAGCTTTCTCATAAGAATCTGGATGACCTGCAGTCGGGCGGAAGAACACTCCTTGTTACGGGAGAGGACGAGAAGGAAGATCCGCTTGATTTCGTTCTCTGGAAACCGAAGAAAGAAGGAGAGCCCGCATGGAAATCTCCGTGGAGCGAAGGTCGTCCGGGCTGGCATATTGAGTGCTCGGAGATGTCGAAAAAATATCTCGGCGAACAGATTGATATCCATGCCGGCGGCGAAGATCTGATCTTCCCACATCATGAAAATGAGATCGCACAGAGTGAAGCTGCCAATGGCAAGGAATTTGCAAAATACTGGATGCATAATGGATTCCTCAACATTGACAACCGCAAGATGTCAAAATCACTGGGCAATTTCTTCACAGTACGGGAAATCAGTGAAAAATATGATCTGCAGATCCTGCGCTTTTTCATGTTAAGTGCACATTACAGAAGCCCGCTCAACTTCAGTGCAGATCTGATGGAAGCTGCAAAGACAAGTCTGGAGCGTATTCTCACGGCAGCAGAGAATCTCAGATTCCTCTCTAAAAATGCCGACGCCGGCGCCCTTACGGAAGAGGAAGAAGCGCTGCTTACTGATTCTGACAAATATGTACAGGGCTTCGAGGAGGCAATGGATGACGATTTCAATACAGCGGACGCTATCGCTTCGGTATTTGAACTCGTGAAATTTATCAACACGACTGCAGACGGAAGCAGATCGAAAGAATATCTTGACGGTCTGTACGAAAAGCTTTTCAGACTGACAGACGTTCTTGGAATCATTGTTGAGAAGAAAGAAGAAATGCTGGACGAAGAAATCGAAGCTTTGATCGAGAAGCGGCAGGCAGCGAGAAAAGAGAGAAACTTTGCACTGGCTGATCAGATCAGGGATGAACTGCTTGCCAAAGGGATCATCCTGGAGGATACCAGAGAAGGAGTAAAATGGAAAAAAGCTTAGAACACGGATTTGAGCACTATATCGCCGGAATTCCGGGCATGGCACAGGCGGACCCTAAGACGGTATCACCTCTTGTGCTTGCCTATATCGGCGACTGTGTATTTGACCTTATTATTAAACTGATGGTAGCAGGGAAGGGTAACCGTCAGGTACACAAGCTGCATGAAGAGACAAGCCATTATGTGCAGGCATCTTCCCAGTCTTACATGATGCGTTCCATGCAGGAACACCTCACGGAACAGGAACATGCAGTATATCGCAGAGGACGAAATGCGAGAAGCGTTACGCCGGCGAAAAACCAGTCTATTACAGATTACAGGAGAGCTACAGGATTCGAGGCTCTGATCGGTTATCTCTACCTGAACCATGAATATGAGAGACTGACAGAACTTGTGACGATCGGACTCAAAAGTATGGAAGAAAGAAATTTGAAAGAGGACGAATAATGCAGGATATCAAAAGAGAGAATACAGAAAATCAGAATGACCACACACTGGTGATTGAAGGCCGCAATGCCGTACTTGAGGCTTTTCGCTCGGGCAGAACGATCGACAAGCTGTTTGTGCTGGACGGATGCCAGGACGGGCCGGTCCGCACGATCGTACGAGAAGGAAAGAAGCACGGAAGCCTGCTGAGTTTTGTAAGCAGAGAGCGCTTGAACCAGCTTTCACAGACAGGGAAGCATCAGGGTGTGATCGCATATGCGGCCGCTTATGATTATTCAGAGATCGACGATATGCTGAAGCTTGCAGAGGAGAGGGGAGAAGATCCTTTCCTTCTTCTCCTGGACGGGATAGAGGATCCCCACAATCTCGGAGCGATCATACGGACAGCTAATATTGCGGGTGCCCACGGCGTCATCATTCCAAAACGCCGTGCTGTCGGGCTCACAGCTACAGTTGCAAAGACATCTGCGGGAGCGCTCAATTACACACCGGTTGCAAAAGTTACAAATCTGGTCAAGACGATCGAAGAACTCAAGGAAAAGGGGTTGTGGTTTGTCTGTGCGGATATGGACGGCGAGACTATGTATGACCTGAATCTGACAGGGCCTATCGGACTTGTGGTAGGAAATGAGGGCGAAGGTGTAAGCCGTCTCGTAAAAGAAAAATGTGATTTTATTGCGGGTATTCCGATGAAAGGCGAGATTACTTCCCTTAATGCGTCTGTTGCAGGAGGAATCCTTGCATATGAGATAGTGAGACAGAGGTTGAGCAGACAATAAAGCCGGGACGGTGAATCATGAGGAAATATGACAGAATGACAGACGAACAGCTTATCAATGAGCTAAGATCCGGCGACCAGGGCATTATGGATTATATTATGGATAAATATAAATCTATGGTGCGAAAGAAGGCACGGGCTATGTTTCTTCTCGGAGGTGAGAACGAGGATCTTATACAGGAGGGGATGATCGGCCTGATCAAAGCGGTCCGTGATTATGATCCGGTTTTGGGGAATTCTTTCTCCAGCTTTGCGGAACTGTGTGTGTCGCGTCAGATGTACAGCGCGATCGAGGCGTCGAAACGGAAAAAGCACCTGCCGCTCAATCACTATATTTCATTGTATGAAGAAAGTGAGAACCATCAGGATGGAGGAAATAAGATGCAGCTGATCGATATGATCGAGCCGGAGCAGGAGAATGATCCGGAGGCGCTTTATTTCAGCAGGGAATATACGGAAGCCTTTATCGAGCAGCTCAAGGAGATGTTAAGTCCTTTTGAAAATCATGTGTTGTATCTCCACCTCATGGGGACAGATTATAAAAAGATTGCGGAAATCCTGGAGAAGAGTCCAAAATCCATCGACAATGCAATCCAGAGAATAAGAGGAAAGGCGGAGAAAATGCTCCGCCGGGGGGATTAGCGCAGACAGCCGCAAGAGCAGTTCTGTGTAAATTACAATGTACAGACAAGAAATAGAAGGAGACAAAAGAATGAAAAAAGCTGCAAATTACGGAATGGCTGTCCTCGTGTTCGCAATTACAATGGTTCTGATGAATGGTTCAGCGATACTGCTGTCACTGGGCACATCGATATTTGGAATGTTTATCGGCGGATATAACGGAGCGGATATGACCTATAATTTTCTTATGGACAATCTGAATCTGTATTCCTGCATGATCTATGTGATAACGGGAACAGTTTTTCTGCTGTGGTATTATTTTGTGTTTATTGAACCTGCGGGATTAAATAAGTTTGTAAATGCGCAGACAGGAAAGCTCAGCCCTGTGTGCTTTATTTGGCTTGTTCCACTGGCGTTTGCCGTCCAGCATGCCATTTCACTGCTTATAGGGGCAATCGCGATGATCGCACCGTCAGCAATGGAGAGTTATACTGAGCTTGTAGATTCTTCAGGCCTGACAGAGTATTCACCTGTATGGGTGATCGCGACGCTGATACTTCCGCCTCTGGTAGAAGAGATGATTTTCCGCGGGCTGATCCTGCAGTATTTGAGAAAAGCCGGCGCCTGCTTCATAGTGGCAAACCTGCTCCAGTCTGTTCTCTTCGGCATATTCCATATGAATCTTGTGCAGGGAGTCTATGCTGCTTTTCTGGGATTTTTGCTCGGATATCTGGCCTGGCGTTATCAAAGCCTGATTGTGCCGATGGCAATGCACGCACTGTTTAACTTCTTCGGAACGGCGGTGATCGAGTTTGAAAATGCGTTTCTGCCGGATTTTCTTCTGGGACTTATTATTCTTGCAAGCGTACCGCTTACAGCAATCGTGCTTGTAATGATGCATTTCGGGATTGGTGAGAAAAAGAAAGGAAAACAGGAAAGATGAGATTTGTGATTCAAAGGGTAAAAGAGGCGTCTGTGAGTGTGGACCGGCAAGTGATCGGAGCGATAGGAAAAGGGTATCTTGTGTTGATCGGCGTCTCCGACAGTGACACAAAACAGACCGCGGACAAGATGATAAAGAAAATGATCGGGCTTCGGATATTTGAAGACGAAAACGGGAAGACCAACCTGTCCCTGGCGGACGTGGACGGCAGCCTGCTGCTTGTTTCACAATTTACACTGTACGCGAACTGTAAGAAGGGAAACAGGCCGAGCTTTATCGAAGCCGGATCGCCAGATAAGGCGAACGAACTTTATGAATATATAATCGGGGAATGTAAAAAGTCTGTACCGGAGGTACAGACGGGAAGTTTCGGAGCAGAGATGGAAGTAAGCCTGATAAATGACGGCCCGTTTACTATCCTTCTGGATTCTGAAAAACTGTAAAAAGACAAAAAAATAAAGCTGTCTAGGGGACTTGAACCCCCGACCTCCGCCTTACCAAGGCGACGCGCTACCGACTGCGCCAAGACAGCTTACTGCGTATGCTTTCATACGCAAAGATTAATATACACCAGTTCGTCTTATATTGTCAAGAGAAAAATGCAATGATTCCTGTCATTTTCTTTTTTCGCAGAAGGTATATGTTATACTAAAAAACACAGTGGTGTTTCAGGTGTTATGGTACTCCGGAGGAAAATATGAAAATAGGAAGAGAGGAGCTTGAGGACTTAAGAGAGGGACTGGAGAGATTAACAGATTTTATCAGAAATATGGAGCAGGGAGAACTGCCGTATTTTTACCGGTATTTTGATACGATGAAGAACAACATTGAGATTTTTTTCTGGATGGACGGTGAAGATATAGAAGATTTTCTGCCGGTGCTCGAGAGAGACTGGGAAGCATCACACACAACGGTTATCGGAGTACAGAATTATGATATCCGGAAAGAACATCCGGATCTTGATCCTGTATTATGCATATATTTTGCTGGGCTTCTGTCAAATGTCGGGCGATTTTTCGAATACAGGACTGCGGAGCGGCCTGCGTTCACGAGACCGTAAGATTTCCTTGTGGTCATTTGCATTTTATGGTAAGATAACTTTCATGAATGTTTGCGTTATTAGAGGAGGAGACAATGGAAAACGAAACTGTTTCAAAGAATTTTATAGAACAGGAAATAGACAAAGATCTTGCAGAAGGTGTTTATGATCATGTATGTACGAGATTTCCACCTGAGCCGAACGGCTATCTCCATATCGGACATGCCAAGTCGATTCTTTTAAATTACGGACTTGCCCAGGAGTACGGCGGAACGTTCCACATGAGATTTGATGATACAAATCCTACGAAAGAGAAGATGGAGTTTGTAGACTCGATCAAAGAAGATATTAAATGGCTCGGTGCGGATTGGGGTGAGCACCTCTATTTTGCATCTGATTATTTCGATCAGATGTATGAATGTGCTGTCAAGCTGATTAAAAAGGGCAAAGCATTTGTCTGTGATCTTACTGCGGAAGAGATGAGAGAATACCGCGGCACTCTGACGGAACCGGGAAAAGAGAGTCCTTACCGCAACCGTTCTGTGGAGGAGAACCTGAAGCTTTTTGAAGAAATGCGGGAAGGGAAATATAAGGACGGAGAAAAAGTTCTTCGCGCCAAGATTGATATGGCATCTCCGAATATCAACATGCGTGACCCGATCATTTATCGTGTGGCACACATGACTCACCACAATACCGGCGATAAATGGTGCATCTACCCGATGTATGATTTTGCTCATCCGATCGAGGATGCTATTGAAGGGATTACACATTCTATCTGTACACTTGAGTTCGAAGATCACAGACCGCTCTACGACTGGGTAGTTCGTGAATGTGAGTTTAAAAATCCGCCGAGACAGATCGAATTCGCAAAACTGTATCTGACTAATGTGGTGACAGGTAAGCGCTATATCAAGAAACTGGTAGAAGACGGGATCGTTGACGGATGGGATGACCCGCGTCTGGTGTCTATAGCGGCGCTTCGCAGACGTGGATTTACACCGGAGTCGATTAAGATGTTCATTGATCTGTGTGGTGTTTCAAAGGCGCAGAGTTCTGTAGATTATGCGATGCTTGAGTACTGTATCCGTGAGGACCTCAAGATGAAGAAACCGCGTATGATGGCTGTCCTTGATCCGATCAAACTGGTCATTGACAATTATCCGGAAGATCAGATTGAGTATCTGGACGTGGCGAATAATCTTGAAAACGAAGAACTGGGAAGCAGAAAGGTTCCGTTTGGGCGTGAACTTTATATTGAGAGAGAAGACTTTATGGAGGAACCTCCTAAGAAATATTTCCGCCTGTTCCCGGGAAATGAAGTACGTCTGATGCACGCTTATTTTGTAAAATGCGTAAGCTATGAAAAGGACGAGAACGGCAAAGTGACGGTCGTGCACTGCACATACGATCCTGAGACAAAAGCAGGAAGCGGATTTACCGGAAGAAAAGTAAAAGGTACGATACATTGGGTGCCGGCCTCCCATGCGGTGAAAGCAGAAGTGCGCCTGTATGAAAATCTCATCGATGAGGAAAAAGGTGTATACAATAAAGAGGACGGATCCCTGAACCTGAATCCTAATTCTCTTATCGTGATAAAAGATGCTTTTGTAGAACCGAGCTTTGAGGGATACGGAGCATATGACAGTTTCCAGTTTGTACGCAATGGATACTACTGTATCGATGCGCATGACTCTAAACCGGAACAGCTTGTATTCAACAGGATCGTGTCACTTAAGAGCTCATTTAAACTGCCGAAGAAGTAATATATGAATGAGCTAACGATCAATCTGAAGACAGAAGGAAAAACACCGCTGTATGAACAGATTTATGAATATATCCGTTCAGAGATCAGGGAAGGACATATCGTGAGCGGCGAGAAGCTTCCGTCTACGCGTGCACTGAGCCGTTATCTCGAGGTGAGCCGGAGTACTGTGGAATTGGCATATGAGCAGCTGCTTTCCGAAGGATATATTGAAGCGCAGCCGTATCGGGGGTATTTTGCCGCTCAGGTTGACGGTCTGTATCAGTTCCGCAGCCAGGATCAGCAGGAAAAGAAGATCAGTCCGAAAGCAAAAAAGTCATATTGCTATGACTTTACGCCGAACGGTGTAGATCTGAAGAGCTTTCCGTATAATGCCTGGAGAAAACTGTCGAAGGAATGTCTGTCCGATGACCGGGCAGAACTCTTTCGACTTGGATGTCCACAGGGCGAATATGGGCTGCGCAGGGCGATCAGTAGTTACCTGCACCAGGCTCGGGGAGTAAACTGTACTCCGGATCAGATTATTGTCGGAGCAGGAAACGATTATCTCATGATGCTGCTCTGCGCTATTATCGGAACCAGGCATAAAGTTGCTCTCGAGAATCCTACGTATAAACAGGCGTACAGGCTGTTCGAAAATCTTTCGTGTGAGGTCTGTACAGTCGATATGGATGCAAAAGGAATGAGGGTGGACGAACTTGAGGCATCAGGCGCGGATATTGCATTTGTGATGCCCTCACATCAATATCCCCTTGGGACTGTAATGCCGATCAAAAGAAGGATGGAACTGCTCGGATGGGCAAACGAAGGAGTAAACCGGTATATCATAGAAGATGATTATGACAGCGAGTTTCGCTATAAAGGTAAGCCGATACCGGCTCTGCAGGGCTATGACGGAAAGGGAAAAGTCATTTATATAGGGACATTTTCCAAATCGATCGCACCTGCGATCCGTATGAGTTATCTTGTGTTGCCGGATGAGCTTTGCGGTGTATATGATAAACGCTGCGGATTTATCAATTCAACTGTTTCGAAAGTGGATCAGCTTATCCTGCAGAAATTTATTGATGAAGGGTATTATGAGCGCCATTTGAATAAAATGCGCGCCCTTTATAAAAGCAGGCATGATACACTCCTCTCAGCACTGAAGGACTGGCGCGGGGACTTTACTGTTTCCGGCGAGAATGCGGGAGTCCATCTCCTTTTGCATTTCCGCGATGGAAGAAGCGAGCAGGATTTGATCCGGCTTGCTGAAGAAAAAGGCATCAAGGTTTATGGTCTTTCAGAATATTTTGTCGAGGGCGAAAAGAAAAGAGAATCTGTTATACTTCTGGGATATGCAAATATGAATGAAGAAAAGATCAAAGAAGCAGTTGAACTGTTAAAAAAAGCATGGAAAAAATAAACTGCCGGGAGATAATACTCCCGGCAATATTCGTATCTGTGATATCATTCTTCTTCTGAAGATTCATCGGATTCATTTGCATCCGTTTCAGTATCTTTTTCTGACGTCTTCCCGGACTCTTTTTTCAGAGACACATATTCCCTTTCTGCCGGCTGTAAATCGGCATCAAGGTCGAAATCCTCATCCTCTGTAAAATCTGACTTGTTTTCGTCAATATCGCCGGAACTGTTTTTGCAGAAGTATGCAATGGCAAGTCCGATCGCTGTTCCGATGACAGCAAAGATACCAAACCATTTAATTAATTTTTTCAATGCAAGATCTCCTTTCTGCCAGAAGATGTACTCCGGATAGTATTACGACAGGAGAACATCCCGAATATGTTTATTATTGTAATACTTTTTCATATTAATTACAATAGCCGGAAATGAAAATAACATTTTACAGAAAGGCAAATCTATAGTATAATTCTAACGGCGGCTGTTTGCTGAAGCCGCTGTCAATAATATATCGGCTAACACGATACGCAGGAGGAATAAAAATGGTAAAAGCAGTAGTTGGTGCAAACTGGGGCGATGAAGGAAAGGGCAAGATCACAGATATGCTCGGAAAAGAATCCGATATCATCGTACGTTTTCAGGGTGGTGCGAACGCAGGCCACACGATCGTAAACGATTATGGCAAATTTGCGCTGCATACACTGCCGTCCGGAGTATTTTACGGACATACGACGAGTATTATCGGAAACGGAGTTGCACTTGATGTGCCCAGATTATTTGAAGAGATCAAGTCCATCGTGGACCGCGGTGTTCCGATGCCAAAGATCCTTGTCTCTGACAGAGCGCAGATGGTAATGTCCTATCACAAGAATTTTGATGCCTATGAGGAGGAACGTCTGGGAGGAAAATCTTTCGGTTCCACAAAATCGGGAATCGCACCATTCTATTCGGACAAATATGCGAAGATCGGTTTCCAGGTGAGCGAACTCTTTGACGATGATCTGCTCAGAGAAAAAGTTGTCCGGATCGCAGAACAGAAAAACGTGCTGCTCGAACATCTTTACCATAAACCTCTGATCGATCCTGATGAATTATACAAAGAGCTGATGAGCTACAAAGAGATGGTAGAGCCTTATGTATGCAATGTATCTCTGTTCCTTCACAATGCTCTGAAGGAAGGAAAGAACATTCTGTTAGAGGGACAGCTCGGTTCACTGAAAGACCCGGATCACGGAATTTATCCGATGGTCACATCTTCATCCACACTTGCAGCATACGGAGCAATCGGCGCAGGTATCCCGCCGTATGAGATCAAGCAGATCATCACAGTGTGCAAGGCATATTCCAGCGCAGTCGGAGCAGGCGCTTTTGTAAGCGAAATATTCGGTGATGAGGCCGACGAACTGAGAAACCGCGGAGGAGACGGCGGCGAGTACGGCGCTACAACAGGACGTCCGAGACGTGTGGGATGGTTTGACTGTGTTGCTTCCAAATACGGCTGCAGAATGCAGGGCACGACAGACGTAGCATTTACAGTACTCGATGTTCTCGGATATCTGGACGAAATCCCGGTGTGCGTGGGATATGAGATCAATGGTGAAGTTACAACAGAATTTCCGGTTACACATCTTCTTGAAAAAGCAAAACCTGTATTCAAGACACTCCCGGGATGGAAGACGGATATCCGGGGAATCAAAAAGTATGAAGATCTTCCGGAAAACTGCAGGAATTATATTGAGTTTATAGAAAAGGAGATCGGTTACCCGATCACAATGATCAGTAACGGTCCGGGAAGAGAAGATATCATCTACCGCAACAGATAAGATGCCGCATATTTAATAATATCCGGCAAACAGACGTAAGCACAAAGCTATAAATCTGCCGATGTACAGTGCCGTATCAGGCCGGAAGTACAGCGGCAGATTTTTTGTCATATCTCCGAATATTGAAGCATATAATATAAGGCTGAGATTAAAGAAGGAGGTATTTTTATGCGTCAGGACAATAATGAAACGGCAGGGAATATGATATCGATGGAAGAATACCTGAAGAGGAGACAAGCGATGACACCGCCTGCCGGCAGAGGGCAGACGGAGAGTGCAAAAGAGACAGAGACAGCTCTTAAACTGGCAGAGCTGTTATATGTCTGATCGATCACGATCCTGATCATTACCGCGGTCTTTTAACAGACGGGCAATCAGTATGAAAGCATATAATAAGACCGGGATCAGTATGGTTGCAGCTATGGAGGCTTTGAGCAGGGCGTCAGCCGTCGGTGAGTCGATGAGTGCAAAGACCAGAGTGGCAGCATACATGCATATAAGCAGGATAGCTCCGATCAGTGCGAGGATCCGTTTTAATTTATTCATAGTCATGCTCCTTGTTGTGATGTTGAGGTAACAGTTCAGTTCGCGTCATTTGCAAAGACGCAGCGTGCTTACTTCGGATGAACTGTTAACTACAGTATAACCAAAATAACGGTTTACGGCAAACAGAAATTGGTATATAATAGGTGACGATGGATTTTTAGATCAAAGATAAAGGAGTAATATACAATGAGTGAAAAAAGTTTATTAGATCAGTGGCGTAGTATGGCATATGACCAGACACTGTCAAAAGATCAGCTTGAAAAATTCTGGGCAAATTACTTTCTGATCGAGAAAGGAATCTATGAGAAGCTGCTTGCAGATCCGGATACAGTAGTGAAAGGAACTGTAAAAGAGCTGGCGGAAAAATATGGACAGGATGTTATGACAATGGTCGGATTCCTTGACGGTATTAATGACAGCCTTGTGACACCGAACCCGATAGAGACTATGACTGAGGATACGGAAGTAAGCCTTGGATTTGACAAAGAGAGTCTTTATAAAAACATGGTAGATGCGAAGGCTGACTGGCTGTATGAACTGCCTCAGTGGGATGCGATTTTTGATGAAGAGACAAGAAAGCGTCTCTACAGGGAGCAGAAAGCATCGGGGACGATCCGCAAGCCGAAGAAGATCGGAAGAAATGATCCGTGTCCGTGCGGCAGCGGCAAAAAGTATAAAAAGTGCTGCGGAAGAAATGTATAAATGAGATATTATTTTCTGATCACAGGCATTTTGTGTATTGTGTATTATCTGATACTTGTATGGTATTCACGAAAGCTGCGATCGACTTTTGCAGTCTTCTGGCTGTTTGGCGGCGGCGTACATCTTATTTTGGGATGTGCGCCGTTTCCTGCATACATGTATACTTTGATAGCTCTGGTCTGTGCAGCAGGCTGGATCTGTCTCGCAGCTGTCGAGGCAAAGATATTATCCGGCATGGTCTCACGCTGTGACAGGGAGACAGACTGGATCATTGTCCTGGGTGCACAAGTAAAAGGAAGAAATATCACAGATTCGTTAAAACGACGTCTCGACAAGGCTGTCACATATCTGAAACGTTTTCCGGAAACAAAAGTTATTGTCTCCGGAGGACAGGGGCCCGGTGAAGAGATTTCCGAGGCGGAGGCGATGGCTGAATATATGATCCGATGCGGGATCAGCAGCAGAAGGATAATAAAAGAAGACCTTTCTACATCAACCCGGGAAAATCTGCAGTACAGCAGGAAATATGTGGATGCGGATAAAGAGAAGATCGGGATCGTAACAAATGGATTTCATATGTACAGGGCGCTTCTGATCGCAGCCCGGGAGGGGTATCGGAATGTATATAAGATCCCTGCCAGTTCAAATCCCGTATTCCAGATCAATTATCTGATGAGAGAGTTCTTTGCGGTTATTCATGTGTGGCTTAGTGACAAAATGAAATGAGGAAAATAAAAATGAAAAAAGATAATGTATTGAAACAAGAAGAGTGCTATATACTGAATAATGGTGTACAGATACCGGCCATAGCGTTCGGAACATATAAGGCAGCTGATGGAAAGAATGCAGATGTGATACGGATGGCGATCGAAGCAGGGTACAGATATTTTGATACAGCGTCTTTCTATGAAACAGAAACCTATCTGGCGGAGGCAATCCGCGAGAGCGGACGCTCCAGGGATGAATTTTTTATCGCAAGCAAACTTTGGAAAACTGAAATGGGATACGAGAATGTCAAGAGAGCATTCAGCCGTACTCTCGAGAACCTTGAGACAGATTATCTTGATCTTTACCTGATCCACTGGCCGCTGCCTGAGCCGGGATACAGGGAGTGGAAACAACTGGACAGAGAGACATGGAGAGCGATGGAAGATTTGTATGAGGAAGGGAAGATCCGGGCAATCGGCCTAAGCAACTTCCTGCCGTATCATATCGATAACATACTTAAAGACTGCCGAGTAAAACCTGCGGTGAATCAGATCGAATATCACCCCGGTTACAGCCAGGAAGCGACAGTATATTATTGTCAGGAGAGGGATATTCGCGTACAGGCATGGAGTCCGGTCGGTCGGCGTCGTGTTCTGGAAGAGCCGTTAGTGAAAGAACTGGCCGGGAAGTATGGAGTATCGCCGGCGCAGATCTGTCTGAAATTTGCAGTCCAGAGGGGGATAATACCTCTGCCGAAATCTTCCTCGATCGATCGAATGAAAGAGAATCTTGATCTGTATTCCTTTGAGATGGACCAGGAAGACATCTGGAAGCTCGCAACGATGCCCCAGGCAGGATGGTCGGGAGAACATCCGGACAGGGTGCGGGTGGCCATATGAACAAAACTGAGCGGTAAAGTATAATTTTATCGGCAGATGGGCATAATTGATTCTGAATCTGAAGAAAGAGGAGGTATCATTATGCCGGAGTTGAAATGTACGGTACAGACATGTGTACACAATCAGCAGTATCTTTGTGACCTTGACAAAATCCAGGTCGGTGGAGAGAATGCCAAGAATCCGCAGGAGACATGCTGCGACAGCTTTCAGGAAAGAAAAGAAGGAAGTTATGTTAATTCAATGAATTCCATGAATGAGGCGTCTGACCGCTCGGCTATCGACTGCAAAGCCACGAACTGTATGTACAACGAGCAGTGCAAATGTCATGCCGGAAAGATCAGCGTAGAGGGCGGAAGCGCAAGCTCGTCCGACGGAACCGAATGCGCGACATTTCAGTGCCATTGTGGTTAATTAAAAATATCAGAAGAATTAAGAGGGCGGGGGATTACCTGTCCTCTTATGATTTTGGACAAACTGTTCCTGTGAGCTGGCTGATTTTTCTTTCGTAAGAGCCGGGAGTAGAATATGAAAAGTTCGTGAGGCTTGCAAAACTTGTTGACTGCCTCGGAAAGTAAGCGGTATAATAATTTTACTGCACACTAAAGTATAAAGGGGATAATTATTATGCCGATTCGGGTACAAAACGACCTTCCGGTAAAAGAGATACTGGAACATGAAAATATATTTGTTATGGATGAGTACAGGGCTGCGCATCAGGATATCAGGCCTCTGAGTATCGGACTACTGAATCTGATGCCGCTGAAAGAGGACACTGAACTTCAGATCCTGCGTTCTCTGTCCAATACGCCCATCCAGGTGGATGTGACCTTTGTGCGAATGACGAGCCATGTGTCAAAGAATACCTCCACAAGCCATATTTATAAATTCTACGAGCCGTTTGAGAGTATCTGCGATAAGAAATTCGACGGATTCATCATAACAGGGGCACCGGTAGAGCAGATGCCGTTTGAAGAGGTGGACTACTGGGAAGAACTCAAGAAGATCATGGAGTGGACGAAGACGAATGTAACATCCACGCTGCACCTCTGCTGGGGAGCACAGGCAGGAATCTACTATCACTACGGGATCGATAAGGCAGATCTGCCTAAGAAACTGTCCGGTGTGTACCGGCACCGCGTGAGAAACCGCAGGATTCCGCTTGTGAGAGGGTTTGATGATGTGTTTATGGCGCCTCATTCAAGACATACGGAAGTACCGCAGGACTTGCTGGAGGCAGATGAGAGAATTACGATTCTGGCGGATTCCAGACAGGCGGGAGTATTTCTGTGCATGGCGCAGGAGGGCAGACAGATCTTCGTGATGGGACATCCGGAATATGACAGGATGACTCTGGACGCAGAGTATAAGAGAGATATGGGACGAGGCCTGAATCCGCAGATACCGGAGAACTATTATCCGGATGATGACCCGGAGAACAAGCCTGTACTTACCTGGAGATCACATGCAAACAACCTGTATACGAACTGGGTGAACTACTATGTATATCAGGCGACGCCTTACGATCTGTATGGGACGCCTGCAGCAGCTCAGCGCGACTGATGTTACGATTTTCAGTCTAAGTTTTCCGCTTTTTGCGTACATAGTCCTTTGGAGTATACATCGTATATTTTTTAAATACTGTTGAAAAATAACTGCTGGTCGAAAAGTTCAGAAGCATAGCTGTTTCAGTGACGGACTTCCCTTCGGTCAGCAGTTTTTTTGCATATTCGACTTTCTGGGCGTTAATAAAGTGGCGCGGCGAAACTCCGAGCTGATTCTTGAATTTCTGCTTAAACTGCGAGCAGGACAGACCTGCGGTAGCTGCCAGATCTTCCAGAGAAAGTTCCTGTGACGGATCTGCAAGGATTCTCTCATAGACTTTCCGGATGTCGGGGGACATGGGGAATGGTTCTCTTTTAGAGTAGCTGATAATCAGATGCAGGAACAAGAGCAGATGTGAAGCTATGAGAAAGGGATCTGCATTGTCTTTCGCCAGTTCAAATGTCTGCCGGATAAAAGGAACTGTCCTGCGGATCACTGTCCTAACGACATGGTGAGGCAGAGCTTTAAGCTGATCAATGAGGTGACGGGCAGCGGCACTGTTCAGAAAGAGAAAGTCATTCTCAGTGCTGATGTCAATCTGAAACCAGTAAAGGTCCCCTACAGTCACAGGAATCTGATTAGTTCCGTGTATCTCATTTGGAAACGAAACGAAAACTTCCCCTCCGGAGAATTCGTAGTCTTTCTCCTCTGTCGAAAATGAGAATGTCCCCTTGGCGGGAATGGAAAATTCAAATGCATCTTTATGATAATGCCAGAAAATAGGGAAGTTCCAGAGTGGCAAACCCGACTCAGGCGGATATCCCTCTGGACGAGCTGAGGGAAGAACTGGGTGAAGGAGTCACCATTGAATATATGGGGCTTGATAAGACAGATGCTTATCACAATGAGATCGGCCCGATGGAAAATGAAATCGTGAACAGAGGATATGACGCGGACGCAGTGCTTGTATTTGTAAACCAGAACTTTGCCTGCCACAGTGAGTCCATAGACCGCAATACGATCGAGATCCCGCCGAATCTTGAATATGCGATCCGCGCGGCAAGAAGGATCAATGACAGGGTAATTGTTGTTCTGAGCACGGCAGATGCCATTGCCACATGGAAATGGGAGTTCTGCGCAAAGGCGATCCTTGTCACATGGCTGTCCGGACAGGGAATGGGAAAGGCTGTCGCTAAGACTCTCTGCGGAGAGAACAATCCGTCAGGAAAGCTTCCTGAAACATTCCCGAAACATATAAAAGACGTAAAGAGTCTTGAGAATTATCCCGGCAACGAGCATACGGTCATATATGAAGAGAGGATGATGGTAGGGTACCGGCATTTTGATACAGATCATATTGAGCTGGATTATGAGTTCGGATTCGGCTTGTCCTACTCTGAATTCCGTTTCAGCGATCTGAAGCTGAATGAGAATGAGATTACATTTACTGTTGAAAATATAAGCGATGTGGACGGAGAAGAAGTAGCGCAGGTATATGTAGAATATCCGTGGGATTCATGGAACAGTCGCCCGCTCCATGAACTTCGGGCATTTAAAAAAGTGTCTGTTCCGGTAAGATCCATGTCGGCAATTCCTCCAGAAATCTTCCGCTCTGTGTTGAAAAAGCGATGAAACAGGATGAATATCTCACCAATGAACAGGTTATGAAATAAGACATTATCTGCCGCCCGGGGTATTTCGTGAATTTTTGCGAAATGCCCTGTTTTTATGCCCAAGTGAGTGGAAATGTGATATAATCCCATTATGTGCGATTCTGACAGAAGAGCGGTCAGCCCTGCTGTGCAGGGAATATACCGGGAGTCAAGGCTTATGTCTGCACGGCAAAAGAGGAGGAATTTAAGTGGATAACAGTCATTTTTCAACTTTGATAAATAATTTTCAGCAGGGCATCTTTGGTGCACTCAATGAGAAAAAGGAGGAGCTCTTAAAAGAAGGGCGAAAAGTCTATAACCTGTCTGTGGGAACTCCGGATTTTAAACCGGCGCCACATGTAATGAAAGCTATGCAGGAAGCGTGTGGAAAACCGGAAAGTTACAAGTATTCACTAGCAGATCTGCCGGAGCTTCTGGAGGCAGTACAGTATCGTTATAAAAAGCGTTTTGGGGTAGAAATTGACACCGATGAGGTTATGTCCGTCTATGGATCTCAGGAAGCTATGGCTCATATCGGAATGATCTTCTGTGATCCGGGCGATGTAATCCTTGTGCCGAATCCGGGATATCCTATGTTTGAGATGAGTGGTATTATGGCAAAGGCTGATGTGCAGTATTATACGATAGAGGAGAAGAACGGTTATCTGCCGGATCTTGACAGTATCCCGGCGGAAACACTGAAGAAGACGAAATATATGATCGTTTCTTATCCGCTGAATCCGGTCTGTGTATGCGCGCCGGATGAATTCTACGAGAAGCTGATCGCATTTGCAAAGAAAAATGATATCGTCATCCTGCATGACAATGCGTATTCGGACATTACATATACAGAAAAACCGGGAAAATCGTTCCTTGCCTATGAAGGGGCAAAGGATGTGGGGGTAGAATTTTATTCACTGTCCAAGTCCTATAACCTGACCGGCGCGAGAATATCTTTTGTAGTCGGAAACAAAGATATTATCAGCAAATTCCGTCTGCTGAGATCACAGATAGACTACGGCATCTTCTATCCGGTGCAGTATGCGGCGATCGCGGCTCTCACAGGACCGGATGATTTTATCGAGGAACAGCGGCAGGAATACGGGAGAAGAAACCGCGCCCTCTGCGGAGGTTTACGGCGGATCGGCTGGAACGTGCCCGACAGCAGGGGAACTATGTTCGTGTGGGCAAAGATTCCGGACGGATATGAGTCATCTGCTGATTTCTGTATGAAGCTGATGGAGCGTACCGGAGTGATCGTAACACCGGGAAGTGCGTTCGGCACAGGCGGAGAAGGATATGTGAGGATGGCTCTTGTAGTAGATGAGAATACGATAGAAGAGATCATCCGCGTACTTGATGAGTCGGGAATGTTCCGTTCATGAAAAGGATCTGCGGAGCAGACAGCGGAGGCGTGAGCGCAGGAAACTCCGTTCAGCATCGTGTTTTAAAGAAGAAGTAAGGAAGAGAGGAAACACATATGGAATATAACGAAGTCATAAAGAGTGCAAGAGGGTGTATCGGCCCGTACTGCAAAGCCTGTACGGTATGCAACGGAGCGGCATGCAAAAACACAATGCCGGGGCCGGGCGCAAAGGGAATCGGGGACCTTGCAATGCGCAACTACCAGAAATGGCAGGAGATCCGCATTAATATGGATACGATATGTGAACAGAAAGCACTGAATACAGAAATCGATCTGTTTGGCAAGAAATTTGCCTATCCCTTCTTTGCGGGGCCTGTGGGTGCAGTGAAACTGCATTACGGAGAGAAATATACGGACCAGGAATACAATGAAATCCTGTTGAAAGGCTGTGCAGACAATCGGATTGCTGCCTTTACCGGAGACGGAACAGATTACAATGTTATGATCGAGGCGACAGGAGCCATCGGGAAGCTGAACGGTCAGGGAATCCCCACAGTAAAACCGTGGGATCTGGAAACTATAAAGGAGAAGATGGAACTGGTCAGAAAATCAGGCGCATTTGCCGTGGCGATGGACATCGATGCTGCGGGGCTTCCATTTCTGCAGAATTTAACGCCACCGGCCGGAAGTAAATCTGTGGACGAACTCAAAGAGATCGTAAAGATGGCAGAGATCCCGTTTATTTTGAAAGGCATTATGACCCCGAAGGGAGCGCTGAAAGCGGCTGAAGCCGGAGTGCAGGGAATTGTTGTTTCGAATCACGGGGGAAGAGTGCTGGATCAGTGTCCGTCGACGGCAGAAGTTCTGCCGTCTGTTGTAAAGGCTGTCCGGGAGTCAGGAAGCCAGATGAAGATATTTGTGGACGGAGGGATCCGTACAGGAGTCGATGTGTTTAAGGCTCTTGCTCTCGGAGCGGATGCAGTGCTGATCGCACGCCCGTTTGTAACAGCTGTTTACGGTGGACAGGAAGAGGGAATAACTGCCTATGTAAATAAAATCGGCGCGGAACTCAAAGACACAATGCATATGTGCGGTGCGTTTTCGCTTGATGAGATCAACAGCGAGATGATCTGGAATTAAGTGCGGAGAAAAAGGCACTGGTGAGTGATATGTTATTATAAGATAGGAGAACAGCACATGAAGAGAATAGCAAGATTTGAGAAGGTGAGTTTTGAACAGTTTGTGGAGGGCTGGGGAGACACTCTGGGCATTACGGATCACGATAAAATCAGGGCGCTTTATGATGAGATACGTCTGCCGAGACGCGCGACAGCGGGAAGCGCAGGATATGATTTCTTTGCGCCGGCAGATATCACTCTCAGACCAGGGGAAACAATCAAGATCCCTACAGGCATCCGGGTATGGATGGAGCCGGAGTGGGTGCTCAAATGTTATCCGCGGAGCGGACTCGGGTTCAAGTACAGACTTCAGCTTAATAATACAGTAGGTATTATTGACAGTGACTATTATTATTCAGACAATGAAGGACACATATTCTCGAAGATTACTAACGACAGCAACGAAGATAAGACCGTGAACATTAAGGCGGGCGAAGGATTCATGCAGGGGATATTTGTGGAGTACGGCATAACTCTCGATGATGATGCCACAGAAGTGAGAAACGGCGGCTTTGGCAGTACGACAAAGTAGATCTTGCAGATGCTGTCCAATCGGGACTATTAGCATGTCTTTTTAGAAAGAACTTACAAAAATGTCATAAGAATTAAGAAAATCGTAAGAAGATATAATGGAAGAACACAGATTTGTCCGATATACTTTAGGTATGAAAGGAGTACTTATACAGTATGAAATGGATAAAACGTCTGTGTTCTTTCCTCATTTTGGTCATTGTCATCCTGACCGGGGTGCTCTGCGTGAAAGGATACATGGATTACAGAGAAGCACTGAATGAAAAAAGCGTGGAAGAGATGGCGGCAGAGATCGAGTCGATTGAAAACTATACAACGATCGATGAGCTGCCGCAGACTTATATCGATGCTGTGCTCGCAGTTGAGGATAAGCGATTCTATTCCCATCCGGGACTTGATCCGATTGCAACATGCAGAGCGCTTGTCAATGATATCAGGGCGGGAGCCTATGTGGAAGGTGGTAGCACCATCACTCAGCAGCTTGCCAAGAATCAGTATTTCACTCAGGAAAAGAAGATGGTACGCAAGGTTGCGGAGATGTTCATGGCATTTAAGATAGAGTCTGTTCTTGATAAGGATAAAATATTTGAACTGTATGTCAATTCTATCTTTTTCGGTAACGGATATTACTGTGTCGCGGACGCGTCAATGGGATATTTCGGAAAAGCTCCGTCAGAGATGAGCTTTGATGAATGTACGCTGCTGGCAGGGATACCAAATGCGCCGACAAACTACAATCCAACGGCAAGCCCTGAACTTGCAAGAGAGCGTCAGGCGCAGGTTATTGAAAAAATGAAAAAAGCAGGATACTTAGAAGAGACTTCGGAGAAGGAGTGAGATTTTCTGAAATAAAAGCCGGTTTGGTATATTTCAGGAATATCAGGGCAATCTATCTATAGATAACGCTGTTGCCGGGCGGCATTGCGGCAGGCAGAAAGGGGATCTATCTATGGTAGAGAAGAACAGTAAAAAACTCAGCGCCTCATTTGAGGATAATATCAGATATATGAATGAGATCCTTCCGGTAGCAGAGAGTTTTGACATTATCCGACGGGATATCATTATAGGCGGGAAAGCGTCTGTGTTCTATTATATTGACGGATTTATCAAAGATGAAGTCATGTTAAAGATCATGGACTCTTTCCTTTCTGTTGAAGACAAAGATATGCCGGAAGATGCAGAAGGATTTATACAGCAGCTCGTACCTTATGTAGAGGTCGACATTGCGGAAGATTTTGATCAGGTTATACGGAATGTCCTTTCCGGTCCGGCGGCTCTTTTTATAGAGGGATATAAAGAATGTATTATTCTTGACTGCCGTACCTATCCTGCGCGCAGCGTGGATGAACCGGACAAGGACAAATCTCTGCGCGGGTCAAGAGACGGATTTGTAGAGACGATTGTATTTAATACTGCTTTAATGCGAAGACGAATAAGAGACCCTCATCTTATTATGGAGATGATGGAAGCAGGACAGGCTTCGCGCACAGATATAGCTGTCTGCTATATAAGTGACAGGGTGGATAAAGAACTTCTGGATAATCTGAAAAAAAGAATCGAGAATCTCCAGCTTGAAGATCTGCGTATGAATCAGCAGAGTCTCGCAGAGGCGCTTTTTAAACGTAAATGGTTCAACCCGTTTCCAAAATTCAAATATACAGAACGCCCGGATACAGCCGCAGCATGTCTGCTGGAAGGAAAAGTAGTTGTTCTTGTCGACAACTCGCCGTCTGCCCTGATTCTGCCGACATCGATACTGGATATGATCGAGGAGGCGAATGACTATTATTTCCCTACAGTGACGGCAGTTTATCTGAAAGTTACGCGTACGATCATTACGATAGCAACTGTATTTTTTACTCCGCTGTATCTGTTGTTCATGCAGAATCTCGAGTGGCTGCCTGATGTGTTCGAATTTGTGGCAGTAAGAGACACAGTGAATATTCCACTGATCTTTCAGTTTTTATTGTTGGAAATATCCATTGACGGACTCAGACTTGCCGCAATGAATACACCCACCATGCTGAGTACGCCGTTGAGTGTGATCGCAGGTATTGTTATGGGGGAGTTTTCTGTACAGTCAGGCTGGTTTAATTCGGAAGTTATGCTTTATATGGCATTTGTGGCGGTGGCAAACTACACTCAGCCAAACTTTGAACTGGGATATGCTTTAAAATTTATGAGACTTATGCTCCTTATTCTTACGGCGCTGTTTGATCTGTATGGATTTATTGCCGGCTGCATTCTTATCATCTGCTTTCTCGTATTTAACAAAACCCTTTCCGGGCGGAACTATTTGAATATAAAGCTGAATTAAATAACTGAATAATTATTAGCAGCATAACAGCACGGTTGTAATATACCGCGCTGTTATTTAACATTTTTTTGAAAATGTTAAAATATTTTGATTAACTGTATAAAAGGTGATATGATAGATAAGTAAAAGCTCTGTGTTATAGTCGGCACAGAGCAGAATAACAGCTTTATCAGGAGGAAATCAAGATGAGAGATTATGTGATTACGGTGAACAGTACTGTAGATTTGCCAAAAGAATGGCTAGAAGAAAGACGTGTTCCGGTAGTTCCGTTAAAATATACGATTGATGGTGAGACATATACAGACATGGAAGGTCTGACGGGGAAAGAATTCTTCGCAAAACTCAGAGAAGGAAAGATGTCTACAACTTCTCAGGTGAATCCTGAGGAGGCAGCAGAAATGCTCGAACCGTTTCTGAAAGAAGGAAAAGACATCCTGCATCTCGGGTTTTCTTCCGGATTAAGCGGTACACTAAACAGTATGAAGATAGCAGGGGGGATGCTTGAAGAAAAATATCCTGAAGCAAAGGTGATTGTGATCGATACGCTCTGTGCATGTCTGGGTGAGGCACTCCTGCTTTATAAGGCGCTGCAGCAGAAAGAAAAAGGAATGAATATTGATGAACTTGCACAGTGGGTCGAGGATAATAAACTACATATCTGCCATAATGTGACAGTGGATGATCTGAACCATCTCCACAGAGGCGGGAGGGTATCAAAGACAACGGCAGTGCTCGGTACACTTGTGCAGATCAAGCCGATCATACATATGGACAACAACGGAAAACTACAGGTGATCGGAAAAGAGAGAGGACGTAAAAAATCCCTTAACAAGATCGTGGATATGGCAGTTGAGCAGTCGAAAGGGTGGGATAACGATATCATTATGATCACACACGGCGACTGTATAGAAGACGCAGAATATGTAGCAAAACTTGTGCGTGAGAAGATGGGGATTGATAATATCCTGATCAATAATATTGGGACCGTGATCGGAAGCCATACAGGACCGGGAGTAGTAGCGGTGTTCTGTATGGGGAATAAGAGATAAACTTCGGATTTGTCGAACTGGTTCATAATAGAAAAACAGCACAAAGCAGATGAATACAGTACAGTTAACTCACATATCCGCAGACAGAGAAAGAGTGATTCTGACTCCAGTTACAGAATATAACAGGAACTAGCAATCGCCCTGCTTTTAAGTTCCTCTAATATTCTTCCAAAGTCGCCGGAATCACTCTTCCTCTGTCCGCGGAATGCGCATCAAATCGGCTGTATCTGCCTGCTTTTCTACGCTTTCTCATCCATGAACCAGTTCGATAAATCCTCATACAAACAAGAAGAGATCGGAGCCTCATCGTAACGATTGACAGCTCAACAATTATTTACAGAATCTTTTCTGCTTATCGATAGAAAAGGAATCTTAGTCGAAAAAGATCCGGCTTTGTTCCTTCCGTTTGGAATTCGATTTTCGGGATGGGAAAGAAAGCAGCCGGGAGGTATGTATTGTGTACGCACCGTTGGAGCGGCGTCGGCACTTAGAGCGCGTCTTCTGCGCTCTTATGTACCGCTACGCCGCGACCGAGTGAAAACGTGTGCGATAACAATACATACCTCCCGGCGGACTCTTTCTCAGTCAGATAAATCCGGAATTTCACTCTGCGAGAGTCTCCCACATTTCATAGAGTTCTTCCAGCCGTTTTTCATTTGCTGCATGTTCTTCTGCAAGTTCCTGGCATTTAACTGAGTTAGAGTAGACTTCTTCGAGTGTCATCTCGTGGTCGATCTGTGCGTTCCTGTCTTCGATACGGCTGATCTCTTCCTCGGTTTTCTTCAGATCATTTTTGCGCTTGCGTTCTTTTGCCTGCTGTTCTTTCTGTTCCTGCCAGCTGAGTTTTGAGCCGGGCTGAACAGCGGCAGCTGACGCAGATGTGTCTGGAGCAGTGGAAATAGAAGGAGCGCCGGCGGTTTGTCCGGCGGAGCCGGAGATGCTGCCACTGCCTGCTGCATATGCGCGGGTGAGTTCTTCTTTTTTCTCCAGATAATAGTCGTAATTTCCGATATAGTTTACAAAGGTCTGATTGACCAGTTCCAGTATCCTTGAGGCCGTACTGTTGATGAAATATCTGTCATGGGATACATAGAGGACGGTCCCGCTGTAGTTGTTCAGCGCCTCCTCCAGTATTTCTTTTGATGCGATATCCAGATGGTTCGTAGGCTCGTCAAGGATCAGGAAGTTTGCCTCGGAGAGCATGAGTTTTGCAAGAGAGACACGTCCTTTCTCCCCGCCGCTCAGGGAACGGATCTCTTTGAAAACTTCATCTCCTGTAAACTGGAATGCAGCCAGCGTATTGCGGATCTGTGTGTTGTTCAGTGTCGGATAATCATCTGAGATCTCTTCGAATATTGTTTTACTGTCATGGAGCACGTGGTGCTCCTGATCATAATATCCGATTCGCACTTTGGCTCCCAGTGTGAACGAACCTGTATCGGCACGCTGGACCTGATTCAGTATTTTCAGAAGCGTAGTCTTACCAGTGCCGTTATCCCCGATAATTGCTACATGTTCCCCGCGTTTGATCTCGAAGCTGACATCTGAAAAGAGCACCTGACCGTCAAATTGTTTCGCGAGATGTTCCACGGTAAGTACATCGTTTCCGCTGACACAGGACGGCTCCAGTGTAAAGTGCATCTCGGTATTGATCTCGACCGGTTTCTCGACAGGAGTGATTTTTTCCAGCATCTTTTCCCTGCTTTCAGCCCGGCGGATAGATTTTTCCCTGTTAAAAGACTTCAGTTTTTCGATTACTGCCTGTTGATGTTTTATCTCTCTCTGCTGGTTATAGTATTCCTTCAGGCGTGCGTCGCGGAGCTGCTGCTTTTTTTCCGAATAAGCTTTGTAGTTCCCCATGTACATCCTGATCTCACCGTTTTCAATCTCTACAACTTTTGTCACGACACGATTTAAGAAATACCGGTCGTGGGACACGATAAATACAGCGCCAGGATAATTGATCAGATAAGTCTCCAGCCAGGCAATAGAGTTTAAGTCAAGATGATTCGTGGGCTCGTCCAGAAGCAGGATATCCGGATTGGTGAGCAGTAATTTACCGAGTGCAACACGGGTTTTCTGACCGCCGGAAAGCGTATCCGTCTTCTTGCTGAAATCCTCTTCAGAAAATCCAAGACCTTTGAGTACGCCGACGATTTCGCTCTCGCAGGCATATCCGTTGCGCGCCTCAAATTCAGATTGAAGACGATTGTATGTTTCAAGACGGCTTTCCAGCTCATTTCCGGAAAGTGATTTCAGCTCCAGTTCTACAGAACGTATGCGCTGTTCCATCTCAATAATGTCAGATTTTGCAGAACGGACTTCATCATAGATCGTTCCATCAGGAATCATATTCTGATGCTGTGCGAGATAGCCGATCGTTTTTCCTTTTGCAAGGATAATATCACCGCCATCAAGTGATTCTTCATTCATTATCATTTTTAATATAGTAGACTTGCCGGCGCCGTTTATACCGACCAGAGCAGCTTTTTCGCGTTCCTCTATGTGAAACGAACCTGCCCGGACGATCACGCGTTCGCCGAAAGATTTTTCAATATTATGGCATGCGAGTATCATAGTGGTACTCCTCCTCTCAGATATCCATTATAACTGAAATGCCCGAAAAAACAAGAAAAAATCGCTTGAAGAAAACGAGTGTCCGACCACTGATTAAAAAGAAATATATCGCCCTGTTAATTTAAAGTAAAAATTGACAGAAGTTTGTCTATTTTATATAATAAAACAGAATATAAATAAAAAGGTGCGCATAGAAGAGCAATTCCATCCGTAGCAGGCTGAAGATTGTGACTGGAGGATTGCCATGCGGTGGAAGGTGGTAAGTAAGATTTGGAGCATAGAAAAATATCCCGTGCAGTTATTTCCCGGCTGCCGAGATATCACAGGTATCTTGGAGATCTTCTGGAGGAGGGAGTAGAGCGTATATCTTCCAATGATCTGAGCAAGAAAATGCATGTGACGGCGTCACAGATCCGACAGGATCTCAATAATTTCGGAGGATTCGGACAACAGGGATACGGATATAACGTGAAATATCTGTATACTGAGATTGGAAAAATATTGGGGCTTGATAAAACACACAATTTTATTATCATAGGAGCAGGAAATCTCGGACAGGCACTTGCTAATTACGCTTCATTTGAGAGAAGCGGCTTCATTTTGAAGAGTCTGTTTGATGTAAATCCCAGGCTGGAGGGGATGTCGATCCGGAGCGTACAGGTGCGTATGATGGATGAACTTGTCGATTTCCTGGCGAATAATGACATCGAGATTGCAGCGCTTACGATACCAAAGACAAAAGCGGTTGAAGTGGCTGATATTCTTGTGGCAAACGGAATCAAGGCAATCTGGAATTTCGCACATACTGATCTGACACTGCCGAAGGATGTGGTTGTTGAGAGTGTACATCTTTCAGACAGTCTGATGCAGCTCTCCTATAATATCAGCCGTCGTAAAGAATCACGAAAAAAATAAGAATCAGATGAATGACCCCGCAGCTTGCTGCGGGGTATATTGCGAGTATAGCATGAAAAGGAGCGGTGATAAGATTATGAGATATCTTCCGAACGGAACTCAGATGAGCGCTGCAGACAGGCACACGATCGAAAATGTGGGCATTCCATCTCTGGTACTCATGGAGCGTGCCGCGTTGAAAACCGTAGAAACAATGCATATACACGGGATTGACACGTCCCGCGCACTGGTGGTATGCGGGAGCGGCAATAATGGCGGGGACGGTTTTGCCGTTGCAAGGCTGCTGACAGAGGAGGGCACACAAGCGCATATCCTCTTTGCCGGACGTGAAGCTTCCATGAGCAGAGAATGCGGCGTCCAGAAAAGGATTGCTGAAAATCTCGGGATCAGGATATTCACTGAAATCCCGGAGGAAGAATATACTGTTATAATAGACGCTGTGTTCGGTGTGGGACTGAGCAGGGAAATCAGCGGAAAATATGCGGATATTATCGAATGGATGAATGCCTGGGAGTGTGAGAAGGTGGCAGTTGACATTCCGTCTGGAGTGAGTGCGGCTTCGGGCCGCATATTGGGAACTGCATTCAGGGCAGATCTTACAGTGGCAATGGCGTGTGTGAAGGCAGGATGTGAGATGTACCCGGGAAAATATTACGCGGGAGATACTCTGGCGGTACCGATCGGCATAGATCCGGAAATATTTGCATCTGATGAAGAGGTGTGCATCACATATGACCGCGCAGATATTCCAGGGCTTCTGCCCGAGAGGAACCCTGACTCACATAAGGGGAGCTACGGCAAGGTCCTTATGATCACGGGAAGCAGCGGTATGGCAGGAGCTGCCTATCTTTCGGCAAAAGCAGCATACACTGTCGGAGCAGGACTGGTGCAGATCTATACAGCTCAGGAAAACAGGAGTATCCTGCAGGAGCTTCTGCCCGAGGCGATCATATCCTGCTACCAGGAGTATGATGACGGGCAGCTTATACATCTGCTTGAATGGGCGGACGTTGTCTGTATAGGATGTGGACTCGGAACAGGAGAGGTTTCGGAAATGCTTCTCGAAGGTGTGCTCAGCAAGGTACGAGTTCCCTGTATTATAGATGCGGACGGACTGAATCTTCTCAGCAGGAAGATGAATCTTCTGGAACAGATACAGGCTCCGCTCATTCTCACACCGCATATGAAAGAAATGTCCCGTCTTACAGGCATTTCTGTTACTGAGATCGCCGACAGGAGAATGGATATAGTCAGGGAGTTTACAGACAGATATCCGGCTGTATGTGTGCTCAAAGACAGCCGGACTATTGTAAAATCAAAAGGAAATCATCCGTTTTTAAATCTGGCCGGAAACAGCGGCATGGCGAAAGCAGGGGCAGGGGATGTCCTGGCAGGAGTGATCACCGGGCTTTCGGCCCAGGGGATGAGTGCATATGAAAGCGCTGCGCTCGGTGTGTATCTTCATGCATGCGGCGGCGATGAGGCACGGGAGGAAAAAGGCAGCTACAGTATGCTTGCCCGTGATCTGATCGCAGGGATCGGGAGATGTATGAAAAATAACGAAGAGAATCACAGGAGAGATACAGAAAATGAAACAGCATAATCGTGTGTGCGCCGAGATCGATCTCGACGCCATTGCGTATAACATGGAACAGATGAAAAACAGGATCGGTGACGGAGCCCGGCTGATCGCAGTCGTAAAGACAGACGGATACGGACACGGTGCCGTCCCCATTGCGGAGATGTTTGAGGAATTTCCTTATGTGTGGGGATATGCGGTGGCATGCCTGGAAGAGGCTGTCGAACTAAGGGAACATGGTATAAAGAAACCGATCCTCGTATTGGGATGCATATTTCCGGATCAGTATGAAGAGATGATCCGCTATGATATCCGGCCGGCGGTATATACAGAAGAGATGGCGGATGCGATATCTGAGGAAGCGGTGAGACTGGGAAAAACAGTTTGTCTCCATATTAAAATTGATACGGGAATGGGACGGATCGGATTTCCTGTGAACGCGAAAAGTGCGGATGCTATCGAGCGGATCAGCAGACTTCCCAATGTTGAACTTGAGGGAATGTTTACCCATTTTGCCAAGGCAGATGAGAGAGATAAGACTTATACGCTGGAGCAGCACGAACGCTTCATGTGGATGAAGGAAGAGACGGAGAAACGAGGCGTGTCTATCCAGTATTATGACTGCGATAACAGCGCGGGAATCATCGATCTTCCGGAAATGCGGCATGATCTTGCGAGAGCTGGTATCTCGACGTACGGAATGTATCCGTCTGATGAGGTAGATAAAGAAGCGGTAGATCTGAAACCGGCCCTGAGCCTGATCAGCCATGTAACCTATGTCAAAGATGTTGCTCCGGGAACTTCTATCAGTTATGGGGGCACATTTACAGCACAGAAGGAAATGCGGGTTGCTACAATACCGGTAGGATACGGGGACGGTTACCCCAGATCTCTGTCAAATAAAGGATATGTGCTCATTCACGGGAAAAAGGCACGCATTCTGGGGCGTGTATGTATGGACCAGTTTATGGTCGATGTGACCGATATTCCGGAAACAAAGTTTATGGACCAGGTCACACTGATCGGAGAAGACGGCGGAGAGAGAATCCGGGTAGAAGATTTGGCCGGATTGAGCGGGAGATTTAACTATGAATTTGTCTGTTGTCTAGGCAAGCGTATCCCGAGAGTGTACAAACGCGACGGAAAGATCCGCGAATAACAGGATTTACATTGACGGGCCCGCAATGCCGCAGATCATTGAATACATCCGATGAATAAGGGAATACTGAAGTATGCGATATGCATTTAGTAAGTAAATGAATCGGAGTGTGAATAAATTGATGATCAGAAGAGGAGACATTTATTATGCCGACTTAAGCCCGGTGGTAGGGTCAGAGCAGGGCGGCATCCGGCCGGTCCTTGTAATACAGAATAATGTAGGAAACAAACACAGCCCTACAATTATATGCGCGGCAATCACGTCCAAGATGAATAAAGCTAAACTGCCGACTCATATCGAGATAAGTACAAGAGACTACAGGATAGTGAAAAACTCTGTGATCCTGCTCGAGCAGATCCGCACGATCGACAAACAAAGGCTTCGGGAATATGTATGCCACATAGACGGAACTATGATGCGCAAAGTCGATCAGGCGATCAGAGTCAGTCTGGAACTCACTACATAGTACGGTTCAAACAGACTTCTTTACAGAATACAAAAAGAATGATAAAATTGAAAAGCATAATGTGCGCAGAAATGCGCAGTATATACAAGTAAGAAAAGAGGAGAATTTATGTCAGGACATTCAAAATTTGCCAATATCAAACATAAGAAAGAGAAAAACGATGCTGCTAAGGGAAAGATCTTCACGAAGATCGGGCGTGAGCTGGCAGTAGCAGTAAAAGAGGGCGGCGGTCCGGATCCTGCCAATAACAGCAGGCTGCGTGACGTGATCGCAAAAGCAAAGTCGAACAATATGCCGAATGATACGATCGAAAGAAATATCAAGAAAGCGGCAGGAGAAGGTTCCGGCGACAACTATGAGCATATTACATATGAAGGGTACGGGCCGAACGGAACGGCGATCATTGTAAAAACGCTTACAGACAATAAGAACAGGACTGCGTCAAATGTGAGAAATGCATTTACAAAAGGAAGCGGAAATGTAGGAACTCCGGGCTGTGTGTCTTTCATGTTTGATGAAAAAGGACAGATATTCGTTGCAAAAGAAGACTGCGACATGGATGCGGACGAACTGATGATGCTTGCACTGGACGCGGGCGCTGAGGATTTCACTGAGGACGAGGAGAGTTATGAGATCCTTACTGCACCGGATACATTCAGTGACGTACGTCTGAAACTCGAGGAAGAGGGCATCGCAATGGCACAGGCAGAGGTGACGATGATCCCACAGACATATGTAGAGCTTACATCTGAGGAAGATATCAAGAATATCCAGAAGACATTAGATCTCCTCGAAGAGGACGACGATGTCCAGGACGTATATCACAACTGGAATGAATAGAGGAATATCAGTATGGAGACAGACAGACTTCTGGAGAATCTGAGAGAACTTTACGACGTGGCTCTGGAATATGAATTTCATAAGTCAAGCTATGAAAAGTATATGGAATCTCTCAAATCAAAGTACGCGGATCTGCTGGAAGAGACAGCGGGGATCTGTGACAGAACGGAGGACGGGCTGGAACGCATCGCCGCCTGTATTCCGGAATATGTCTGCGGTGAACTGGACAAGATCAGTTCAAAAAGGAAACGGGATCTGGCGGCGCTTGATCATAAGATGAATATGGTGTCGTATTTTGTCCCTCTGATCGGAGAGATCCCTTCTCTTCAGGCGAAGACTCTGACTGAACGGATGGTAGAAGTGTGGAATGAAAAAATGCCCGAGTATAAGATCGGACACTCTACCTATGACAGTATCAGAGGCGGTTTTAAGAAAGGAATCTTCTGTTATATTACGACTGCTGTATGCAGGAGTATGGATAAGCCGGACGACTGTTATGAACTGAACACACTGAGGGCATATCGCGACGGTTACCTGTCGGAAACAGAGGAAGGGCGCCGGATCGTAGAAGAGTATTATAACATAGCTCCGACGATCGTGAAACGGATCGACAGGCAGGAGGATGCAGATAATATTTACCGCGGTATCTGGGAAGAATATTTGAGCCGATGCATCCGCCTGATCGAAGAAGACGAGAAAGATAAATGTAAAGAGCTGTATATCAGCATGGTACGCAGCCTCGAAAAGGAATATTTGTATTCATAAATTACGGGAGGAACAGACAGATGAGTGATTACAGAATCGAGACAAAATGTATACAGTCAGGATATGAGCCGGATAATGGAGAACCGAGAGTTCTTCCAATCTATCAGAGCACAACATTCCGTTATACGAGCAGCGAGCAGATGGGACGTCTGTTTGACCTGGAGGAATCCGGATATTTCTATACGAGACTCCAGAATCCTACCAATGATGCTGTGGCTGCAAAAATCTGCGACCTGGAAGGCGGAGTGGCTGCTATGCTGACTTCCTCCGGACAGGCGGCAAACTTCTATGCGATCATGAATATCGCTCAGGCCGGAGATCACATCGTATGTGCGTCTGCACTGTACGGCGGTACATATAATCTCTATGCCCATACGATCAAAAAGATGGGAGTTGAGGCAACTTTTGTTGATCCGGACTGTACAGAAGAAGAGCTGGAGGCGGCTTTCAGGGACAATACAAAAGCTGTGTTCGGCGAGTCGATCGCCAATCCGGCACTGGTCGTCCTTGATTTTGAAAAATTTGCAAAGGCAGCTCACGCACACGGAGTTCCGTTTATTGTGGATAACACATTTGCAACACCGATCAACTGCCGTCCGTTTGAGTGGGGAGCTGATATCGTGACACACTCCACTACAAAATATATGGACGGACATGCTGCATGTGTGGGAGGAGCTATCGTAGACAGTGGTAATTTCGACTGGGAAGCAAATGCCGGGAAGTTCCCGGGACTTACAACGCCGGATGAGACATATCATGGCATTGTCTATACCCAGAAATTCGGAAAAGGCGCGTATATTACAAAAGCGACCGCGCAGCTTATGCGAGACCTTGGTTCAATCCAGGCGCCGCAGAATGCGTTCCTGCTGAATATCGGACTGGAGACACTGCATCTGAGAATGCCGCGCCACTGCGAGAATGCGCTCAAAGTTGCTGAATACCTGAAGAATCACGAGAAAGTTGCATGGGTGAGCTACCCGTCACTGCCGGGAGATAAGTATTACGATCTGGCCCAGAAATATATGCCGAACGGTACATGCGGAGTGCTGACTTTCGGGCTGAAAGGTGGCAGAGACGCAGCTGTCGAGATGATGGATAAACTGAAGATGGTTGCTATCGTGACTCATGTGGCTGATGCGAGAAGCTGCGTGCTGCATCCGGCGAGCCATACACACCGCCAGATGAACGAGCAGGAGCTTCTTGAGGCAGGCGTACAGCCTGATCTTATCCGATTTAGTGTCGGCATTGAAAATGTAGAGGATATCATAGCCGATGTAGCTCAGGCGCTGGAGTGATTTGAAGATGGTATGGATGTATACAATCTGCATCCGTACCATCTTTTCGTATAAAATCAGCGGGTTTCTTCAATACTAATCTCCATAAACAGTTTGACAGAAAGGCAGAATATATATGGAGATGAACAGAAGACAGACAGAAGAAATCAATGCGCTAAGCGCTGCAGGAAGAGAAGGGAATGAAGACGCCCAAAAAAAGAGAAATGACGAAAATGAAGAAATTAAGGAAACAGGTACTCTAGATCTTGGAAATGGACACTCAAGGCACGGAATTCAGCTTTTGACGATCATAGGGGAGATAGAAGGGCACGAGGCAGTATCCGGAAATACGAAAGCAACAAAATATGAACATCTTCTGCCCAGACTTGCAGAGGCCGAGGAAGATGATAATACAGAGGGGATTCTTATCCTGCTCAATACACTGGGAGGCGATGTGGAAGCAGGACTTGCAATTGCCGAAATGATCGCATCTTTGAGTAAACCGACCGTATCGCTCGTGCTGGGCGGCAGCCATTCAATAGGCGGACCTCTGGCGGTATCGGCAGATTACTCTTTTATCGTCCCTACCGGTACGATGATCGTACATCCGGTGCGCTCTACTGGAATGTTTATCGGAGTGATCCAGAGCTACCGTAATATGGAAAAGACACAGGACCGGATAGCCCGCTTCATCTCGTCTCATTCAAAAATCAGTCAGGAGCGGCTGCTGGAACTGATGCTGGATTCCACGCAGCTTGTGAAAGATGTAGGTACGATGCTTGAGGGAGAAGAGGCTGTGAGGGAAGGGCTGATCGACGAGGTTGGCGGGATCAGTCAGGCGTTTCGGAAGCTTCATGAGCTGATTGAAGAGAGAAAACGAACGTAAGAAAAAATATAATGACACAATTTTCAAATGATGCTATACTAAATCTAGTATGTTTAAATTACTAAGGGGGAATTATATGGCTGCTAAATCGACGAAGAGCCGTAAGAATTCAAAGAGCAGACCGAAGAAAGGTCAGCAAAATTCAGAAATCAGGGGAGAGATAATTATACTTGCCGTACTGGCTGTATGTATTTTGCTGGTTCTCAGCAATTTTGGTGTCGGAGGAATCGCAGGGGAGGCGGTATCATCCGTATTTTTTGGATTATTCGGGTTTATGGCATATCTTCTGCCTTTCGTAATCTTTGGACTGGCCGCATTTCTCATTTCGAATAAGGGGAATACACATGCCTATATTAAGATTGCAGCGGCGATTATGCTGTTTCTGTTCATCACAGCTATTCTGGAACTGATATTTAATTCTTATACACCGAGAGCATCGCTGCTTTCGTATTATACAGAGGCAAGCGAACACAGAAATGCCGGAGGACTGACAGGCGGATGTCTGGTCAGTCTGCTCTGTCCTTTGATCGGAATCATAGGAACTTATGTTGTTCTGATCATACTGTCTGTTATATGTATTATTCTCATCACAGAGAAATCTCTGCTCGCTCCGCTCGGACGGCAGAGCAGAAAAGCATATGAGGACGCTAAGAAAAAGAGGCAGGAGACAGCTGCGATCCGCGCGAAAGAAAAAGAAGAGCGGCAGAGGACAGCGAAGCCACGGGCAAAAAGTGAAAGAAAAAGAGAAGACAGACGCAGCGATCACAAGGTGTCGGGAGTTTCCTTTGCAACAACACTTGGCGGGGAAGATGATACACCGGATACGAAGAAAAGAGGAAAGAGAAAATCCCCTGATGTGTATGAACTGATCCCGGAAGATTTTGCGGATGATGAGATTCCGCAGATGGAAGAGGAGAATACTTTTGTGATCAGCCGTGCAGAACCGCAGGAATTTGTGCCAGATGAGATGGCGGATGACGGTATAGGGAATGAATCCGGACAGACCGGAGAGCTTTTCCGTCAGGAGGATACGGCGGCTGACGTTGATAAGTCTGCAAAACGCCGCAGCAGGGCAAAAGAGGCTGCTGAAGTTTCGGCTGAGACAGAAAATGTAGCGGCAATCGTAGAAAAAGAACAGGAAAAGGAGAAACCTGTCTACCATACGCCGCCGCTCAGTCTGTTGAAGCGCGGGAAAAAGAGCGGAGGAGATTCCGACAGTCATCTGCGTGCAACCGCGCTGAAGCTGGAACAGACACTGCAGAATTTCGGTGTGGGCGTCCATGTAACGAATGCAAGCTGTGGTCCGTCTGTTACCCGCTATGAACTTCAGCCTGATCAGGGAGTCAAGGTCAGCAAAATCGTAGGATTGGCAGATGACATTAAATTGAATCTTGCGGTTGCCGATCTGAGGATCGAAGCTCCTATTCCGGGAAAAGCAGCAGTCGGTATTGAAGTCCCTAACAAGGAAAATACAGCAGTAATGCTCCGCGATCTTCTTGAGTCAAAGGAATTTAAGGCAAGTACATCGCCGATCACATTCGCTGTGGGTAAAGATATTGCCGGAAAAGTAGTCGTGGCTGACATCGCCAAGATGCCGCATCTGCTCGTTGCCGGTGCTACAGGCTCCGGAAAGTCTGTATGTATCAATACACTGATCATGAGTATCATATACAAGGCAGATCCGGATTCGGTGAAACTGATCCTTGTGGATCCAAAGGTTGTTGAGCTGAGCGTATATAACGGAATCCCGCATCTGATGATCCCGGTTGTGACGGATCCTAAGAAAGCGGCAGGGGCTCTTAACTGGGCCGTGGCTGAGATGGAAAAACGTTACAAGCTCTTTGCAGAATACAATGTAAGAGACCTGAAGGGATTTAATGCAAAAGTCGAAAAAGGCGAAACCGGCGATGAAATTAAAAAGAAACTTCCGCAGATCGTTATCATCATCGATGAGCTTGCAGACCTTATGATGGTGGCACCCGGCGAAGTTGAAGGCGCGATCTGCCGACTGGCACAGCTTGCCAGAGCAGCAGGGCTGCATCTTGTCGTGGCTACGCAGAGACCTTCGGTCAATGTCATTACGGGACTGATCAAGGCAAATATGCCGTCCAGGATCGCATTTTCAGTTACGTCCGGTGTGGATTCAAGGACGATCATAGACATGAACGGCGCAGAGAAGCTGCTCGGCAAAGGGGATATGCTCTTTTATCCTGCCGGTTATCCAAAGCCGGTACGTGTTCAGGGATCCTTCGTCTCTGACAAAGAGGTACAGGATGTCGCGGATTACCTGGTCAGCAACAGCGGAAGCACTGCTTATAATGATGAACTGGAAGAACATATGAATACAAATATTCCGGTATCCGGCAGTACATCTGCCGGCGAGGGCGGGGATGATAAAGATACATATTTTATCGAAGCAGGAAAGCTCATCATAGATAAAGAAAAAGCATCTATCGGAATGCTTCAGAGAATGTTTAAAATCGGGTTCAACCGGGCTGCAAGGATCATGGATCAGCTTGCTGAGGCCGGTGTGGTGGGCCCGGAAGAAGGGACGAAACCACGTAAAGTCCTGATGTCAAAAGAGGAATTTGAGGAATATCTCGGTAACAACAGTTAACAGATAACAAATGAAAAGAGGAGGAGACAGGATGAAAACAGATATTGAGATCGCACAGGAAGCTAAACTGGAACATATCAGGGATGTGGCGGCGACAATAGGCATAGAGGAAGATGATCTTGAATTTTATGGGAAATATAAGGCGAAACTTTCCGACGACCTGTGGGAGAAGATCAAAGACAATGAGGATGGAAAGCTGGTCCTTGTGACGGCAATCAATCCGACGCCGGCAGGAGAAGGAAAGACAACGACCACGGTAGGGCTCGGACAGGCGATGGCAAAGCTGAACAAAAAAGCTTTGATCGCACTCCGCGAGCCTTCACTCGGTCCATGCTTCGGTATTAAAGGAGGGGCTGCCGGCGGCGGATATGCGCAGGTAGTACCAATGGAGGATCTGAACCTCCATTTTACAGGCGACTTTCATGCGATTACTTCTGCCAATAATCTTCTGGCAGCAATGCTTGACAATCATATCCAGCAGGGAAATGCACTCGGAATCGATCCAAGACAGGTCGTATGGAAGAGATGTCTCGATATGAATGACCGCGTGCTTCGAAATGTTGTTGTCGGTCTGGGAAATAAAATGGACGGCATGGTACGCGAGGATCATTTTGTTATCACCGTTGCCTCAGAAATTATGGCGATCCTCTGTCTGGCTGATAATCTTGCGGATCTCAAGGAACGTCTTGGAAGAATTATTGTGGCCTACAATTTCAACGGCGAGCCTGTCACTGCAGATGATCTGAAAGCGACCGGAGCCATGGCAGCGCTGTTAAAAGATGCGATCAAGCCAAATCTTATCCAGACACTGGAACATACGCCGGCGCTCGTCCACGGCGGTCCGTTTGCCAATATCGCTCACGGATGTAACAGTGTGAGAGCTACCAAGATGGCTATGAAGCTGAGTGATATTACGATCACAGAAGCAGGGTTCGGGGCAGATCTGGGAGCCGAGAAGTTCTTTGATATTAAATGCCGAATGGCAGGCCTGAAGCCGGATGCAGTAGTTCTGGTTGCAACAGTCCGTGCTTTGAAGTATAATGGAGGAGTTGCAAAGAGCGATCTGGCAGAAGAAAACCTAGATGCTCTTGCAAAAGGAATTGTCAATCTTGAAAAACATATTGAAAATATACAGAAGTACGGTGTACCTGTGATCGTAACACTGAACTCTTTTGTGACAGATACAGAGGCGGAGAATGAATATATCCGTAAGTTCTGCGAAGAGCGAGGATGTGAGTTCGAGCTCTCGGAAGTATGGGAAAAAGGCGGAGAGGGCGGCATTGCTCTTGCTCAGAAAGTACTTGAAACTCTGGACAATAAGGAAAGCAGCTTCCATCCTCTTTACAGTGATGAGCTGTCGATCCGCGAAAAAATCGAGAAGATTGCGAAAGAGATATATGGCGCTGACGGAGTTGTTTATGAGCCGGCAGCTCAGAGACAGATTGACCGGATCGAGTCTCTTGGATTTGCAAATTTCCCGGTCTGCATGGCAAAGAATCAGTATTCTCTTTCTGATGATGCTAAAAAGCTGGGAAGACCAGAAGGATTTGATATTCATATCCGTGAAGTATATGTGAGCGCCGGTGCGGGATTTGTAGTTGCTCTTACAGGCGCAGTCATGACAATGCCCGGACTGCCGAAAGTGCCGGCGGCGAACGGCATCGATGTTACAGAAGACGGTAAGATCACAGGACTGTTTTAGATAAAAGGAGAAGTCAATGTCACAGCTAATTGATGGGAAGAAGATTTCAAAACAGATCAAAGACGAGCTGAAAGAAGAGGTACTGAAGTTAAATGCCGCAGGAAAGAGTGCCTGCCTTGCAGTCGTACAGGTGGGGGACGATCCTGCATCTTCAGTCTATGTCAATAACAAGAAGAAAGCATGTGCCTATATCGGTATCCGGTCAAAGGCATATGAGCTTCCGGAGTCGACAACGGAGGAAGAACTGGTTTCTCTAGTGGAGGAACTAAACGAGGATGACGAGGTGAACGGCATCCTTGTGCAGCTGCCGCTTCCGGAACACATAGATGAGGATAAGATCATCCGGACCATTTCTCCGGAGAAAGATGTAGACGGTTTTCATCCGGTCAGTGTGGGACGTCTGTGGATCGGTGAGAAAGGATTTTTATCCTGTACACCGGCAGGGATTATTCAGCTTTTGAAGCGTTCGGGAATCGAGATCGAAGGGAAAGAGTGCGTGATAGTCGGGAGAAGTAATATAGTCGGAAAACCGATGGCGGCGCTTTTGCTCAGAGAGAACGGAACTGTGACTGTGACACATTCCCGGACAAAGAATCTGAAAGAAGTGACGAAAAGGGCGGATATACTTATCGTCGCTATAGGAAAAAGACAGTATATTACTGCTGATTATGTGAAAGAAGGCGCAGTAGTCATCGATGTGGGAATGCACAGAGACGAGAACAATCATCTCTGTGGTGATGTGGATTTTGCTGATGTGGAACCACATACATCGGCAATTACACCAGTACCTGGGGGTGTCGGACCGATGACAATTGCGATGTTGATGAATAATTGTGTGGAAACGATACGTACTCAGGAGGAAAGACCATGAGATGCAGCCATTGCGGGGCAATGATTCCGGATGATCAAATGGTCTGCCCGAGATGCGGAACTGAAGTGCAGATCGTACCGGATTACAATCCGCTGGACGACGTTCTTGCCAGAGAAGTCAAAGGCTCTGTAGAGGGCGCTACTCGTCAGATACAGACGGATGATATCAGAAGATACAGACGGGATGACAGGACAAAGAATGTCAATTCGACCAGAGTCCTGAGCCGGGAAGAAATGGACCGTATAAGGGACCAGAGAAGACGTTCCGGCAGCAGAAAGACATCAGGAAATGTCGGGCGCGGCACTGATGAACTGCAGCGAAAGCAACAGGGGACAGGTGAGCTGCGCGGGCAGAAGCGAAATACAGGGGCTATGCGTACCCAGCGACAGGATACTGCGGAACTGCGTCGTCTTCGTCAGCAGAAAAGGCTTGAAGCTGCGAAGCGTAAGAGGAGAAAACTGCTGATAACATTGTTTATACTGCTTGCTCTGATTATTGCCGGAGTTTATCTTGTATATGTGAACTCTTATACTTCTATGGTCAATAAGGGATATCAGGCAATACAGAGCGGCGACTATGATGCGGCCGAGAATTATTTTAACCGTGCCATCAGCAAGGACAGATCGCGGCCGGATGCTTATACCGGTTATGCGGAGATATACGTGGACCAGGATGATTACGAGAGCGCGGAAGATGTATTTCTTTCTGCAATAGAGACGCAGCCAACCAACGTAGAAATCTATCGTGCAGCGATTGAGTTTTATATGGAGACGGAGCAGCCGGCAAAAGTGTCTGCACTGCTCGAGGACTGTGAAGATCAGAATGTATTAAGTGCAGTTTCATCTTATCTCTCTTCGGCACCGGTATTTACACCGGAAGAAGGCACTTACAATGAAGTACAGCAAATCATGATTACTTCTGAGACAGGCGGGGATATCTATTATACGACTGACGGAACTGATCCGACAGTTGAGACTGGCACAAAATATGAAGAACCGGTTCTTATACAGACAGAGGGGAAAGTTGAGATACGGGCTATTGCAGTTAATGCAAATGGGATTCCAAGTACTGTAGCTTCAGCTACATATACAATTGAATTCCCCATTGTAAATGCGCCTGCTGTGACTCCGTCAACCGGACAGTATACAGAACCTACTCAGATAACGATAACAGTGCCGGAAGGTTATACTGCATATTACACGATGGATGGCTCAACACCGGATCCTGAGTCTTCTTCTACGGAAAAATATACAGGACCGGTCGATATGCCGGAAAATACACAGACCATTTTTAATGCGATACTCGTCAATGACCAGAATGGAAAGGCGACAGAGATGACGACAAGGAATTATATCACAACAGATTAAAGACAGACTTTGAGTGTGTTGAAAATGGTGAATATTACCCATGTATTGGTAAAAAAATTATGTATTTTTACCAATACATGGGTTGTTTTTTTATGAGATTTGATGTATAATGACTATGTTAAAAAAATAACAATAAATATCAAAGGAGATGCAGGTTATGAGCAGATTTTGTTTACCACGAGACATCTATCATGGAAAAGGATGTCTGGAAGAGCTGAAAAACTTGAAAGGGAAAAAGGCTATGCTTGTCGTGGGCGGCGGTTCCATGAAACGTCAGGGATTTCTTGACAGGGCAGTAAACTATCTGAAAGAAGCTGGCATGGAAGTAGAAGTATTTGAGGGCGTAGAACCTGATCCGTCTGTTGAGACAGTTATGAAAGGCGCTGAGGCAATGCGCGCTTTTGAGCCTGACTGGATCGTATCCATGGGCGGTGGTTCCCCGATCGATGCCGCAAAAGCTATGTGGGCATTTTACGAGTATCCGGATACATCATTTGAGGATCTCTGCACACCATTTAATTTCCCTGAGCTGAGACAGAAAGCAAAATTTGCCGCAATCCCGTCAACATCCGGAACAGCGACAGAAGTCACAGCATTTTCAGTTATTACAAACTATCAGACAGGTGTAAAATATCCTCTTGCTGACTTCAACATTACACCGGACGTTGCTATCGTAGACCCTGACCTTGTATCCGGACTTCCGGTAAAACAGGTTGCCTACACAGGGATGGACGCTCTTACACATGCGATTGAAGCATATGTATCCACACTCCACGGACCGTTCACAGATCCGCTTGCGCTGCAGGCGATTGAAATGGTGCTTGATTACCTGCCGGCATCCTATAACTGCAATATGGACGCAAGAGAACAGATGCACTACGCGCAGTGCCTTGCAGGAATGGCGTTCTCAAATGCGCTTCTTGGAATCGTTCACTCCATGGCTCACAAGACAGGCGCTGCATTTTCCACAGGACATATACCGCACGGATGTGCTAACGCGATCTACCTGCCGTATGTGATTGCATATAATGCAAAAGATCCTGTAGCGGCAGGCCGCTATGCAGAAATTGCCCGCAGAATGGGACTTGACGGAACATCAGAAAAAGCTCTTATCAACAGTCTCGTAGAAAAGATCAACGAGTTCAATGTGAAACTGAATATTCCGAAGACGTTGAAAGATTTCGGTATTAACGAAGATGAATTTAAAGAGAAAGTGTCTCACATTGCAGAGCTGGCTGTTGGAGATGCCTGCACAGGATCTAATCCACGCGCTATTGATCCGGCTGCTATGGAGAAACTTCTCACATGTACATATTATGGAACAGAGGTAGATTTCTGACATAATATGGAAAATATCCTCTGACAATTGAATAAAAATGTGATTAAACGGGTCAGCCGGAAACGGCAGGCCCGTTTTAATATGCGAATGCAGGAAATGAAAACTATTAGCAAGTATTGAAGTATTAGCCGCAAGCATGTTATAATTACTTGCCATTACGGGATTTATGGCGTATTATAGTGAAAGAGTGAATTTTCAAGGAGGAAGACCATGTATCAGATAATGAAAGCAGAAAAACTGGCCGATAAGATTTTTCTGATGGACGTGCATGCGCCACGTGTTGCGCAGCACTGTCAGCCGGGGCAGTTTGTTATTGTAAAGATGGACGAGAAGGGTGAACGTATTCCGCTTACAATCTGCGATTATGACAGAGAAGCGGGAACGATTACTATCGTTGTACAGGAAGTAGGGGCTTCTACCACTAAAATGAGCAGTCTGAAAGAAGGAGACTATTTCCGCGACTTTACAGGCCCGCTGGGATGTCCGTCTGAGTTTGTAAATGAGGATATCGATGAGCTTAAGAATAAGAAGATGCTTTTTGTCGCGGGCGGTGTCGGAGCGGCGCCGGTATATCCGCAGGTAAAGTGGCTTCATGAGCGCGGAATCAGGGCAGATGTTATTGTTGGTTCAAAGACAAAGGATATGCTGATCCTGGAAGAAGAGATGAAAGCTGTTGCAGGAAATTATTATCCATGTACAGATGACGGTACATACGGACATGCAGGTATGGTCACTACCATGGTAGAGGAACTTGTAAACAACGGGAATAAATACGATGTCTGTATTGCGATCGGTCCGATGATCATGATGAAGTTTGTCTGCCTCCTGACTAAGAAACTGGAGATCCCGACGATCGTAAGCATGAACCCGATCATGGTAGACGGGACAGGTATGTGCGGAGCGTGCCGTCTTCAGGTTGGCGATGAGATCAAATTTGCCTGCGTAGACGGACCGGAGTTTGACGGACATCTGGTAGATTTTGATCAGGCGATGAAGAGAAGCCAGACATACAAGACAGCAGAAGGCCGTGCGATGCTGAAACTTCTGGAGGGAGATACTCATCACGGCGGATGCGGACATTGCGGAGGTGACGAATAATGGCAGATGTATTAAAGAAAGTGCCTGTCAGAGAGCAGGATGCGAAGGTACGTGCGACAAACTTTGATGAAGTGTGCCTCGGTTATAATAGAGAAGAAGCCATGGAAGAAGCAGCAAGATGCCTGAACTGTAAAAACGCGAAATGCGTTGACGGATGTCCGGTGTCTATCGATATCCCGGCATTTATCCATGAAGTAAAAGAAGGTAACATTGAAGAAGCGTATAAAGTGATCGGAAAGTCCAGTGCGCTTCCGGCAATCTGCGGACGTGTCTGTCCTCAGGAGTCACAGTGCGAGGGGAAATGTATCCGCGGTATCAAAGGTGAACCTGTATCAATCGGTAAACTTGAGAGATTCGTGGCTGACTATGCGCTAGAGAATGACATCAAACCGGTGGGAGCAGAGACTAAGAACGGACATAAAGTAGCCGTGATCGGTTCGGGACCGTCCGGACTTACCTGTGCCGGTGATCTTGCAAAGAAAGGCTACGACGTGACAGTGTTCGAGGCTCTTCATGAACTGGGCGGCGTGCTTGTATACGGTATTCCGGAGTTCCGTCTTCCGAAAGAGAAAGTCGTGGCGAAAGAGATCGAGAAAGTTAAAGAGCTCGGCGTAAAATTTGAGACAAACGTAGTTATCGGAAAATCCACTACCATCGACCAGCTTATGGAAGACGAGGGATTTGAGGCAGTATTCATCGGTTCGGGCGCAGGCCTTCCGATGTTCATGGGAATCCCGGGTGAGAACTCAAACGGTGTATTCTCTGCCAACGAGTACCTGACAAGAAGTAATCTGATGAAAGCATTCGATGATTCCTACGATACACCGATCATCGCAGGGAAGAAAGTAGCAGTTGTGGGCGGCGGAAATGTTGCCATGGACGCGGCAAGGACAGCTCTCAGACTCGGTGCAGACGTACATATCATATACAGAAGAAGTGAAGCAGAACTTCCGGCCAGAGTAGAAGAAGTTCATCATGCGAAGGAAGAAGGCGTTGTCTTCAACCTGCTGACAAACCCGAAGAAGATCAATGTAGACGAGAACGGAAACATCTCAAGTGTTACAGTAATCAAGATGGAGCTCGGCGAGCCTGATGCATCCGGAAGAAGACGCCCGGTGGAAATCCCGGGTTCCGAGTATGATATTCAGGTTGACACAGTGATCATGGCTCTCGGAACTTCTCCGAACCCGCTGATCTCATCCACGACCAAAGGTCTGGAGACAAACCGCAGAAAATGTATCGTTGCCGATGAAGACAATGGACAGACTTCAAAAGAAGGCGTATTCGCCGGCGGTGATGCAGTAACCGGTGCGGCTACGGTAATCCTGGCAATGGGCGCCGGAAAAGCCGGAGCAAAAGGTATTGATGAATATCTGAAGAGCAAAGAGAACTAAAAGTTTCATCAGTATAGTAAAAAATGATTCAAATTAAAAGAGGTTTTCTGTCTGGAAACGGACAGAAAACCTCTTTTTAAGAAGTGATGCAGGAGAATATAGCAGGATGACGGAAGAAATCAGAAATAAGCTCTATGAGCTGTCAGAAGAAAAATACAGAGAATTCAATCAGAAACTTCTCCCGGGAGTGGAACATGTCCTTGGAGTTCGTCTGCCCATATTGCGAAAACTGGCTAAAGAGATAGCAAAAGACGATTTCCGCGTCTATCTTGCCGAAGCACAAGCGCAGATTACCAGGGACTCGATACATGAAGAAATCATGGTGCAGGGGCTTGTTATCGGATATGCGAAGATGGAGCAGGAAGAGTACCGGAAATGTCTTGACGAGTTCGTTCCTAAGATAACAAACTGGTCCGTCTGTGACAGCTGTGTCACTGGCTTCAAATTCATGAGAAAAGCCCCGGATTACTGGTTTGATTATCTGAAGACATACAGAGACAGTAAAGAAGAATTTGAGATACGATTTATGGTCGTCGCAATGATGAATCATTTCGTAGACGAGGAGCATATCGAAGAGATCCTGAGCATCTGCAACGAGATCCGGCATGAGGGATACTATGCAAAGATGGCCGTGGCGTGGGCGCTTCAGGTATGCTATGTAAAATTTCCGGAGAAAACAAGACAGCTGCTTGAAAATAACAGCATGGATGATTTTACTCATAACAAGGCAATACAAAAGATACGGGAGTCGTATCAGGTGAGCCGGGAAGAAAAAGAAGAACTGGGGAGGCTGAAGCGGATTCATGTTTGTTGAAGAAATAACGCTACTTGAGAAAACGCAGAAAATCAAGCGGATACGTGAGTTATTCCACTGTATCCGCTTGATTTTCGGACGCTTTATCATAGGATGTCACTCTGACAAACACGAATTCTATTGATAAATCCCATTGACAGTCACGTCAAAGACTGCTTCTTTCCCGTTCAGTTCTTCATTGCCGTAATCTTCCGGGAAGGTGACGGTTACTTCTACCTCGTCGCCCGGATGAGCGCCGATGAGCTGCTCTTCAAAGTCATCGATATATCTGCCGGAACCGATCACGAGATCTGTTCCCTGGCCCTGTGTATTCCCGCCGTTGAACTCGACGCCGTCAATAGAACCGACATAATCAATATTTACGGTATCTCCGTCTTCAATAGTGAGAGAGGTATCTGTAGAGTAAGATGTAGTATCTGCATTATCACTGTTGTCACCGGTGTCGGAAGTGTCTTCTGCATTGTTTTCTGTGCCGGAATCGGATTCGGTTGTTGTGTTGTCCGAACCGGAACCGCTGTCGGAAGAATCGGAAGTCATAATGATAGCAATGATCAGTGCGATAACCGCGATCAGTGGAAGCACGATTACGATGATCTTGCTTATTTTGCGTTTCAGTTCTTTTTTTCGACGCTCCTTTGCACGTCGTTCCTGTGCCATTTTTCTGTTTTCTTTCTTCATGGTACATTTTTCCTCATTTCTGCCAAATATACTGAGTACGTCTTTGGATGGCGATGTTATATGGTGTTACCGCGCCATTAGTAAAGCTGTACTGGTGATATATTATAATGATAAAATATGACTAATTTGTGATTTTTTTTGCAAAAATACATGATATACTATAGCTATCGTCTGCGTGTTGTGATAAAGTATCAAATCAGGCAGATACGAAAAACGAATCTTTGGAAAAAGACTGGGGAGCGTTATTATGACAATGGACAACAGATATTCAGACGGAGCACAGTTTCTAAAAGATGTAACCGTTAAAATAGAGAACAGACTGGATGAGATCAGACAAGATCTGGATGAAGGTAAAAAAGAGATAGAAAATATGCATGAGTACTACTGGGAAAACTATACAGAGATGGACCAGTATGGTTATGAAGAATACGATAACCGGCAGGCTCTGCTCCAGCAGACAAATGCAAATACTGAGAAGCTTAAACAGAAACATCGTTTTGAGAAGATGAAAGACTCGCCCTTTTTCGGGAGAGTGGATTTTATATTTGAGGGAGAGTATGATCCGGAACCTTTCTATATCGGCATCGGAAATTTTGCTGAAAGGACAGGGATGACTCCGCTGATTTACGACTGGAGAGCACCGGTGAGTGGTCTTTTCTATGATTATGATAAAGGACCGGCATCCTATGAGGCTCCGGCAGGAACCATTGCAGGAGAGATAAGCTCAAAATGGCAGTATAAGATCCGTGACGGCAAAATGATCTATGCCTTTGAGAGTGATACGAAGATCGATGATGAGATACTGAAGCAGGAGCTGGGAAATAACGGCGATGTAAAGCTCAAAAATATTGTACGGACAATACAGAAAGAGCAGAATGCGATCATCCGCAATACAGAGGATAAGATTCTGGTGATCCAGGGAGGCGCCGGAAGCGGCAAGACTTCTATTGCGCTGCACCGGATCGCATATCTTCTGTATCATGACTGGAAGAACTTGAAATCATCCAATGTGCTGATTTTGTCGCCCAACAGTGTGTTTGCGGATTATATATCACATATCCTTCCCGAACTGGGAGAAGAGAATATTCAGGAGATGAGTTTTGATCTGTTTGCATACCGGGAGTTAAAAGATACGGCGGCAGACTGTGAGGATAAATATGACCATCTGGAACGCATTATGAAATTCCCGAGTGATCGTGAGAAAGAGCGGTTCCGCATGAAACAGTCGGAAGACTTTGTGGGGCTGATCGAGGGCTTTCTGGCGACACTTGAGGACAGACTGATCGATTTTAAAGAGATCAGTTTCCGGGGAATGAAAATGTCGGAAGAGGAACTGATCCGTATGTTCTACTTTAAATTCCAGGACACTCCGCTGCTCGCAAGGATGAATGCGGTCAAGGACTACTTTATAGATGCTTATGAGACTCTCAAAGGCAGTGACATTTCCGACGATGACAGAGAACTGCTGAACAGTAAATTTGACAGCATGTATGTGACAAAAGATATTTATACCATTTATAACTGGATGCTTGAAGACTACGGATATGATCAGCTTTCTGATGTGCCGTATGAGAGGAGAAAGATCCAGTATGAGGATGTATACCCTGTCCTTTATCTGAAATACAGGCTCCTCGGAAAAAGCTCGCAGAAAAATATCAAACATCTGGTGATCGATGAGATGCAGGACTATTCATATATGCAGTATGTTATCCTGGAAAATCTGTTTCAGTGCAGAATGACTATACTCGGGGATTATGCACAGACGCTGGATACAAAACAGCAGGATGTGTTGAAATTCCTGCCGAAGATTTTTGGAAAAGATATACGGAAAGTCATACTGAACAAAAGCTACCGAAATACTTATGAGATCGCACAGTATGCGGCGCAGATCAGCGGTATTACCGGGCTGGAACTTCTGGAGCGTCATGGCAGGCCGGTGGACGTCCGTAAATTCGATACAGAAGACGAGATGCTCGATGCGATCGTATCGAATGTGAATTTTGGAAAAGACGGATATGAGACGGGCGCTGTTATCACGATGACAGAGGATGAAGCTTACGATCTTTATCGTCTGCTGAAAAAGCGCGGTGTGGATGCGGCATATGTGGACCGCGACAGCTCTGCGTTCAAGCGGGGACTTACAGTGACTACATTTTACCTGGCGAAAGGACTGGAATTCGATCAGGTATTTACGATACGAGGAGCGAAGGAAAACCCGCTTGCAGATCAGGCGGAGTATATCAGTGCCACAAGGGCACTTCAGGAGTTGTACGTGTACGAGACAGGCTCAGATTCCAAAGCCTGAATATAAGAAGACCAGAACAAGTATAAACTGCTTCCTGTGGGAAATGTTATAGTTAAAAAGACACAGAAGCAGCTGTGATCGGCGGCGGTATGGCAGGCATACTGACTGCATGGCGGCTTCAAAAGGCAGGAATCCGTGCTGTTGTCCTCGAGGCTGATCAGATTGGCGGAGGACAGACTAAGAATACCACGGCAAAGATCAACTCTCAGCATGGTCTTTTCTGTCATGAATTTATAGAGAAAAAGGGAGTAGAAACGGCAGAGAAATACCTGCAGGCGAATCAGCATGCAGTGGAGGAGTATAAAAGGATTATACGCGAAGAGGATATCGACTGTAATCTGACAGAGGCGGACGCATATGTCTACTCTTCTGACGGTGAGAGGCTAAGGAGGGAGGCAGATGCAGCGCAGAGTACGGGAAGATATCGCCTGTCATGCGGAGTACACGCTGATGTACGGGAATCGCGTGCTGCTGCATACAGTGACGAACAGTGCCGCGGCGGAGTATGACACAAAAGAGGAGAAAAATGAAAATAACAGTTATCACAGTAGGAAAGATAAAAGAAAAATATTTAAGAGACGCTATCGCCGAATACGGCAAGCGGCTGAGCCGCTACTGTAAACTGGAGGTCATCGAAGTCGCGGATGAAAAGACTCCGGATCAGGCAAGTGAAACAGTAGAAGACAATATCCGCGCAAAAGAGGGCGAGCGTCTGATGAAACATATCAGGGATGATATGTATGTGATCACACTGGAGATCGGCGGAAAGATGCTCTCATCAGAAGAATTTGCAGAGAAGATAGAGACACTGGGCGTACAGGGGAAAAGCAGTATTGCCTTTGTGATCGGCGGCTCGATCGGTCTGGGGAAAGAGGTGCTAAAAAGGTCGGATTTTGCGCTCAGTTTCTCGAAGATGACATTTCCACATCAGTTGATGAGGGTGATATTGCTGGAGCAGGTGTATCGGGCGTATCGGATTATGAATGGAGAACCATATCACAAATAAATGCGGTTTTTTCGCATTTGGGTGTGAAGTAATAAATCATATAAAACGTTTGGAAAGAGAGCGAACAGATGATGTTCCGTTCTCTTTTTGCATGGGCAAGAAACAAAATGACAGGGAAATATTTAGTGTGATATAATAGGCTAAAATAGCTTGACAACTTGCTGTCAATGAAGGAGAAAAAACATATGATTTTATATCATGGAAGCAATGTTATAGTCCAGGAACCGCAGATTTTGGAAAATGGTTTTTACAAAGATTTCGGCTACGGATTTTACTGTACAATTATAGAAAAGCAGGCAAAACGTTGGGCTTTAACAAAACGCAGAAAGCATATTGTTAATTTTTATGAGTATTCACCTGATAAGAATCTGAACATTAAAAATTTTAGTGAGATGACAGAGGAGTGGCTGCAGTTTGTTGTAAACTGCCGGCTTGGTTTAAAACATGATTATGATGTTGTCGAGGGCCCGATGGCGGATGATACAATCTGGGATTATGTTGAGGACTATATGGCAGAACGAATTTCGAAAGAGGCGTTCTGGGAACTGGTTAAGTTTAAGTATCCGACACATCAGATTGTATTCTGTACAGAGAAGGCATTACAGACTATCAAATTTGAAGGGAGTTATTCGCTATGACAAACAAATTTTTCCCGGAAGAGCAGGTGACCGAGAACGATCTTTATTTTCTATGTTATATGGTGGAGCGGGTGGCAAGAAAATTACATCAAAAGAATAAATATGTTGTAAATTCTATACCAAAAGATGAGTGGGTGCGTCTGATCAGTCTGGCTAATGTACTCCACTGTGAGAATCCTCTGAAAATTGAAGATGAATGGATTGAAGAGTATAGGTTGGAAAAAGGAAATTTTGATATAACGGATGTGGATTTAGAACTTGTAGACGAGATTCCGTCAGAAACACAAATGGGCAAGGTGTATACAAGGCTGATTTTGTCAACGTTACAGCCGGAGGAAGATTATATCAATGGAATGATTCGAGTATACAATGATGAAATATGCGATACGATTGATAATTACAATAGCAGCGCATATTATGAACCGTCTTATGTAATAACAAGAGCTTATAATAATGGAGGTTTTTAAAAAGAAGATAACCGCATTTGGATATGTTATGGAGAGCCGTATCATAAGTGGGTGAGGTTTTTTCGCATTTTATTGTGATATGGTGTGAAGTCATGAATCATGTAAAGTATTTGGAAAGGGAGTGGACAGATGATGTTCCGCTCTCTTTTCGTATGGGTAAGAAAGACAATGACAGGGAAATAAACGAATGGTATAATGAAGTAAAACTAGGTCGACAGATTGGAATTTGCGGAGGGGATATTGTATGTTGGATAGTAAAAGGATAAAGGAAATAATGTTTGCGTTAGGTGCAGATTTGTGTGGTATAGCAAGTATAGATAGGTTTGATAATGCACCGAAAGGCTATCATCCTTTAGATGCACTTCCGACTTGCAAATCGGTAATTTCTTTTGGTTGCAGATTTCCAGTAGGAACACTTAATTGCAAGTCTAATATTCCATATACAAGGATAAGAAATTCTATCACGTCAAAAATGGATGCGATAGTTCTAGATTTTTGTATTGAAATGGAAAAGAACCAGATAGTATGTGTTCCTATTCCTACAAATGAAAGCCAATGGGATAAAAATACTAACAGATGGCGTTCTATTGTTTCGCAAAAACATATAGCTCAAGCGGCGGGCTTGGGAACAATAGGGAGGCATTCTTTGTTAATAACGCCAGAGTTTGGAAGTATGGTCTGGTTAGGAGCAGTGTTATGCGAACAGAATCTTGAGCCTGATAAAATGAAAGAACCTCTTTGTAATAATTGTAACTTATGTGTTGATATTTGTCCTGTAAATGCTTTAGAAAATCCAGAAATAAAACAGCAATCCTGTTGGGATTTTGCATTTGGAGATGATGAAGAAGAGAAGGTTTGGAGAATAGCTTGTCATAAGTGTAGAGATATTTGTCCGTATAATCTAGGCAGTCAAAATTCGATTTTAAGGAAGAATAACTAAAGAAAATTTATCGAGGAGTTGAGCGGTGCAAAATTGGAATTTACGGAGGTAAACTGTTTGGAAGAGATAATCCTAAATTATATAGATATGTCAGAAGAGCAAAAATAAACGCTTTAAAGAATTTGAAAAATATTGGTTTTTATCCGGCATATGGCACAGAACTGACAATGAAAAAAATAATGGATAAATCCGTCGTCAATAAAATGCCGCAATTCTATTTTGTTTTTAGAAAGGAACAGTTAATAGGGTATCTGTTTATCATTGGAGATACGCAAAAATACAGACCTTTTCCGTGGTTGGCCATTAGCAATGTGGATGAACTCCCGATGAGAATTACAAGACCCTTGATGAAAATACATATTAAAGCATGGGAAAAGATGAATGATGCAACTATGGCAGATTATCTTCGTAGACAGCTAATAGATTATGAACATGGAGTGGGACAACGTCCTGAAAATCTATGCAGATAACTCCTAAGTTATAGAAATAGAAAAATTGGAATTGGTAAGGGAGATGACTTTGTGAAAAAATTAAGTGAAGATGCTGAAAAAATAATGTCGGAACGATTTGGAAAAGATACCATTATTGCATTGGCAACAGTAGAAAATGAGGTGCCTTTTGTACGTTATGTAAATGCGTATTATGAGAATGGTGCATTTTATATTATTACATATGCACTTTCAAATAAAATGAGGCATATGGAAAGCAACTCTACTGTTGCAATAGCTGGTGAATGGTTCACGGCACATGGAAAGAGTATCAATTTGGGATATTTCGGGAAAGAGGAAAATTACTGGATTGCCGAGAAATTGAAAAATGTATTTTCTGAGTGGATCGACAATGGACATAATAATTTTGATGATGAGAATACTATAATTTTATGTGTAGAATTAACCGATGGACTGTTACTTTCACATGGAACAAAGTACGAGTTTTAGTTTTCAGTTTCCGGTTTGTATGGCAGATCCTAATTGAAAATATTCTTAATAGGATATAATAGTAGCGTATAAGAAGCAGGGAGGAATGATGATATGATGTATCCATTTATGACATTGAATGATGAGACAGAAATTGTTCATTCTGATATGCAGAATGATGGAAGAGTAAAAGTGTATATTGAGAGACCAGATGAAAAATATGGATTTAAACATGCTGCATGTTGGCTCCCCGATTACACATGGGAAGATATTTACCATTTTTCAGAAGAAGAGATTAAGCAATTCGAAGAGATAATAAGGTCAACGGCACATCTTATTATCGAATTCTCTCAGGAAGGGGGCTTTGAGAATGCCTCAAATCTTTAGAATGGGAGAATACTGGATTTATTTCTGGACAAATGAGAATAAACCTGTTGAACCGATCCACGTACATATCGCAAAAGGAAAGCCATCTGAAAATGCGACAAAGGTATGGATTACCAGTGCGGGGAAATGTCTGCTCTGCAATAATAATTCAAGAATACCTTTTTTGAAATGCATATCGGTGTGGTCGAATACTTTTGATCCCAGTTCTGTTTTCTTGCAGCTGGTTCGACTAAAAAGGCTGTCATCAACAATGAACACATTTTTCCTGCTATCGTCCGTTAGATCTTTGAGATCATTATTGACGATATCAGCAGCCAGAAGAGAAGTAAAACGGAGCCAGTTTGTTTTTGCCGAATTTAGGAACCGATAAAAAGTGTTCTTTGAAAAATCTTCCTTAAAAGAGCCAGTTCGTTGCTGCATATACATGCTTCTTCCGACAAAAATGTTGCTGAGCTTGTAGCGGAGCAGAGAAACAGGTGAAACACCTTTTTCTTTCATCCCATTGCATTTGGCGAGAAGCTTGCCGACATGATGCTTGGAAAAAAATCTCTGAACACAATCAATTAACTCGTTCTCATCGCAATAGTTTTGTGGTATACTGGACATGGCATAAATCTCCTTTGTATAGATGGTTTTTCGTCAATTCCATTATACCAAACGGGACAGGTTTATGCCTTTTTTATTGGCTGAAATATTGAATTTTCAAGGTTCAACACACCGTATTGGTGTGGGAAGTTTTAGTTACTGATAATTTACCGATTGTGTCAAGCCGATGCTTTGACGGCTTGACACAAAGATAGAATGGGGCTGCAGATTGTCATCCAAAACGGCCACCTGTGCCATATTATCCGGCCAGCGTGAGTCATATTATCCGGCCGGCCATTAACCATTATTCCACGGTACTCTTGACATGAGCCTCCATCACACATGATATTCTGGCAAAGCCGGCAAACCAGCACCACAGGCGGATTTGCCAAGGCAGAGAGCCTATCATGTGCTACTCATGTAAAGAGCCTTTCGCGGCATAACGGTTAATGGCCGGGGATGTCCCGGTCTGGCCGGATAATATGGCCCTGATGACCGTTAAAGGTGGCTGTCTGCAGGGGCTTGTACTAGAATTTATTTTGGAATGTTATTTAGAAGGAACAGGGATAAAGTGCTGAAAGCAGAAAGGAGAAAGGAGCGGATCAAGCAGATTTTTTAGGCATCGATATAGTTCAAGATATAGGAGAATCTCTTATAGCAGATGATATTTAATCCACACGTACTATATTTATAAAAAGATAATGGATTATGCAATACACTGGAAGATAAGAGTATGACCATACTATGGGAAAAAAGGGTTGGAACGTTGCATAATTAATTCCAAGAGCAGTTTCCTGAAGGGATTAAAAATATCTATTGAAAAGGAATAAATTAACGGGCGCGAAAAATTAATCAAGTCGAAAGAACTAAAAGACGGTGGCTCCCGGAAAAAATCATTTTGTAGTAGAGAAACAGGAACGATTAAGAAGCAAATTGCTTTCACGAAGAGGAAAGGGAAAACAGATGGAAAAAAAAGAAGTTCAGAAATTTATAAAGAATAAAATGAAAGAATTGGGCTTTCGCTCACGTGGAAATGGACTTTATAAAATATTAGATGATAATTATCTGATTGGAATATATATGGATCATCATTCATATTGTAAAGGATATTATATTGAATATGGAGTTATTTATCTTCCGGATGACGAGAAAATGCCTTTCCGAGGGGATTTTGACTGGAGTAGTAGATTCTTTTTTACAACCGATCCTGAAGATGATCTTTCAAAATATCACTTTGACGTTGATGAAATAGATGAAGATTCTTATGAGAATATAACTGTATATTTCGAATATGATGTTTTTACTTTAGAAGAATTAGATGCACAACTGGATTTAAACATTAAAAAACTTCTGCCAGCTTTATTGGACAAAAACTTTGTCTTGGAATTTTACAAAAAAGAATTGTCAGCTTTTACTACACTTTCGACAAAAGCACAAATTAAGTTGATAAAACTGGGAAATTATAATCTGGATATAGTGAATAAAGAAAGATCAAGACGAGGACTGAGTCCGTTGGTTATAGAGTGAAAGATTGTTAATTGGTTTGGTTCAAATGTTGTGTAAGTTCTAATCCGTTGTGGTTGAGGTGGTAAAAATGACAGCTGAAGAATTTATAAGATTAACCGAAGAATATAGAGAAATTGAATTTCAATATAGAGGGGAACACTACCTGATTGGAATTTATTGGGTGAAAAATGGGTTTTTCTCATTAAAGGGACATGTTGAGTATTGGTTTTATCCACCGAATGCAGACCAAAAAGATATAAAGAAGTATGCCAGCGTAGAAGAAGTGTTGGATACAAAGATGGAAGATAAGAAGCTGAAAGATATTTTAGATTCTATTGAGATACTTGACATGTTCTAAATATAAGGCTGGGGCCGGAAAGGATAGGCCGGTGGTGGAGCAGATGGAATGTTATTATTCGATTCATTTAGATTATCCGATAAGTGATGATCAATATTTATGTATTGCCGTAGATGTTGAAAAAAGACTTCTTTCGAAAGAACTGACATTGCCTGTATTTATCGAACTGCAAAATATAGTATGCAGAAAAGGATACATGGTCAATTCTGCATATGTACACTATAATTCTGGTAATTCATCTCGAATGATTCTTGAAGGATGCGCAGTCAAAAAAAGTTCTGCAGGAGGAGAAGGTGTGTGACAAAGATTTGGCTTTTGTAAAGTCTGTCTTAAAACTCTAAGAGAATCTGCGGGGAGGTTCAGGAAGGCATTATATCTGGAAATGTTAAAATATTGGTACATCATGTTACATTTATGGTATAGAAAAATGTGCTGATTTGCAATATACTTTTAATATATTTATGGAGAAAGAGGAGAGATACCTGTGAAACAGGAGTTTTGGAAAATATGCCTCAGATGTATTGAAAGAAGAAGCAGAAAATCCAGATGCTAAAGAAATAATAGCCCGGAGCAGATAGAAATTACTGATGATGATCTGAAGTTGCGGCGGTATGATCGAATCTGGGGAATTTTGCAATGTGGATAATGGATTAATAGTATCCAATATTACGAAATTGGAGGAGGTGGCTAACAAGACTGTATAGAGCATAACAAACCACAAATGGAAAAATGTATTAAAAAGCAGAACAGAGGAGGGTTCAAGCAATGAAAAGAAAACTGAAAAAAGGAAAAGTAGCTGTAGGTTTGATTCTGGCGGGGGCATTGGCGGCCAATCCTGCAATTTCCCTGTGCGCGGCTGAATCTGATGAGACAGTGGCTTATCAGACGGAGGATCAGGCAACCGGAGTCGGGGAAAATGTTATTCAGGATGATCAGGAAGATGATAACCTGAGTCAGGATGATGCTGGGACAGGCGATACAGATCAGACAACTGACAGTGAAGAGGGAACCGATGGATCTGGTGAAGAGCAGACGCCTGGTGAGGACAGCGGTGAGAATCCTGCGGGAGACGGAAGCGAAGACCCATCAGGTGATGGAAGTCAGGATCCGTCAGGAGACGGGAACGAAGATCCATCAGGGGATGGAAGTGAGGATCCGTCAGGAGACGGAAGTGAGGATCCGTCAGGAGATGGAAGTGAGGATCCATCAGAGGATGGAAGCGAAGATCCGTCAGAAGATGGAAATGAAGATCCGGCCGGAGAGGAAACAGAAGATCCGGAAGAGAGCTTCACAGGACTTCAGAAGCAGGAGAACGGAGAATGGTATTATCTTGTCGATGGAGTTTTCCAGGATACATATACAGGACTTGTAAAGCATACGACAGGTACCTGGTATTATGTAGAAAATGGAATTATTCAGTTCCATGTAACAGGTCTGATCAAGCACGTCAGCGGAAGCTGGTACTATGTAAAAGACGGCAGGATGCATAGCAGCTATACGGGGCTTGTAAAGCATACGACAGGTACCTGGTACTATGTGGAAAAGGGAATGGTTCGCTTTAATACGACAGGGCTTGTAAAGCATGTCAGTGGTTCATGGTACTATGTGAAGGCCGGCAGAATGCAGAGCAGCTTCAGGGGCTTTGTAAAGCATACCAGTGGCACATGGTATTATATCGAAGGCGGTAAGATGCAGAGCAATTACACCGGACTGGGTAAACACACAACTGGTACATGGTATTATACAGTAAAAGGTAAGATGCAGGGTGATTATACGGGCCTGGCAAAGCATACGACAGGTACCTGGTACTATGTGGAACTTGGACGATGGATTCCGAATTTCAGCGGTATGGTGGAATATAACGGGAAATATTATCCGGTAAGAAATGGAAAGAAAGCCGGCAGCGGAAAGACTGTCAGCCAGATGTCAACAAGTGAATTACGGGAGGCTGCGCAGACCATAGCGAAATGGATCGCGGCAGATGCAAAGGATTATTCCTCTGATAAATGGGAGCAGGCTGCTTACGCTGCCGCATTGGTTTCAGTTTTCTGTGAGTACAGTGAATATACAACAGAAGGCAAGTACTACAGGGAAGCATGGGGACCATTTGTCGTAGGAGAATATTCCTGTGCAGGAGCTACCCGTGCAACAGGAATGGTACTGGATTATCTGGGGATATCCTGGACTCACGCAAATGCAAATCAATGGACACATCAGTGGTGCAACATAACCATTAATGGCGTGAAGGGATGGGCAGACGGCCAGATCGGAGAAGCCGGTATAGGAGAATACCCATACGTATAAAGAGCTTGCAGATCTGTAGAATATCTGTGATATTAGAAAATCGGGAAATGGAATTCGCTTCCACTTCCCGATTTCTTTATATTTCTGACAGTTAATGTAATCAGTATACAACAACCTTTGTAGAGCTGGGAATGTTGTCATAGATCCATTTTGCATTCCCGATACTGAGCCGTACACATCCGGCGGAAGCGTTGATTCCGAGACGCCCGTCCTGGATATCGGTCATGCTTCCCGGCTCGTACAGTACGGAATGGAATAAATAATTGCCGTAGAACTGCGTATAATACCAGCATGTATAGCCGTGACCGAAGGCTTTTCCTTTGCTTCCTACTGTAAACTGCCCTTTTACTGTTGGAGTAGAAGATTTTCCTGTAGTGCATACCCAGAAATATTTCTGCGTCCAGTTGCCCTTGGAACCATTGTAGATTCCTACTCTGTTTGCTTTTGTATCAACAAGGATGAGCCATTTGGTCTGGCTGCTGTACTGCTGAGCCTTGTTATACATGGAAACCTGACTTACTTCCATTCCGGTTCCGACTTTTTTCCCGTTTTTAACAGTATAGTATTTACCGTTATAAGTAACGACCCCGTTATATGAGCTGTTCCATTTGCCTTTAACAACATAATACCATGTGCCGCTTGTATGCTTTGCCAGTCCGGTATAGTTATTCTGCATTCTGCCGTTCTTGATATAATACCAGGAACCGGTCGTGTGCTTCGCCATACCAGTATAGTTGTGCTGTACTTTCCCGGCTTTGACATAATACCATGATCCTGTGGTATGCTTGACAAGTCCGTTAAAATTACTCTGCATTCTGCCGTCCTTGACATAATACCAGGAACCGCTGACATGCTTTACAAGACCAGTGACGCCATGCTGTACTACACCGTTCTTGATGTAGTACCAGGAACCTGTACTGTGTCTGGCAAGCCCGGTATAATTGCTCTGCATTCTGCCGTCTTTTATATAATACCAGATGCCGTCAATGTTTTTGATAAGTCCTGTATAATCACTTTGCATCACACCGTTTTTTACGTAATACCATGTACCGCTGACATGTTTGATCAGCCCTGTAGCATCAAAATTAACGATACCGTTTTCAACATAATACCATGTACCATCAGTGTCTTTTACCAGTCCGGTGTATGTATCCTGAAGTATTCCTTCAATCAGATAATACCAGGAGCCGTCCGGCTGTTCCTGAAGGCCGGTAAATGGCTCTTCCGGTTCTTCCGGTGTTTCATCACCCGGATTGCTTTCACCCGGCTGTTCTTCATCGGAATCATCATTTCCAGTCTGATCATCACCCGGATTGCTGTCTTCTCCGGTTTGTGTGTCATCCCCTGGCTGCCCTTCGTCTGAGCCATCCTCTGCCGGAGTCTGAGGATCTTCCGATGTATCAGCGTCATCCTGGGAGCCGGTATCCGAATTATCTTCCTGATTCCCGGTATCTCCGGTCTCATCAGATGGAATATCACTATTTCCCGTATCGGATGGCTGGTTAGAACTTTCATCCTCTCCGGTCTGCTGTCCGGAAAGATTTTCGTCAGCTTCTGCTTCATAAACACTTACGGTGCCGTCTTCTGCATACAGAGAGACTGCCGGGCTGAGAGCAAGAATACCTGAGAGGATAAGACCGGTCACGATCACGCCGATTTTCTTTCTCTTCATATTAAATGTACCCTCCTTTTTACTGTCATTTTACAGAAATAGAACTATGTGCTATTTTACGATAAAACTGTATCCCTCCTCATTTATAATCTGAATTTCTTATATTTTATCAACTCAGATTATGGTTGTCAACGACATAGAGCTTATCGTTTGTCTGTGTTGTTTGTGGAAGGTTTGTCTGTGCCTTTCTCAGTATAAGGAGCAAATCGGGAGTTTGACAGTTGAATAATAAAAAAATATCTTGCAGGCCGCATAAAACCTGCTTTTTTTGTGTCAAATTTTATGTTTTTATATATTGCATTTTATTGCAATGTATTGTAAAATATATAAAAGGAGGCTTTATTCTATGAGAGTTGTAACCTCGAAATCCAAGAACGCTGAATCTTTTTATATTTCAAAAGGCTATGTTAATGACAAAGGAGTTAGTACTTCTGTCATCGTCAGGAAACTGGGAACTTTAAAAGAACTTTTACCAGAGCACGGTCCGACACGAGACGATGTAATGGCCTGGGCAAAAGAACAAGCGCGCATAGAAACTTTAAAGTATAAACAGGAAAAAGAAGAAAAACAGATAAAACTCACTTTTCATGCAGGCCGCTTGCTGGATTATCATAAACAAACCTTTTTCCGTGGAGGATACCTTTTCCTGCAGTTCATTTATTATCAGATGCAGATGAATAAGATCTGTCGGAAATTGAAACAAAGATATAAGTTTAAATATGACATCAATGCAATCCTTTCCGACTTGATCTATGCAAGGATACTGGAGCCATGTAGCAAGCGCTCTTCCTATAAAGCTGCATCGGAGTTCTTGGAAAAACCTTCCTATGAACTTCATGATATATACCGCGCGCTGGATGTTCTCTGCGCGGAATGTGACATGATCCAGGCAGAAGTCTATAAAAACAGCCATTTCATGGGGGAAAGGAATGATAAGATCCTTTATTATGACTGCTCCAATTATTATTTCGAGATTGAACAAGAAGATGGCAGCAAAAAGTACGGAAAAAGCAAAGAACACAGACCGAATCCGATTATCCAAATGGGGCTGTTCATGGATGGGGACGGCATTCCTCTTGCGTTTTCCCTTTTCCCGGGAAACGCAAACGAGCAGACATCGCTGAAACCTCTGGAGAAGAAGGCCCTTGGAGAATTCGGATGCCAGAAATTTATTTATTGCAGCGATGCCGGACTGGGTTCGGAATCCATCCGGGAATACAACCACATGGGAGAACGGGCTTATATCGTAACCCAGTCGATTAAAAAGCTGAAGAAAGAAGAAAAAGAGTGGGCACTGAGCCCGCAGGGATTTAAACGGGTCTCCGATGATAAACCTGTCGATATCACGAAACTGCCGGAAGATGATAAAGGGCTTTATTACAAGGACGAACCGTATACCACCCAAAAACTTCACCAGCGCTTGATCATAACTTATTCCCCAAAGTATGCCCTGTATCAGAAATCTATCCGTGACAAACAGGTGGAACGGGCACAAAAGATACTGGATTCGGGGAATGCCAAGAAGAACCGAAAGAACCCCAATGACCCGGCACGTTTCATTGGAAAGATGGCTGTTACAAAGGATGGGGAAGCTGCGAATATTAAGCAATATCTGGATGAAGATAAGATTGCGGATGAGGCGCAGTATGACGGACTCTATGCAGTGTGCACGGATCTTTTGGATGATGGAATCGGTGATATTTTAAAAGTAAGTGAAGGCAGATGGCAGATCGAGGAATGCTTCCGGATCATGAAAACAGATTTTTCTGCAAGACCGGTTTATTTAAGGGATGAAAACAGGGTCAAGGCACATTTTCTGATCTGTTTCCTTGCATTAACTGTCTACCGTTATCTTGAAAAAAAACTGGATTCGAAATATACCTGTGAGGAATTGCTGGATACATTGAAAGCAATGAATTTCGCCGGGATACAGGAGCAGGGCTTCATCCCACTGTATCGGCGGGAAAAGATTACGGATGATCTTCATGAAGCCTGCGGTTTCCGGACTGACTACCAATTCATAACCAAAAGTAAAATGAGAACAATCCAGAAGAAAAGCAAGGGGAAAGAATAAATTACTAAGACTTCCCATACCTGAAATGGGCTTCGCTCCTTGAAAATTCAATATTTCAGCTGACAAAATAGTGATTTATGCCCCTATAGCCTCAGGATGGAGTGCGTTACGCAGATATTTCGGCAGTCTTGCTTCAAAATCAGCAGTAAAAGCTGTCAATTGCTCATCGCTGAGTTTTAAGATTTCCTGAAGGCTTGCCATCAAGGCATCCATTAGGATGCCAAGTATGCCAATGATGAAGAAGTGCTCAAACGCCTTTGCGGCTTGAAATAAATGCCGACATTTTATTTCCCATGCCTGGTATCACGGCAGGCATGGGATTTCAGAGAGATTATATCGGCATTTCTAAAATATCGGCATATGGAGGACTGAATGATAAAAAAGATTCTTAAAGCAATGGGATCATCTATACTTACTATGAAATGAGTGATTACATATCAATACAGATTGGAGTTAAGCGGCATGTGGCCTACTGCTGAAGCAGAAACTTATTATGTCGTACTTACGGATAATAAAGAGTTAACTATTGAAGATGTGTCAAAAAGTCTGTACAGCAGTCTGCTTGAGGATGTTGAGATAATGGAAGATTCTGTAATTGTGGAAATGAAATGACTTCCGGCAATTATTAGCTGCTAAAAACAAATCAGAAATAACAGATTATGTAAGGTTAGGAGGCGCTGCAAGGTGAAGAAGAGAATTTTATTTTTGTTATCAGTTATGTGTATTTGCGGGTTGACTGGATGTGAAAAAGGTTCTGTCTCAGAAGTAAAAGTAGATTATGGTACTTCCTCGATTTATTCGGAAGAGGAGATGAATGAGGCAATAGAACTAATAGAAGACGAATTCGTTACATGGGATGGGTTTGAACTTAAAAGTATTTCTTATTCATCGGATGATGAATGTAATTCTAGGAATATTTCTTGGTTGAACGAGCTGGCGGAAGCAAAAAATCTGTCAGATGAATTTACGCAATGCATAATGTTTGAAAGCGATTTTCACACATCTAAAAATGCTCCCGTCAATTGGAATGCAGATACGGACTATGATGATTACCAATGGTGGCTTGCCCGTACGGATAATGGTGAGTGGGAACTGCTTTCATGGGGATATTGCTAGAAGTATGCAGGAGGTTTTTTGATGAATATTCCGAAAGTAATAAATTCAGAAGAAGTTTATAAAGGCAAAATCATCTCTATCAGAAAGGATACGCTGACACGCGGGGATGGAAAGCATTTTATCAGGGAGACAGCGGTGTCCAGTGACGCAGTTGCGGTCGTGGCTATGGATGAGCAGAGGCGGATACTTATGATACGTCAGTACCGCCATCCAATGGGCTGTCCGGTCTGGGAGATCCCTGCGGGAAAGATGGATATTTGTGGAGAGAAGCCGGAAGAGACGGCAATTCGGGAGCTGCAGGAAGAAACAGATACAACAGCCGAAGACATTAAACTTCTGACTATATTTTATAATTCGGCAGGATGGACAAATGAAAAAACATATGTTTATCTGGCAAGAAATCTAAAAGAAGTTCCCGAATTCAAAAGAGAAAATGAGGAAGCTGATATTGAGAAGAAGTGGATTTCTTTGGATGATGCATATGAACTTGTACGCACAGGAAAACTGGCTGATGCAAAGACTGTGATCGGAATACTGCTTACGTTTGCAGCAAATCTATGAGGGGAAATATAATATGATAGGGTTGAAAAGAGGAACCGTCACATTAGTACCTTATCAGGAAAAATGGAGTGAAGATGCTGAGAAAATAATCAGTTTATTAAAACATCTTTTAGGAGATACAGCAATTGATATTCAACACGTCGGAAGTACAGCTGTCTATTTAATACATGCAAAACCGATTATTGATATTTCTGTTGCTGTGCGTGACTTAAATGACATATTACCTCATATAGAGGTGCTAAAGCAGAATGATATTATTTTTCGTGGAGAAGTAATTGAGGGCGAATTTCTATTTGTAATGGGAAATGATGAGATACGAACACATCATATTCATGTAGTTAAGTGGAATGGCACAAAATGGATTGATTATATTAACTTTCGAGACTTCCTGAATACATTTCCTGAAAAAGCAATGTTATATGATGCATGCAAGCGGAAATTAGCAATGCAGTTCTCGAATGATCGAAAGAGCTATACGGCGGGGAAGGAAGAAATCATACAACGCTTGCTAACAGAAGCCAGAACATGGAAATTGAGTTTGGCTGGGGATGATTTTTAATCTATTAGATAAAGGCGATGTGGTGTTAATTTTTGTTGCTTGTAAAAACACCGTCTCTGTGAATATACTTTAAGCAGCTCCGGTGCTTAATTTTATATTGAGAGGACAGTGTAAATCATGATCAATGATAATATACGAAGATACCGTAAAGAAAAAGGGCTCAGCCAGGAGGAAATGGCGGTGAGCCTTCATGTTGTACGGCAGACTGTTTCAAAATGGGAAAACGGAAAATCCGTACCTGATGCCGAAGTGCTGATCGATGCGGAAGCGGCAAATAAGCAGGGAGGAGATTGCGAGTGATGGCCAAAAAGCATGAGATAGGTTTGGAAGAAATTAAGGGGATAAGAATCGGACAAGCTGAAAATACAGTCGCAGGGACTGGATGTACTGTGTTTTTGTCAGATCACGGGATGGCGGCAGGTATGGACGTCAGAGGCGGCGGCCCGGCTTCACGTGAATCAGAGCTTTTAAATCCTCTTGCTGCTGCACAGGTGATCCATGGGATTGTGTTGGCAGGAGGCAGCGCTTTCGGTCTGAATGCGGCGGATGGAGTGATGCAGTATCTCGAGGAGAGAGGAATCGGTTTTGACGTCGGTCTGCCTATAAAGGTCCCTCTTGTCTGCCAGTCTGATCTGTTTGACCTTACAGTAGGTAATCCTTATGTACGCCCGGATAAGGAGATGGGATATGCGGCGTGCGTGAATTCAGAAAATGGCGGAAACTATCGAGATGGAAATTATGGAGCAGGATGCGGCGCCACGGTAGGCAAATTTGCAGGAATGGAATACTGTATGAAATCGGGGATCGGAAGCTATGCCGTACAGATTGGCGAACTGCAGATAGCTGCAGTGGTGGCTGTAAATGCCCTGGGGGATATTTTTGACTGGAAAACCGGAGAAAAGATTGCCGGACTCTTAAAGGAGGACAGGAGAACATTCCGTGATACGGAAGAAATGATGTGTGCGGATACCCGGGCTGTAGAAAATAAATTCACAGGAAATACAACGATTGGAGTTGTGATCACGAACGCGGAGTTTGATAAAGCACGACTGTGTAAGATCGCAGGGATGGTACATGACGGGTATGCCCGTTCCATTCGGCCTGTGCATACGTCGGCGGACGGGGACAGTATCTACGCTGTATCTGTGGGAAATGTTTCAGCAGATATGGATCTTACAGGTTCAGTGGCGGCAGAAGTGATGAGCGAAGCCATCATTCGCGCGGTGAAAAGTGCGAAGAGCGCCTATGGATTTCCTGCGGCGGAAGATTTATAAAGGAGAGGGCAGTAGTTCAGATGAGAACAGGGAAAGAAATAATAAATTATAGTTTGAGTATCTGATCAGGAGTTACAACTGAATTAGGCAGACCGTTCCGCGTCGGGCGGCACGCGCGGTTATGCGCGGTCGCCTAATGCCTTATAGATGATCTTTTTGAAGACAGTAAGCCCGTCCCATATCCATCGGTTGTTATCTACATCTGATTCTCCGCAGTCGATGATTTCTGTGTGCGCATGAACTTGTTTCATCAGTTTAAGCACCGCTTTTGACAGTGCGGCGGGAAGGTGGAGCTCTGCAGAGGATACTGTTTCCGAAAATATATCTGCATATGTATGAGCAAGTATCTCAATTGCCAGTGAATCCTTACTGATCTTCAGTTCGGATTTCTGGCGCTTTTTATGTTCTTTCAGTATATGGGCGCTGAGCTCGACAGCTCCGTTTCCCGGTTCCTCAAGATAATTTTTCAGTGCCTCGTCACAGGTAATCTGAACAAGCTTGTCGAAATAGTTTATAGTGATCTTATCTAAGTGTCTGTCTGCAATTCTTTCTTCCCTATTGGACATGGTGTATTTCTCCGTAGATGATTTTATTTAGAGATAATTGTACTTCTGCTCTACCCAAATAGCAAGAGCAGAGAAATGAAATGACAGTGAGAATAGCCTATAGTATAATAAATACAACAATTGAATTTCAAAAGATTGATAAAATACTGTACTGAAAAAATCGTAAAAGTAACAATTACAGAAATCTGACGGAGGAAGTTGAAATATGCACTTTGTCAATGCAAAGGGAATCCTGTCCCCACAAAACGGGATGAACCTGTATCGTGGATGCACGCACGGCTGCATTTACTGTGACTCAAGAAGCAGATGTTATCATATGGATCATGATTTTGAGGATATTGAAGTCAAAGAAAATGCGATAGAACTGCTGGAAAAAGCACTCCGGAGCAAACGAAAGAAATGTATGATCGGTACCGGAGCCATGACAGACCCGTATATACCGCTTGAACTGGAGCTTGGAAATGTACGAAAAGCCCTGGAACTGATATATAAATACGGTTTCGGTGTTACGCTTCAGACAAAATCCGACCGCATATTACGGGATCTGGATCTGTTATCCCGGATAAATAAATTGACAAAATGTGTGGTTCAAATGACACTGACGACATATGATGATGATCTGTGCAGGAAAATTGAGCCGAATGTCTGCGTAACGTCCGAGCGTGTCAGAGTGCTCAAAATACTTCGGGATTCTGGTATTCCGACTGTTGTGTGGCTCTGCCCAATCTTGCCTTTTATCAATGATACGGAAGAAAATATCGCAGGGATAATGGATTACTGCACAGATGCAAAGGTGTACGGCGTGATCTGTTTCGGTATGGGACTGACCCTTCGGGAAGGGAACAGAGAGTATTTTTACAGACAGCTTGACCGATGTTTCCCCGCTCTGAAAGATAGATACATATATGAATACGGCAGTCAGTACGAGGTGAGAAGTAGAAATCATGAAAGTCTGATGAAACTTTTCCGGGACAAGTGTGATGGAAGCGGAATAAAATATGACATAGAAGAAATCTTCACGTATCTGAACAAATTCGAAGAAAAAAACATAGGAAGTCAGATGACGTTATGGGATTTATAAATGGAATCAATAATAGAAAGAACAAGGGGGATTGGATATGAACTATTACGACAGTGAACTTCAGCGTCTTCAGCAGGAAATCATGGAAAAGCAGAGGACAGATGCAAAATTATCTGATCTGTTTCTGCAGCAGTCGGACCTGGAGAAAAGAACAGAAGAACTTCAAAAAATCATGCAGAAAGAGCAGGGAGACGTAGATCGCCTGAACAAAAGGAGCATTACGGCATTTTTCTACAGAACAACAGGAAAAATGGATGAGAAGCTGACGAAAGAAGAAGCGGAAGCTTACGCAGCGGCAGTGAAATATAAGTCGGCAGAAAGTGAACTCCGGGCAGTGAATGAGGAGATAGAATACTGCCGGAAACGGATTCTTGAACTGCAGGATTGTGAGAAGCAATATGAAAAGATCTTGGGAGAAAAGACAGAACAGATCAAACAGTCCGGCAACCCTGAGGCGGAAAGAATCCTGCAGATAGAAGAGGCACTGGCATTTCACGGGAACCAGAAAAGAGAAATCGAGGAAGCCATAAATGCAGGTAACTGTGCATTACGTATCGCGGAAAAGATTCTTGAAGATCTGGACAGTGCAAAGAAATGGAGTACAGTCGATCTGCTGGGCGGCAATCTTATAGCTGATATGGCTAAACATGACAAAATCAACAAGGTGCAGGACAGGATACAGGATCTCCAGAACGCGCTGCGGGGATTCCGTACGGAACTCGCCGATGTAACGGAGAGAATATCCGGAGACCTTTACGTGGAAATTGGGGATTTCCTGCATTTTGCTGACTACTTTTTTGACGGACTGTTCGCAGACTGGATGGTATATGACAGGATCAACGACTCGTGGAACAGGACGCATCAGACTTGTGAACAGATCAAACGGGTTCTTGAGCAGTTAGGTCGAATGGAAGAAGAAATTTGCAATAAGCAGGAGAGTCTGAAAAAAGAGCTGGAACAGACCGTACTGAATTCTTAATACATAAAGAGAGGTTCAATAAAAGAATGGGGGATGTACTATGAAAGCAGTTGTATATGAGGAAAACGGGCAGATTGTTCTTACAGATCGTCCCATGCCGGAGATACTTGATGAAAGGGATGCGATCGTGCAGGTAACCCTGACGACGATCTGTTCGAGCGACATACATGTTAAACACGGCGCTGTACCCAGAGCGGTGCCGGGAACGATCCTGGGACACGAGTTTGTCGGCAGAGTCGTTGAGACAGGGAGTGCGGTAAAGAAAATAAAGCCCGGCGACCGGGTGGCAGTAAATGTGGAGACGTTCTGCGGAGAGTGTTTTTTCTGTAAAAGAGGTTTTGTAAATAATTGTACGGATGAGCATGGCGGATGGGCTCTGGGATGCCGCATTGACGGAGGACAGGCCGGATATGCGCGGATACCGTTCGCAGACAACGGCCTGACTGTCATACCTGATAATGTGACGGACGAGCAAGCGCTTTTTAACGGCGATATACTTTCTACCGGATACTGGGCGGCTAAGATCGGAGAAATCAGGCCTGCCGACACAGTAGCTGTGATCGGAGCGGGACCGACAGGACTTTGCACAATGCTGTGTGCCCGCCTGTATACACCTGCCAGGATCATTGCCATAGATACGGATGAATACAGACTGAACTTGGCAAAGGAAAAAGGCCTGGCAGATATCACACTTGTTCCGGGAAGAGAGGATATAGAAGGCAAGATAAGGGAACTTACAGACGGAAGAGGTGCTGATACGGTATTTGAAGTCGCAGGAGGGAAAGATACGTTCCAGACGGCTTGGAAGATCGCAAGACCTAATGCTGTCGTCGTGATCGTGGCGATGTATGAGGAAGTACAGACACTTCCACTGCCGGATATGTACGGCAAGAACCTCGTGTTCAAGACTGGCGGTGTGGATGGAAGTTATTGTCAGGAGATCATGGATCTGACCGCATGCGGAAAACTTGATGCAGGTTTTCTTATCACCCACCGCTGCAGGCTGGATGAGATCATGGAGGCGTATGAAGTATTTGAGAATAAGAAAGATCATGTCATCAAATATGCTGTGACGCCATGACTATCTGCATATGATGCGGGTGAGAAACTGTTTTGAAAGTATGGATCGGAAAGGAATATCATTTATGGATATATTAAAAATTGCCCTGCTGCAGATCGCTCCCTGCGGCTCGCTTGATGACAATCTCGAGAAAGGAATGGGATGCTGCCGTATGGCGAAGAAAAAGGGGGCGGATATTGCCTTATTCCCGGAAATGTGGAGCAATGGCTATGACATACATGACCGTCCGGCAGAAGAATGGGAAAGAGAAGCGGTACCGGCCGACAGCGATTTTGTCAATAGCTTCGGAAAACTTGCAGGCGAACTTGATATGGCGATCGGTATTACCCTGCTTGAGAAATACGCGGACGGTGTCCGCAATACACTGGTTCTTTTTGACCGGTTCGGGGAGCGGAAGATGACCTATGCAAAAGTGCATACATGCGATTTCAGTGTGGAGAGAAATTTGACTCCGGGAGAAGGTTTCTGTGTTACTGAGCTTGATACAGCGTTTGGTATCGTAAAAGTCGGCGCGATGATCTGCTATGACCGGGAATTTCCGGAAAGCGCGAGAATACTGATGCTGCAGGGCGCGGAACTCATTCTTGTCCCGAACGCCTGCCCGATGGAGATCAACCGGCTATCTCAGCTTCGTGCGAGAGCTTACGAAAATATGCTGGCAGTCGCCACCTGCAACTATCCGGAAATCGTTCCGGACTGTAACGGAAGATCAACCCTTTTTGACGGTGTGGCATATCTCCCGGAAGAAGAAGGCTCGAGGGATACCTGTATTCTGGAAGCAGGCGGTGAAGAGGGGATTTATATTGCCGGGCTTGATTTGAATCAGCTGAGAGACTACCGGGAGAATGAAGTGCACGGCAATGCGTACCGACACCCCGGGAAGTACGGAATCCTGACAGAAACTAAAATAGAGCCTCCATTTATAAGAGAAGATTACCGGCAGTAAAAAGGATGCAACAAATCCGTCCGTAGAATGCTCTTATATACAAAAGGGGAAGGAGAGAGCGCTGATGAGAAGACACAAGAAGCTTATATGGGCGTCCGCAACACATTTTATGGTCGATTTCATTTGCGCATGGATGATCATAAACAAGATCCCCGGCAGTGAATCCTGGTATTTGAAGATGCTGCTCTATAATTTTCTGGCGTTTGCAGGACAGCTGCCGGCGGGTGTCCTTCTTGACCGGATTACGGCGAGATCGGACAAAGCCGGAAGTATCACAGCTTCAGCCGGATGTTTCCTGTGTCTTGCAGTACTTTTGACCGGGGCAGACTCATTCGCGCTGACTGTAACGGCAGGCATCGGAAATGCACTGTTCCATGTGGGCAGCGGAGCCGGCATCCTTAGGAAATATCACGGGAGAGCATCGGCTTCCGGAATATTTGTGTCAACCGGCGCGCTCGGAATATACGCCGGCTCGGTAATACCGATGATAAACCGGATCTTTATTCCGGCTGCCGTGATCTTATTTGTGCTGTCTGCATATTCATTAAGGCTGACAGCCGCAGAGAAGAAGAGCAGTATTACAGAGACACGAAGCGGACAGACAAATGCAGGAAATGAAAAGCCATTTTCTGATTCTCCGGGCAGGGAGGCTTTGTCACTGATTTGTCTGTTCCTTGTGGTGGTGCTCCGTTCTTTCGAGGGATCAATATTTTCTTTCTCATGGAATGATAGTATTATTACCGGGATTTTTCTGACCGGAGCAGTCTTTCTCGGGAAAATGCTTGGCGGATTTGCTTCTGATGTTTTCGGAAGCCTTCAGACTGCCGCGGTATCTCTCGGGATTGCGGCGATCTTGCTGGCTGTTTCGGATCATATGGGCGCGGCTCTTATCGGAGTTCTTCTCTTTAATATGACGATGCCGGTCACATTGAGCGAACTGTACCGAAAGATTCCCGCATATCCGGGGACAGCCTTTGGTCTGCTGACTTTTGCGCTGTACCTAGGTGTCCTTCCTCTATTTTCCGGAACAGGGGGAGTATCATCTCCTGCGGTATATTCGGTCCTGACAGTGATTTCTCTGATACTGATAATTACAGGTCTTCTTCTGCCGGAAGCCGGAACAAAGAAAAGAGCGTAAAAATCGAGATAAAGGGGGCGATGAGATGACGTTGTACATGTTACTTATTATTCCATGGATACTGACTGTCCTGGTTGAAGGCGGGGCAGCCAGACTTTTCTTCAGCATAGATAAAAAGGAGCAGATACTTCTGCTTCTCGTCAATACTGTCACAAATCCTGTAGCTGTCTTTCTCAGCCTGGTGCTTCCTGCTTACACCCGGATTCCGTTTAATGCGGCAGTATTGGCTGCAGAGGCGCTTGTTTTTATTTCGGAGGGAGTCATACTCCGGAAATGTATGATATGGCAGGAAAAAGAGTACAGTCCATGGAGAATGGCGCTTGTTCTGAATGCGATTTCATTTGGCACAGGGTTGGTTGTTTCGATGCTGCTGTAAAAGGGAGGAAAGGTTATGAAGAAGGAACATGACGGAAAAAGGAAAGTCTTTTTGAGAATGGTAATGTTTGTCTGTATTGCTGTCTTTGTACATCCGCTTTCGGCATCGGCGGACGTTATTTTTGAGCCGGAAAACAATTTCTACGAAAGACATAGTGACGAGTGCTCGTATTTTGATCGATCGTGTCTGGCGGGAGCGGATACATATCTGTGGGATGCTCCGAATCTGACAACTGAGGGCGGAAAACTGCAGAAGGGAGACAGCATATACATCTCTTTTGTCTATACCGATAACGACGGGCTTGAGTGGGGGTTAGCAGAAACCCAGGATAAATGGATTCTTATGGCGGATCTGTATCTGGAATACGGGAGTCCGGAATTCATGGAGGAGCATTCCGATGAAATATATGAAGATGAGCCGTATCTGCTTTCAGACGGAACAGTATTTGTATCATGGTCTTATCCGGAATCAGGTGTTATTAATTCGTCTGGCGCTTCTGTGATGGATGATTATGAAATTACGACATTCTATAAGGATCCTGATGGACGTCTGTGGGGATATACAGCGTATATGTACGGCACGAGAGATGTATGGATCTGTCTTTCAGATATGTCGGATACCAACATTCCGCAGAGAGTTGAGCATGAACTGATCCCTGCGCAGGAAGCTGATGCATCACAGATTGCCGCCGTAAAAGAAAGCGGACAGTTTTCCGTACTCTTTCTGGGCGTTCCGGTTATCATCATTGCCGGGATAGCAGGATTTTTGATCTGGTGGTTCTGGATAAGGAAGAAAAGACTTAAGAGACAGAGAGGGCAGCGGATGCTATAATAGACCTAAAGTCTGTAAGAGGATGGAGTAATGGAGGGGATAAAGGATGTTATATTTAGAGTATTTTACTTTTCCTGACAGTGACAGGGAATTTGACTTTTTTGTGAAGCAGAAAAGGACGTGTTATGATTCTTTTTATCCTTTTCAGATCCTTTCAAGGCACCACCTTCGCCGGATCGATTTTGAGCCGGTTACGATTCTGTATGGAGGCAACGGATCGGGGAAAACGACGGTTCTGAATGTGATCGGAGAAAAACTCCAGCTTGCGCGGGACAGTGTATTTAATAGGTCCAATTTCTTTCAGGATTATCTGGATTTCTGCGACTATAAATTGAAAGTGCGTCTTCCTGTGAACAGCCGTGTTATTACAAGCGACGATGTCTTTGACTATATGCTGAATATCCGCAGTATGAATGAAGGGATAGACCGGAAGAAGGAATCGCTTTTCGAAGATTATCTGGATGCGAAATATGCAGACTTTCAGATGCGTTCTCTGGATGATTACGAAAGGTTGAAAAAAGTCACGAAAGCAAGACGTCTGACGCAGTCCCGGTATGTCAGGTCAGAGCTGATGGATAATATCCGGGAATATTCCAACGGAGAAAGTGCATTTATTTACTTTTCGGAAAAGATTACTGAAAACGGGCTGTTTCTGCTGGATGAGCCGGAGAACAGCCTGTCTCCTGCAAGACAGCAGGAACTAGTAAAGTTCCTGGAAGATTCGGCAAGGTTTTTTGGCTGTCAGTTCGTGATCTCTACGCATTCACCGTTCCTCTTATCTATGAGAGGTGCAAAGATCTATGATTTGGATGAAGACCCGGCGGATGTGAAAAGATGGACAGAATTGGAAAATGTAAGGGCGTACTATACGTTTTTCCGGGATCACAGTGAAGAATTTACGGATTGATATATTAAGCTGATGTATAAAAAGCGAGGAGGAAAAGGCGGAATCCGGAAGGACGCCCACGAAGCCTATCCGGAAATCCGGATCGAGGAAGTGTTCCTTGCACTTTTCAAGGAAAAAGGAGTAAATGCGGACGAGGTGCTTGTCAGACATGCAGGACAGTTTTTCCGTATTCTTTCCATCGATCATCTCAGACTATATGATGGTACGGAAGAAATGCTGTCTGCCTTGAAAAGCAGCGGAAAGAAGATTTATCTCTTATCCAATGCCCAGAAGATATTTACGGAGTACGAGATGAATGCGCTGGGGATCACGCCATATTTCGACGGTATTTTCATTTCTTCCGAACATGAACGTAAAAAACCGGATGTACGCTTTTTTGAAAAGCTTATCCATACATATGGCATTGACAGAGACAGAGCTGTCATGGTCGGAAACGACGGCGTGTGTGACATAGAAGGGGCAAAAAAAGCCGGGCTTGCAACTCTATATGTAAAGACGGAGATATCCCCGAAAGAAGAACTTCCAAAAGCTGATCATGTGCTTGATAAGATAAACACAAAGCTGATGACACAGATCCTTTTGGCGGAATAAGTTATAGCTTTATTGTAATTTCCGGCGGCACTGTGTATAATAGAATAAGTAAAAACAGAATGCGCTCTTTTTCAAAAGATTCATTTCTTTGAGAAAGGGCGCTTCAACGGAAAGAAGGAACAAGCATGAAAAGTACAATTTCAAGAGAGGATGCATTAAAACTGCTGATGAAATACAATAAGGAACCGTTTCATATTCAGCACGGACTGACAGTCGAGAAGACCATGCGCTGGTTCGCTAAGGAACTTGGATATTGTGATGAAGAAGATTACTGGGGAATCACAGGACTCCTGCATGACATTGATTTTGAAATGTATCCGGAAGAACACTGCCGGAAAGCACCGGAACTGCTGCAAGAAGCGGGAGTGGGAGAGGATATGATCCACTCCGTCTGTTCTCACGGTTACGGAATCTGCAGCGAGGAGAAACCGGAGCACGAGATGGAGAAAGTGCTCTTTGCGGTAGATGAACTGACAGGGCTGATCGGTGCGGCTGCCCTTATGCGTCCCTCAAAGAGTGTGGCTGATATGGAAGTTTCCAGTGTGAAGAAAAAGTTTAAGGACAAACGATTTGCTGCGGGGTGTTCCAGAGACATTATCCGCACCGGAGCAGAGAACCTCGGATGGGAATTAAATGACTTGTTCGATAAAACGCTGCGTGCCATGCAGTCCTGCGAGACAGAGATAAAGGAAGAAATGTCGGAGATAGAAGGATGAGTGAGGAGAGCTGCTATGGACAAAGTGATATTAGGAAAGACAGGATTAGAAGTAAATAAGAATGGATTCGGAGCCCTCCCGATCCAGAGAGTGTCGAAAAAAGAGGCGGTATATCTCCTGCAGAAGGCATTTTATAACGGTATCAATTATTTTGATACTGCAAGGGCTTATTCGGACAGCGAGGAAAAGATGGGCGCTGCTTTCAAATATACGCGGGATATGATCATTATAAGCACGAAATCGGCGGCGCAGACCGGAGAGGATATGGAAAAGGATCTGGAGGAAAGTCTGAGAAACCTTCAGACAGATTACATAGATATCTATCAGTTCCACAATCCGGCGTTCTGTCCGAGACCGGGAGACGGTACAGGACTCTATGAAGCTGCACTGAGGGCAAAGGAAGCGGGGAAGATCCGGCATATCGGTATCACAAACCACAGGATCGCCGTGGCAAAGGAAGCAGTCGAAACCGGTCTGTACGAGACGATGCAGTTTCCGTTCTCTTATCTCGCGGCAGAACAGGATGTGGAGATCGTGGAAATGTGCCGCAGGGAGAATATGGGCTTTATCGCCATGAAAGGTCTTGCAGGCGGGCTGATCAATGACTCGGCATGTGCTTATGCTTATATGAATCAGCCGCAATTTTCCCATGTTGCACCGATCTGGGGGATCCAGAGAGAGTCAGAGCTTGACGAGTTCCTTTCTTACCAGGTCTGTCCGCCGACACTTTCAGGAGAATTGCAGGATAAGATCGAGAAAGATAAGAAAGAGCTGACCGGTGACTTCTGTCGGGGCTGCGGATACTGTATGCCCTGTCCGGCAGGTATCGAGATCAACAACTGTGCAAGGATGAGCCTGATGTTAAGACGTGCTCCGAGTGAAGCATGGCTTACAGAAGAATGGCAGGCAAAAATGAAGAAGATCGAGGACTGTTTACACTGTGGAAAGTGCATGAATAAATGCCCTTACGGTCTGAATACGCCGGATCTTCTGGCGAAAAACTATGAGGATTATAAAACTTTTATTTAAGGAGGATATGCAAGATGGCATTTCAAGAAGTTGACATTTCGACATTAGAATTTAATCCGTTTGATAAGATCAGCAGACAGTGGATGCTGGTGACTGCAGGGAACGAAGATACATCCAATACAATGACAGCCAGCTGGGGCGGCGTCGGGATCATGTGGGGAAAACCTGTGGCGACGGTTTATATCCGTCCACAGAGATACACAAAAGAATTTATCGACAAAGACGAATACTTTACCATTTCTTTTCTTCCCGAAGAATACCGCAAGGCACTGAATGTGTGCGGTACGGTATCCGGAAGAAATGTGTCTGATAAATGGCAGGAGGCAGGTCTGCATCCTGTTAAGATCGACGAAACAACTGCAGTGGAAGAGGCAGAAGAAATCTTCGTGTGCAGAAAGCTCTACGCGCAGGAAATGCTTCCGGAGTGTTTTATCGACAGTGAATGTGATACGAAATGGTATCCGGACAAGGATTATCACACGATGTATATAGCGGAGATCGTAAAAGTGTTGAAGAAGTAAATGCAAAAGATCGTATGCCAGAGACGCGTTTCAGCGCAGAGGAGTAGATTATGAAACAAAAGATCCGTCCGGCGGAAGAAGAGATCGGAAATGTAGCGTTTATCTTCCTGTTTGTAATATTATGGTATTCTGCCCTTCTTGGGTCTGTTATGTCAGGCGGAGCGGGGATAACGGTTATACTGTTCTTTGTTGCAGGCCTGCTCCCGGTGTATTCGGCAGTGACTATGATAAGACGGGCGCTCTTTTACCGAAAGCAGCGCGCAGATGCAATAGCATACGGACAGTCACAGCCCGGACGCATCCAGGGAGTGGTAAGGCAGGATGTTCCGTATTATTCCGGCAAAAACCGTACTCTGAGATATCACAGATACTATTATCTCAAAGTGGATATCACAGATCCGGTGACAGGTGTGACCAACACGATACAGAGTCAGGGGTATCGCAAGCCGATTCATCGCTATCTTGCTTCGGAACAGGTGCGCGTCTATACCGACAGGAGCGGCTGGAAATATTATCTGGAAGACTTTCGGTTTAAGGAGCGAATGAGTGATCCGGGGATATTTGACGACAGACCTCTTGAATTTGAAGAAACAATGGCCGGAAACGGGCGTGTCGTCCAGATTATATTTGTCATTGTGTTCATACTCATGATCCTAAGTATGTTCATGGAAGGAGGAGCATTATGAAGATTAATTCTTTCTGCCTTACCTGCCTGATACAGATGCAGGAGTCTCAAGTGCGAAAGTTTGATGACGAAGAGAAGAAGATGAAATATATGAGGGAAATCCTTGCGTTTCTCTCATCCTGTAATCCGGATCTGTCCGCGCCTGCACTGGTAAAACCCCTGTCCAGGATCTACGAGAAATACTGGGGCATAAGAGACGGGATGGCAGAGGTGAAAAAGGAGTTCAATGACTTTCTCCTTTCTATGGAAAAAGATATAGAAGAGCAGATAAGGAAACACGCAGATCCGCTTGAAGCAGCCCTCTGCTTTGCGCGTACGGGAAACTATATTGACTATGCCGCGGTAAAAGATATCTCAAAAGAGAAGCTGCTGGAACTTTTTGAGGAACAGGGAAAAGAGGGACTGGACCGGAAGGAGTATGAAAGGCTACTGGGAGATTTGAAAAAAGCGCAGAAACTCGTCTATCTGACAGATAACTGCGGCGAGGTTGTTCTCGATAAGATAGCTCTGAAGATACTCAGGGAATATTATCCGGCTCTTGAGATGACCGCTGTCGTCAGAGGAGCCCCTGTCGTAAATGACGCTGACATTGAAGCGGCGCACGCTACTGGTCTCGACACAGTGGTAAGAGTGATAGATAACGGCAGCGATATCGCAGGGACGGACCTCAATGATATCAACGATGAAGCGCGAGAGGAGATCGAGAGCTCAGATATCATCATCTCGAAAGGTCAGGGGAATTTTGAGACGATCCACGGATGCGGTCTCAATATCTATTATCTGTTCCTCTGCAAATGTGACTGGTTTATGAGAAGATTTCGCGCCGGGCGATATCAGGGGATGCTTGTCAACGAGAGGCGGATCCTGCGTGAGGGAGATATATCTGCATAAACGGAAAAAGAAAAGTAAAGAATCAAGGAGGCAGAAAATGGTACATCATATTGTAATGTGGAAATTTAAACCGGAGATTGAAGAGGCAAACAAGCCAGAACTGAAAAAAGCAATGCATGAAAATTTAAGCGCGCTGGTCGGGAAAGTTCCCGGACTGCTCACAGTCGAGTTTGTGGAGGAACCGATCCCATCGAGCACACATGACATAGCGCTTGTGACGACCCTTGAGAGAGCGGAAGATATTGCAGTCTATGCCACGCATCCGGCTCATGTAGCTGTCGCAGATACCTATGTGAGACCGTACGTGACAGAAAGGGCATGCCTCGATTACGAGTAAATTATACGAATAGGACATTTTATGCTGCACATATACTGACTATAAAAGGCGTATGTGTGGCATTTTTTATGGAAAAAGAACAGCTTAGAGAACGACTCGCATCGGCTGCAAGTATGCCGAAAGATGTTGTCATGAAAGCGGCGGTCGTTACCGCCGTTGGAAATTTTGAAGTATGTATTGAGAATTACAGGGGAATAACGGAATATACAGAATGCCTTGTCCGGGTGCAGACAAAGGGCGGGCAGATACGTCTGAGCGGAAAGGGCCTCCGGGTGGAGTACTATACAAATGATGAGATGAAAATCACCGGCAGAATAGAAAGTATCGAATTTGCTGACGGGAGGAATAAGGAATGATCCGTTCATTCATACGTTATCTCAGAGGATATGTGAAGATACGCGTCCGGGGATTCTCTCCGGAAAGGTTTCTCAATATGTGTTCATATCATAATATATATATTTGGGGACTGTCGCCTGTCAGGAACGGCTACGAAATGTATCTGAGCATAGCAGATTTCAGGAGGCTAAAGCCGCTGGCAAAGAAGACGCAAACCAAGATCTCACTGACAGAACGATGGGGATTTCCGTTCTTTCTCTTTCATTACAGGAAGAGAAAATTGTTTTTTCTCGGACTGTTTTTGTGCATTGCCCTGCTGAAGATATATTCGCTGTTCATATGGGATATCCATTTCGAGGGAAATGAGAAATGGCCGGACGAAACGCTGGCAGAATACTTAAAAAGCGAGGGTGTTGCGCCGTTTATGCTGAAAAGTGAGGTGGACTGCCCGGGTATTGTAAAAAATATCAGAAAAGAATATAATGATATAGTTTGGGTCTCTGCATCGGTGGACGGGAGCCGGCTGAAGATCCAGATCAAAGAAAATGAGGATACACTCCTGACTGATACGGACAGCAGGAAAGAAAGTTCATCAGACAATATGGATGATGCAGCACAGGAACAGCATCCGACTGATCTGATCGCCTCATCTGACGGAGTTATAACAAGTATTGTAACCCGCGCCGGAGTCCCGCAGGTACATGTGGGAGATCAGGTGGAAAAGGGCGACATCCTGGTCCTTGGCAGAGTGGATGTGGTAAATGACAGCGGAGAGGTGACCGGATATCAGTATCAGCAGTCGGATGCCGATATATTTGCGGACACAGAGCTTGAATATACGAACAGTATCTCCCGGGTTTATCAGGAAAAGGTCTATGATGACAGGACAAAATATCAGCCGTATATACGGATCGGAGACTTTACGTTCTCCATCGGCAGCATTTCCAATGAATACGAACACAGTGAAATCTCTGTGACAGAGCGGCAGGTCAAGGCCGGGGAAAACTTTTATCTGCCTCTTTCTTTCGGAATAAAGAAAGCTGTATCTTACACATTTGAGAAAAAAAAGTATACAGATCAGGAGATTCGGGAAATCTTAAGTGCAGATTTTCAGCAGTTTTGTAAAGATTTGGATGAAAAAGGTATTCAAATCAGAGAAAATAGTGTTAAAATACATCTGTATGCCGATTCAGCCAGTGCTGCGGGCACACTTTATCTGAATGAGAGGATAACAGAAGAGGCGGATACAGAAATATTAACGATCGAAAGGAAAGAAACAGATGAGTCTGTCGGAACTGATGATTGATATACCGGCCGAACACGAAGCAAATGTATTCGGCCAGTTTGACACATATGCAAAGAAACTTGAACGTACCTTCCATGTCACACTGATCGCCCGTGACGGAAGTACAAAGATCGTAGGAGAGACAAATGCTGCCGAGAAAGCCCGGAGGGTGATGATGCAGCTCCTGGAACTCTCAAAAAGGGGAAACACGATCACAGAACAAAATGTAGATTATGCGATCTCCCTTGTCTTTGAAGACCAGGAAGAAGGAATCGTGGAGATCGACAGAGAACTGATCTGCCATACACTTCAGGGTAAGCCGATCAAGCCGAAGACGCTGGGGCAGAAGAAGTATGTTGATGCGATAAGGAAGGATATGATTACATTCGGACTGGGCCCTGCGGGTACCGGCAAGACCTATCTTGCCATGGCTATGGCGATCACTGCGTTCAAGCGCAATGAAGTGGGCAGGATCATTCTTACCCGCCCGGCGATCGAGGCCGGAGAGAAGCTGGGATTTCTGCCCGGCGATCTGCAGAGCAAGATCGATCCTTATCTGCGCCCGCTCTATGATGCGCTTTATGAGATCATGGGAGCGGACAGCTTTATCAAGAATTCTGAGAAAGGCCTGATCGAGGTGGCTCCTCTTGCCTATATGAGAGGGCGTACTCTGGATAATGCATTTATCATTTTGGATGAGGCTCAGAATACGACGCCTGCACAGATGAAGATGTTCCTGACGAGGATCGGTTTCGGCTCCAAAGTAGTCATTACCGGTGATTCCACACAGAAAGACCTTCCTTCAGGGACAACATCGGGACTTGATGTGGCAGTCAAAGTAGTAAAAGACCTGGAGGGCATCAGCATCTGCACACTGACCAGCAAAGATGTCGTGCGGCATCCTCTTGTACAAAAGATCGTAAAAGCTTATGAAGAGTATGAGAAGAAGAGTAACGCGAAGACAAGAGGGAATGTCAGGAGGAAGAAATCATGAGTCTGTTTATTGAGACAGAAGGTAAGGAAGAATTTGATTTTGATATAAGAGAAATTGCGGAACTGGTTGTAAATGCGGTGCTGGAACATGAAAAGTGCCCGTATGAGACTGAGATCAGTCTGCTGCTCACTCATAATGATGAAATCCATGAGATGAATCTGGAACACAGAGGAATAGACAGGGCAACAGATGTATTGTCCTTCCCGATGCTGGATTTCGATCATCCGGGTGATTTCTCAATAATAGACGAGGAGACCGCCGATGTATTCGATCCGGAATCGGGAGAACTGATGCTCGGAGATATCGTGATTTCTGTCGACAAAGTCCTTGAGCAGGCACAGGAATACGGGCATTCGCCAAAGAGAGAATATGCATTCCTGATCGCCCACAGTATGCTTCATCTGTGCGGTTATGATCATATGGATGATGAAGAGCGAAAAGTAATGGAAGAGAAGCAGAGAGCGATTATGGAGAAGATCAATATTCTGCGATAACAAGGAGGACTTACATGTCTGAGACACCAAGGAATAAAAAAACTAAATCCAGAGGGGAAGACTATATTGTCCAGGGATCGATCCTGGCAGCGGCTGCTGTAATTACGAAAGTAATAGGCGTTGTCTACCGTATCCCGCTGACGAATCTTCTCGGCGATGAAGGAAACGGATTTTACGGATATGCATATCAGGTGTATGCATTTGCCCTGATGATTTCCTCGCTCAGCCTTCCGACCGCCGTGTCAAAGATTGTTTCGATGAGGGTTTCTGTCGGACAGCGCAGAAATGCATTCCGGGCGTTTTTATGTTCTCTCATATTTGCTGTTATTGTAGGATTTATTATTGCTGTTGCGATTTTCTTAGGCGCCGGAGCAATCTCTGAGCATGTCATGAAAGCGCCGCTCAGCGTCTATGCACTGAAAGTGCTGGCTCCGGGCTTGTTTATCGTTGCGGTGATGGCTGTGCTGAGAGGATATTTCCAGGGGCTGGGTACAATGATGCCGACCGCGATCTCACAGGTTATTGAGCAGATCATTAATGCTGTAATCAGTATTATCGGTGCCAGTGTTCTGTTCGGGATTGGAAGCCGGGCCGGAGAGGAAGCGGGAGAGGAGCTTCTGGGACCGGCATACGGCGCTGCGGGTGGAACGCTGGGAACAGTTATGGGGGCTCTCGCAGGACTTTTATTTCTTCTGTTTGTACTCTGGCTGTACAGAGGAAGTATAAAGAAACAATTAAAACGAGATCACTCGAAGAGAAAAGAAACATATTCCCATATACTGAAAGCGCTGATCCTGACTGCGCTTCCCGTAATCTTCAGTACGGCGATCTATAATATCAACCAGATCATAGACTTGACAGTATTTAATCATATCATGGCATGGCAGGGATTTTCTGAACAGGAATATATGGCGCTGCAGGGGATTTACACCGGGAAATATGACCCACTGATAAATGTTCCGCTGTCCATCCCGTCGGCGGTCAGTGCTTCTATCGTTCCGACTCTTACTGCGGCGGTTATGAGCAGACAGATGAAGAAAGTTCATTATCAGATCGACCAGACACTCAGGATAGCAACGATCATCACGATCCCGAGTGCTGTCGGCATAGCTGTGCTCGCATCACCGCTCATGGTACTTCTGTACAATGACAGCAGTGCAACTCCTGCCAATCTGCTTATGCTCGGTGCAATCGTTGTTGTGCTGTACGGATGGTCTTCAATAACAAACTCCGTGCTTCACGGCCTTAACTATATGTCGAGTCCGGCGAAAAATGCTGCAATAGCACTTGGAGTTCACCTCGCGGCCTTTGTAGTCATGCTGGTGGTCTTCCGCATGAATGTCTATGCGCTGGTTGGAAGCAATATCGTGTTTGCCCTTATCATGTGTATCCTGAATCAGTGGAAGATCCGGCAAGTATGCGGCTACAAGATCAATATCAGGAATATGTTCCTGAAACCGTTCATCGCATCTGCGGTGATGGGTGTTATTACATATGTAGTCTGGTTTGTGCTGGATCTGCTGATCGGCGGACGTATATTCCCGTCAGTGATCGCAATCTGTGTTGCTATTATCGTCTATGTCGTTATGATCCTTAAGACGGGTACTCTTTCAGAAGATGATATCCTTTCACTTCCGATGGGAGCAAGACTGCTCAGATACAGCCGCAGACTCCGTCTGCTTCCTGAATCAGGAAACGAGGATAACGACTCAGACGAGTTTGACGATTATAATGAATGACCGTAAGTGCCGGCATTCCGGATACAATTGAATAAAATGTGTAAAAAAGCCAATACTGTATGTAAAAAGGATGTGGAGACCATGAAGAAAAAGTACATGATTGGCTTTTTTGCTGTAATTTTTATCTTTGGTGCCCTGCTTACTGCCGGATATCAGATTTCCTATGATCATGTTACCCGTCAGCAGGCTGCTTTGGATCATGAGGTTACCGATACACGCAGCATTACAGCGGAAGGAGCCGCAGTAGAGGAGAACGGTGAGGATAGTGAGGAAGGATATTATCTATGTGAAATGCAGGGGTTTGTTGCAGTATATCTGAGCGACAGGCAGACGATCTATGAGCTGACGGAGATCCCTCTTACTGATCTCCCGGAAGAAGTACAGCAGGAGATTGCTGCAGGCAAGTATATTTCAACACAGGAAGACTTGTATGGATTTCTAGAAAATTATTCGAGCTGATATAACTTTTCTCATATCTGGACGAACGCAACGAAATAGTGTATAATACAGTCCGGCGAAATAAAAATTGAAACAAGGGAAATGAAAACAGTTTTTGAAAGGATTATTCATGGATAGTCAAAAGATAAGCAGGATCAATGAGCTGTACCGGAAATCAAAAGCAGAGGGACTTACAGAAGCCGAGAAAAAGGAACAGAAGCTCCTCCGCATGGAATATCTGGAGTCAGTAAAGAGAAATCTTCGTGTGCAGCTCAATAATATCGATGTTGAAGAAAAAGATGGAACGGTAGTGAATCTTGGTGAAAAGTACGGAAACAAAAAAGGAAATTAGAGAGAAATATCGGAAGATCCGGGAAGACTTGCCTTGCGAAATGAGAAAAGATGCCGACGCCCGGATAGCAGAGCGACTTTTTAATGAGCCGGTATATCAGGATGCCCGGTTCATTTACTGCTATGCCTCTTTTAAGGATGAGGCGGACACGCTTCGGATCATTGAGGAGTCACTGCGCCGCGGCAAGAGGGTAGCGCTCCCCAGAGTCCGGGGAAAGCGAAGGATGGAATTCTGCTTTATCAAGAGTCCCGCCGATCTGAAACCGGGATTTATGGGGATAAAGGAGCCGGGACCATGGTGTCCGAAAGCTCCGGCTCCTATGGCTCATACAATTGTCCTGATGCCCGGACTTGCTTTTGACCGCAGCGGCGGCAGGACAGGATACGGCGGTGGTTACTATGACACCTATCTGCAGGGACAGACACAGTGCGTGAAGGCTGCACTTGCATATTCTGTGCAGATTGCCCCGGAAATACCGCAGGAGCCGGAAGATGTAAAAGCTGATATGATTATTACGGAGGAGGAAGTGATCCTATGCTCACAGGACTGCCCGGAGATCCGGTGATACTTTTAAGTGTGATCAACACAAAACTGAGAGACTATTACCCGTCCCTGGATGCGCTCTGCGATGATATGCAGATCGACATACAAGAGCTGTCAGACAAACTGGATATGATCGATTATACATATGATGCCGGACGGAACCAGTTCGTATAAAAAAGTTCTTCAACAGAGCAATTTTACTCGCTAAAAGAAATTTAAAAAGACGGTTCCTTTTCCGCATTTTGCTTTAACGATATAGTTTTGATCGTTTTTGAGCATATCTAAATTAATAGTCTCCCCCGGTTCGATTGTGATACTATCCATCACAACCCGACCTTCTTCATCATAAATCATAATGGCTACTTTTTCGCTGCTGTTAGCATCATTTATCAATTCTTTATTATAAAAAACAGATGAAAAATTCAAATATTTTTTTCCTGAAATGTTGACTGTAAGCCATTCAGATCGACCGGTCTCATTAATGATCGTAGCTTCACTTCTCGGATAAAAATAATTATGAATTACACCAACTTCCTGGACAGCAAACATAGCTGAACCTAGTATGCAAATGGTAATTGCAACGGCTGCAATAACATGAATTCTATTTCTTTTCTTTATTTTAAGGAACGGCTCTTTTACTTCAGCGTCCTCTGATATTTCAGGACAATTTATGGGATCTGCCATATAACCTATCTTTTGTCTGCATTTTTCACAAGTGCGGATATGCTCTTCTATAAGCCTGCGGCTATCGGCGGTGCATATATCATCAATGTATGATGGGATTAAATCACTAATTATATCACATGTTATTTTCACTTGACATCATCCTCTTTCTGATCCATTCTTTTGCTCGATAATAATTTATTCGTGCCCAGTTCTCGCTCTTTCCCAGGATTTGCCCAATTTCTTTAAAACTCATTTCCTCATATGCCCTGAGCCAGAACACTTGGCCGTAAGATTCTTTCGCCTGCTTTAAAACGAATAATAGCTCCTGTATTTCTTCCTTAACAAGATATGCTTCTTCAAGATCAGCTTCTTGACCTCTTAAGTCAAATATTTCCAAATTGTCAATTGAAACCTCTTGAATATGCTTTTCTTTTTTCAAATGATCAAAATATACATGTTTTGCAATCTGGCATAACCAGACAGATAGTTTACAGTCTCCATGGAATCGATGGATTGATCTATATGCCTGGTAAAAAGTTTCCTGCGTAAGATCTTCTGACAAATCATGAATTATATCAAAAAATGTTACACTTTAAAAAATTAAAAAACTTGCAGGCGCCCCTGGCCGGCCATCTGATTTTTCGTGTTGCCTGCAATCAGACTGCATGATATAATTCAATGACGGTGTAAATGATCATCGTTTCAATAGTGTTTTATATGTTATGAGGTGAACAAATAAATGATAGATAAAGAAAAATGGGACAAAACTTTCAATGAGCTGCCGGATGAGGCGCCTGTTACCGAACCGGAACGTCAATATTACTTTATAAATAAGTGTCGTCAAATTGTAAAAAAAATTAATGAAGAACGCGGCTTGCCTTTGAGCTACAAAACGGTTACTTTCGGGTGTCAGATGAATGCAAGAGATTCTGAAAAACTGGTGGGAATCCTTGAGCAGATCGGTTATGTTGAAGCGGCGGACGAAGAGAAGGCTGATTTTGTCATCTACAATACATGTACGGTCCGCGAGAATGCAAACCAGAGAGTCTACGGACGGCTGGGGCAGCTCGGAAGAATTAAGAAGCAGAATCCTCACATGAGGATCGCTCTCTGCGGATGCATGATGCAGGAGCCGGAGGTCGTAGAGAAATTAAAGAAGAGTTATCGTTTTGTAGACCTGATCTTCGGTACGCATAACATTTATAAATTTGCAGAGCTCCTGGCAACACGCATGGAATCAGGCCGGATGGTGATCGATATCTGGAAAGATACGGACAAGATCGTAGAAGATCTGCCTGTAGAGCGAAAATATTCGTTTAAATCGGGAGTCAATATCATGTTCGGCTGCAATAATTTCTGCAGCTACTGTATTGTACCGTACGTCCGCGGACGTGAGAGAAGCCGCGATCCGAAAGCAATCATCCGTGAGATCGAGCGTCTTGTGGCGGACGGAGTAGTCGAAGTAATGCTCCTTGGACAGAATGTGAATTCTTATGGAAAGACACTGGAACATCCGATCACGTTTGCTCAGCTTTTAAAAGAGATTGAGAAGATAGACGGACTGGAGCGTATAAGGTTTATGACTTCTCATCCCAAAGACCTCTCAGATGAGCTCATTCAGGTTATGGCAGAGTCGAAGAAAATCTGCCGGCATCTGCATCTGCCAGTGCAGTCAGGAAGTACACGTATTCTTGAGAAGATGAACCGACGATATACAAAAGAAAGTTATCTTGATCTTGTGGGTCGTATTAAAAAAGCAATACCGGACATTTCCCTGACTACAGATATCATTGTCGGCTTTCCCGGTGAGACTGAGGAAGACTTTCAAGAGACACTTGATGTAGTAAGAAAAGTCCGCTATGACAGCGCCTTCACCTTTATTTACTCAAAACGCACGGGCACTCCGGCTGCCGTGATGGAAGAACAGGTACCGGAAGTAGTGGTAAAAGATCGCTTCAACAGACTCCTGAAAGAAGTGCAGGATATCTCGGCAGAAACCTGTGCTGTCCATGAGGGAACCGTGCAGACCGCACTGGTTGAGTCTCTGAACGACCACGACAGCAGCCTGGTGACAGGACGATTGAGCAATAACCTGCTTGTCCACTTCCCAGGAGACGCATCGATGATCGGGAAATTCTATCAGGTGAGACTGAATGAGTGCAGAGGGTTCTACTATATCGGTGAACAAATAAATTAAATTCAGATTTATCAGATTGAGAAACCATCCGCCGGGAGGTATGTATTGTTATCGCACACGTTTTCACTCGGTCGCGTCGTAGCGGTACATAAGAGCGCAGAAGACGCGCTCTAAGTGCCGACGCCGCTCCAACGGTGCGTACACAATACATACCTCCCGGCTGCTTTCTTTCCCATCCCGAAAATCGAATTTCAAACGGAAGGATTAAAGCCGGATCTTTCTTGACTCAGATTTCATGGATCCTGGCCGATATAGTATTAGTTAAGCTTGGGGGCAAATTCGAGCCGCTTTGATTTCTGGTCCGCTTGATTAATATTTATCTGCAGGATAATCCCCTGTCAAGCCTGCAAAGCACCCGTTTACGGGCAAGGACTTGACAGGGGGATTATTTCTGCAGATATAAAACAGACAAGCGGAACCAGAAATCTCCATAACCGGAAACGGTTATCTATCTGACATAAAAAGATTCAGGAAATAATTGTAGAATTATCAACCATTTACGATAAAGCTCCCACTTCTTTCTGTTTGTATGAGAATTTTTCGGATTGGATTGTTAGTCGGTAAAACGTCAAAATGGACGATTACAGCCGCTATGATGCGCCTTACGCAGAGGGAGAAAAAGGTTGAGAACGGCGACTTTGGAAGGAAATTAGGAAAAGTTAAAAGCAGGGAAATGGTGTTAAGTGAAAAAATGAGGGTGTTTGAGCTTGCGAGTTCGCCATTTTTTCACTTGTTTTTAACCATTTTCCTGCTTTGTTACTTTGAGTTATTTCCTGTAACCGGAGCCGGGATCAACCTTTTTCTCCACCTGCGTACATGTGAGTCAGATTGATGTATATTGCTGTATTTCGGACGTTTTCGTACTATCAGCCAATACGAAAAATACGAATTTCTATTCATATTTTTGTTGGCCCTACATATATTGTGTAAAGAGGTGGACAAGATGGAAAGAAGTGATATAAGACAAAAAACAGACAGAGAGAATCAGGTATTGGGCATTCTTGCAAAAAGTGTCAGGCGGATTATACAGGGATATGCGGGCGGTCTTGAGGGCCTGCAGGAAATAAGGCTGCGCACCGGACAGCCGGTACGAATCGTACAAGATAATAAAGAAGAGATTCTGCCATCTGCGGGAAGTCCGCATATAATTACGAAAGAAGAAGTGAGGGAGACAATGGACTACATAAGCCATTACTCCCTCTATGCATATGAGAACGAATTAAGACAGGGATTTCTGACAATTGAAGGAGGGCACAGAGTAGGCGTGGCGGGAAAAGTGATCATGGAAAAGGACAAGGTAAAGAATATCCAGTACATATCATCTGTCAATATCAGAGTTTCACATGAAGTGATCGGATGTGCCGATAGTTTGCTGCCATATATTACGAAAAACAAGCAGGTGTGCCATACCCTGATCATATCGCCGCCCTGCTGTGGAAAGACGACGCTGATCCGCGATCTGATCCGTCAGATATCTGATGGGAATCAGTATGTGAAAGGATGTTCTGTAGGCGTAGTGGATGAGCGGTCGGAACTGGGCGGGTGTTATCTTGGAATTGCCCAGAATCATCTGGGGTCCAGGACAGATATACTGGACTGTTGCCCAAAGGCTGAAGGAATGATCATGCTGATCCGTTCCATGGCGCCCCAGGTGATTGCTGTAGATGAGATTGGAACGAGCGAGGATATCCATGCGGTTGAATATGCGATGCAGTGCGGATGCAAATTGATCGCAAGTGTACACGGCCTGGATATGGACGAGGCAAAGAAAAAGCCCGTGCTAGGGGAACTGATACGGCGAAGGATGTTTGAGAGATATGTTGTGCTTGGAAATGGTGAACATCCCGGGGAAATACGGGGAATCTATGATGAGCGGGGGAGTGTGCTGTGCAGAGAGTGATAGGAGCGATACTGATCCTGACAGCGACGAGCGGTGCGGGGTATGTCTACTGCAGTGAGTTGAAAGCGTATCTGGAAAAAATGCAGTATCTTCGATATGTTTTCAGCCTGATCAAGGGCGAGATTGCATATACCCATGCGCCGCTGCCCGAGGTCTTTCAGGAGGTGGCGAGACGGATAAAGAAACCGTACCGCACATGGCTTATGGAGACGGCGCGTGAAGTAGAACAGCGTACAGAGACAGGATTTGTCCGGGCGTGGAGCCGCTGTATAGATAGATATTTGAAATCGCTCGGGCTGAAACAGGAACACTCTATTTTGATAAAGGAACCGGGAACATTTCTCGGAAGTCTGGAACAGGAGACTCTGGATCATACACTGCAGATGTATCTTAACCGTGTAGATCTGGAGATAGAGAAACTCAGGGAAGGCCTTGCTGCAAAGACCAGGATCGGCAGTTGTCTGGGGGTGATGAGCGGTATTTTTCTTATTGTGATCCTGATCTGAGATGGGAGGAAACATGGATATTAATCTGATCTTTCGAATAGCAGCAGTGGGGATACTAGTATCGATCTTAAGCCAGGTGCTCAAACACAGCGGCAGAGAAGAGCAGGCATTTCTGGCAAGCCTTGCAGGATTGATCCTGGTACTCTCGTGGGTTCTTCCATATATTTATGATCTATTTCAGACGATCCGCCGGCTATTTGCGCTCTAGTGAACTGACATATCCGTGTATAGCTGTGAATGTGTCAGTTCACCGGGGGATGCTTCCGGAGACCAATTAGTGAACAGGAGGAAAGAGAATGAGCATGATACAGGCGGGGATTATCGGTGTGATCGGCGCCGTACTCGCGATCCAGATGAAAGCAGGAAAGCCGGAGTACGGTATCTATGTCTGTGTGGCGACCGGGGTAATCTTGTTTTCTCTGATCGTAGACAGGCTTGGGATTTTTATCAGGACGGTAGAACAGATAACATCTTATATCGACCTTGACTCAGGATATCTGTCTACAATGTTCAAAATGATCGGCATTACATACATCGCTGAATTTTCTTCTGGTATATGCAAAGATGCAGGCTATCAGACGCTTGCCGGGCAGATCGAGATCTTCGGGAAGCTTACGATCCTCGTACTGGGGCTGCCTGTGCTTCTTGCTCTCCTTCAGACGATCCAGGAGTTTCTGTCATGAGAGGTCGAAAAGGACGATTTTTGTTTACAATATTTCTTGTAGTGCTTGTTTTCGGACTCGGGACAAGGATCGTAGATGCGGCGGAGACTGTACCTGTGGTAAGAGCAGAAGAAGACAATACAGAAACAGCCCTGACACAAACAGATGACGAAGAGGACGAAATTTCGGAGCAGGATATAGATATTCTGCAGGAACAGGTGCAGAACACTCTGTTTGCTGAGTTCGACTTTGGCGAAATCGAAGACAGCCTGAAAGAGATGTTCCCGAGGGAGAAGATTTCTTTTACTGAGGTGGTGTCTACACTTATGTCCGGAGACATGACGGAAACAATCAGGATATTCTTACGGTTTCTGGCGGATCAGGTATCCTATGAATTTGAATACAACCGGCGGAATCTCGCGTATGTTCTGCTGGCTGCCCTTACAGCGGCTGTATTCAGCAACTTTGCCGGCGCGTTCAAGAGCAGACAGATTTCCGACATCAGTTTTTATATTGTATATATGCTGCTCATTACCCTGTGTCTGACCTCATTCCAGACATCGGCTGCGGGACTGGAGGAGAAGCTGGGTTCACTTGTTGACTTTATGAGAGTGCTGTGTCCCAGCTATTTTCTTGCAGTGGCATTCGCATCGGGGAGTGTGACTTCACTTTTCTTTTATAATGTGATCCTTTTTCTGATATATGTAGTCGAGCTTGTAATAGTACGTTTCCTGCTGCCGGTTATTAATATCTATATTATGGTTTGCGTGCTCGGTAACCTGACGGGCGAGGATGTTCTTTCTGAATTCGCCGATTTGATCAAGAAGGCTGTAACATGGATTCTGAAAACTCTCCTTATCTGTGTTGTCAGCGTCAATATAGTACAGGGACTACTCGCACCAGCCATCGACGCAGTAAAACGAAGTGCCCTTACCCGTACTGCCGAGGCGCTGCCCTGGGTAGGAAATGCAGTCGGAGGAGCGGCCGAGGTAGTGCTTGGAACAGCAGTCCTTATCAAAAACGGGATCGGAATGGCAGGGGCTGTAATTGCTGTCGTGATTTGTGCTGTTCCGATCATTCAGATGCTGATCATGGCACTGTTGTACAAACTTGCGGCTGCACTTGTACAGCCGGTATCAGATAAGAGAATAACAACGTGCATCAGCAGTGTCAGCGAAGGATATGAGATCATGGCAAGAGTCATTTTCACGACAGGCCTGCTCTTTATGCTTACGATAGCAATTGTAGCAGCATCCACATCATGAACATATTCGGGAAGGAGGAGTGCGTATGTTTCAACAGGTCTACGGATGGATTCAGAATATAACAGTATATCTTATTGCAGCATCTGCCGTGATGTATGCTGTTCCGGGCAAGGATTATGCCAGATATATCCGTTTCTTTTCCGGGCTTATCCTGATACTGCTCTTAACCACACCCATTTTAAATCTTTTCGGCATGAAAGGAAGGTTTGAGGCATTTTATCAAAGCAATGAATACAGACTGGAACAGCAGGAAATAGAAAAGGCAGACGAATTTTACAGGAATTCAGGACTATTCGAGTATCTGCAGACAGAAGATGATGCGGACAGAGGGAAGGATGATCGTCAGATTGATGTGGGGGAGATAGAGATTGGACAGGAATAAATGGAAGAACTGGCTTGAAAAACTGCGGTCCGGAGAAAAAATGCCGAAAAAAAATCATCTGCTTATTCTGTTCCTGATCGGTATGCTGCTTTTCGTGGCGGTTATTCCGCTCCCGTCATCGGATCAGGCGGATACATCTGCGGAAAGTGAAAGTGTATCCACGGCGGGCGTGACCGGTACCTCCATGGGAGAGTATGAGACGTATCTCGAAGATAAAACGGCGGATCTTCTAAAGCAGGTTGACGGAGTAGGAGAGGTTACGGTTATGCTCACACTTAAGTCCGGCGGGCAGAAGATTATAGAGAAAGACCAGTCCAGCGTATCCCAGACAACAGAAGAAGCAGACAGTGAGGGCGGAACGCGTACGGTTGAAGATACGACATCGGATAAGACGAGTATTTATGAACAGGAGGCCGACGGATCTTCTGTACCGTATGTAAGCAAAGAATTGTCTCCGGAAATCGAAGGAGTTGTCGTGATTGCAGACGGAGGCGATAATGCAGTAGTCGCACAGAGTATTACAGAAGCTGTTCAGGCATTATTCGGTGTTGAAGCGCATAAGATTAAAATAATGAAACGGGCCTGATACATAAAAGGAGGATGGAGAAAGTGAAACGGTTGTTTAAGAAGAATCAGATCATTATTGCAACACTGGCAGTTATGATCGCAATTGCCGGATACCTGAACTATTCCGGCATTCTGTTCGGAGAAAGTGAGGACGGTACAACGGAGGCAAATGCAGATCTTGCAAATCAGGAGCTTCTGGATATTTCGGAAGAAGACATCGAAAGTTCGACAGAGGATATTGAAAGTAATGATTCTGATGTGGAGGGAACACCCGGCGAGGCGGTCCTTACAAGCGGCACTGCCGAGACTACAGTTGCCCAGGCAAAGGTAACAAGGGAGCAGGTAAGAGCTGAAAATAAAGAAACGCTGCAGGGAATAATAGATAATACAAACCTGAGTGATGCAGAAAAGCAGACTGCAGTTGACCAGCTTGTGCAGATGACAGAAATCGCAGAACAGGAGGCGGCGATCGAGACACTGATGGCGTCAAAAGGATTCTCAGAATCAGTTGTAAGCCTGGATGCCGATTCGGCAGATGTCGTAGTGAAAGCAGATGAACTGACTGATGCGAACCGTGCGCAGATTGAGGATATAGTGACCAGGAAAACCGAGATTGCACCCGAGAATATCGTGATCACACCGATCCATGAATGATTCCGGTGGCTGAAGTGTTACCAAATGACTGAAAGTACATTAAGTGAGTAGTTGAAGTATCGGATCAGATATGCTAAACTAAAAAAAGTATGTCCGGAAATAATCCGGGAACTTTAATCACCGGAAGTGCCAAAAGGCACATTCCGGTGCTGATATAGTGTCAGGAAAGGGAGTTAGTATGTCTGATATCAAGAATGAAATAAAAAAGAGAAGAACATTTGCCATTATCTCCCATCCGGATGCGGGAAAAACTACTCTTACAGAGAAGTTCCTGCTCTACGGCGGAGTTATCAATACAGCCGGTTCGGTAAAGGGAAAGGCAACAGCAAAACATGCGGTGTCCGACTGGATGGAGATTGAAAAAGAGAGAGGAATCTCAGTGACATCATCTGTACTGCAGTTCAATTATGGCGGATACTGTATCAATATCCTGGATACCCCGGGACATCAGGATTTCTCGGAGGATACGTACCGTACCCTGATGGCGGCGGATTCGGCGGTCATGGTGATCGATGCTTCTAAAGGTGTGGAGGCACAGACACGAAAACTGTTTAAAGTATGCGCAATGAGACATATTCCGATCTTTACCTTTATTAATAAGATGGACCGGGACGCAAAAGATACTTTCGATCTTCTCGATGATATTGAAAAAGAGCTGGGGATTCCGACCTGCCCGGTAAACTGGCCGATCGGTTCAGGCAAGGCATTTAAAGGTGTCTTTGACCGACAGAAAAAGGAAGTGGATCTCTTCTCGGACACAAGGAAAGGTACTTCCATGGGAGAAGTAAAGAAAGTCGCTATCAATAATCCTGAAGTAGACTGGCTGATCGGGACAGAGGCCAAAGTCACTCTCGAAGAAGAGATCGAGCTTCTCGATGGCGCGGCGGCGGAATTTGATCAGGATCTGGTAGATAAAGGAGAACTCTCCCCGGTATTTTTCGGCTCTGCCCTGACAAACTTCGGTGTAGAGACCTTTCTCCAGCATTTCCTCACCATGACGACATCACCTCTTCCGCGTATGTCTGACCACGGAGAGATCGATCCGATGAAGGAGGAGGACTTTTCGGCGTTTGTATTCAAGATCCAGGCAAATATGAATAAGGCACACAGGGACAGGATCGCATTCATGAGGATCTGCTCCGGAGAATTCGATGCCGGAATGTCTGTGTATCATGTGCAGGGAGGAAAAGACGTAAGGCTTTCCCAGCCCCAGCAGATGATGGCAAGTGAAAGAAAAATCATCGATAAAGCTTATGCCGGAGATGTTATCGGCGTCTTTGATCCCGGGATTTTCTCGATCGGAGATACACTGACTACGTCGAAAGAAAAATTTGCTTATGAAGGAATACCGACCTTTGCGCCTGAGCATTTTGCAAGAGTGCGCCAGGTAGATACGATGAAGAGAAAGCAGTTTGTAAAAGGGATCAATCAGATTGCCCAGGAAGGTGCAATCCAGATTTTCCAGGAGTACAACACTGGCATGGAAGAGATTATCGTAGGTGTTGTGGGCGTTTTGCAGTTTGACGTGCTGAAATATCGTCTGAAAAATGAATACAACGTTGATATCATACTTGAAAATCTTCCGTACGAGCATATACGCTGGATAGAAAATGAGGATATAGATCTGGATCGTGTCAGCGGAACATCTGATATGAAGAAGATTAAAGATTTGAAAGACCGCCCGCTGCTGCTGTTTGTTCACGAATGGAGCATACGCATGACGCAGGAGCGTAATGAAGGACTGATCCTTTCCGAATTCGGCCGTTCGTAAAGGTTTTCCTTTGCAAATGAACCGATATTTGCTATAATGATGAAAGAGATTAGACAAAACGGGAGGTTTTGAAGATGGCTAAGGACGAAAAGAACACTTATACGATACAAAATGAGGCAAGCCTCGGCGAAGTAAAGATCGCTGATGAAGTTGTTGCCATCATAGCAGCGCTGGCAGCGACTGAAGTTGAAGGAGTTGCTTCCATGGCCGGCAATATTACCAATGAAGTGATCGGAAAACTGGGGATTAAGAATCTTTCAAAAGGCGTAAAAGTGGATGTTCTTGAGGGTGTGGTGACTGTATCGCTTGCACTCAACATCAAATACAACTACAGTATTGTCGAAGTGACAGGAAAAGTCCAGGAGAAAGTCAAGAATGCTGTGGAGAATATGACAGGACTCGAAGTGGCCGATGTCAATATCAAGGTTGCCGGAGTCGAGATGGAGAAACAGGACTGATCCGTTTGAGGTGTTATTGCAAACTATGCACCCGGTGTTGTATAATAGAGGATGTCGCAAGACATCCTTTTTCTATAGTTATGACAGAAGGAGAAAATTATTATGACAAGATCAGAGCTGAGAGAGCATGTTTTTAAGATGCTTTTCCAGATTGAGTTTAATGAGGCGGCAGACATGCCGGAACACCTGCAATATTATTTTGAGACGATCGATAATGTAAAAGAGAAGGACAGAGAGTATATACAGAAGAAGTATCAGGCTGTAAGTTCTCATGTAGAAGAAATCGACAAACTGCTCAATGAGGCGGCGAAGGGATGGAGAACGTCCAGGATGAACAAGGTAGACCTGACGATCCTGCGTCTTGCTGTCTATGAGATGAAGTGGGACGAGGATGTGCCTGAGGGCGTAGCTATCAATGAAGCCGTAGAACTGGCAAAGAGATTTGGCGGTGATGGCAGTTCATCTTTTGTTAATGGCGTACTCGGCAGGCTGGCGAAACAGGAGTCCTGAAGATGAAAAATGTCTACACTGTGAGACAGGTCAATTCCTATATCAAGAATATGTTTACCCAGGACTTCATGCTGAGTCGTATCTATGTCAAAGGTGAGGTTTCCAACTGCAAATATCATACATCGGGACATATATATTTTTCTTTAAAAGATGAGTCCGGCACGATTGCCTGTGTTATGTTCGCAGGCCACAGGTCAGGGCTTTCTTTTCGGCTGCAGGAAGGCATGCAGGTGATCGTGCTTGGCGCTGTCAGTGTGTATGAAAGAAGCGGGCAGTACCAGCTCTATGCAAGAGAGATCATATCGGACGGTGCGGGAGCTCTTTATGAAAAGTTTGAAGCGCTCAAAAAGGAACTGTCCGAGATGGGGATGTTCGCCGGGGAATATAAGCAGCCGATCCCTAAATATATCCGTACACTTGGAATCGTCACAGCACCTACGGGAGCGGCCGTGCGCGATATTATCAATATTGCAGGGAGAAGGAATCCGTATGTACAGCTTATCCTTTATCCGGCACAGGTGCAGGGTGAAGGTGCGGCAGAAAGCATTGTCAGAGGAATCCGGGCCCTTGAAAAAAAGAATGTGGACGTGATGATCGTCGGACGAGGCGGCGGAAGCATCGAAGATCTGTGGGCATTTAATGAAGAACCTGTTGCCAGAGCAATCTTTGAATGCAGTGTCCCTGTTATATCTGCGGTCGGACATGAGACAGATACGACAATCGCAGATTTTGTGGCAGACCTTCGCGCACCGACTCCGTCGGCAGCTGCGGAGCTTGCAGTGTGTGATTACAGAGAAATCAAGGAAAGATTCCACACATACAGGGAAACTCTGCTAAGACAGATCACTGCAAACATATCGGAGAATCGCTCCGTGCTTGAACGTCTGCAGATGCGTCTGAACTATGCACATCCAAGGCAGAAGTTAAATGAGAGCAGACAGTATGCAGCGGATCTTGACAACCGCATCAGGTTACTGATGCGCAACCGGATGGACAAAGAAAAGCACAGAATGGCTATCTGCATTGAAAAGCTGAAAGGGCTCTCGCCGCTTGAAAAGCTGGGGCAGGGTTATTCGTATACGCAGAATATGCAGGGTGAAAATATCCGGAGTATCCGTCAGGTGAAGGCGGGGACCGGGATTGAAATCTATGTAAGCGACGGTAAGATCAGCGCGGAAGTTACAGCGGCTGAAAAAGTTGAGTTGTGACAGATAATGACAGGTCGGGGAGGCGCAAAGTGGAAGAAGGAAAAAATACAGTTACAGAGACAAAGCAGGATGAGAACACAGAGAATAAAGGCAGCCTGGAAGAAATGTTTCAGGATCTCGAGGAAGTTATCAGTGAGATGGAAGGAAGCGATATAACGCTGGAACAGTCTTTTGACCTGTATAATCGGGGCATGAATCTTTTGAAACAGTGCAGCAAGACAATTGATGAAGTAGAAAAGAAAGTCCTTATTCTGGATGAAGAGGGAGAGACACATGAGTTTTAAAGAAGAATACGAAAAGAAAGTTGAACTGATAGAAGAAATACTGAAAAAATATCTCCCCGTTCAGGAAGGATATCAGAAGATCATTACTGAAGCGATGGCGTACAGCCTGATGGCCGGCGGCAAGCGTCTGAGGCCGATGCTGATGAAGGAGTCATTTGATCTTTTTGGCGGTGAGGGAGATCTGATCGACCCCTTTATGGCCGCTATCGAAATGATTCATACTTATTCTCTCGTGCACGATGACCTTCCCGCAATGGACAATGATGATTACCGCAGGGGAAGAAAGACGACCCACGTAGTCTATGGGGAAGATATGGGGATTCTTGCGGGAGATGCACTCCTCAACTATGCTTTTGAGACGGCATGTGTCGCGTTTGATCTGGAGCCGGAAAAAAGTACGCGGATCGGCAGGGCGATGAAGATCCTTGCAGAAAAAGCAGGCATTCACGGTATGATCGGCGGGCAGGTGGTGGACGTCAAAGAGTCCGGACACCGGATATCTGAAGATGTCCTCGATTTTATCTACCGTCTGAAAACAGGAGCGCTCATAGAATCTTCCGTTATGATCGGTGCTGTTCTTGCAGGAGCGTCTGAAGAAGAAATCTCCGTGATGGAATCGATTGCCGGTAAAGTCGGAATGGCATTCCAGATACAGGATGATATCCTTGATATTACGAGTACGACAGAGATGCTCGGGAAACCGGTGCACAGCGACGAAAAAAATGAAAAGACCACATATGTGACCTTAAAAGGTATCGAGGAATCCAGAAAAGACGTTGAACGGCTGACAGCAGAGGCTGTCGGCGAACTGGATGGCCTTGGCCGTGAAAATGAATTCCTGAAAGATCTGATCAAATGGCTTGTATACAGGGAGAAATAATCGGAATAGACAAGGAGGATCGTTATGATACTTGAAATGATCCGACAGGCAAATGATATAAAGAAATTAAACAGCGAACAGCTTAAAATTCTCGCGGATGAAATCCGGCAGTTTCTGATTGAGAAAATCAGCAGGACCGGCGGACATCTGGCCTCAAATTTGGGAGTTGTGGAGCTTACGATGGCGCTGCACCTTACGCTTGACTTCCCGGAAGACAAGCTGATCTGGGATGTGGGGCACCAGTCCTACACACATAAGCTTCTGACCGGACGCAAAGATGGATTTGACCAGCTGCGCAAATATGGCGGCATGAGCGGGTTCCCGAAGAGAAAAGAGAGCGACTGTGATGCGTTTGACACTGGACACAGTTCTACGTCAGTTTCCGCAGGGCTCGGATATGTAGAGGCAAGAGAACTGCTCCATGAGAAGCATACAGTAGTTTCGGTGATCGGCGATGGTTCGCTGACCGGCGGCATGGCATATGAGGCGCTCAATAATGCTTCCAGGTTAAAAAGCAATTTTATTATCGTGCTTAACGACAATAACATGTCCATATCGGAGAATGTGGGAGGCATGTCCAGATATCTGAACGGCATACGGACTGCCCAGGCATATACGGATATAAAAAAAGGCGTGGAAGATACGCTGATGAAAATTCCGGGAAGAGGAGAGCGGATCATAAGCCAGATCCGCAGGACAAAGAGCGGGATTAAGCAGCTTCTTGTTCCCGGTATGTTCTTTGAAGATATGGATATCACTTATCTCGGACCGGTGGACGGACATGATATACGCAAGCTGGTAAAAGTATTAAAAGAGGCAAAACGAGTTGACCATGCCGTACTTGTCCATGTGCTCACCAAGAAAGGAAAAGGATATCCACCTGCAGAAGAGAATCCGGCAAAATTCCACGGTACGGGTCCGTTCGATATAAAGACAGGAGAACCGACCGAGGTCAGTACGACAGACAGCTATACGCAGGTTTTCTCCAAAGTGCTGACAGATATTGCCAAGAAAGATGATAAGGTGGTCGCGATCACGGCGGCTATGGCAGATGGAACTGGGCTGTCTTCATTTGCAAAACACTTTCCAAATCGTTTCTATGATGTGGGGATTGCAGAAGAACACGCTATGACATTTGCAGCGGGGCTTGCGGCAGGCGGTATGAAACCTGTATTTGCCGTATATTCTTCTTTTCTTCAGAGAGCGTATGATCAGACTCTTCATGATGTCTGTCTCCAGAATCTCCCGGTCGTAATCGCAGTGGACCGCGCCGGACTGGTAGGAAGCGACGGTGAAACCCATCAGGGGGTATTTGATCTTTCTTTTCTATCTACGATTCCGAATATGACGGTTATTTCTCCAAAGAATCGGTGGGAGATGGCAGATATGCTGCGCTTTGCGGTGGATTTCCAGTATCCGATCGCTATCAGGTATCCCAGAGGAAGTGCGTATGAAGGCATGAGAGACTTCAGAGCTCCCATCGAATACGGGAAAAGCGAAATCCTCTATGAAGAAGAAGATATTGCAGTTATTTTTGTTGGACACATGGCAGAGCTGGCTGACCGGGTCAGGAAAAAGATCAAGGAGACCGGCTATAGCTGCAGTCTTGTGAACGCAAGGTTTGTAAAGCCTCTTGACAAAGATATGCTGGAACAGCTTGCAAAGGACCACAGCCTGTTCGTAACAATAGAGGAAAATGTGATCACAGGCGGATTCGGTGAGCAGGTAATGGATTATGTATCATCTGCAAAGCTGGATGTACATGTGCGTAATATCGGGATTTCCGACGACTATGTGGAACATGGCAATGTTGAGATACTGAGAAAAGAGGTCGGACTGGACTGTGAAACGATTGTAAAACAGGCAATCTCCGATTATTTGATGATTAAAGACAGGTAACAGTATAAAGGACATATAACTATGAAAGAACGTTTAGATGTATTGCTTGTGAAGCGTAATCTTGCAGAATCACGGGAAAAAGCAAAAGCTGTGATCATGGCGGGAAATGTATTTGTGGACGGGCAGAGAGAGGATAAAGCAGGAAGCACATTCCTGCCGGATGTAAATATCGAAGTGCGCGGGCATACTCTCCCATATGTGAGCCGTGGAGGATTGAAACTTGAAAAGGCTCTTGCTAATTTTGATGTAGATGTGAAGGATAAGGTTTGTACGGATGTAGGATCATCCACCGGAGGATTTACCGACTGTATGCTTCAGAACGGTGCAAAAAAGGTGTTTGCGATCGATGTGGGACGTGGACAGCTTGACTGGAAACTGAGAAATGATCCCCGTGTCATCTGCATGGAGAAGACAAATATACGCTATGTTACACCGGAAGATATCGGTGAATCCGTAGATTTTTCTTCTATTGATGTATCATTTATTTCATTGACAAAAGTACTTGTTCCCATCCGTGACTATCTGAATGAAGATGGAGAAATCGTAGCACTTATCAAGCCTCAGTTTGAGGCTGGACGCGAAAAAGTCGGAAAGAAAGGAGTTGTCCGGGATAAGAGTACACATCTGGAAGTGATCCGCAAGATTATGGATTACGCGATGTCTATCGGATTTGATCTGTGTGCGCTCGATTTTTCTCCGATTAAGGGACCTGAAGGAAATATTGAATATCTGATCCATCTTAAAAAGACTAAGGGGGAAACAGGAGTAAATCACGACATCGATCCTGATGCAGTTGTAGAAAAAGCGTTCGGGACATTGGCAAAATAAGATACAAGAGGTACAGGATGGACTGCTTTTATATTATTACTAATAAATTAAAGGATCCGGATTTTGCAATTACAAATGAGATTAAACGTTATATAGAGAGCAAGGGAAAAGTCTGCTATATCTCTGAAAAAGACAGCGAGGGCCATATTATACCCGGCACAGTTCCTGACAATGCGCAGTGCGGCCTTGTCCTCGGCGGTGACGGAACGCTGATTCGTGCAGTGCGTGACCTTGGAACAGACAGTCTGCCTCTCCTTGGGATCAATCTGGGAACGCTGGGGTATCTGACAGATGTAGAACTTAAAGATTTCAAACATGCTCTTGACTGCCTCTTTGAAGGGAAACCTGATATTGAAGAGCGAATGATGCTCGAGGGCTCTTTCCGCGGTTTACGGAAAGATATCGCGATGAACGATATTGTGCTGGCCCGGGAGGGAAAAGTACGTATCGTCAGCTTTAATATATACGTAAACGGAACCCTTCTCAACACCTACCATGCGGACGGAGTGATCCTGTCTACCCCTACCGGAAGCACCGGATACAATCTGTCGGCAGGCGGCCCTGTCGTAGAGCCAACGGCCCGTATGATCGTGATCACCCCGATCTGTTCCCACGCGCTCAACACAAGCAGCGTGGTGCTTTCGGCAGACGATACTATTGAGGTAGAGATCTGTGAGGGGCGGTATGGAAGGCAGGAACAGGTTTCACTTTGTTTTGACGGGGCAGAACAGACAACTCTTGTTACGGGGGAGAGGGTCTGTATAAAGGAAGCAGCACAGACTGCGCGGCTCATCAAATTGAACCGCGAGAGTTTTATGATAACGATGCGCAGAAAAATGAAAGGAAATTAGGAGAAGATGAAAGTCAGCCGACATGCAAAAATCATTGAACTGATCAGCCAGTATGATATTGAAACCCAGGAAGAACTGGCGGAATATCTGAACAATGCCGGGTTTAAAGTAACTCAGGCAACTGTTTCCAGAGATATCCGCGACCTGAAGCTGACAAAGATCTCTGTCAGCGGCGGGAGACAGAAGTATGTCATTCACAGACAGGAAGAGCCTGAGATGAATGAAAAATATATAAGAGTGCTGCGTGACGGTTATGTGTCCATGGATATGGCGCAGAACATACTTGTGATCAAGACGGTATCCGGTATGGCAATGGCAGTCGCAGCAGCGGTCGATGCCATGAAATGGCATGAGGTCGTCGGATGCATTGCGGGGGATGATACGATCATGTGCGCGATACGGACATCGGAAGAAACGTCTGTCGTTATGGAGAAGATCCGCAGGATCGTTTCAAAAGGAGTACAGGAGTAAATTATGTTACAGAATCTTCATGTGAAAAATCTCGCTCTTATTGATGAGACAGAAGTGGACTTCGGACCGGGCTTAAACATCCTGACCGGTGAGACCGGAGCCGGCAAATCTATCCTTATGGGCTCTGTAGGACTGGCTCTCGGTGGGAGATACAGTGCAGATATGCTCAGAAACGGTGCTTCCAGTGGTCTTGTGGAACTTACTTTTTCGATAGAAGACGACAAGATAAGAAAAAAACTGCAGGAGATGGATATCTTTCCTGAAGATGATATGATCACGCTGAGCCGCCGACTTATGGAGGGCAGGAGTATCAGCAGGATCAATGGTGAGACAGTCAGTATGTCTGCCCTGAGAGAAGCCGCCTCTATGCTGATCGATATTCACGGACAGCATGACAATCAGACACTGCTCAACCGAAAGAACCATCTCGCGCTTCTGGATCTCTTTGCCGGGGACGAAGTGCGTCCGGTAAAAGAACATATGGCCGAGGTTTATCATACTTATCAGGAAATCAGCCGGCGCCTTGAAGATTCCTCTCTTGATGACGTGAGCAGAAGTAAAGAACTATCTCTCGCTGAATTTGAAGTGAATGAGATTGAAGAAGCAGCTTTGACAGTGGGAGAGGATGAGGAGCTGGAACTGACCTACCGGAGGATGACGGAGAGCAGGAAAGTAACGGAAGCTGTGGCAGAAACATACAGGTATACAGCGGAAGATTCTGCAGCAAACGCAAGTGACTGTCTGAGCCGTGCAATTCGTGTTTTCCAGGAGATCTCAGATTTCGACGAGAGCTCTTCCCAGCTTTACAGCCAGCTTCTGGATGCGGACAGCCTGCTCAATGACTTCAACAGAGAGCTTTCGGAATATGCCAAGAGCTTTGAATTCTCTGCTGAGGAGTTCAAAGAGACTGAGGACAGACTGAATCTGATCAATCATCTGAAAGCAAAATATGGAAAAACTGTGAGTGATATCCTTGCATACTGTATAGAAAAAAAGCAAAGAATAGAAGAACTCAATGATTATGATGTTTTTATAAAAAATCTGGAAAAGCAGAAAGAACAGGCACGTAAGGAAGCGGATGCAGTGTCAGAAGAGCTGCATGCCATTCGCGAAAAATATGCTTTGCTTTTTGCAGATGAGATAACAACACAGATGAGAGAACTCAACTTTCTGGATACAAGGCTAGAAATGCGCATCACGGATACGGGACGATATGGTGTTTCCGGACGTGATGAGGCAGAGTTCTATATCGCACTGAATCCTGGAGAACCGCTCAGGTCGCTGGCAAATATTGCCTCGGGCGGCGAGCTGTCGAGGATCATGCTTGCCATCAAAACTGTTCTGGCGGATGAAGAAGATACGCCTACATTGATTTTTGATGAGATCGATGCGGGAATATCGGGAATCACGGCGGACAGGGTAGGCGAGAAACTCCAGCTGATCGGAAAGAGCAGACAGGTTATCTGTATTACCCATCTGCCACAGATAGCGGCGGCTGCAGATGTACATTTTCTGATTGAGAAAAATGCCCATGGCAACTCTGTATCAACACGGATCGAGAGGCTTGATCATGAGTCTTCCATCAGGGAACTGGCGCGGATACTTGGAGGTTCCAAGATAACAGAGAATATTCTGGAAAGCGCGAGAGAAATGAAAGAACTGGCAAAGAGTGATAGATAATACCAGTGTGAAAACAGAAGAAAACACACATACTAGAAACGGATACGGCAGGAAGTATCCGTTTTCTTTTTTGCTTTAAGGCGTACGCACGCGCTTTGCAGATCAGATGTGGGATGGCTCCCGTCTCTTTGGCGGCGGGCAGTAAATCAGGAAAGGATGTGAAAGTATGGTGGTAAGCCGGAAAATAAGAGCAGGCCGGGCGCTGCTTATGCTTTTCCTGTTTCTTTCCGGCGTTGTTGTATGGGATCAGATACAGACATGGCAGGAAGAAAAAACTCTCTGGCAGACAGAGGCGAGCACATCATCCGCTGATAACGACACGGTTCTCCTTGGAGGCATGCCGGTAGGAATCTATATGGAAACAGATGGCGTCATGGTGCTGAATACGGAAAAAATCGAGGGGATTGATGGCATTGAGCATGATCCGGCAGCCGAGGCGGTGCAGACCGGAGATTACATCACAGCTGTCAATCACCATGAAATTTCGGGCAAAGCAGATCTCCTTGAGGCGGTGGATGAGATTGACGGCAGCGATGTTGTTCTTACACTGCGCAGAGGGGAAAATACGATGGATATTGAAATCCGCCCGGTCGAGTATGAGCCCGGCAGTTACAGGCTGGGGATCTGGGTAAGAGACAATGTGCAGGGACTCGGAACAATTACTTTTCTTACCGGTCAGAGCAGATTCGGGGCGCTGGGGCACGGCATCAGTGACACAGACACCAATATGCTGATGGCAATTGACAGCGGAAGAGTGTACCGGACAAGTATACAGGATATTATCAAAGGCTACAGCGGTTCTCCGGGAACAATGGAAGGGATTATTGTATATAACAATTATAATGTTCTTGGCACCATAGATAAGAATACAGAGGCTGGAATCTATGGCACGATCGATAAGATAGACGAACTTTTTCAAGAACAGATACCGATCGAGGTTGCATCCAAAGAAGAAATTGAAATCGGAGATGCCGTAATACGGTGCTATATTGATAATGAGATCAAAGAATATGATATTCAGGTGACAGACATCGACACTTCGTCTTCCGAGATCAACAAAGGACTTGTTATCCAGGTTACAGACCCGGAACTGCTGGAAAAAACGGGAGGAATCATCCAGGGGATGAGCGGAAGCCCGATTATTCAGAATGGGAAGCTGATAGGCGCTGTCACACATGTGTTCGTGCAGGATTCGACAAAAGGATATGGCATATTTATAGAAAATATGATGAATCAGGTCGAAACGTCTGAACCGTCGAAAATTATGTCGAATTAGTGCTACAAAATATTCTTGATTCTGCAAATTGGCACGGATATAATAAGCCCGTGGCGTTTTTAGGGAGGTGTACTCGGATCTAAAGGAGAGGAGAAAATGGAGCATTTGCGTGTGGCCATCGCTGATGATAATCAGAAGATACTGGATGTTCTTGACGAGATCATCAGCACGGATAAAGAGCTGGATCTGGTCGGTAAGGCCAAGAACGGCGAGGAAATGTGTCAGATCATCAAGGACAGGAAGCCGGATGTTGTTCTTCTCGATCTGATCATGCCGAAAATGGATGGAATGACAGTGATGGAAAAAGTGGGACAGGACAGCACTGTCGGCAAACGTCCGTACTTTATTGTGATCACAGCGGTAGGCCAGGAAAAAATCACGGAAGATGCCTTTAACAAAGGTGCAAATTACTATGTTATGAAACCGTTTAACAACAATATGCTGCTTGAACGGATAAAGTCCGTAAGAAATCTGTCAAGAAATCCGGAAAGGAAGAATGACGACAATACGACAGAGTCTGCGGTAAAAACAGAAAACCTGGAAAACCGTGTGACAAATATGCTCCATGAAATAGGAATACCCGCGCATATTAAAGGTTATCATTATCTGAGAGATGCAATTATAATGGCAGTAAATGATATGGATGTCTTAAATGCCATAACCAAGATACTCTATCCTACGGTGGCAAAGAAGTATCAGACAACTTCGAGCCGTGTGGAAAGGGCCATACGGCATGCCATCGAGGTGGCATGGAGCAGAGGAAAACTTGATACGCTGGATGAACTGTTCGGATATACTGTAAGTACAGGGAAAGGTAAGCCGACAAACTCCGAATTCATTGCATTGATTGCTGACACGATACAATTGGAGTATCGTCATAAATCCTGACTGAATAAATTAAGGCAGAATTTACTGATAAATTCTGGTTAAATATCACTGTAATTTGATAAAATCCTTTGCATTATGCAGGGAATAGGGTATAATAACAGGTGATAAAATGCTTTTCGCGGCCAGGAAAGGCAGAAAATGGAGGATCGTAATATGAAGAACATTTTGTTTGCTGCATCAGAGTGTGTTCCTTTTATCAAAACAGGAGGGCTTGCAGATGTCGTGGGCTCACTTCCGAAAGACTTTGACAGAGAAAAGTATGATGTCCGTGTAGTAATTCCCAAATACACCTGTATGAAACAGGAATGGAAAGACAGAATGGAGTATGTTACTCATTTCTATATGGATATTGCCGGACAGGATCAGTATGTAGGCGTACTGAAGACTGTGCTCAATGATATTACTTTTTATTTCATTGATAACGAGCATTATTTCGGCGGATTCGCACCGTACGACGGAGATCCGAAGTGGGAAATCGAGAAGTTTGCATTCTTTTCTAAAGCAGTGTTAAGCATACTTCCGGTGATCGGATTCAGACCGGACCTCATCCATTGTCATGACTGGCAGACAGGCCTGATCCCTGTATATCTGGATAACTTCAGATATCTCGGTGAATACTATCGCGGAATCAAAACAATCATGACAATACATAACCTGAAGTTCCAGGGCGTGTGGGATACAAAGACCGTCAGAGGCATCACAGGACTGCCGGAATACTATTTTGTGCCGGATAAAATGGAAGCATACAAAGATGCCAACCTGCTTAAAGGCGGTATTGTTTATGCAGATAAGGTGACAACAGTCAGCAACAGTTATGCAGAGGAAATCAAGACGCCGTTTTACGGTGAAGGACTGGACGGGCTGATGTCTGCAAGGTCAGGTGATCTGTGCGGTATTGTTAACGGTCTGGACTATGAGGACTGGAATCCGGCTACAGATAATCGAATTGCCAAGAGCTTTACGATTGATGATTTCAGGAAGAACAAACCTGTCAACAAAACGTCTCTTCAGGAAGAGCTTGGACTTGAAAAAGATCCAAAAGTAATGCTGATCGGCATGGTATCTCGCCTGACAGATCAGAAGGGATTCGATCTGGTCGACTATATCATGGATGAATTGTGCCAGGATGCAGTACAGATCGTAGTGCTTGGTACAGGCGATGTAAAATATGAAAATATGTTCCGTCATTTCGCATGGAAATACTCAGGACGCGTTTCCGCGAACATCTATTATTCCGATGAGCTGTCACACAGGATTTATGCGTCATGTGACACATTCCTGATGCCGTCCCTTTTCGAGCCATGCGGACTGAGCCAGCTTATGAGTCTCCGTTACGGAACACTTCCGATCGTGCGTGAGACCGGCGGACTCAAAGATACTGTAGAACCGTACAATGAATTTGAAAAAACAGGTACAGGCTTCAGCTTCTGTAACTATAATGCACATGAGATGCTCAATACAATACGCTATGCGGAGAGAATCTACTACGATAAAAAGCGTGACTGGAACAAGATAGTCGAGCGTGCTATGAGTCAGGATTTCTCATGGAAAAATTCTGCAAGACAGTATGAAGATCTCTATAGAAGTCTGATTGGTGAATAAAACGATATTATAAGACAGGAGTACTCATACCGGATGAAGATTATTGACAGATTAAACGAGGACGGGATACATATTTCCTTTGAAGTGTTCCCGCCGAAGACGGATGAAGGTTTTGATAAAGTGATCAGTGCAGTCGACGAAATCGCCACATTGAATCCTGCTTTCATCAGTGTGACATACGGGGCGGGAGGCGGTACAAGCAAGAACACTGCCAGGATCGCATCGCACATCAAAGACGATCTGAATGTATTGAGCCTCGCTCATTTGACATGTGCCTCTTCCACAAAAGAAGAGGTCAGAAAAGTGATCGGAAATCTGAAGGAACTCGGGATCGACAATATCCTCGCACTGCGCGGGGATATTCCGCCCGGAATGGATTTCCCGGATACGGACCGGTTCAGATTTGCATATGAGCTGGTGGAGGAGATCAGAAAACACGGTGATTTCTGCATTGGTGCCGCCTGTTATCCGGAGGGGCATGTGGAGAACGAGCATAAATCCGATGATATCCGTTATTTGAAACAGAAAGTAGACAGCGGAGTTGATTTTCTCACTACACAGATGTTTTTTGACAATGATATCCATTATAATTTCCTTTACCGGATCAGAGAAGCCGGGATCACAGTTCCTGTGCTTCCGGGTATCATGCCGATCACGAGTGCCTCACAGATGAAAAAGAGCCAGGAACTCTCGGGTACTGTGTTTCCGCGCAGATTTCTTGCAATACTCGACCGTTTCGGCAGTTCGCCGGCAGCTATGAGACAGGCCGGGATCGCATATGCGACGGATCAGATCATCGATCTGCTTGCTAACGGTGTGAGAAATATACATATTTATTCGATGAACAAACCGGATATAGCTGCGGCAATCATGAAGAATCTGTCAGAGATCATAAAGGCGTAGGGAATAAATTATGGAGAAACGGATGAAAGAAGCCATCCGCTATCTGGGATATGGAAGAAATACGGCAGATGAGAGAACCTGTACGATGATCAGAAATGCTTTTTCTGAAGTTGAAAATGCGGCAGGGACGAAATGCATCTGCCGCATTTTTGATGTTGAGCAGACTGCGGACAATAATACGGCTATAGGGAATTTGATAATTGACAGCCGCAGCCTTTCCCGAAATCTGAAAGGCTGCACAAAGGCTGTGCTATTTGGCGCAACACTCGGAGCGGGTGTGGACCGCCTGATCAGACGCACATCGCTGACAGACATGAGCCATGCTGTCATTCAGCAGGCATGCGCAGCAGCTCTCCTGGAGGAATACTGTGATGAACAGCAGCTTGCGATCGGAAGAAAGCTGGAAAACGAAGGGCTTTATCTTCGTCCCAGATTCAGTCCGGGATATGGAGACTTTGACATCCGCTATCAGGAACCGATCATGAGGATGCTGGACTGCGCCAAGACAATCGGACTGACAATGACTTCCAGCTATATGATGACGCCGACAAAGTCTGTGACGGCGGTTATCGGTGCCAGCCGGATAAAAGAACGCTGCCCTGTCGCCGGGTGCGAAGCATGCGGTAAATCGGACTGCGAATACCGCAGATAAACTGTAATTAAGAACGAGATGAGAAAGGACAGAATATGATCAGAGACAGATTAGGAAAAGAACTGCTCCTCTTTGACGGAGGAATGGGAACTCTCCTCCAGGAGCGGGGGCTTGCCCCCGGAGAGCTGCCGGAGACATGGAATATCTCCCGGCCGGAGGTGATCAGGGAGATACATAAAAATTATATCAAAGCCGGCAGTGATATCGTGCTGACCAATACGTTCGGTGCAAATGCACTGAAATTCCAAGCTGAGGGGTGCTCGCTTGAGCAGACCGTAAAGACGGCAGTAAGACTTGTCAAAGAGGCGGCCAAAAAGGCAGGCGCTGCTCCTGCAGAAACATCCGGTACCGGCAATGGCAAACGCACCGTATACGCAGCGCTCGATATCGGGCCTACCGGAAAACTGCTGAAACCGATGGGGGATCTGGACTTTGAAGAAGCTTATGAGGCTTTCAAAGAAGTTATGATCTGGGGAGAGGAAGCAGGAGCTGATCTGATCCATATCGAGACGATGAGCGATACCTATGAGCTCAAGGCGGCAGTTCTGGCAGCTAAAGAGAATACATCTCTTCCGGTATTCGCCACTGCGATCTTTGATGAGCGGAGAAAACTGCTCACAGGAGCTGACGTGCCGTCGGTAATAGCGCTTCTGGAAGGACTTCATGTGGATGCTCTCGGGATAAACTGCGGCATGGGACCGGAACAGATGATGCCGGTGCTTGAAGAGTATGTAAAATATTCCTCTCTTCCGATCATTGTCAAGCCGAATGCCGGTCTTCCGAAGCAGAGAGGCGGACAGACTTACTATGATGTATCCCCGGATGAATTTGCCGGATACATGGAGAAGATCGTCTCCATGGGTGCGTGCGTGATCGGCGGCTGCTGCGGTACGACTCCCGGACATATTAAAGCGATGGCAGACAGATGCGGCAAAATGCAGATAGTCCCGCCGGCAGAAAAGAAATATACAGTTGTCTCGTCCTACGGACAGAGCGTCTTCCTCGGGGAAGGCTCAAAGATCATCGGGGAGCGTATCAATCCGACCGGTAAGAAGAAGTTTAAACAGGCGCTTAAAGAACACGATCTTGAATATATCCTGAGGGAAGGTATCACCCAGCAGGATAACGGGGCTCATATCCTGGATGTAAATGTAGGCCTTCCGGATATTGACGAGCCGGCCATGATGAAAGAAACAGTGCAGGAGCTCCAGAGCGTGGTCAATCTTCCTCTTCAGATTGATACTGTCGACGCAGAGGCTATGGAAGCTGCACTCCGCATCTACAATGGAAAAGCTATGGTTAATTCTGTCAGCGGGAAACAGGAATCCATGGACAAAGTATTTCCTTTAATACGGAAATACGGCGGTGTCGTCATCGGATTGACTCTGGATGAGGATGGAATCCCTGCTGACGCAGAAGGAAGAGTGCGGATCGCACGAAAGATCATAGACGAGGCTGCAAAATACGGAATCGGTAAAAAAGATATCGTGATCGACGCCCTTGCCATGACGATCAGCTCAGAACCAGCCGGAGCGAAAGTGACACTTGAGACACTGAGGCGACTGAAAGATGAGGTTGGTGTCAATACAGTGCTCGGCGTTTCCAACATATCTTTCGGACTTCCATCGCGTCCTGTTATCAATGCTGCGTTCTATACAATGGCGATGATGAACGGACTGAGCGCAGGTATCATCAATCCTTCCTCTGAAGATATGATGAAAGCCTGGTACGCATATCATGCCCTTATGGGGCTGGATACGAACTGTGAGCGCTATATCGGCAGATACAGCAGCACACAGTCTTCAGGAGGTGGATCAGGTGCGGCAGGAGCTTCCCCGTCAGGGATTGGACAGAAGAGCACTCTCAGCCTGAGAGAGTCCATAGAAAAAGGCCTGAAAGAAGATGCTTCATTGATCACCACACATCTTTCAGAGAAACAGGATCCTCTTGAGATCATCAACACAGAGCTTATACCCGCGCTCAATCATGTAGGCGACGGATTTGAGAAAGGAACTGTTTTTCTTCCCCAGCTGCTTATGAGTGCTGAAGCAGCCAAGAGTGCGTTCGCAGTCCTGAAGGATAAGATGGACAGGAGCGGGGAAGTACAGGAGAAGATCGGCACGATCGTCCTGGCTACCGTAAAGGGCGATATTCACGACATCGGGAAAAATATCGTAAAAGTCCTTCTTGAAAATTACAGCTTTGATGTGATCGACCTGGGCAAAGATGTAGCGCCGGAACTGATCGTGGAAACAGTCCGTGAAAAGAATGTGCGGCTGGTCGGGCTGAGTGCTCTTATGACAACGACTGTCGTGAGTATGGAAGAGACGATACGGCTGCTCAGAGAAGGAGCCCCACAGTGTAAAGTAATGGTCGGAGGAGCAGTCCTCAATCAGGATTATGCGGATATGATCGGGGCTGACTTCTATGGGAAAGACGCGATGCAGTCCGTCCGCTATGCCCGGGAACTGTTTGCCGGCTGATGGATATCCTGCAGGTCATATCCGGAAATATTGTATTTCAATTTATACAGAGTTTGTTAAATAAATCACTGGGAAAAAACAGCCGCCCATGGTATATTAGTGGGAGGAAAGTATGTGTAACCGTACTTTGTAACTGAAAAGATTATCGTTATGGAGGAGAAGAGTTTTGAGGTACGCAGATGCAAATGTAATCAAGATCAAACATGCAGTTCTGGAAGAGGTGGCGCGTCTGGCTTTTGCCGGAGAACTGGAGGAGCGCAAGGACGACATCCCGTTTAAGCTGATCCCGGGACCGACACCGCAGTTCCGCTGCTGTATCTACAAGGAAAGAGAGATCATCCGTCAGCGTGTACGTCTTGCAGAGGGAAAAGCACCGGGCACAGAAGATGACGGCAATATCATCCAGGTCATCAGTTCGGCATGCGAGGACTGTCCGATCTCCAGTTATACAGTGACGGAGAACTGTCAGAACTGTCTGGGAAAAGCATGTATCAATGCATGTAAGTTCGGTGCGATCGAGGCAGGACGCCACCGCTCGCATATCGATCCGTCTAAGTGTAAAGAATGTGGGAAATGCGCGGATGCCTGTCCTTATAATGCCATTGCCCATCTGCAGAGGCCATGTAAGTTCAGCTGCCCGGTAGATGCAATCTCCTATGATGAGTATGGTATTTCCGTGATCGATGAAGAAAAGTGTATCCGCTGCGGAAAATGTATCCACAGCTGTCCGTTTGGTGCTATCGGTTCCAAGACGTGGATTGTGGATGTTATTAATGCAATCAACTCTGGAAAACATGTGTATGCAATGCTCGCACCGGCAACAGAAGGACAGTTTGGTCCCGATATCACTATGGCAAGCTGGAGAAAAGCCATGAAAGAATTGGGATTTACAGAGTTTGTAGAGGTTGGATTAGGCGGAGACCTTACTGCAAAATATGAAGCAGAAGAATGGCGTGAGGCATATCAGGAAGGAAAGAAGAAAGTTACTTCCTGCTGTCCGGGATTTGTCAATATGGTTCGCAAACATTATCCGGAGCTGAGTGATGCGGTCTCCACGACAGTATCGCCGATGTGTGGTGTCTCACGAATGATCAAGGCAAAGGATCCGGAGGCAGTAACTGTATTTATCGGTCCTTGCCTGGCTAAAAAATCAGAGATTGTTGATCAGAAAATCGAGGGTAATGCAGATTATGCCATGACATACAGTGAGATCCGTGCAATGATGCGTGCCAAGGGTGTGGCTTTGGAGCCGGTAGAAAATACATATCAGGAGGCCTCCGTATTCGGAAAGAGATTTGGAAATTCGGGCGGAGTTGCGGCTGCTGTCCAGCAGAGTCTGAAAGAATCGGGCAATGATATCGACGTGAAAGTATACAAGGCAAACGGAGCGGCAGAATGTAAGAAAGCGCTCCTGCTCATGAAAGTAGGAAGACTGCCGGAAGACTTCATCGAAGGTATGGCATGTGACGGCGGATGTGTCGGCGGACCGAGCTCTTTCAAAGATCAGATGATGGCGAAGAAATCCAGAGATGCCCTGATCAAAGAGGCGGATGACAGAGGTATTTACAAAAATCTGAGCAACTATGACGAAGATTCCTTCTCGATGCACAGATAAGTCCAGATGTAAATAATGACGTTAATAACAGAGCGGGCGCTTAATCAGGCGTCCGCTTTACAAATCTTTACAAATATATTCTGCTGTGATATATTATAAAACAGGCTTTTTGAGCGAAAGAGGAGGATTATAGTCATGCAGCCATATGGAGTAAACGAGCTGAGAAAAATGTTTCTGGAGTTCTTTGAGAGCAAGGGACATCTTGCTATGAAGAGCTTTTCTCTGGTGCCCCACAATGACAAGAGCTTACTGCTCATCAATTCGGGTATGGCACCTTTAAAACCATATTTTACAGGACAGGAGATCCCGCCGAGGAAACGGGTCACAACCTGTCAGAAGTGTATCCGTACAGGAGATATCGAGAATGTCGGAAAGACCGCCCGTCACGGCACGTTCTTTGAGATGCTCGGAAACTTCTCATTTGGAGATTATTTCAAGGAAGAGGCGATCCAGTGGACATGGGAGTTCCTGACCGATGTGGTAGGACTGGATCCTGACCGTCTGTATCCGTCTGTCTATGTGGATGACGACGAGGCATTTGAAATCTGGAATAAAAAGATTGGTATCCCGGCGGAGAGGATCTTCAAATTCGGAAAAGAAGACAACTTCTGGGAGCACGGTTCAGGTCCGTGCGGTCCGTGTTCGGAAGTATACTATGACAGAGGCGAGAAATACGGATGCGGCAAACCGGACTGTACGGTAGGCTGCGACTGTGACCGCTATATGGAAATCTGGAATGATGTGTTCACCCAGTTTGACAATGACGGCGAGGGACACTATTCCGAACTGGAGCAGAAGAACATCGATACAGGAATGGGGCTTGAGCGTCTCGCGAGCGTTGTACAGGATGTAGACTCCATCTTCGACGTTGATACGATCAAAGCGCTGAGAGACCATGTGTGCCGTCTTGCAGAAAAAGAGTACGGAAAAGAGTATAAAGACGATGTGTCTATCCGTGTTATTACAGACCATATCCGTTCTGTAACATTTATGATCTCTGACGGAATCATGCCGTCTAACGAAGGCCGTGGATATGTACTCCGCCGTCTTCTGAGAAGAGCGTGCCGTCACGGAAGACTGCTCGGTATCCACAAAGGATTCCTGCCGGAACTGGCCGAGAGTGTGATCGCAGGTTCCAAAGACGGATATCCGGAACTGGAGGAGAAGAGAGAATTCATCCTCAAAGTAATCTCCAAAGAAGAAGAGCAGTTTAACAAAACAATCGATCAGGGTCTTGGTATCCTGTCTGACATGATCGCCGATATGGAAGCAAAGGGCGAGAAAACACTGAACGGAGAAGATGCATTCCGTCTCTATGACACATACGGATTCCCGCTTGATCTGACAAAAGAGATCCTGGAAGAGAAGAATCTGGATGCGGATGAAGAAGGCTTCCACGCATGTATGGAGGTTCAGCGAAAGAAAGCGCGTGATGCCCGCGAAGTTACAAACTACATGGGCGCAGATGTGACAGTATATGAGTCTATCGATCCGAGCATTACAAGCACATTTGTCGGATATGACAATCTGACATACGAATCTGACGTGACGGTACTCACGACAGAAGATGAGATCGTCGAGGCGCTTTCCGAGGGACAGAGGGGTACGATCTTCGTACAGGAGACACCGTTCTATGCCACAAGCGGCGGACAGGAAGCTGACACCGGATATATCCGCACTGCAGAGGGCGAGTTCAAAGTAGAGGATACTGTGAAACTTCTGGGCGGCAAGATCGGCCATATAGGCGTCATGACAAAAGGCATGATCAAATCAGGCGATAAAGTAACCCTTGAAGTAGACGCAAAGAAACGCGCTCTCTCCGCAAGGAACCACAGCGCGACTCATCTGCTCCAGAAAGCACTGCGCACCGTACTCGGTACACATGTCGAGCAGGCAGGTTCCAGTGTGAATGAAGACAGGCTGAGATTCGACTTTACTCACTTCTCCGCGATGACAGCAGAAGAACTTAAGAAAGTAGAAGATATCGTTAACGAACAGATTTCAAAAGGACTTGATGTCATCGTAAAGAATATGCCGATCGAAGAGGCGAAGAAAACCGGTGCACAGGCACTCTTCGGAGAGAAGTACGGCGATATCGTACGCGTAGTAAATATGAGCGACTTCTCGATCGAGTTCTGCGGCGGTACTCATGTGAAGAATACTTCTGAGATCATGGCGCTTAAGATCATCTCCGAGACCGGCGTAGCTGCAGGTGTCCGCCGTATCGAAGCTCTGACTTCCGACGGACTGATGAAGTATTACGCACAGATCGAAGAGACATTGAAGAATGCAGCTCATCTTATGAAAGCAACTCCGGAGAACCTGGCAGACAAGATCACACATCTTATGGCAGAAAACAAAGCGCTCCACGGTGAAGTAGAGAGCCTGAAGAGCAAGATGGCACAGGAAGCTGCCGGGGATGTAATGGATCAGGTAACAGAGATCAAAGGCGTAAAACTGCTTGCAGCCCAGCTTGACGGCATCGACATGAACGGCCTTCGCGATCTCGGTGACCAGTTCAAGGCAAAACTGGGAGACGGCGTTGTCGTACTCGCATCTGCAAACGACGGAAAAGTCAGCCTGATGGTAACTGCTACAGACGGTGCGATGAAACAGGGAGCACATGCCGGAAATCTTGTCAAAGCGATCGCAGGATGCGTCGGCGGCGGTGGCGGCGGACGCCCGAACATGGCTCAGGCAGGAGGAAAGAATCCTGCCGGAATACCGGAGGCTCTCGCAAAAGCGGCAGAAGTGCTCGAATCACAGATCAAATAATACTGACCGCGTCTTTTAAACGACGTATTTGCGACGTTTTCAGAGTTTTTAGCTGAAAACAGTTGACGGAAGAAAAAAATATGATATAATCTTTGGTAGTGCAATAAAAATACCCGAACAGTCGTATTATGCACAATACAAGGCTGGAGGGGAGGTAAGGTGTGAGACTATGTCAAATGTAATCGTTAAAGAAAACGAGACGTTAGACAGCGCTTTACGCAGATTCAAAAGAAACTGCGCTAAAGCTGGCATTCAGCAGGAAATCCGCAAGAGAGAACACTATGAAAAGCCAAGCGTAAGACGTAAGAAAAAATCTGAAGCTGCTAGAAAACGTAAATATAATTAATAAGTGCACTTCAAACAGGATGCCAGTAGATGGCATCCTGTTTTCGATTACTGCCTCCCCCGGTGTAAAGAATAATAATTATAATTACGTAAGATTGCAATGTGCACATGCCATTTCCTGCAAATTTATCGAGTTGAAGTGATAAAACTGTGAAATATTGAAATTTCTGATTGACATTGATTCATTTTCTTTATAAAATATAGGAGTAGACAAAGATGTCTGAAATGCGGTCAGCTCTGTCTGATCGCAATTTTTATTTTAGGAGGTTGTTTAAGATGTCTTACGTTGATGAGGTAATCGATCTTGTCGTAAAGAAAAACCCGGCAGAGCCGGAATTCCATCAGGCAGTTAAAGAAGTGCTTGAATCCCTTCGCCCGGTGATTGAGGCAAACGAAGAGAAATACCGCAAAGAAGCTCTTCTTGAGAGAATCACAGAGCCGGAGAGACAGTTAAAGTTCCGTGTGCCGTGGGTTGACGACAATGGACAGGTTCATGTAAACACAGGATACCGCGTACAGTTCAACAGTGCGATCGGACCGTACAAAGGAGGACTTCGTCTTCACCCGTCAGTAAACCTCGGTATCATCAAGTTCCTTGGCTTCGAGCAGGTCTTCAAGAACTCACTGACAGGCCTTCCGATCGGCGGTGGAAAAGGTGGTTCCGACTTCGATCCGAAGGGCAAATCTGACAGAGAGATCATGGCATTCTGCCAGAGCTTTATGACAGAGCTGTGCAAACACATCGGCGCTGATACAGACGTTCCGGCAGGTGATATCGGAACAGGTGCAAGAGAGATCGGCTATATGTTCGGCCAGTACAAGAGAATCCGCGGCGTATATGAAGGCGTTCTCACAGGAAAAGGTCTTTCCTACGGCGGATCACTCGCACGTACAGAGGCTACAGGATATGGACTTCTGTACTTTACAGACGAGCTGATGAAACTCAACGGTATGGAGCTTGCAGGAAAGACTGTTGCTGTATCCGGTTCGGGAAACGTTGCGATCTACGCTACAGAGAAGGCTCAGCAGCTCGGCGCTAAAGTTGTAACTGTAAGCGACTCCAACGGATGGGTATACGATCCGGAAGGAATCGATCTGGCTGCTCTGAAAGAGATCAAAGAAGTAAACCGCGCAAGACTGACAGAATACAAGAAATATCGTCCGAACTCTGAGTACCATGAGGGAAGAGGAGTATGGTCAGTGAAAGTTGACGTTGCTCTTCCGTGTGCAACTCAGAACGAACTTCTTCTCGACGATGCTAAGATGCTCGTAGAGAACGGATGCAAGGTTGTTGCAGAGGGTGCTAATATGCCGACAACGATCGAAGCTACAGAGTATCTGCAGCAGCATGGTGTGATTTTCGCACCTGGTAAAGCTGCAAACGCAGGCGGTGTTGCTACATCTGCTCTTGAGATGTCACAGAACAGCGAACGCTTAAGCTGGTCCTTCGAGGAAGTTGATGCCAAACTGAAAGACATCATGGTAAATATCTGCCACAATGCAGCTGATGCGGCTGAGAGATATGGCTTCAAAGGCAACTATGTAGTAGGAGCTAATATTGCAGGATTCGAGAAAGTCGTAGATGCTATGGAGGCACAGGGAATCGTTTAATATTGATTGCCACAGTTTATCCTTCGTCCTTAATAAAGCCGGACTTTGTGAAAAAACTGTAAAAAGCGTTGACACGTTCTGGAAATTCCTTTATATTATTATTTGGTAAAAGGGAGTAACTGGCGCTTGTGTCAAGCGTTTGCGATATCGTCAGTACGATGACCAGGTCATCCGTATCGCGATTAAATGGTGAGACTTTTATTGCATTACATATCAACGTCGTGCAATAGAAGTCTCATTTTTTATTGCACCGCACAGTTACAGGAGGAGAGACAGATATGAAACAGTATTATCAATTATCCGGTGAAGAGACCATTATGCAGGTCAACGGATCATTAGAACCGCTCACCGAAGAACAAGTGTTGGAGCATCAGGAAAAATACGGGCCAAACGAGCTCGTCGAAGGAAAGAAGAAGACGACTCTTCAGATTTTCCTCGAGCAGTACAAGGATTTCCTCGTTATTATCCTGATCATCGCGGCCATCGCGTCCGGATTTATGGGCGATATCGAGAGCGCGGCCGTTATTCTGATTGTTATTACTATGAATGCAATTCTCGGAACTGTACAGACGATTAAGGCTGAACAGTCGCTTGCAAGTCTTAAGAAGTTGTCAGGTCCTGAAGCTAAAGTGCTTCGTAACGGCAGTGTCGTACAGATTCCCTCATCTGAAGTGACGGTGGGCGACATCGTGATGCTTGATGCAGGAGACTATATCCCCGCTGACGGCCGTCTGACAGAATGTGCCAGCCTGAAAGTGGACGAGAGTGCACTGACAGGTGAGAGCCTTGGTGTTGAGAAAACGACAGATATTATCAAAGAAGATGAAGTCCCGCTTGGGGACAGGCTGAATATGGTCTATTCCGGAAGCTTTGTGACATACGGACGAGGTGCTTTCGTTGTGACAGGTATAGGTATGGAGACAGAGGTAGGTAAGATTGCAAGCCTGTTAAAGACGACCTCCGAGAAGAGAACTCCGCTCCAGATCAATCTGGATCAGTTCGGACAGAAACTGTCTATCCTGATTCTTATCTTCTGTGCGATCCTGTTTGGAATCAGCATTTTCAGAGGAGACAATATCGGTGATGCATTCCTGTTCGCAGTCGCACTTGCAGTTGCAGCTATTCCGGAGGCGTTAAGTTCTATCGTAACGATCGTTCTTTCTTTCGGTACACAGAAGATGGCAAAAGAACATGCGATCATGCGTAAGCTTCAGGCTGTGGAAGGTCTTGGAAGTGTATCCATTATCTGTTCTGATAAAACTGGTACACTGACACAGAACAAGATGACAGTTGAAGACTACTATGTAGACGATAAATGTATTAAAGCCGCAGATGTTGATGTGAATGATCCTTCACAGAGCCGCCTGCTGATCAGCAGTATGCTCTGCAATGATTCTAAAAACACAGACGGCGTGGAGATCGGTGATCCGACAGAGACAGCTCTGATCAACCTTGGAAGCAAACTGGGACTTGATCCGGAAGCCGTCCGTGCAAAATACCCGAGAGAGAGTGAGAATCCGTTTGATAGTGACAGAAAACTGATGTCCACTAAGCATACTATGGAAGGCGTTCCGACAATGGTAATCAAGGGGGCTGTCGATGTACTGCTTGACCGTATGACTCAGATTCAGATTGGCGACACTGTCCGTCCGCTGACAGACGATGACCGCAGAAATATCGAGAACCAGAATCAGAGCTTTTCAAGAGAAGGTCTCCGTGTATTAGCATTCGGTTATAAAGTTGTATCTGATGAAGAAGAACTTACACTTGAAGACGAATATGATCTGACATTTATCGGACTGATCGCAATGATGGATCCTCCGCGTGACGAGTCCAGGGCCGCCGTGGCAGAATGTAAGAGAGCAGGTATCCGCCCGATCATGATCACCGGAGACCATAAAGTAACTGCAGCGGCAATCGCAAAACGAATCGGCATTCTCGAAAATGAGTCTGAAGCATGCGAGGGCGCAGAGATCGATAAGATGTCAGACGAAGAACTGAAAGATTTCGTAGAAGGTATATCAGTATATGCTCGTGTATCACCGGAACACAAGATCCGTATCGTACGCGCATGGCAGGATAAAGGCAATATCGTATCTATGACTGGCGACGGTGTTAATGATGCGCCGGCGCTGAAACAAGCAGACATCGGTGTTGCAATGGGTATCACAGGTAGTGAGGTGTCCAAAGATGCCGCTGCGATGGTACTGACAGATGACAATTTTGCTACAATCGTAAAGGCTGTTGAGAACGGCCGAAATATTTACCGTAATATCAAGGCATCTATCCAGTTCCTGCTTTCAGGAAACTTCGGAGCTATCCTTGCAGTACTTTATGCATCGATCATGGCGCTCCCGGTTCCGTTTGCACCGGTTCATCTGCTGTTTATCAACCTGTTGACAGACAGTCTTCCGGCGATTGCACTCGGTCTTGAACCGGGCTCCAAAGACGTGATGAACGAGAAGCCGAGGCCGATGAACGAATCGATCCTGACAAAGGACTTCCTGATAAAGATCGGTACAGAAGGTTTATCCATCGCTGTAACGACAATGATCGCATTTATGATCGGCTATCAGGGAGGCAACGAATTGCTCGGCAGCACTATGGCATTTGCAACATTATGTTCTGCAAGACTGTTCCACGGATTTAACTGCAAATCAGACAGGCCTGTCGTATTTACACGCAAGGTTGTGGACAATAAGTACCTCATCGGAGCATTTGTGCTTGGTATCGTTCTGATCACTTGCGTCGTCATGATACCGGGACTCCACAATGTATTTAAGGTACAGACACTGACACTTACACAGTTGTTCACCGTATATGGCCTCGCAGCAGTAAACATCCCGATCATTCAGATCCTGAAAGGTATCCGTCTGCTGCTGAAGAGGAGAAAATAAGGAGATTTTGAATGAAAAAAGTACAGAAGCCGCGAAAACCGTTGATTGTTTATTATCTGATCGCGTTGGGCGTACTGATCGTAATTAATTTTATCGTGTTTCCAATGATGATGAACGGAAATATCGAAGAAGTAGATTACGGAACTTTTCTGACTATGGTAGAGGAGAAACAGGTCTCCAAAGTCCAGTTGGAAGGCGAGACGATCTATTTCACTGACAAGAGTGACACTCCGCAGCAATATGAGACGACCAGGTTCGAAGATCCGGACCTGGTCAACCGCCTGCGTGAATCCGGATGTGAGTTCGGCAGAGTGGCGGAAGAGCAGATGAATCCTTTCTTAAGCATGTTACTCTCGCTGGTGATACCAATTGTAGTCTTTGTTATTATCGGCCAGATCCTTTCCCGTCAGCTTATGAAGAAGATGGGCGGCGGGACAGACGGCAGTCCGTTCATGCAGTTTGGAAAGAGCAACGCCAAGATGTATGTCCAGTCGGAGACTGGTATTACATTTAACGATGTGGCTGGAGAAGACGAAGCAAAAGAACTGCTCACAGAGATCGTTGATTTCCTTCATAATCCACAGAAATATCAGGAGATTGGTGCAATCTGTCCGAAGGGCGCGCTCCTTGTCGGACCTCCGGGTACCGGTAAGACACTGCTCGCAAAGGCGGTCGCAGGAGAGGCCGGAGTTCCGTTCTTCTCTATTTCCGGTTCGGAATTCGTAGAAATGTTTGTCGGAATGGGCGCATCGAAAGTACGCGATCTGTTTAAGCAGGCAAATGAAAAGGCGCCGTGTATTGTATTTATAGACGAGATTGATACGATCGGAAAGAAACGTGACAGTCAGGGATTTGCCGGAAATGACGAGAGAGAGCAGACGCTGAATCAGCTTCTTACTGAGATGGACGGTTTTGACGCTTCGAAGGGCGTTGTGATCCTGGCGGCTACAAACCGGCCGGATACACTGGATCCGGCCCTGTTAAGACCGGGAAGATTTGACCGGAGAATTCCGGTAGAGCTGCCGGATCTGAAAGGAAGAGAAGAAATCCTGAAAGTCCATGCTAAGAAGATCAAGGTCGGAGACGATGTAGACTTTGGAGCCATTGCGAGGGCAGCATCCGGCGCTTCCGGTGCAGAACTTGCCAATATGGTCAATGAGGCTGCATTAAGAGCAGTCCGCGAGAACCGCAGGTTCGTAACCCAGTCTGATCTGGAAGAAAGTATTGAGGTTGTGATCGCGGGTTACCAGAAGAAGAACAAGGTATTGTCCACAAAGGAAAAACTGATTGTGGCTTATCACGAGATTGGACATGCACTTGTAGCTGCACTGCAGACAAATTCCGCACCCGTCACAAAGATTACGATCATCCCGAGGACTTCTGGCGCTCTCGGTTATACTATGCAGGTAGACGAGGAAGAGCGTAATCTGATGTCAAAAGAAGAGCTGTCAAACAAGATTGCTACCCTTACGGGAGGCCGCTGCGCCGAGGAGCTTGTATTTGGCTCTGTCACTACCGGCGCTTCCAATGACATTGAACAGGCCACCAAACTTGCCCGTGCCATGATCACACGGTACGGAATGAGCGACAAGTTCGGTATGGTTGCTCTTGAGACGCAGGCAAATCCATATCTGGGAGGTGACAGCAGTTTAAGCTGTTCTCCGGAGACGGCCGCAGTGATCGATGATATGGTCGTGGACACCGTAAAAAATGCTTATGACAAAGCAATGACACTGCTGAAAGACAATCAGGGAAAACTCCATGAACTTGCGAAATTCTTGTATGAGAAGGAGACGATCACCGGAGAGGAATTCATGGGGATCCTGACGCAGAAGGCACTTCCGGAAGAGGAAAATCCGGAAGACATGGCAGACCGGTCTGAAATTTCAGAAGACCAGAATAACGACAATTAAGAGAATTTACATGACAATCCAGTTTTTACAGTAAGAAGGAAGAGTATGCCAAGGAGAAGACCAGAACAGACAGAAGAGAAAAAAGACAGAAGAATACCTACTACCAGATACGAACCAGAATATAAAAGAGGACTTACCAGCCAGCAGGTGCAGGAACACCGCCTGCATGGCTGGGTAAACCGTTCTGTGGAGCCTCCGTCCAAGACGACGAAAGAGATCATACATGAAAATATTTTTACATATTTCAACCTGATCTTTGCTATTCTGGCAGTTCTGCTGATTCTGGTCGGATCCTTCCGGGATCTGACCTTCCTGCCGGTCATCATTGCTAATACGCTGATCGGTATCGTGCAGGAGATCCGTGCAAAGCAGGTGCTTGATAAGCTTACCATGCTGAATGCACCTCATGCGACGGTTGTGCGTGACGGAAAGAAATCCGTGATCGATGCGGAAGAACTCGTCCTCGATGATATCGTGATCTTTAAAGCAGGAAATCAGGTCTGCGCAGACGCTGTGGTCAGCGCCGGTGAAGTACAGGTCAACGAATCTCTCCTTACCGGTGAGTCCGATGAGATTACAAAGCGCAGGGGAGACAAACTCATGTCCGGGAGTTTTATCGTATCCGGACAATGTCATGCAAGGCTTGACAGGGTAGGAGAAGACTCCTATATTTCCAAGCTGACACTTCAGGCAAAACAGATGCAGTCCGGTGAACAGTCCGAAATGATCCGCTCTCTCGACAAACTTGTAAAATGCGTAGGCGTCGCTATTATTCCGATCGGGCTGGTGCTGTTTGCACAGGCATTTTTCTTCCAGCATGACGGGTTCCGCGAGAGTGTAACTTCCATGATCGCCGCTGTGATCGGCATGATCCCGGAAGGCTTGTATCTGCTGGCAAGTGTGGCGCTTGCGGTCAGTTCTGTCCGGCTGGCCCAGAAGAAAGTCCTTCTCCATGATATGAAATGTATCGAAACTCTTGCCCGCGTAGATGTGCTCTGCGTAGACAAGACCGGAACGATCACAGAGAACACGATGAAGGTGATGGATGTGATCGAGACGGACGAGTATGATTCCGATACGATGGATCCGCTGCGTACAATGCTCAGTGATTTTTCTGCGGCCATGACAAGAGATAATATCACTATGGCTGCAATGAAAGAGTATTTTACGAATGCGTCAGGAAAGAAAGCTGTCTCTAAGACTGGTTTCTCGTCCGCCACAAAATACAGCAGCGTTACTTTTGAGGACAGCGCTTATGTATTAGGCGCACCGGAGTTTGTCCTGAAAGAAAAATACAGCGACTACGCAGAGGAAATCACAGAACATGCCTCTACAGGCGCCCGTGTCCTCGTATTTGGTACATATGACGATGAAGTGGATGGAAAGCCTCTGGATCACGGGATCACACCGCTCGGTTTTGTCCTTCTGGCGAATCCGATCCGTGAGGCGGCGAAAGAGACGTTCCAGTATTTTGAAGAGCAAGGCGTGGAAGTCAAGGTGATTTCCGGTGATAATCCGGTCACTGTATCAAAGGTGGCAAAACAGGCAGGCATCAAGAATGCCGACAAATATGTGGATGCCTCAGAATTGAAGGATGAGGCAGCACTCAGGAAAGCGGTACTTAAAAATACAGTTTTCGGTCGTGTCACTCCGGATCAGAAACGTAAATTCGTACAGATACTTAAAGATGCTGGACACACGGTTGCAATGACAGGAGACGGTGTCAACGATGTGCTCGCATTAAAAGATGCAGACTGCAGTATTGCCATGGCATCAGGAAGTGATGCGGCGGCACAGGCCTCCCAGCTCGTGCTGCTTGAATCAGATTTTTCCTGCATGCCTCAGGTGGTACTGGAGGGCAGAAGAGTAGTCAACAATATACAGCGTTCAGCGAGTCTGTTCCTGGTAAAGAATATCTTCTCTTTCCTGCTGAGCCTTATCTCCGTTGTGTTTATGTTTACTTATCCTCTGGAGCCGTCGCAGATCTCACTGATCAGTATGTTTACGATCGGCGTGCCTGCGTTCTTCCTGGCACTTGAGCCGAATAAGAACAGGATCAAAGGACATTTCCTTACGAATGTATTCCTGAAAGCCCTTCCGGCAGCCATCACGGATGCGCTTGCCGTAGGCGCACTGGTAATTTTCGGCCGCACCTTTGGAGTGGACTCGACGGATATCTCCACTGCGGCTACCATGCTTCTGGCAATCGTAGGATTTATGATCCTGTATAAGATCTGTGCGCCGATGAATAAAATCCGCGCGGCTATCCTCGGCGGGTGTATCGCGGGGCTTCTGTTCTGCAGTGTCTTCCTGAACAATCTGTTTGCGATTACAGGAATGACTACGGAATGTATCATGCTGTTCGTCGTATTTGCCATTGCGACAGAACCGGTATTGAGGTATCTGACGCTCCTGGTAGAAAAATTAAGATTTTATTATCTGCGGCTTCGCGGGAGAAATCCAGAAGATGACAGATCATAACTGGCGTTCAAAGCGACAGAAAAAGGGGGATAAAAAAATGAAAGATCCGAAAAATGAAATGGATGAACTGAAGGAAAAAGAGAAACATAAACAATACCGGGGAACTGATTCCCCGGTATTGTTATAAGATTGAGAAAAAATCTTCGATACCGAATATTTCTTCCCTGCTGAGCAGATGTTCCATTGTGGTTTTGTTGTAGTCTGAATGTTCGACCTCACGTGCATAGCGCCATGCTGTTTTGATCATACAGTTTATATCACTGTTTTTTCCGGCAAGCCATTCGGCGTGCACTAATTCACGGATCAGAATCATGCCCGTTAGAGAGAATTTCATCTTTCCATAAGCATTTCCGTTATAGACTGCACCGGAGAAATAAGTGAAAACAAAATAGACCAGAAGCTGTTCCTCTACGACGTCGGAAAACAGTTCATGAAAGCAATGCTCAGTCTCCTTGTCGGAAGCCGGTGCATTTTCCAATAGTCTCCGGGCATTATAAAGATACGGTTTCCAGTCGTCACGGAGCGCCTCCAGCTGATCAAAAATCGAAAACAATCCATGACACGTCTTTCTGCGTCTTTTTTCCCAGTCGGCAGACAGGCTAAGTTTCCAGAGACGGGCCTCAAACCACTTCAAGACATTGACTGATGAATATCTGTCAAGAAGAGTATCTATATCATAAAGAGCATTTTTGTCTATCCTCACCTGAAGATCATGGGAAAGAGCCAGAACTGCTGCCGCACGCAGGGTGAACGGCCAGGTCCTGTCCTGCAGAATCTTCAGGATAAGGCTTCTTGCATCCATCAGCTTTGTGAACAGTAAAAAATCAAATTCCTCATAGATTTCATCCCGGTTCGGATTCTCTGCATGAAGGAAACGGACAGGTTCCCTGCAGTTAAGTATAAGTTCTGCCGCTGCCGGACAGGAAAGAGAAAGAGAAATCTCTCTCAGCCCCTCGAACTCCTCTATATGGCGCGGGTATGTACGGCAGGTGCGGCAGAAAGCTCTTTTACCTCCGCCCTCCAGATACAGGTCACAGAGATCCTCATCATTTAAGAAGGCACAGCGTCCGTTATATTGCCGAAAACAGGATCCTTTCCAGTCAATCTCATTTTTCAGCCGGTTTCCAAGAGTTCCTTTTGTTTTTTTATACTTCTGAAGCGAAACCGGATCGATCTGAATCTGCCATCCGGCACAGCAGGTGTCCGGACAGGCGCCGGCCGCGCAGTGAAACTGTTTATAATAGTGTGGTACTGTATACTGCATTTCCTTTTACCTCATTTTTGTCTGGTGTTATTCCGCCTTTTTGTGCGTATACTAGATATTATAAAACAGAGCGAGCCCTGTGTCTATGTTGTCATTTCCGGCATTCCGGGTGTATGATAAGATCAGGTATATTATTTGACAAGGTGAGAATAAAAATGAAACAGAATATATACTCAAAAGATATTATACTGGTGCTTGTTACGACTTTCTTTTATATGTCGAGCCCGATGCTGGTGACACCACTGATCACGGGATTTACAGAGAGTATCGGTGCGTCTGCCGCTGTGATGGGCTTTGTCGGCGGCCTGATGAATCTGTGTTCTCTGTTCTGCAGACCTCTTGCGGGAAATCTTGCAGACAAACTAAGCAAGTACAAATTGTCATTTATAGGGGCAGCATTCATGACAATAGCATGTATCGGTTATATCCTTGCACCGAATGAGGCGGTAGTAGTGGTATCAAGGATCATCAACGGAGTTGGATTTGCCTGCTGTTCGGTGTGCATGGCCACCTGGATGTCGAATATGCTGCCAAAGGATAAGATCGGTTCCGGTATGGGATTCTACGGAACAATGAATGCCCTGGCGATGGCAGTGGCACCGGCGATCGGGGTCAGCGTCTACCAGAGATTCGGATACCGGACAGCATTTTGTATTGCTTTAGCCTTTTCTATTGCGATCATTATAGTGATCCAGTTCATAAAAGATAAGGGCGAACCGGAATCTCTGCAAGTAGAACGAAAGACTGAAGATGCAACAGATGCAAATATAACTTCATCAAAATTATATACAGCCAGAAAAATGCCCCGTCTCAGGATTGTTGAAGCCAAAGTACTGCCGGTCGCATTTATTATCATGTTGTTTGCAATCCCTTACTGTGCGACGCAGTCATTTCTTGTGACGTATGTTGAAGTCCGTGGTCTTAATGTTACAGTAAGCATGTTTTTCCCGTCCTATGCCGTAGTGCTGATCGTGCTGAGACTGACACTGCGCAGATTTTTTGACAAGCTGCCTTTTCATGTCTTCCTTCTTGCAGGCTGTATCAGTGAGCTGACTGCCATTGTACTCCTTACTGTCATGCAAAATAACATAACAATGCTTCTGGCATCCGTCTTTCTTGCCGGTGGATATGGAGTAATGAGTTCAGTATGTCAGTCGACGGCAATCCTGCTGGCTGACAAAGAAAAGCGTGGAATGGCTAACAGCACATATTATATCGGTGTTGATCTGGGGATGACACTTGGGCCAATGATCGGAGGAGCGCTGTACGGAGGAGTGGATATCCGCTGGTTCTATCCGTTATTGGCAGTAACAATGCCGCTGGCCGGACTAGTATATCTTGTGGCCGGGAAAGGTCTGAAAGGCAGCTGAATACCATACGACATAAATTCCCTGAGAAAAAAGGAAATCCATTCAAAGGCGGCAGGGAAAAAAGGAGGATAGGTGCTCAATGACATCAATACATACCATACAGACAGAAAGTATGCAGGGCCTTAATCGTGATGTAATCAAATACATTGCAATGGTTACCATGTTTCTGAATCATATCGCGAATATATTTCTGGAGCCGGGGACACTGCTTTTTACAATTCTCATTGACATCGGTTATTTTACGGCTCCCGTGATGTGCTATTTCCTTGTGGAGGGATATCATTACACACGGTCAAGGAAAAGGTACGCCGGGCGTCTGGCTTTGTTCGCGCTGATATCCGAGATTCCGTTCTGCCTTGCCTTCTCTGAAGTATATACCGGAGAGAGAATCATATCCTTCTGCGGATTTAATATGATATTAACGCTGTTCCTATGCTTCTGCATCCTTCTGGTCATGGACTATGTAAAAGACATCCTGCTGGAAATCCTGATTATTGCCGGTCTGTTTATTATGTCGTTATTTTCCGACTGGGCGCTTGTGGCGCCGTTCTTTACAGTATTGTTTGCACGGGCGAAGGACGATAAGAGAAGTATAAGAAATGCGTATCTGCTCGGAGCAGCGCTATTTGCATTGATGAATTTCAATCCGGGCGGAGACGCGGCAGGAACACTGTTCAGTCTCATATATGCGCTGATGTCCGCTGTCGGTATCCTCGCAGCGGGAGTCGCGATCGTGCGACTGTATAACGGGAAACGGATGGAGCGGGGAAGAACATTTTCGAAATGGTTCTTCTACTGGTTTTATCCGGTGCATCTACTGATCCTTGGAATCATCAGGATCTTTATCAGATGAATCAGTAATAGAAAAGGAGGATTCCTGAATGAAATTTTTCCATCTCTCAGACCTGCACATCGGTCTGAAGCTTATCAATCGTGATCTCAGGGAAGATCAGGAATACATTTTACGGCAGATCACGGATATTGCCGTCAGGGAACAGCCTGACGGCATTGTCATTGCGGGGGATATTTACGATAAGGCAGTGCCCTCTGCGGAGGCAGTGGAGGTGTTCGACGGCTTCATCGCCGGTCTTGCCGCAGCTCTGCCGGACACCGCTGTGATGCTGATCAGCGGGAACCACGACAGCGGTCCGAGGGTCAACTGTTTCCGAAGCGTCCTTTCCCGGCAGAATCTCCACATGATCGGACTTCCGCCAAGGAGGGAGGGCGAATCCATCGAAAAGGTGACCTTAAGTGATGAGCACGGCCCTGTGAATTTCTACCTGCTTCCTTTCGTCAAGCCGTCTATGGTAAAACAGCTTGTGGGAACAGATGAGAACGGGAACAATCTGTCCTATAATGAGACGCTCCGCCGCCTGATCGGACGGGAGGAGATCAATGAAGCGGAGAGAAATGTGCTGGTGAGCCATCAGTTCTACCTTCCGGCGGGAAAGAATGCGGACGAGGTGGAGAGGATGGATTCGGAGATGCGGACAGTCGGAAATATCGATGAAGTCTCAGCGGACATCCTGGAGCGGTTTGATTACGCCGCGCTGGGACATATCCATAAGCCCATGAAGGTGGGGAGCGAGTTCTTCCGCTACTGCGGCACGCCGCTGGCATGCTCGGTCAGCGAGGCGGAACAGCAGAAGGGCATCATCATGGTGGAAATGGAAGAGAAAGGGGACGTCCGCACAACCGTACTACCCCTCGAACCGCTCCGGCAGGTGCGAGTCATCCGCGGAGAGCTCTCGGAGGTACTGGAGCAGGCATGCGGAGACTATGTGACCGTGATCCTGACAGACCGGGCGGATCTGGATATTTTTGACATGCAGGACCGAATCCGCAATGCATTTCCCTATCTTCTGGAGATCCGCAGGGAAACGCTGAGGACGGCGGACTACAGCAGAGGGGCAGCTGTACAAGAGGAGCTGGATCCTTTTGCGCTCTGCTGCTCGTTCCTGAAGGATGCGGACGAAGGCGAAAAAGAGATTCTGCGCGATGTGATCAATGCAGTACAGGAGGTGGAACAAGGATGAGACCGACGAGACTTATCATGCAGGCGTTCGGCTCTTACGGGAAACGGACTGTCATAGATTTTGAACAGACGAATCAAAATCTGTTCCTGATCACGGGAGATACCGGCGCGGGAAAGACGACGATCTTTGACGCTATCGTGTTTGCCCTTTACGGGGAGGCAAGCTCAGGCGCCAACAAAAAGGACGGGACGGAACTGCAGAGCCAGTTTGTGGACTATGACGTGGAGCCCTTTGTAGAACTGACCTTTACCGAAGGAACAGGGAAGAACCGGGAGGAATACACTGTCCGCCGTATCCCGAGGCATATCCGTCCGCTGAAAAGAGGAAGCGGAGTGAAGGAAGAGAGTGAATCTGTTGCGCTGACTATGCCCGATGGGACTGAGTATCCCCAGAAAGAGACAGACCGTAAGCTGGAGGAGATCACAGGCCTGACGAAGAATCAGTTCATGCAGGTGGCGATGATCGCTCAGGGAGAATTTATGGAGCTGCTCAGGGCAAAATCGGATGATAAGAAGGTGATCTTCCGGAAGCTTTTTCACACGGAGCTCTATCAGAAGATCGTGGATGAGCTGGCTCGGAGAAGGAGGGTAAAGCAGCAGGAGATCGGCCAGATCAGGACCGTCTGCCAGACAGAAGTGTCTCATGTGAAAGTGCCGGAGAGCCCGGAAGGGGAAGGACAGATCATTTACAGGGAACTGCAGCTGCTGAAGAGGAGGATCATCGATTCAGACAGGCTTTCTGTGGTGGACATGGAGCAGCTCCTGGAGAAGCTCCACATCCTCTGCGGAGAGCTGGAAGAGCAGACGGCTCATGCATCGGAGAAATATGAGGAGGCAAAGAAGGATTTCCTGGAAAAAAGGGATACATGCAGCAGCGCCCGCGAGCTGCTCCGCCGGTTCCATGAGCTGGACAGCGCGGAGAAAGAGCTGGCAGAGTGCGCTGCCAGGGAAGATGAGATCAAGGCTTCGCTCCGGCTGATCGGTCAGATCACAGCAGCCTATGAGATCAGCTCTGTCTGGCAGAGATATCGGGATGCCCAAAGCACTGTATCCATGACAGAGCGGCGGCTGGATGAACAGCAGAAGCTCCTTCCGGATCTGAGAAAGGTGTATGAAGAGGCGGAACAGCGTGAGAAGGAAGCAAAAATGCTCCTGGATCGGGAGATTCAATCCTTCACGAAGATTTCTGAACGTGTGGAGAAGGCACTGGAAGTCCTGAAAAAAATAAGGATCGCACAGGCAGATGCAGCAGAAAAGGAAAAAATATCCGTTTTATCCGGGAAAGCGGCAGAAGAGGCGAGAAAGAGGCTGGAAGATCTGGAGCGGCAGGAAAAGGAGCACTGGGAACAGGAAGAGAGATTAAGCCGGACAGATGTGCTCCTTGAGCAGTGGAAGGCGAAGTGCAGGAAAGCAGAAGAGATCAAAGAGAAGATCGGCGAGGCGGAAATGCTCCAGATGGAGGCAGAGTCACAGCGGAAGAAAACAGAAAAAGCCCGCTCTGATTATGCAGAAGCCAGCGATGTCTATGAGAAGAAAAATGCTGAGTATGAAAATATGCGGAGACTCTTTTTGAATGCCCAGGCAGGATTTATCGCCAGAGAGCAGCTCCGCCCGGGCAGGCCCTGTCCGGTCTGCGGTTCTCTGGAACATCCTAATCCGTGTGAGCTGGGAGAAGATCATAGTGATCTGAGCAGAGAAACTCTGGACAGACTGGACGAAGAGGTGGCGGCTCTGCGGAAGAACCAGGAGAGCGCCGCGGCGGCAGCAAAGGCGGCGTCCGCGCTGCTGGCGGAGAAGGAGAAGCAGCGGATGGCCGGACTCGATGCGCTGCGTGAGAAGATGGAGGAGTTATTTCCGGAATCCGCAGGGACAGTCAGAGGAGAAATGCCGGATCTTGAAGAAGACCTGAGTCTATGGAAGGACAGACTGTCCACATGGCAGAAAGCACTGCAGGCAGAAGGCAGACAGCTGGAGCAGGATGCCCGGACGCTGGACAAGATCAGGAGCTTCCTTCAGAACGTGGATTCAGAAAAGCAGGCTCAGAGGCAGAAGGCGGATCAGGCGGCAGAAACAGCGGCTGGGGCAAAGGAAGCGCTGGCGGCATCCCGTGCGTCGCTTGCATCACTGGAAGGTTCCCGGGATTATCCGACAGAAAAGGATGCAGAAGAAGCCAGGTCCAGGGCCGAGGCAGAGAAGAGAAAGAGGGAAGGGGCATACAGCGCTGCCAGATATGCCGAACAGAAGGCAAAATCCGCCAGGGAAAACGCGGAGACGTTGATCAGCCGGTACACTGCGGAGCTTCCCGGACTGAAGGAAGAAAGAGAACTGAAAAAGACGGCATATGAACAGTGCATGGCTGAAAAGAATCTGACCGAGACAGAGTGGAAAGCGCTGACTGAAAAGTATGAGCGAAACGAGACAGAAGCACTTCAGAATAAGGCGGACATACACAGACAGAAGAAAGCCGCTGCGGAGAGCAAAAAGGACACTGCGGCCGCGGCGATCGGCGGCAGAAAGCGTCCCCTGCTCGAAGAGCTGGAGCAGGCACGGCTCGAGGCGGAAGAGAAGATGGCAGAAACACAGGAAGCGCTTGAGGAAGTGAAGGAATATTATAAGGCCAATACAGATGTCTGCCGGGCGCTGGAGCCTGTCATGGAAGAACGGGGAAAGATCATGGAGGAGCATAAGCGTCTGGACGATCTGTATAACCTTCTGGCAGGAAAAGTATCCGGCTCGCGTATGGATATTGAGACCTTTGTCCAGCGGTATTATCTGGAGCGGATCCTGTATGCGGCAAACCGTCGGTTCCGGGAGATGTCGGCAGGGCAGTTCGAGCTGCGCATGTGTGACCTTGACCGGGCAGGTGCGGGCAAGAACCGGGGACTGGATCTGATGGTGTACTCCACAGTGACAGGGAAGGAAAGAGAAGTGCGGACACTGTCAGGCGGCGAATCATTTATGGCAGCGCTGTCCCTTGCACTGGGGATGGCAGATCAGATCCAGGAGAGCGCAGCGTCAGTGAACCTGGACATGATGTTCATCGACGAGGGATTCGGATCGTTGGATGACCATTCCAGGAATAAGGCGGTCCGTGTGCTCCAGGACATGGCTGGCGGATCCAAGCTGATCGGGATCATTTCCCACGTGACAGAGCTGAAGCAGGAGATCGAGGATCAGCTTATCGTGAGCAAGGATGAAGAGGGAAGCCATGTCAGATGGCAGATCAGCTGATAATTGATAGAAAAATTAAATGATTTGTATAATGTATATTTTGTAAGATTATGTAAAATAGGCAGGAGGACTCAAAATGAAGAAAATCAGGAAACTGACGGCGATCCAGCCGGTATCATTTCTGCCGGAGGGCAGGGAAGCGGTAAAAGAATACTGTGAGGAAGCTATATTTTATGACACAGAGCCAAAAGATGACAGAGAGATCATTGAGCGGATCGGGGATTCAGATGCGGTTTTTGTCAGCTATAACCGCACGATCGGTGAAAATATCCTGTCAGCCTGCCCGAATCTGCAGTATATCGGAATGTGCTGCAGCCTGTACTCGGCGGCGAGCTCTAATGTAGACATCACATATGCGGAGGAACACGGGATCAGAGTGACCGGTATCCGCGACTATGGGGATGAGGGCGTGGCAGAATATGTGATCGCGGAGCTGATCCGCCGCCTCCACGGAACGGATGGGAATCCGCCCCTTCTCGGAGAAATCTCTGAGATCTCGGGAATTAAAGCGGGATTCCTGGGGATGGGAGCCAGCGCCCGTGCCGTGGCGAAGGGACTGACCGCCTTTGGCGCGGATATCCGTTATTACAGCCGTACAAGGAAGCCGGAGCTGGAGGAAGAAATGGGATATACTTATCAGGAGCTGCACGAACTTCTGCGGGAATGTGACGTGGTATGCAGCTGCCTGAGCAAAAATGTCACACTTCTCTATGAGCCGGAGTTTGAGATCCTCGGAGAGAATAAGCTGCTGTTTAATACTGCGCTCAGTCCGTGCTTTGATATGAAAGCCTTAAAGCAATGGCTTAACAAAGAAAATACATGGTACTACTGCGATACACTGATGGGACTAGGGGACGAGACTTTGCTTGAGTTTTGCAATGTGAACTGCCAGAAACGCTCATCAGGAATGACACGCCAGGCAGTGGAAAGGCTGAATAAGAAGGTTTTGGACAATCTTAGAAACTACTGCGGGCAGGGATGATCCTTAGGTTGTTTATGCATTAGAAATTCGTATAGAGGCGGACCACCAGGTCTTTTTCTGATAAAATCCTGCAAAATTTTCTCATTCTTTTAGAGCCCGGCGTGTTATACTTGACGTAGCATATATTTTGTAAAAAATAAGTAAAATGCAGGGGACAAAAGATGAAAAAAGCAGCAGGTTTTTTTAAAAACTGGAGGATGTGCATTCCTTTCCTTTTTCTGTATCTGGAGATTGTGTTCCATTTATATATGCGGCTGGATATGACGTACGCGCCTGTATTCCTGCTTCTGGCCGGCGCCGCCGGCATGTTCTGCGCGGGGATCCTCTTTTTCCTGCCGGAGCTTCCCGCAAAGATCGTGGGAGCAGTCATAACTGCGGCGGCATCACTTCTCTTTGTAATAGAATGCATCAGCAGAGATATCTTGCAGCAGTATTTTCAGATCTTCAGCGCCGTGGAAACTGCCGCGGGTAATAAGCTGACAGATTATGCATCGACTGTGGTGCAGTCTGTCCGGGAAAATGCAGGAGGAGTATTTCTGCTGTTCGTCCTGCCGCTTCTTATCTATACGGCATGGGTAAAAATAACAGAACCGAAAAAGGGTGGCCAGAGCAGGAAAAAAGAGGCTTTCATAAATGGTCTCACAAACGGCCTGCTGTCTCTCGCAGCTGCGGTGCTGGTCCATGGAGCAGCTCTGGCTGTGATCTTTTTTGCGCCGTGGCAGGGAGATTTTACACCGGAAATGCTGTACTGCACTGACACGAATATAGATGATCAGGTAGAGCAGCTGGGAGTTATCGCCATGCTGCGGCTGGATGTCCGCAATCAGATATTCGGAGTGCCGGAGGGCAGCCGCGCTCAGATCGATGAGGAAGCCGCTGCCGCCGTAACGGGGGAAGAGCAGGAAATTGAGGCGGAGGAAGAAAAGGAAATCGTATATCCATATAACGAGATGGATATCGATTTTGACGCACTGAAGGCCTCGGCTTCCAGCAGCGGCTCTGCGTGGCTGAGTGAGTATTTTGCGTCTCTGATCCCAACCAGGCAGAACGAATATACAGGAATGTTTGAGGGATATAATGTGATCTTTATCACTGCCGAGGGATTCAGCGGATATATGATAGATCCGGAACTCACGCCGACGCTGTATAAGCTCTCGCACGAAGGGTTTGTGTTCAACAATTTTTATTCTACACTGCATTTTACAAGCACCTCAGGAGGAGAGTTCCAGAATCTTACCGGTCTGTATCCGAAGGCGGGATTCCCCGTGAGTATGAGCGAGACTGGGAAGCAGGGAACCTATCTTCCGTTTACACTGGCGAATCAGCTGAACCGGCTGGGGTATACTTCGATTGGATATCATTTTAACCAGAACATGTACGGCAGGGAGCTGTCCCACCCAAATCTCGGCTATGAATGGCGGCAGTTTACCGAGTGTGCCAGCCCGCTGACTGCTGAGACAAATGAATACGGAAATGCATACTGGCCTCAGTCAGACGACTATATGATCAGTCAGACATTTGACGAATACAAGGATCTTCAGCCCTTCAATATCTATTATCTGACGATCAGCGGGCATCTTCCATACAGCTTTGACGGCAGTCAGATGTCTCAGCGCAACAGTGAGCTTGTGGAGGCGCTGCCTTATTCGGAAAAGACAAAGGCTTATATTGCAGCGAACCTGGAGCTGGAGAAAGGGCTGACAAGGCTTGTGGACAATCTGGAAGAAGCAGGGATCGCAGACAAGACGGTGATCGTGATGGCGCCGGACCATATCCCATACTCCGATCTGGATGTGCTGGAGGAACTGGCTGGACGGTCCTTCAATGCGGAGTCGCTGGAAAACTTAGACGAGAAGACGGTTGATGTGGATGTGTACAGGAACACCTGGATCCTCTGGTCTGCGTCGATGGATGAGCCGGTGACGGTGGACAAGCCGTGCAGCCAGGTAGATATCCTTCCTACAGTGTCAAATCTCCTCGGGCTTCAGTATGATTCCAGGATGATGGCGGGAACGGATGTGCTGTCGTCAGCAGATCCGATCGTGATCTTTTTCTCAAACTCGTGGCTCACAGAAAAGGGAATGTATAACAGGTATACAGGCACATTTGAACCGGCAGAAGGCGTGGTGATGAGTGAGGAAGAGAAGAACGCCTATGTTGAGAATATCAAGTATATCGTGAGCAGCCGTCTCTCACTGGGACAGCTGATCATTGAGAATGATTACTACAGACAGGCGCTGGAATGATTTTATGGTTTTAAAAATCGGTTAATAGAGCTGGAAAAACAATCCTCTTGACCTGCAAACATTTGTTCTGGATAAACTAAAAGCGGAAGGAAAACGGAGAAGATAATGTGCGGACGATATTATATGGATGATGAAACAGCAAGGGAGATTAGACGGCTGGTACTGAAATTGGATCAGAAGATATGTAGTGAATCAGATCAGACTGCAGCTGTCTTTCCTTCCCAGAAGGTCACTGTGATAACGGGGAGGGGGCGCCACATGGAGGCGGAGCAGATGATCTGGGGCTTTCCCCGTTTTGACGGCAAGGGGATCCTGATCAACGCCAGGGCGGAGACTGCTGTGGAGCGGCGCACTTTTAAAGAGAGCGTCCTGCACAGAAGATGCGTGATCCCGGCAAAAGGATTCTGGGAGTGGAATAAGTCTAAAGAGAAGTTTTCTTTTGAGCGGACGGATTCCCAGGTCATGTTTATGGCGGGATGCTATGACTGCTTTGACGGGCAGGAACGGTTCGTGATCCTGACAACAGAGGCAAATCCCTCCGTAAAGCCGGTCCACGACCGGATGCCGCTGATCCTGGAGCGAAGCGAGCTGGAAGACTGGGTGACAGATGACAATGCTGTGGAATATTTCCTTCATAAGACGCCGGCGATGCTGGGGAAAAACGCGGAATATGAACAGATATGTCTGTTTTAGCGAGCGGCTTTTTCTCTCTGTCGTTTTATGATAGACTGGTACAGTAATCAGCAGCTTATGAACTGCTGTGGCATATGCTTTCCGAAAAAATTCTTTAAGAGGTATGACGAAATGAGCAGGATAAGAATTATAAAGAAAAACGATGAATACAACTCAGAATATGAGATTGGAGACATTTTCGAGATTCAGGGGACCTGGTATGGCGGCGTACATATCACAGGGAAATCCGGTGTGCCGATTTCTCTTGACAAAGAGGAATATCAGGAGCTGGATACAGAACCGGAGCCGAAGGCAGAAGCGGAAGAACTGAAAAGAGATATCTGTGTGGGTGACATTGTGCAGCATTTTAAGAGAGAGTGGGTGTCCGCCGACACCTCGGAATACCTGTATAAAGTGCTTGCTTTCGCCCAGCACACAGAAACCGGAGAGCGGCTGGTCATCTACCAGGCGCTCTATGCGCCGTTCAAGGTCTGCGCAAGACCCTATGCCATGTTCATGAGTGAGGTGGACAGGGAAAAGTATCCGGATATCAGGCAGAAATACCGGTTCGAGAAAGTAAAGGTGTGAGAGCATGGCATCAGAGAGAACGGACGAGCTGTACAGACTTCTGCTGAGCAGGGGCTACCCAAAGGAGTTCTGTGCAGAGATCGCGTATAAAAATATGAACACAGATTACACCGCAACGAGGATGATCGGATATCTCTACCGTGTGACAAACCCTCGGATCGAGGATCTGGTGGATGAGATGCTGGCAATCTTAAGCGACAGGGATGAGATCATGCGGAAGAAAGAGATGGAGCATGCCCAGGCGGTAATTAATGATATCTATAACAACGGATTGTAAATGGATAAGAATATAAGGAGTTGAGAACCATGAGTGATCTGCAGAGATTTACAGAGGCACAGAGGCGGGACTTTAACACCGCTCTGTCGGAGATCAAAAACGGACGAAAACAAAGCCACTGGATGTGGTATATCTTTCCACAGATCCACGGGCTGGGATTCAGCAGCATGTCCGCATATTATGCGATTAAGGATCTCGAGGAAGCAGAAGATTTTCTGAATGACCCGTATCTGGGAGGAAACCTGAGGAAGATCAGCGAGGCTCTGTTGGAACTGGATACGGATGATCCTCATCGCGTGTTCGGCAGCCCGGATGATCTGAAGCTGCTGTCTTGCATGACGCTCTTTGAAGCGGCGGAGGGAAGCGGGGGAGTGTTTACAAGAGTGATCGAGAAGTATTATAAGGGGAGACGGGATCGGAAGACGGTGGAGATACTGGGGAGAGGATAAGAGGAGAATCTAAAGAGAGGGCGGCTGGAAATGAAAACAGTATTTTTACATGGCATGGGGCAGACAGCGCATGACTGGGATGCAGTGCTGAGTCAGGCGTCATTGCCGGACGTGGATTGTCCGGAGCTGTCTGCACTGCCGGAGGGGAAACTGACATATACCGGACTGCGGACAGGTTTTGAAAAACGATATACAAATGTGAAAGAAGCTTTCCGAATATGTGGTCTTTCGCTTGGCGCAGTGCTTGCCCTTGATTATGCGATTCACCACAAAGGAAAAGTAGATTCACTGATTTTGATCGGAGTGCAGTATAAGACACCTGCTCTGCTGATAGATTTTCAGAATTTCATATTTCGTTGTATGCCTGAAAAAGCTTTTTCGGATATGGGTGTTTCAAAACGGGATATGATCCGTCTGTGTCATTCCATGCGTTCTTTGAACTTAACCGCCAGGCTAAGAGAGGTCAGATGTCCGGTGAAGATCCTCTGCGGAGAAAAGGACAGGGCGAATTTGAAAGCCTCAAGACAGCTTAGCGAGCTTCTGCCGCAGGCGGAGTTACATATCATTCCGGGCGCAGGACATGAGATTAATAAATGTGCGTCGGAGACGATAGCCGATATACTTAATAGCTGATCGGAAGAAGAAGGAAAATAAGAAAAACAGGACAAAAATAGGATGCCCGCATTGTTTGGAAAATGAAACATGCAGGCATCTTATTTACTATAATATGATTTAGTAAAACGTAATTGACTAAAATAAATGTGAGTGATATATTAAGGGTAATATATCATATGGAGGCAGAAGAATGTTTATTGGAAGAGAGCGTGAGCTGGATTCACTGAATCAATTATATACCTCTGATAAGTTTGAATTTGCGGTGATCTACGGACGGCGCCGTGTTGGGAAGACTGCACTTATAAATGAGTTCATAAAAGATAAAAAGGCAATCTACTTTATGGGCGTGGAAAGTAATGAAAAGCAGAATCTTGAGAACTTCAGCAGAAATATTCTGGAGTATAAAACAGGGCTCCAGGCAGACACAGCCTTTCTTACATTTCAGGCTGCGCTGGAGTATGTGTTTAAGCTGGCTGAAAATGAGAGGCTGATCCTTGCGATCGATGAGTATCCTTATGTGGCGCGCTCTTCTAAAAGCCTTGCCTCTACGATTCAGCTTCTGGTTGATAAATATAAAGAAAATTCCAGGCTGATGCTGATACTCTGCGGATCGTCCATGTCATATATGGAAGATCAGGTCCTTGCATACAAAGCTCCCTTGTATGGCAGACGGACAGCTCAGATGAAAATTCTGCCCTTTGATTTTGCGGATACCTGTCGGTATTTCAAAAATTTTTCCGATGAAGATAAAGCGCTGATTTACGGTATCGTGGGCGGAACTCCCCAGTATCTGCTCCAGATGGATGACGGATTAAGCGTAGAGGATAATATAAAAAACACATTCCTGAATCCAATCTCTTCTCTGTTTGAAGAGCCGGAAAATCTGCTAAAACAGGAGGTAAGAGAGCCGGCTCTGTACAATGCGATCATTACCGCAATTGCCACCGGCGCTTCCCGGATGGCTGAGATTTCTTCGAAAGTGGGAGAGGATACGAGTGTATGCTCCACTTATCTGAGAAATCTGATCAACCTGGGTATTGTGCAAAAAGAGACACCGTATGGCGAAAAAGCCTCTCGAAAGTCCATTTATACAATTGATGACAATATGTTCCGATTTTGGTTTCGGTTTGTACCGGAAAACAGCTCTATTATCGCACGAGGCGCTGCGGATCTGGCATACAAACGGATCGAACCGCATCTGCCGGATTATATGGGAAAAGTTTTTGAAGAAATCTGCAAGCAGTACCTCTGGAGGCTTTTGTTAAACGGAGAGTCTCCGGTAGAGTTCAAGGATCTGGGACGCTGGTGGGGAACTGATCCGGCTGCGCGTACCCAGACAGAGATTGATATTATGGGAGAGCAGGACTATGAAACTGCCCTGTTTGGAGAGTGCAAGTGGACGAATGAAAAAGTGGATACCGGAGTGCTGGATAAGCTTGTGAAGAGAAGCCAGATGTTCCATTATAGGAAAGTGTGGCTGTATCTGTTCGGGAAGAATGGATTTACGGAAGTGTGCAGGCGAAGGGCTGAGGAGATGGGGAACGTGTCGTTGATAACATATAAAAATATTGTGTAAGAGAAATTAGAAACAAAGAGATCCGTTTTTTATGCGCCTGCAATATGATTTCAGAGGGCTGGGATTATCCGGAGCTGGGGATCCTTGTCATGGCAAGGCCTACGCTGTCAAAAGTTCTTTATCTACAGCAGATTGGCAGAAGACTGCGGAAGACGGACGTCAAGAAAAATGTATTTGTGGTAGACGTTGTGGATGAATATGGTGCAATGGTGCGTCCCTGCACGATGCACAATATGAAAATGTAGCGCGGAGCAAATTATTAAAAGGAATAAGGTGCTGGAGAACATGAGTTATGACAGATTAAGCAAGTATCTGAGTCTGATCCTGCGTCATCATCCCGAAGTAATCGGAATCAGCCTGGACGCGCACGGCTGGGCTGATGTCGATGAACTGATTGCAGGGATTGCGCAGAAGAAAAAGTTTAACAGGGAAATACTTGAAGAAATAGTGAGAACAGATAAGAAGCAGAGATATTCATTCAGCGAAGAGGGAACGAAGATCCGGGCAAACCAGGGGCATTCTATTCCGGTCGATCTGGAGCTTCAGCCGATAGAACCGCCGGACGTGCTTTGGCACGGCACGGCGGAAAAATATGCCGCTTCTATTGAGAAAACAGGGTTAAGGCCGGGGAACCGCATATATGTACATCTTTCTCCGGACATAGAGACAGCGGTAGCTGTGGGGCAGCGTCATGGCAGGCCAATTGTATATAAAGTGAAAAGCGGTCAGATGTACCGGGATGGCTTTTACTTTTATCGTTCTGTCAACGGAGTCTGGCTTACGCTTGGCGTGCCGGAAGTTTATCTGGAAAGAATCTGACAGAGAGGCAGTATCGTATTGTAACCTTGCAAAAAGCTGCGTTACAGTTCCCTTAAAGGAAGGAGTATATATCTATGGCACTTTACGCACTAGGCGACCTCCATCTCAGCTTCCAGTCCGACAAGTCCATGGACATTTTCGGAAGTGTGTGGAAGCGCCACGAACGCAAGATCGAGAAATATGTGAACCGGATCGTAAAACCGGACGATACCCTGGTGCTCACCGGCGACCACTCCTGGGGAAGGAAGCTGCCTGAGTGCAGGGAGGATCTCGCTTTCATCGAGCGGCTGCCGGGGCGCAAGATCCTGCTCCGGGGAAACCATGACATGTTCTGGGATGCGAAGAAGACGGGGCGGCTGAATGAGGAATATAAGAACAGGCTGTTCTTCCTGCAGAATAACTTCGCAGTATACGAGGATTATGCACTGGTTGGGACGAAAGGATTTACCTTTGAAGGTCCATTCTATCTCGACCGGTGGGGAAATATTACCGGCTGGGATGAAAAGAAAGAAGAGCAGGCCGAGAAGCTGGTCGCAAGAGAAATGGACCGGCTTCGGGAATCCTTCCGCCAGGCGGCGGACGCGGGATACAGGAAGTTCATTATGTTTCTTCACTATCCGCCGACAAATATACTGGAAGAGACCTCGCCGTTTACGGAGATCGCAGAAGAGTACGGCGTTTCCGCTGTTGTCTATTCACACTGTCATGGGGAGAGCCGCTTCGGGGACAGTATCCGCGGAGAATTTCACGGGATTAACTATATGCTGGTATCCGGGGACTTTCTTAATTTCCGGCCGGCTCTTGTTCTTCCGTAAATCGGGAGATTTATTGCATCGAACATGTAAATTCTTGTCGATTCCTGTAAATTTTATATTGTGTATTTTTATGCATTCGGTTACAATAGTGGATGCATATTTAAAGGGAGGAGACAAGTGCAATGTTTGGAAAAAACAAAAAGGGGCGTGTCCCTTCAGCAAAAAAGGACTTTACCAAGCTGAAGACGCCCCATACTTATGCGATTATCTTTTTCGTAGTAATCGCCTGCTGGCTTCTGACATTTCTGATTCCGGCAGGAAAATTTAGCACTCATGAGATTGAGTACACGGATGCTAACGGAGAGACTGCCACAAGGACGGTCCTTATGGCGGATACTTTTCGGTACAGCTATAACTTAAACACAGATTTTGTAGCGGATGCTCTGGCTGATATCAGCGAAGATCAGGAACTGATGGATGAACTGGAAGTGGATCCGGAAGCTCTTGCGGCACTGATGGAGACTGACTCCTCCGCGTGGACGCAGGAAGATCTGGATGCAGTGGGTATCAGTGATGACGAGATGTACAGTCTGTACGGAGAAGATTTTTACGATACCAGCGAGAGACTTCACAAGACAGCAGGTATCTGGGGTACAGAGGATTTCGGTGGATTCGGATTTCTGAACTATGTGTTCGAGGGACTTGTTACCGGTGACCGTTCTGGTTCTGCAGTTGGCTTGTGCGCTCTGATTCTTGTGATCGGCGGCTCATTCGGTATCATTATGAAAACAGGTGCCATTGACGCGGGAATCTATGCGTTTATCAGAAAGACAAAGGGACTGGAGCGTCTGGCTCTGCCACTGCTCTTCATTCTGTTTTCTTTGGGCGGGGCAACCTTCGGTATGGCAGAAGAGTGTATTCCCTTTGCCATGATCATGGTTCCGTTTGTGATCGCGCTGGGGTATGATTCCATCGTAGCGGTGACCGTGACCTATGTGGCTTCACAGGTGGGAAATGCTGTGTCCTGGATGAGCCCCTTCTCCGTTGCGGTGGCACAGGGAATCGCAGGAGTTCCGGTCCTTTCCGGTGCGACGTTCCGTCTGATCATGTGGGTGGTCGTGACACTTGCGGCAGCCGGATTCATGATGGTTTACGCAGAGGGCGTGCGCAAGACGCCGGAGAAATCCGTAGTATACACTGGAGACGCTTATTTCCGCAGCCGTATGGATACTGTAACAGAGGAAGAGCGGGAGTTTAATCTGGGCCATAAGCTGATTCTTCTGGAAATGCTGGCAGTCCTGATCTGGATAGTCTGGGGCGTTACCCAGCGAGGATTCTATATCCCGGAGATTGCATCCCAGTTCTTTGTTATGGGATTCGTGGCAGGTGTTATCGCAATTATTTTCAAGCTTAACGGCATGACTATCAATGGAATGGCTTCTGCATTCCAGGGCGGGATTGCGGATCTGGCAGGCACAGCAGTGGTTGTTGGTATGGCAAAGGGTATCCTTCTTGTACTGGGCGGTTCTGACGCGGATGTTCCGTCTGTGCTGAACACAATCCTGTACGGTATCGGAAATGCACTTGACGGTGTCCCGGCGTTCCTGGGAGCATGGTTTATGTATATCTTCCAGAGCCTGTTCAACCTGGTCGTGACATCCAACTCCGGACAGGCTGCACTTACGATGCCGATCATGGCGCCGCTTTCAGACCTGGTAGGCGTGTCCCGTCAGATTGCAGTTCTGGCTTATCAGTTGGGCGCGGGCTTTGTGGATGCATTTACCCCTGTATCGGCAAGCCTGATCGGAGTGCTCGGTGTTGCAAGGATTGAATGGGGCAAATGGGCGAAGTTCCAGATTAAGATGCAGGCATTCTTCTTTGTACTCGGCACGATATTTATTGCAATCGCAGTTGCGATCAATTTTCAGTAAGCAAACAGAAGTATACTTCGGCCGGTGTTCTGGATGACGCCGGCCGGATTGCTGTAATACACAGAGAAACGTATTCAGATATAAGGAGAGAGATATGGTTACCATCATCAGAAATGCAAAAGTCTATCAGCCGGAATATGCCGGTGTTAAGGACATTCTCATATTAGGAGACAGAATCGCCGCACTCGGTGAGAATCTGAAAGCGGACTTCGGCGGATGTGTCGAAGTCCGTGAGATAGATGCAGAGGGCATGGTGGCTGTCCCGGGATTTATCGACAGCCATGAGCATATCCTCGGAGGAGGCGGAGAGGGCGGCTTCCACACGCGGACGCCGGAGGCTTCTCTGGGAGATCTGGTCCGAAACGGTATTACTACGGTAGTTGGCTGTATCGGCACGGACGGCGTCGGAAGGGATATGGCGGCTCTGCTGGCAAAGGCCCATGCCCTGGAAAATGAAGGAATCACCACGTATACCTATACGGGCTCCTATCAGGTTCCGGTACAGACGCTGACGGACAGCCTGATGAAGGATATCATGATGTTGGATAAAGTAATCGGTGTAGGAGAGGTAGCAATCTCTGACCACCGCTCGTCACAGCCTTCCTTTGAAGAGTTCGCACGGATTGCAGCGGATGCCAGAGTGGCCGGGATGCTCTCAGGCAAGGCCGGGATTGTGAACGTCCATCTGGGAGACAGTGAACGCAGGCTCGACTTGATCCGTCGGGTGATTCGTGAAACTGAGATTCCTGCCTCTCAGTTCCTTCCCACCCATGTAAACCGGAATGCAGCTCTCTTTGAGGAATGTCTGGATCTTGCCGCAGAGGGCGGTACTATTGATTTTACAGGAAATGAAGATATCGACTACTGGGAGACAATCTGCGATGAAGTACGCGTGTGCAAAGGAATCCGCATGCTTTTGGAGAGAGGCATTTCAAGCGACCGGTTTACCATTTCTTCAGACGGTCAGGGAAGTATGCCTGTCTTTAATGAGAAAGGAGAGTTCCAGGGGATTGGGATCGGAAAGGCATCCTGCCTTCTGAAGGAAGTGCGGGAATGTGTCCAGAGAGAAGACATTCCTTTGGAAATTGCAGTAAAAGGAATCACAAGCAATCCGGCTTCCATCTTGAAACTGGACAGAAAAGGACTCATAAAAGAGGGATTTGACGCGGATATTTGTCTGTTGGATGAAAGAACACTTGGATTGAATACTGTGCTCGCAAAAGGACAGGTTATGCTAAGAGACGGAGTACAGAAGGTGTTTGGAACATTTGAAAGATGATGATAATAATGCTGCCCGGACAATACCGGGCAGTAAATTTTATGATCGAATTCTATTTCAACATACTTTTATTTCAGGAAGAATCTTACCATTTTCTCATGTATTTTCCGGTAGGGCTGATACCGCATCGGCAGGTCGATCCATGTCTTCTTATCTACGATACTCTTATAGTGGGAGAAAGTATCAAAACCTATCTTGCCGTGATAAGCACCCATACCACTTTCGCCGAATCCTCCAAATCCCATTTCAGTAGTAGCCAGATGAATGATTGTATCGTTGATACAGCCTCCTCCGAATCCACAGCGTGAAGTAACTTTTTTTGCTGCTGATTTATCTGAGGTAAAGAAATAAAGTGCCAGAGGATGAGGCATGTTATTGATTTTACGTATCACATCATCCAGATTGTCATATACAAGAATCGGCATGATCGGTCCGAAGATTTCTTCCTGCATTACAGCATCGGAGAATGTCACATTATCCATGACAGCAGGCTCAATGCGGAGTGTTTTGCGGTCTGAGCTTCCGCCATGCACAAGTTTCCTTTCATCGATCAGACCCAGGATCCGATCAAAATGCTTTTCGTTGATAATTTTTCCATAATTCGGGTTGCGGAGCGGCTGTTTGCCGTACTGTTTCTGAATCTGTTTCTGTACTTCTTTTATCAGTTTATCTTTAATAGAACGGTGGCAGTAGATGTAATCAGGTGCCACGCAGGTCTGTCCGCAGTTCAGATATTTTCCGAAGACAATTCGTTTTGCCGCAAGCCTGATATTTGCAGTCTGATCCACGATACACGGACTCTTTCCGCCCAGCTCAAGCGTAACAGGCGTCAGGTGTTCTGCGGCATTTCTCATTACTTCTTTGCCGACAGCCTGGCTGCCGGTGAAAAAGATATAGTCAAAGTGTTCACGCAGAAGACATGTATTCTCAGCCCGCCCGCCGGTCACTACAGCAACATACTGAGGTTCAAAGCATTGTGACAGGATACGCAGGATCACCTCACTGGTGTAAGGAGAATAAGCGCTTGGTTTCACAACAGCGGTATTTCCAGCCGCCAGGGCATCTGCCAGAGGAGAGAGCGTCAGCATAAAAGGATAATTCCACGGACTCATGATCAGCGTCACGCCGTAGGGCGATGGTTTCTGGTAACTTCTGGAATGAAACTGTGCAAGCGGCGTCCGCACTCTTTTTTCTCCGGCAAACCGCTTTGTATGCTTTATCATATAACTGAGTTCTTCCAGTACCATCCCTGTCTCGCACATATAACTCTCAAATCCGCTTTTACCCAGATCTTTCCGGAGCGCATCGTTGATTTCTTTTTCATGTTCGGTAATCGCGGCATACAGCCTGTGAAGTGCATCGATTCGGGTACTGACCGGAAGAGTTGCCCCGGTCAGAAAATAATTTCTCTGCTTTGTAACAATGCTCTTAATTTCCTGTTCCGTCATGTTCCGTATCTCCTTCCTTACCAATATTGCGCGGCGTGTCCGAATAATCCTCCCGCTGATCTTCAGTATCTGAATCTTCTTCCATCAGCATATGATAGTATGGTTCCAGCTCTGATGCGTCCATCAGCACAGGTACCGGATACAGCGGATTTGCCTCTTTATCGGCATAGTGAGCCAGCTTAGGAATGTCTGTTTCCTGAATTTCAGGTATCTTGTCGCCAATGCCAAAGCGCTTCTTCATATCTTTAACAGCCTGTATGAACTGTCCGGCAGCCTCTTCACAGGGAGTGGTCTCATCCGCAAGTCCTGCCGCGACAGCCAGACGGGACAGCTTCTTATGGATTTTTTCGCCATATGATTCCAGCATCATAGGAAGGATCACTGAATTGGCAAGCCCATGCGGCACATTGTATTCGCCGCCGAGAGAATGCGCTATAGCATGTACGTATCCAACATAAGATTTAGTAAATGCACATCCGGCATAGAAAGATGCGTGAAGCATATTGCGGCGGGCTTCCACGTTGCTTCCGTCCGTATAGGCAGTATCGATATTCTCAAAGATCAGTTTCACAGCCAGCAGTGCATCTTTTCTTGTCCCGTAAGTAGTAGAATTTCCGATATAGGCTTCCACAGCGTGAGTCAGGGCATCCATCCCGGTAGTCGCAGTGATAAACGGCGGCAGACTTAAAGTCACCTTTGGATCCAGGACAGCATATTTGGGGATCAGCGGAAAATCATTTATTGCATATTTGTAACGTGTCTGCGCATCCGTGATGACTGCAGCCAGTGTCGTTTCGCTTCCGGTGCCCGCGGTAGTCGGAACCGCCATTAAAAGAGGCAGCCTCTTATGGACTTTTAAAATCCCTTTCATTTTCGCCAGTGACTGCTTTGGCTTTACAATACAGGCTCCAACCGCCTTGGCACAGTCCATGCTTGATCCGCCTCCGAAACCGATGATACAGTCGCAGCCTTCATTCCGGTAAATCTCAACGGCCTCAGATACATTGTCGGTAGTAGGGTTGGCTACTGTTTTATCATAGATACAGTAAGGAATCCCGGCATCGGTAAGCGCTTTTTCCAGACGACGGGTAAGCCTCAGTTTTCGTATGCCTGCATCAGTAATGATCAGGACTTTACTGCATTTTTTCTTCTGAATGACTTCCGGCAAAGCTTTCACACTGCCGACAATCTTAGGCTTTCTATAGGGCAGGAACGGCAGGGCGATCTTTAATCCTGTCTGAAAGGTCCTGCAATAGATTTTTTTAAGAGGGTTCATAATAACAGATCCTTTCCGGCGCGAAATATTGCTCTTCTTATGTAATATTTTGTCCAGAAGAAATATTATCAGCTGCATTTTAGTTTGTCAATAAAACAACTATTGACATTATCGGCAGGATAAGGATAATGATAGATGAAGAAATATACAGGAGACAGGAGAGTTAAAAATGAAAATAGCGGTAACCTACGATAACGGAAACATTTTTCAGCATTTTGGGAGAACAGAGTTCTTTAAGGTGTATGAGATTGAGGATAATAAGGTGATTTCCAGTGATGTCATCGGCTCCAATGGAATCGGTCACGGTGCCCTTGCAGGACTTCTTTCCGGCCAGTCAGTTAATGTGCTGATCTGCGGCGGGATCGGAGGAGGAGCTCAGGCAGCACTTGCTGAAGCGGGAGTTGAGCTGTGTGCCGGTGCAGAAGGAGACGCGGATCAGGCAGTTGAGGCCTACCTGAAAGGCGAGCTGATCTCTACCGGAGCAAATTGTGATCATCACCATCATGAGGACGGTCACAGCTGCGGCGATCATGAGGACGGTCATTCCTGTGGCGGCGGATGCGGAGAAAGCTGCGGAGGCGGATGCGGATCTCAGCCGACGCTGACCGGACGCAACGTCGGCAAGACCTGCCGTACGCATTACAGAGGCACATTTAATGATGGAACCCAGTTTGATTCTTCTTATGACCGCGGAGAACCGCTGGAATTTGTCTGCGGTGCCGGCCAGATGATCAGGGGATTTGACGCCGCAGTAGCTGATATGGAAGTCGGACAGATTGTCGATGTCCATCTGATGCCGGACGAAGCCTATGGCATGCCGGATCCGAATGCTGTCTTCACTATTGAGATTGTACAGCTTCCGGGATCTGAAGAACTGGAAGCCGGACAGCAGGTATATCTGACTAACCAGTATGGACAGCCGTTCCCGGTTAAAGTGACAGCAAAAGATGAGACTACGATCACTTTTGACGCGAACCATGAAATGGCAGGAAAAGAGCTGAACTTCCGTATCGAGCTTGTCGAGGTGAAATAAGGCATATGGGATGCGTATATTTTGTCCGCCACGGGCAGACAGTATGGAACGTCGAAAATAAAATCTGTGGAGCTACAGATATAGAACTGACTGAAATGGGTCATCAGCAGGCCATTGAGACCGGAGAGAAGATACTGGCGGAGGGGATCAAAGCAGATGAAATCCTGTATTCCCCTCTTGTCCGCGCGGCAGAAACTGCCCGTCATATCTCCGAGATAACCGGTATTCCGGCGCGTGTGGAACCCCGCCTGAAAGAACAGAACTTCGGAAAGTGGGAAGCCACCCCAAGGAACGGGAAAGAATTCCAAAAGGCAAAAGAAGAGTTCTGCTGCCGGCATGAAGGCGGGGAATCCATGCTGCAGCTGGCACAGAGGGTGTATAATCTTCTGGATGAAATCAGGGAAGAGTCGGATAACAAGACGTATATCCTGGTCGCACACAACGGGATTGCCAGAGTTGTGCAGTCCTATTTCTATGAGATGACCAATGCTGAATACGCGGCTTTCGGCGTAAAGAACTGCGCTGTGGTCAGATATGACTTTAATAACAATACAGAAGAAATTGATATAAACTAAATTGTTTCTGATAATGTGTTATACTATAAATACAATTAGTGCAATTAAAGGAGTAAAGATCAATGATGCCAGGTGACTTTTTGAACATACTTTCAAGAGCCGCCATGCTGAAAACAACGACCCGCCACTGCTTCACAGAGGAAAACCGGAAAGAAAGCGTTGCGGATCATAGCTGGCGGATTGCTTTAATGGCCATGCTATTGTCGAAAGAACCGGAGTTTCAGGATACGGATATGAATAAAGTAATACGGATGTGTCTGATCCACGATCTCGGAGAAACCTTTACCGGAGATGTGCCAGCCTTTGAAAAGACAGATGCAGATACCGTGAACGAAGACGCTCTTTTTTTTGACTGGGTTCGTTCTTTTCCAGCCGCACAAAGGCTTGAATGGCTGGAGCTTCTGAACGAAATGAAAGAGCTTCAAACCAAAGAAGCAAAAACATATAAGGCATTGGATAAACTGGAAGCAGTTATCTCTCATAATGAATCAGATCTATCGACCTGGCTGCCTTTGGAATATGACTTACAGTTGACATACGGCAAAGAAAATATACAGTTTTCTGAATATCTGAAAGCGTTAAGTGAGCGCATTGATGAATGGACAAAAAATAAAATCAAAGGTTTGACAAATTTTCGATAATATTACTCTGCTGATACAGCCAGTCCGTAAATTCTTTCGGGCTGGCTGTTCCTTCTGCAAAGCTAAGTTCTAAGATATGTTGAATTGTCAGTCTTGTCTTGGTATAATCGTGACCATGAGAAAGCTGATGATTCAGCGATAAATTGGAAGTTGTCAAGTATAAATCCATATTGATAGACTTTAAAATATGATACGAGTGCTTTTCGTGTGCCACGGCAGGATTTACTGTTCAGAATAAAAAGTCTCAAATCGTCTTAAATACTTCTATAAATAGTAGTTCTTATGTTTCATTCTCAATTTTACCAATGATTTACCAATATTTCTGGAGAGTCAGACTTGCAAAAAATAAGCCAGAATGAGGAGATTAAAAATATGAGCGAATTGAAACCAAGAATAACAGAAAACGGAATTGATTATATCCTTGTCGGAGATTACTATATCCCAGATTTGAAGCTGCCGGAGGAACACCGTCCTATTGGAAAGTACGGACGGATGCACCGGGAATATTTAAGAGAAGTCCACCCAGCCAGATTGAACACACTGATACTAACCGGAGAATTGTGGACATATCTTGCAGACCTGAACGAACAGGCACAGGAACGGTTAGACACTATCATGGAGCAGATGAAAGCTACCGAGGGCGTGACAGAGGAATTAAAGCGTACTTCTCAAATGGAATGGGTGCAGCGTTGCAATAACATCCGTAACCGGGCAGAAGAAATTGTTCTGCATGAGATGATCTATTCATAAGGGTATGATATAGGGAAACGATATCTGAAACATGGTATCGTTTCCTGTTTTTATAAATATTTGTGTAACAGAAAATGGGTGTAAGGTTGACATTACAAGAAAAATATATATAATTATTGTAATGTTAACCTTACTTTTGGAGGAACTATGAAAAACAGAATAAAAGAATTGCGAGAACAGCGAGGGCTGACGCAAGAGCAATTAGGAGAACTGGTTGGAGCTTCAAGGCAGGCGATAAATGCCATAGAAACAGAAAAATTTGAACCATCTATCTGGCTTGCATATGATATTTCTAAAGTATTTGAGTGTGCCATTGAGGAGGTATTTTTATTTGATGTAAGTTTGAGAAAATCAAGAGCTGACAGCAGCAGACAGGAGGTAAAAAGTGGCAACAAGATTTCTTCGTTATGACAGCGACCCTATATTAAGAAAAAAATGTAAAGCTGTCCTAAAAGTTGATGATAAAATCAGGCAGCTCTTAGATGATATGCTTGATACATTACATGAAACAGAAAATGGAGCTGCACTGGCAGCAAATCAGGTTGGCGTTTTGAAACGGTTGGTTGTCATTGATTTTAACGATACACGATTAAAACTTGTAAATCCGAAAATGATAAGCCAAAGCGGTGTGCAGGAATGTGTTGAGGGATGCCTTAGTTTCCCGAACCGTTTTGTAAAAACAATTCGTCCACAAAAGGTCACGATTCAGGCACTCAATGAATATGGAGAGGAAATTATAGTTGACGGAGAAGATGAAATGGCAAAATGCTTCTGCCATGAGCTGGAACATCTGGACGGCATGATTTTTTTAGATAAAGCGATTGAAGAACTTTCTGTTGTGTAGTGCAAATTGATAGATGCCGTTTCGGAAAAAGAAAAGGAGTTTTATGAGCAAGGTTATTATGATGTGCGGCGTATGTGGTTCTGGAAAGACTACTTACGCCAAGAAAAAAGAACAGGAAGGATATATCCGACTTTCCATTGACGAAGAAATGTGGAAACTTTATGGAAGAAAGGGAATTGATTATCCGGAAGAACAATATGAAAAATTGTCAGAGCAGGTGGAAGCTGCGCTTCAAAAAAAGCTGCTGTCCCTGATTCAGCAGGGAAAAGACGTTGTGATTGATTTTAGTTTCTGGAGTAAGGAAAATCGGAATTTTTATAAAGAGCTGATCCAAAAAGCAGGCGCTGAAACGGAACTTGTCTATATGAAAGCCAGTAAGGAGCTTTTGCAAAAAAGACTATATAAAAGAAATCAGGTCTTAAATGCCAATTCGCCGTTTGTGATAACAGATGAAATATTGGAACATCATTATCACGCATTTCAGGAGCCATGCGGCGAAGGAGAAAAAGTAATTTTGCAGAAAGAGGATATTATACAGTATTCAAAAGAAGAAAGTAAAGCAATCTGGAATCAGAACGCTGAATTTTGGGATTGTTCAATGGGGGATGAATCAAATGATTTTCACAGAGAAGTTGTCCGTCCAAAAGTAACAGAGCTTCTAAATCCTGATCCAACAGATTATATTTTAGATATTGCCTGTGGGAATGGAAATTATTCTGCATATCTTGCAGAAAAAGCTGTCTCTGTTTTGGCTTTTGATTATAGTGAAAAAATGGTGGAACTGGCAAAAAAGCGCCAAAAACGGTATGCTGATCACATTGAGTTTTGTGTAGCAGACGCTACGAATGAAACAAGTCTGATGGCATTAAAAAGAAATAAGCCATTTACAAAAGCAGTCTCAAACATGGCGGTCATGGATATTACAGACATTAAGCCGCTTTTTACCTCTGTTTATAAATTGCTTGAGGATAACGGAGTATTTGTATTTGCGACACAGCACCCCTGTTTTGTAACGCTTACAGAAAAATATATGACGCCGCACAGCTATTACGATATTGCGATTGAAGGACAGCCACAAAAACAATGTTATTATCATCGTTCTTTACAGGATATTTTTAATCTGTGTTTTGATACTGGTTTTGTCATAGACGGATTTTACGAAGAATGCTATTTTAATAAAGAAATCCCGGATATTATCATTGTCAGAGCCATAAAAATTGAGAGGTAGATAGTAGATTTGCTATTTCCTGTAATTGTAAAAAAACTTAAAACTATGGAGGTATCTATTTTGATTATAAGACAAGAAAGACCAGAAGATTATGATACGGTATATCATGTTGTAAAAGAAGCATTTGAAAATGCTGAATATACAGATGGAAATGAACAGAACTTAGTTGCTGCGTTAAGAAAAAGCAAATCGTTTATTCCGGAACTTTCTCTTGTTGCTGTCGAGGACGAAAAAATTGTAGGACATATTCTTTTTACAAAAGCAGTTGTTCAAGGGGTTGAGGTTCTTGCGCTTGCCCCTCTTTCTGTATTACCCGATTATCAGAACAGGGGAATCGGATTATCTTTGATGAAAGAAGGACACAGTATAGCACATAAATTGGGATATGAATATTCAGTTGTTTTGGGACATTCCAAATACTATCCAAAGGCAGGATATATTCCGGCAAGTGAGTGTGGAATAAAAGCGCCATTTGAAGTTGACGATGAAAGTTTTATGGCACTTAATCTTAACGGAAGTCAAAACAAATTAAATGGAGTTATTGAGTACGACAAGGCTTTTGGGATATGATGTAAAAAATTAGAAGTTGGGAAGGTAAAACATAGATGAATCAAGGTAGAATTATTGTAATCACAGGTTCGCCGGGAACAGGGAAAACTACAACGGCATCTGCTGTTGCAAAAGAATCAGATTTAGAAAAGTCTGTGCATATGCACACAGATGACTTTTACCATTATTTGAGTAAAGGGGCAATACCACCACATTTGCCAGAATCAAATGAGCAAAATTTGGTTGTCATTGAAGCATTTTTAGAAGCTGCGAAGCGATATGTTCGTGGTGGATATGATGTAATTGTAGATGGCATTGTAGGACCGTGGTTTTTAGAGCCGTAGCTCAACATTGTTCAAGAGCATTATGAAGTACACTATATCGTTTTAAGGGCAAGTAAAGAAGAAACTATGAAGCGAGCTATCGAACGCTCAAAGTTAGATAGAGAAACAAATGTTGAATTAGTTGAAACAATGTGGAAACAATTTTCTAATTTAGGAATCTATGAATTAAATGTTATAGATACAACTGCGCACTCAATCAAAGATACTGTTTCAGCAGTAAAAGAAAAAATCGTAAGCGGCACGGCTTTAATTAGCCATTTTCTGATTAATGGGCACAACAACAAAACCTCAAACGTTGAGGCTGAAAAAATATGAAAGAATGATATACTTAACACCTTTGAGGAATTTTAAGCTGTGGTTTCCCCATGCGTCCACCGCAGACTTTACATACGCAGATATTTATGCCATAAAGCAGCTCCAATACCTCTGGCATCTCTTTATTCTTTAGTCTGGAAAGATATTTCTTGCATCCGAGGAGATTTCGGCACAAAGTAAGCTTTTTACCTTTGCTGCGGGAGCAGAGCAGTCCATAATGCCGGATCCGGACAAATCCCTTTGGAGGAACATGCATCAAAAAACGCCGGATAAACTCAACTCCTGACAGAGTCAGATCTTTCCACTTCCCTTCATTCCGGTAATCCTTCACGGAAAAAGTTACAGTTTCTTCATCCACGCGGATGATCCGATGGTTGCTGACCGCAATGCGGTGGGTATATTTCCCGAGATATTTGATTACGGATTGGGCGCCATGAAATGTCTTTTTACAATAAGGAACCCATTCTGTACCATAACAGGCATCCAGCAGTTCCCTGAAGGCATAATGGTTACGGAATTTTTCGGCAGTACCATGAAAAACCAGCTTGCTCGCTTCCCATAGCTTTTTTAGTTCTTCCAGATATTTTCCACGAAATACTTTGGAAATGATCTGGACAGGAAGGAAGAAGCTTTCTCCGTTGTCTTTCCACTGATTGTCAGAAGTCAGGCCGCCACCAAGCAGAATGGCATGGATATGAGGATGAAAGTTCATCTCAGATCCCCATGTATGGAGAATGAAAATGTATCCAGCCTTTGCACCAAGATGTTTCGGATCTGCCGTCAGATCGCGGAGCGTTGCAGACGCTGCATACAGCCCGGCGCATCACCTTTTCCAGGGTACCCACAGACAGATAGCTGCCGGTAAACTGATTCGGGAACAGGATGCCGCGTGGCCTGCCCTTTGCAAACCAGTATTCTGTGAGGAGATCCAGACACCGTTGGGAAAGGATCGTATAACGGTCCATCCGGTTCTTCGTATCCCTCACATGGATCTGCATATTTGTACGGGAAATGTCATTATAATGCAGATGGATCACTTCGGAAACCCGCATTCCGGAAGCGTACATGGTTGCAAACATTGCTCTGTATTTAATGTCATCAACAGCTTCCAGCAGACGGTCAATCTCATCAGATGTAAGTACAGCAGGGAGTTTCTGCTCTATAATCATACGCGGGACAATAGTATCATCCCATAGGATGTGCAGGACATTCCGGTAAAAAAAGTGGAGTGCAGAATTGTAAAGATTCAGAGTTGTCGATTTGAGTCCGCTGTCTTTTTTGGCAAGCAGGAAATCCCTGACGTCCTGGCAGGTAAGTTCTTTCGGGCATTTGCTGGTATAATTCAGGAAATAGGAAACGTAGTTTTTATAACAGTGAATGGAACGATCTTTGAGGTTGCGGATTTTTCCGGCTTCTTCAAGCTGTTCTATATATTTTTTATACATAATGAATCCTCCATATAAAATCAGTAGTAAATCAGGTACGCTGCTTTATATGGAGGTGCATTTGTGTCATAAAACCGCTTGCCAACCAGGCGGAGGAATGGTATTCTTTTCATAGGCAGTGGGGAGGCTCCTGTTTGATTGTTTGGTGTGGTAACTTAACAATACTACTATCAGGACTTACTTTCCACTGTTTTTGGTATAGAAAACAAAAAACGCTATGCGACAGCTTGCACAGGCCATCGCGTAGCGATTTTGTTCAATTCGTTAGGTTAGAATCGATGATGGTGTAAACGAAAAAGCAGTTTATAAACTTTACAGTAAACTGCCCCTTCGTTTGCACCATTTTCGATTTGACCTAATTGAACAAAGTAAGCGGCCGGGCAACCAGTCTCTATGGATTTTTAATCTTTTGCTTCTGACGCTGATTATACCAGGGCGCTAGAAAAGATTCCTTTTCTGAATCTACAGTAATTAGCCATTTTCTGATTAATGGGCACAACAACAAAACCTCAAACGTTGAGGCTGAAAAAATATGAAAGAATGATATACTTAACACCTTTGAGGAATTTTAAGCTGTGGTTTCCCCATGCGTCCACCGCAGACTTTACATACGCAGATATTTATGCCATAAAGCAGCTCCAATACCTCTGGCATCTCTTTATTCTTTAGTCTGGAAAGATATTTCTTGCATCCGAGGAGATTTCGGCACAAAGTAAGCTTTTTATTTTTGCTGCGGGAGCAGAGCAGTCCATAATGCCGGATCCGGACAAATCCCTTTGGAGGAACATGCATCAAAAAACGCCGGATAAACTCAACTCCTGACAGAGTCAGATCTTTCCACTTCCCTTCATTCCGGTAATCCTTCACGGAAAAAGTTACGGTTTCTTCATCCACGCGGATGATCCGATGGTTGCTGACCGCAATGCGGTGGGTATATTTCCCGAGATATTTGATTACGGATTGGGCGCCATGAAATGTCTTTTTACAATAAGGAACCCATTCTGTACCATAACAGGCATCCAGCAGTTCCCTGAAGGCATAATGGTTACGGAATTTTTCGGCAGTACCATGAAAAACCAGCTTGCTCGCTTCCCATAGCTTTTTTAGTTCTTCCAGATATTTTCCACGAAATACTTTGGAAATGATCTGGACAGGAAGGAAGAAGCTTTCTCCGTTGTCTTTCCACTGATTGTCAGAAGTCAGGCCGCCACCAAGCAGAATGGCATGGATATGAGGATGAAAGTTCATCTCAGATCCCCATGTATGGAGAATGAAAATGTATCCAGCCTTTGCACCAAGATGTTTCGGATCTGCCGTCAGATCGCGGAGCGTTGCAGACGCTGCATACAGCCCGGCGCATCACCTTTTCCAGGGTACCCACAGACAGATAGCTGCCGGTAAACTGATTCGGGAACAGGATGCCGCGTGGCCTGCCCTTTGCAAACCAGTATTCTGTGAGGAGATCCAGACACCGTTGGGAAAGGATCGTATAACGGTCCATCCGGTTCTTCGTATCCCTCACATGGATCTGCATATTTGTACGGGAAATGTCATTATAATGCAGATGGATCACTTCGGAAACCCGCATTCCGGAAGCGTACATGGTTGCAAACATTGCTCTGTATTTAATGTCATCAACAGCTTCCAGCAGACGGTCAATCTCATCAGATGTAAGTACAGCAGGGAGTTTCTGCTCTATAATCATACGCGGGACAATAGTATCATCCCATAGGATGTGCAGGACATTCCGGTAAAAAAAGTGGAGTGCAGAATTGTAAAGATTCAGAGTTGTCGATTTGAGTCCGCTGTCTTTTTTGGCAAGCAGGAAATCCCTGACGTCCTGGCAGGTAAGTTCTTTCGGGCATTTGCTGGTATAATTCAGGAAATAGGAAACGTAGTTTTTATAACAGTGAATGGAACGATCTTTGAGGTTGCGGATTTTTCCGGCTTCTTCAAGCTGTTCTATATATTTTTTATACATAATGAATCCTCCATATAAAATCAGTAGTAAATCAGGTACGCTGCTTTATATGGAGGTGCATTTGTGTCATAAAACCGCTTGCCAACCAGGCGGAGGAATGGTATTCTTTTCATAGGCAGTGGGGAGGCTCCTGTTTGATTGTTTGGTGTGGTAACTTAACAATACTACTATCAGGACTTACTTTCCACTGTTTTTGGTATAGAAAACAAAAAACGCTATGCGACAGCTTGCACAGGCCATCGCGTAGCGATTTTGTTCAATTAGAATTTACGTTAGCTATTTTAATATAGATGGAGCGATAGATATGTTGCGTACGCAACATATCCATCGCTCTGTCATTAAAAATTTAGTTGTTTTGTGTTTCGCTTTCGAGTTACAGTTAGTTTCTAAAAAGTATCACAATAAAAGCTTAAAGGTATTCTTTTCATAGCAAATCAAACCGTCTTTTTGCATATAAGACAGCTCCCTTGTTAGAGCACTCCGATCGGCACAAAGATATTCTGCTAATTCTAATCGTCCTAATGGGATTGTAAAGTGTTTGCTGTTTTGTTCCATTGACTGCTGGTGCAGATATGCCATAATCTTTTCGCGAAGTGTTTTTTTGGAAATTACTTCGATTTTATCCATTAATTGGACATTCTTATCACCAATCAGCCGAACCATATTTTCAATCAACCTATGGTGAAAGGTACAAGTCAATTTGCAGGAATGAATCACTTTATAAAAGGGCAAAAAAAGAATGATACAAGATGTTGCAGCCAAAAAGCTGACGCGAGCGTCTAAATGACTTCCACAAGAAAAAGACTCCCCAAAAAGCTCTCCTTCTTTCATAGTGACAAGGAGCGTCTGATAGCCTTCGGAATCATTTTTGATCATATGGACTGTACCTGACAGAATGATACCAACGCTTCGAACTTCATTGCTTTCTAAAAGAATAATTTCTTCTTTTTTATACCTTTTTTGAAAACTTCCTAAACATGTCAACATGGCAGGGAGGTCTTCTTCATAAATGCCAGTAAACAACGGGAATAAGGTCAATTGATGAAAATCAAGTTGCATGCAAATTCTCCTTTCTCTTAAGCGGTAGTATACTATTTTTTGTTTTATGTTGCAACTGCAACATAAAATACATGCGATTTCTTTTATTTTTATACGGTGAACAATGAAAAACTTTTCAGGAAAGGACGCTTACAAAAGTGATTAACAATGAAGCATATCTTTTATACAGTGCGCTATGCTATGAAAGGGGCCATTGCAGGCGTACACAACATATTCTGAAAGTCTATGCATTGGCAAAATTGCTTGGTGAACAGGAAAGAATCTCAACAGAAGAACAGCAAATTTTGAAAGCGGCAGCCATTTTGCATGACATTGCTATTAAGTATTGTAAAGACAATTATGATGGAGATGCCGGCCAGGAAAAGCAGAAGAAGGAAGCACCTCATCTTGTGAATAGTTTTCTGCAGGAAGCCAATTACTTACCATCTTATATTCCAAGAATTCTTGAATTAGTAGTGAAGCACCATGATTACGATGCGCCTAAAGATAGAACGTTACAGATTTTGATGGAAGCAGACTTAATTATTAACTGTTATGAAAACTGTCAGAGCAGTGGGAAAATCAGATGTATTAAAGATTTCTTTCAGACATCTTCCGGGAAGAAATTGTTTGATCTTTGCGTTGAGGGTATAAAAGAACGGGAGGGATTTTCATGAAATATACAGAACAAATTGACTTGCTTGAATTAGAAATTATGAAGTTTAATCAGAGTGATTCGAGGCGTATACAGCACCTTGTGAAAGTGCATCGCTTTGCACAGTTGATAGGGCATATGGAAAAGTTGGATGCACACACACAATTTTTGACTGAATGTGCTGCATTGGTTCATGATATTGGAATCCGACCAGCAGAAGAAAAATATGGTGCTTGTAATGGAAAACTTCAGGAGCAGGAGGGGCCGTCTTATGCCCGCAAGATGCTCAAAGAATTGAAATTTGATGAAGCGGATATAGAGAGAATTTGTTATTTAGTCGGCCATCATCATACCTATACCAATATTGATGGTATAGATTATCAGATACTTGTAGAAGCTGATTTTCTAGTGAATTTTTACGAAGATGAATTAAGGAAAGACTCTATTCAGACTGCTTTTGACAAGATTTTCCGAACAGAATCTGGGAAAACAATTTGCAGAATTTCTTATTTTACTGAATGGAAGGATCAATGATGGAAGATAGATTAAAAAATCAGCCACGTATTTTACTGATTAATGATATGGCTGGTTATGGCAAAGTGACCTTGTCGGTAATGATTCCAGTTTTTTCTCATATGAAATATGAAACTTTTAATCTACCTACAGTGTTGATTTCAAACACATTAGATTACGGAAATTTTGATATTTTAGATACTACGGAATATATGCAGAATACGCTCCGTGTATGGAATGAACTTCAATTTTCTTTTGATGCCATCTGTACAGGTTTTATTGTATCTGAAAGACAAGCCTCACTTGTATATGAATATTGTAAAGAACAAAGAAAAAAAGGTACGCTTGTGTTCATTGACCCAATCATGGGGGATGATGGGAAACGCTATAACGGAGTAACGAATGAATCAGTTACTTACATGAAAAAGTTGTGTTCTGTTGCAGATGTGATTATTCCCAATATTACTGAGGCATGCTTTTTATCCGGTCATGTTATAAAAACATCCTGTACAAAATTTGAAATGAAGGATATTGCAGATCGGTTGCATGAATTAGGTGCAAAAGCGGTTGTCATTACAAGTGCAAATATTGATGGGAAGATGTTCACCGTGGTGAAAAACTCCCTTCACAGTGAGATGACGCTGATCCCTTATGAAGAAATCCCAGTTCGATTTCCGGGAACCGGCGATGTCTTCATGGCAATTGTAGTTGGTCACTATCTGAGATCAGGTAAACTATCAGAAAGCGTTCAAACTGCAATGCATCAACTTGAAAAAATTATTCGTTCAAATATAAATAATACAGACAAATATAAGGGAATTCCAATAGAACAATTTTTGGAGGATATACAATTATGAAGAAGCCTAAAATAAAAATTACCTTAATAGATCAGAAAGGACACATGGGATGCCATCGGGGGCATCGAATTGGTGATACATTTGATTTTGATACAGAGAGAGGGAAACTTTGCCCAATGGCCATGCATGTAGCTTTTCCCTATATTGACATTCTTCGATATGGAGGAAAGCTACCAAGTCAACAGGAAGGTTCTATTGCCTTTTGCTGTCCGGATGTGGAAGTAATCAATGTATTTAAGATCGAAATCGAGGAGGAAAATATTTGAAATGAATCGTTATATTCAGGAAGCAAATCAACAGTTTATTTCTGCCTATAATCGTTATCCAATCATATTGGATCATGGAGAAGGGATGTATCTTTATGATATAGACGGAAAACGGTATTTAGATTTTGGTTCAGGAATTGGTGTATGTGGATTGGGCTATCATGATCCGAATTATACACGTATGTTGCAGGGGCAGATTGAAAAACTACTACATACCTCTAACCTCTTTTATAATGTTCCAGCAATTGAAGCTGCTAAGCAGTTCAATCAAGCTGCTAATATGGAACAAGTTTTTTTACAAATTCCGGAGCAGAAGCGATTGAAGGAGCAATTAAAATCGCCAAGAAGTATCATTTTTTGAAATATAAGAATAAGAATGGTGAGATTATTGCTATGAAAAAATCTTTTCATAGGATTAATAGAACAAGGATTGCTGATTATAATGGTATAAGATTAGTGGAACCCAATCTTGAAAGTGGTGTTTTTACTATTTTTATGCAATTAAGTACATATAATCCGGATATTTTCCCATTTGTTCCACTTGACTATGATACTCATTCTGGAATTGATGTTATTGTAAAAGGAAACGACAAATCACCGATAAAAACATCGAAGCTTTATTATGTTGAATTTAAAAATTATTTAACAAAAGATTTTAATCATACTTTTGATAACCTCTACAGTATTGTGTGCTGGGATATTAATCTTTCTGAAATAAAAAATAACGAAGAAGTTACTGACATTGCTAAGCAACGAAGAATATTAAAAATTATTCCTCCAGAAAATGAAGGTGATTATACTAGATATTATTTAGACTATCCTAGAGGTGGAAGAAAAATAGAAATTTTTGTTTTAAAGTCATATTTAAAAGAAAAATTAAAAATAGAATTTTTTTCAAGAACAGAAAAATCATCTGTTTAACTAAAGCTAAAAAAGAGATTGAGGTTACATGCTATAGATCTGTTTGCTAATAACAGCAGTAGTAACACACCCCCATTCTTACTACGTTTTTACTACTTTTGACGGCCTCAACTTGCCTCGATTTGCTGCGTTTTGCTTATTCTGTGATTGTTTTAACAATCTCAGAGGCAATTACATACTCGGCAAATTGTGGCAAAACAGGGCAAACTAACGCAAATCAGGAGGACTTTAAAATATGATACGAGTGCTTTTCGTCTGCCACGGCAATATCTCGAAAAGTCCTGAAAAAGCCTGTAAAATCAGTGGTTCTTTGGAGCAGAAGGGCGCTTACTACACCACTACTACACCATTTTTGAAAGAACCTTGATGTGACAAGTTTCGATATATAAGAACGCAAGCGGCGATATTCCAGAATAGGAGTATCGCCGCTTGCTACATGTAGGTAAATATGTTCCTTGAGCAAATGCTCATGTGCCATAAAGTAACACAAAAAGCAACAGACAGCCGCCACAATTCCGTAAAGATTGATACTTGACAGTCTCCCGAAAGCTCGCTATAATAATGGACGTAAAATTTGAGTGGACTTTTCCGGATTCGGTCATCTTTTTGCCACACAACTGTCTTATGATAGTTGTGTGGCTTTTTTGTTGCCTGCATCTCGGAAATGTTGACAGAATGGAGGATGATTTTTTATGGAAAACAACTTCTTATCTCTGATCAAGACGCGCCGTAGTGTACGGGCTTACAAACCGCAACCTGTCCCTTCCGAGGCGTTGGACGCTGTACTGGAAGCCGGGACTTATGCACCTACCGGCGGAGGACGTCAATCCCCTACCATCATTGCAATCACAGACCCCAAATACCGGCAGGAAATCGCCAGGTTAAACGCAGAAGTGATGGGGAACAATACAGACCCTTATTATGGCGCGCCTGTCGTGATTTTGGTTCTGGCAGATGGCTCCGCAAACACCTTTGTAGAGGATGGAAGCTGCGTCCTTGAAAATATGATGCTCGCCGCCCATGCTCTTGGGCTGGGAACTGTATGGGTACATCGGGAACGTGAGATTTTTGACAGTGAAAAAGGCAAGGCTCTCCTGCGGGAGTGGAAGCTGCCGGAAACCTTGCGCGGCGTCGGAGCGATTGCATTGGGTTATCCGGCCCAGGAAGCCGGTCAGCCCGCAGCACGCAAACAAAACTATATTGTTCGGATTTAATGTCCTGCTGTCCGGCACAATTTTTTTGTGCCGGATACTTTGTGGAGAGGAGGGAAAGTATGCAGACTAATAATAAAATGGCGGTCGCCCCTGTTGGAAAGCTCATTTGGCAAATGTCGATACCGCCGCTGATTTCCATGTTCCTACAATATTCCTATAATCTGATAGACAGCGCGTTTGTGGCGCAGTTGAGTGAGAATGCACTAACGGCTGTTTCTCTGTCGTTTCCCATTACAACACTTATGAATGCGGCGTCTATCTGGATCGGCGTCGGTGTGAATGTACTGATTGCAGGGTATCTTGGACAGAAAAAGCAGGATGAGGCAAATACAACCGTCACACATGGATTGTTACTGGCCTTTGGAATTGGTGCTTTGCTCAATCTTCTGGCATTACTGATTATGAAACCCTATTTTCGGGCGTTTACCAGTAATAAAGAAATTTATCAGTTGAGCATTGCCTATATGAGCGTGTGTTCGTTCATGCAAATTCCCAATATGGTGTATATCGCCATCCAGAAGATGATACAGGCCACCGGGAATATGGTTGCTCCCATGTGTTTTCAGATTGCGGGAGTGATCGTTAATTTTGTATTCGATCCCATCTTGATTTTTGGTATTGGTGTTTTTCCGGCTATGGGCATCCGCGGCGCTGCAGTGGCTACTGTTGCGGGCTATTCATTATCCATGATTTTGGCATTTGCTTTGCTGCTGGACAAAAAGCAAAAAGTGCAGATAAAAATCAAAGGCTTTCACTTGCAGAAACAGATGATCCGCCGTATTTTTGCCTTTGGCCTGCCATCTTTTATTATGAACGCCCTCAGTTCGTTTATGGTGACGTTCGTCAATCTGTTTCTGGTGGCGTATTCTGATACGGCGATTGCATTCTTCGGTGCATATTTTAAGGTGCAGCAGTTGATTGTTATGACGGTAAATGGCTTAATCCAGGGTTGTTTGCCAGTCATGCGGTTTAACTACGGCGCAGGGAGCAGCGAACGGCTGCATTCCGCTTTCCGATACGGAACTGCTTTGGTCACCGGCATGATGATACTGGGGACGTTGGCTGTCATCCTTTTTCCGGCGCAGATTTTGGGATTGTTTACGGCATCGGAAGCCATGCGCTCCTTTGGAATATCCGCTATGCGGATTATGGCGACAAGCTATCTGTTTTGCGGTCTTTCTACTATGATTTCCACCTATTTTCAGGCCACAGAAAAAGTAGGTTCCAGCATGGCAATTCAATTATGCAGGCAACTGCTTTTCCTTGTTCCATCCTTATGGTGTCTGGACAAATTGTTCCATCTGAACGGAATCTGGCTTGCATTCCCTGTCGCGGAAACTGGCACCTTGCTTGTTGCTCTCATAATGATGGCCTGGTATCACCGTAAAAAATCATAACGTATTCTGCGAAGGAGGAATTATGAACGATACTTTCATGAAAGAAAAGCCGGTATTACCGCTGATTTTATCCATGTCCCTGCCTATGGTGTTATCCATGCTGGTCAATTCCCTCTACAACATTGTGGACAGTTTTTTCGTCGCGCAGATCAGCGAGGAGGCTATGACGGCATTATCGTTGGTTTACCCGGTTCAAAATTTTATCAATGCTGCCGGAATTGGATTTGGCGTTGGGATCAATGCAGTGATCGCCTTCTATCTGGGCGCGGGGGATCATGAAAAAACGGATCAGGCCGCCACGCAGGGACTTGTGCTTGCCGTGATTCATGGCGTTGTTATGACAGTCTGCTGTATCGCCATCATACCGGTTTTCCTGCGGATGTTCACTTCATCCGAAGCGGTCATTGAACTTGGCGTCCGCTATTCTATCGTTGCGTTCGCCTTTACGCTCATTGTTACCGTCAGCATGGCGTTTGAGAAACTGTTCCAGGCAGTAGGAAACATGAAGACAACCATGATCAGCCTGATGTGCGGGTGCATCACAAACATCGTCTTAGACCCCGTTCTGATTTTTGGCTATGGCCCATTCCCGGAAATGGGAATTGAAGGCGCTGCGCTGGCAACCGGCATCGGACAGGCTCTGACACTGGCGATTTACCTTGTAGTCTATCTTTTGCGGCCAATTCGCGTGCATATCCGCAGGCAGTACATTTTGCCCAGCAAAAAGATGGTCATCAAGCTGTATTCTATCGGCATTCCCGCAACCCTGAATCTTGCACTTCCGTCTCTTTTGATTTCGGCGCTCAATGCGATTTTAGCTGCCTATTCCGAAGTGTATATTCTGGTTTTGGGGATCTATTACAAATTGCAGACCTTCATCTATCTTCCGGCGAATGGCATTGTGCAGGGGATGCGCCCCCTGATCGGCTATAACTACGGTGCAGGGGAGCACAAACGAGTCAGCCAGATTTATCAGATTGTTTTGTGCATGAGCGGTATCATTATGGTGCTTGGAACCGCGATATGTCTGCTGATCCCCGGCCAGCTGATAGGGCTGTTTACCCACACGGAAGCGACGATCCAGGCCGGGGAAACTGCCTTGCGCATCATCGGGGCCGGATTTATCGTCTCGGCGGTTTCTGTTACTTCTTCCGGCGCATTGGAGGGGCTGGGGAAAGGCACGCCCTCCTTACTGATTTCTCTTTGCCGGTATGTAGTGGTAATCATCCCGGCTGCGTTTTTACTCAGCAGGTTTCTCGGAGCGGTTGGCGTCTGGAATACGTTTTGGATCACGGAAGTGATTACTGCGATCATATCCATTTACGTTTACCGCAAGGTAATAGCAAAGCCAGCCGAGCCAGTCAACGGTCAAGATGAACGGCGCATACGCGCCGCCGTTGACAGCCCCGCCCGCCTTTGCAGATAGGCAATCAAGGGGCGACAGCAAGGAGTGCTGCCGCCCCGTACTATTATTCAGAGAGGGGGAATTTCCATGACCGACTTTGAAGCCTATCAGGAGTACATCCAGCGCAAGCACAACGCCTTTTGTAAGGCAGTAATCCGCTATGCTGCCCGCGATAAGATTTTGCAGCTTCGCCGGAAATGGGAGCGGCAAATTTCCCTTGACTATCTGATGGACGAGAAGTTTGTCCAGTTTGCCGGGCCGGAGCCGGACGAGGAATACCCCTTTACCGTCTGCGGCCAGACCGTCCTGCTCTGTAACGCCGCTCTTGCCGCCGCGCTCTCCGCCCAGCCAAAGCAGACACAGGAAGTGATTTTGCGCTACTACTTCCTGCGCCAGCCGCAGCGAGTGATCGGCGCACATATCGGCCGGACGCGCAGCACAGCGGGGCGGCATATCCAGCTTGCCTATGAAGGAAGTCCCGATTTGGGAAAAGAGTAATTTGACCTTAGAAGAAGCGGCTGCGTATTCAGGAATTGGTATCAACAAGCTGCGCGACCTTACCAGTGAACAGAATTGCCAATTTGTTTTGTGGGTGGGGAGCAAGCGCCTGATAAAACGCCGTCTATTTGATAAATTCATTGAGCAGGAGTATTCCATTTGAAATTTGTGATGTGAAAGCAGAACTTGATATGATACAATAGTTATGTCATATCAAGGCTCTTTCCATCACGGAAAGGAGTTTGACAATGTCCGAGAAACGCAAAGACCATAAAGGAAGAATCCTGCGGACAGGAGAGAGCCAGAGAAAAGACCTGATTTATCAGTACCGCTATACAGACGTTCAAGGCAAACGGCAGACCATCTATTCCTCTGATTTGAAGGAATTGCGGGAAAAGGAAAAAGAAATCCAGAAGCAGCTTGACGAAGGGATTGACTATGCCGCTGGAAAAGCAACCGTGATTGCCCTTGTGGAACGCTATATCAGCTTGAAACAGGGTGTGCGCTACAATACCAAAATCGGGTACAATTTTGTTCTGAACCTGATTAAAAAAGAAGATTTTGGCTACCGGAAGATAAGGGATATTAAGGTATCAGACGCGCAACAGTGGATTATGAAGCTCCATAGCGACGGGAAAGGGTACAGCACCATCACCAGTGTCAGGGGCGTTGTGAAACCCGCTTTTCAGATGGCATACAACGAGGATATTATCCGCCGCAATCCTTTTGACTTCAAATTAGTGGACGTGGTTCCCAATGACTCACAGAAGCGGATTGCCATGACGGAGGAACAGCAGGAGATTTGGATGGGCTTTATCCGGGAGGACAAAACCTACACCAAGTATTATGATGAATTTGTCGTGCTGCTGGGAACGGGTATGCGTGTCAGTGAATTTTGCGGCCTTACAAAAAGTGATTTGGATTTTGAAAACCGGCGAATCCGGGTAGACCACCAACTTGTCCGGGAACGGGGCGGAAAGTATTATGTCGAGAAAACCAAGACGGAGTGCGGCTGCCGCTTTATTCCCATGACAGAGGAAGTCTATCAAAGTCTGAAGAATATTCTTGAACGCCGCAGGAAGATAAAGACGGAAATCATTGTAGACGGATACAGCGGATTTCTGCTGTTGGATAAGGACGACAAACCCAAGGTGGCGTTGCATATCGAAAATGAAATGCGCTGGGCGATGAAAAAGTATAAGAAGCTGTACCCGGACAAGCCGCTGCCGCATATCACACCCCATGTGTTCCGCCATACTTTCTGTACCAATATGGCAAACGCTGGTATGGATATAAAGACCTTGCAGTATGTGATGGGACACTCTGACGTTGGAGTAACGCTGAATGTCTACACCCACGCCAGCTATGACCGGGCAGCAGAGCAGATGGCAAAAATTATAGATTTCAAGGGAACTGTCATGCCGGAAAAGCAGAGAAAATCAGGTTGAAAATGCACCAAGTTACTACACCAATTACTACACCATTTGCCCGTGAATTTGCGTAGATTTACAAAGAAGAGCGTGAATTTAAGGCAAAACACAAAAATTGAAAAGAGCGCCGGAAAGCCCGTAATATCAAGGTTTGAAGGCTTTTGAAGGGATATAAGAGATATGATAAAAATACTATTCGTGTGCCACGGCAATATATGCCGTTCAACGATGTCCCAGTCTGTCTTCCAGCACATGGTTGACCAGGCCGGACTCTCTGACGAATTTTATATCGATTCCGCTGCCACCAGCCGCGAGGAGATCGGCAATCCGCCGCATCACGGCACGCAGCGCAAACTCCGTCAGGCAGGAATTCCGTGTGTCCCCCACAGGGCCCGCCAGATGCGGAAGGATGAATACGATCAGTTTGATTACATTATCGGGATGGATACATGGAATATCCGCAATATCAACCGGATCATCGGGAACGGTGATCCTGACGGCAGAGTCTGCAAACTTCTGGATTTTACGGACAGGAGAGGAGCGGATATCGCGGACCCCTGGTACACAGGGAATTTTGACGAGACATACAGAGATGTAAAAGAGGGCTGTGAAGCCCTCCTTCAGGACTGCCTTCTACGCCTCTAAAGCGTAGGAGAGCAGTTTTTTTAAGTTGTTATGGAACTGACGATTCTGAGATTTTAACCTGATTTTTTCGGTTCCTGTTTTTGTTTCTTCTATATAAGAATCATATCTTGAAAACAATATATGGAAATCCATAGTCTGTTTCTGTCCCCATCGGATCAGTACCCAGTTCATCGCATCCGGCGACCAGTATTCCATCGGTATGTCCGCCATTTTGAGAATGGTGATGTACTGCATCGCCTGTCTGCAAAGCTTTGAGATCTGGCGGCTGCGCATACTTTCTTCATGTTTCTGATTTTTGCCGATCTTTCGGAAAATGCGCTGCGGCAGGCTCTTCTTTTTATCTTCGTGCTTCATAAGACGGACGCTTTTCCCGATCACCTCATGCAGCCGGTTTGCGGTATTCCAGTAAGTGACAAAAGATACTGCCTCTTCTTCCCCGTCATTTTCAGGTCCTACAGTAAAAGTACGGAAGACGCGTTCAGTCTCTCCGAACATTTCCCTGTTATAGGCTTTGCGTTTCTCCGGATCGGAAAGCACTCTGTATGCCTCGAGGATATTCTGCATCTGTTCCGTTGTATCAATATCTTTATGTACATTTGCATCCGGGTGATATACTTTCGCCAGTGCATTTTTAGCTGTCGTGATTTCTTCTAAAGTCGCATCTCTTGAAACACCTAACACATCATAATAAGTGTGAGATTTCATTGTGACCTCCTTATTAACATTGTTCATTTACACTCCCATGGTAAATATACGCCAGGAAATGGCAAAAGTCAATTGGTCTTAAGGACGGAAATGTCGCATTATTTTACCTTTTTATCGGCATATTTCCAATCCGGTACGCTTATATTAGTAACAGACATAAAATGCGGCGAGGTTTACGATGAAAAGGATTCAGGCATTTTTGATCGGACTTATGATGAGCGTGACTTGTATCTGTGCATCTTTCCCGGTGTATGCGGATAATGAAGAAGAACCTCAGAATACAGAGAATGAAACCGAAGAAACTGTCGGAGAAGGGCAGGACCGGGCTGACGAGGATACTGCTGAAACACAGGCAGGTGTAGAAGTCACCGCACCTTCGGTCATTCTTATGGAAGCTTCTACCGGAACAGTGATTTTCGAGAAGGATGCGGATACGGCTCGTCCCCCTGCAAGTGTGACAAAAATAATGACCATGCTGCTGATCTTTGACGCACTTGCAGATGAGAGCATCGGACTGGAAGACGAAGTGACAGTCTCGGATTATGCTGCATCTATGGGAGGTTCGCAGGTATTTTTAGAACCTGGAGAGACACAGACGGTTGATACGATGCTCAAATGCATCGCAGTAGCCAGCGCAAATGACGCTTGCGTCGCTATGGCGGAATACATATGCGGAAACGAAGAAGAATTTGTAAACCGGATGAATGAAAGAGCGGCGGGACTCGGGATGGAAAATACTCACTTTGTAAACTGCAACGGACTTGACGCGGAGGGACACGAGACGAGCGCCCGGGATATTGCACTTATGTCAAGGGAACTGATCAGCAAATACCCGCAGGTACACGATTATTCTATGATATGGATGGAAAATATAACACATACAACCAATAAAGGAACTTCTGAATTCGGGCTCACCAACACAAATAAACTTGTGCGTCAGTATGAATATGCCACAGGACTTAAAACCGGGTCCACAGGCGACGCGAAATTCTGTGTCTCCGCAACTGCAGAGAAAAACGGGATCGAACTGATCGCTGTGGTAATGGCTGCTGAAAATTCCAAAGAACGTTTTGCAGACGCGGTAAAACTCCTCAATTACGGGTACGGCAGATGTCAGCTTTATACAGATGAGAGCGAAGAGGGGATCACATCTGCCCCAGTGGAAAACGGAGTGGAAGATACTGTAGAAGTCCATCGTACAGGACCATTTTCCTATCTCGATACAAACGGAGCCAATATCAATGGAATCGAAAGGACAGTCGAAATAAATCCCGGGATTACTGGCCCTGTCAAAAAAGGAGATATCGTGGGCGCCGTTGTGTATACGCTGGATGGAAATGAAATCGGACGCACGGATATAGTGGCTGCAGAGGACGTGGATGAAGCCTCTTTTCTTGACTATCTGAAGGACGCCGCAGAGCAGCTCTTTGTATAGGCTGAACTGTATCGATCAGTTCTTCCCGGGCAAAAGTCGCTCTTGTTCTTCTAAGAGTGATAGATTATAATGAGATGAATTGGGAGGAGACAGCATGAAAATACTGATGATCCTGGCAATTGCGGCTGTCATTGCCGCAGCCGTAATTGTCATTGAAATATACCGCGAAGTCCATCATTTCTGCATTACACATTATACGGTACAGTCTTCCGGACTGAGAGGACTTGAAAAAGAGATAAAAATTTTATTTTTAAGTGATTTGCACAACCGTGCCTATGGTGCCAATAATGAGAAGCTGCTGCAGGCAGTCAGGGACGAATCCCCCGATCTGATTCTCATCGGAGGTGACATGCTGGTGGGAAAAGCAGGCGTACCTTATGATTCTGCGCTTGAATTTGTACGGCAGCTTCCGGCCGTTTGTCCGGTCTATTACGCGAACGGGAATCATGAAGGCCGCATGAAAGAATATCCGGATGCATACGGGTATGCGTACGAAAGCTACCGGCAGGCATTGACAGAGAGCGGAGTCCGGTTTCTGGAAAATGATATATGCCATGTAACGATAAACGGCCAGGAAATCGCACTCTGCGGTCTGGAGCTGCCGATCTCCACATACAGAAAGTTCCAGAAAGATCAGATCACGGCAGATGACATAACAGATTTCTTTGTGCTTTCTCCATGCAAAGGCAATGGAAAGAGTTCAGAAAATCTCCCGGAACTCCAGGATGAGTTCAAGATACTGCTGGCTCACAATCCTGCCTATATGGACGCTTACCTTGACTGGGGCGCCGACCTGATCCTGTCGGGCCATCTTCACGGCGGTCTCGTCCGCGTACCGGGACTCGGCGGGATCGTCACACCGCAGGGATTTCTCTTTCCGAAATATTCCGGTGAGATGACGAAGGAAGGCGAACAGACAGTGATCGTAAGCAGAGGACTCGGTTCCCACACCCTTAACATCCGCCTTTTCAATACGCCTGAACTGATTTCAATCCGTCTGAAACCTCGATAAAACTATTGTAATGGCCGATGATTTTCGTTATAATATATCATTGGCACTTTAGTAATATACAGCACAGTCTGCTTTGAGGCTGCGCTGTCAGAGGAGTAAACATGGGGATTCCTGTAAAGCTGGAAGTATTTGAAGGTCCTCTCGACCTTCTGCTTCATCTGATCGACAAAAATAAAATTGACATCTACGATATACCGATCGTGGAAATCACGAATCAATACATGGAATATATCCGGAACATGCAGCGGGAAGATCTGAACATCATGAGTGAATTCCTTGTGATGGCAGCTACGCTTCTCGACATCAAATGCCGGATGCTCCTTCCAAAGGAAGTAAATGATGAGGGAGAGGAGGAGGACCCGCGTCAGGAACTTGTGGAGCAGCTTCTGCAGTATAAAATGTACAAGTATATTGCCTGCGAGCTCAAAGACAGAGAGATGGATTCGGACATGGTACTCTATAAATCACCTTCTATACCTGAGGAGATTGAAAAGTATGTAGAGCCGGTCGATCTGGACAAGCTGCTCGGAGACCTCACGCTTCAGAAACTGAATTCCATCTTCAAAGATGTAATGAAGCGTCAGACCGATAAGATCGATCCTGTCAGGAGTAAATTCGGTAAGATCGAGAAAGAAGAAGTCACTCTTTCTGACAAATTTACATATATACACAGCTACATGCGAGATCATAAGACATTCAGCTTCCGCCAGCTTCTGGAAAAGCAGCACAGTAAGATGCACATCGTCGTGACCTTTCTTGCAATTCTTGAGATGATGAAACTGGGGGAGATCCGCGTGGAGCAGGAAGAGACATGCGGGGATATCATGATCGAGACTACCGGCGTAGTGATTGAAAGGACTGAAGTATCAGATGGAAATTGAAAAATATCAGGCGGCGATCGAGGCAATCCTCTTCACGATGGGCAATTCCGTGGAGATTGAAAAAATCGCGGAAGCGATCGGCCATGACGAGGAGACAACACGCAGGCTCATCCACAATATGATGGACCGCTATGAGGAAGAAGACCGGGGAATCCGCATTATAGAACTAGAGAATTCTTACCAGTTCTGTACGAAGAAAGAGATGTATGAATATCTGATCCGTGTGGCAAAACAACCCCGCAGATATACACTGACGGATGTTCTTCTTGAAACACTCTCTATTGTGGCATACAGACAGCCAGTGACAAAGCTCGAGATCGAGAAGATCCGCGGTGTGAAGTCTGATCATGCAGTCAATAAACTGGTCGAATACGGTCTCATCGAGGAGGCCGGGCGTCTGGATGCTCCGGGCCGGCCGATCCTGTTCGGGACTACAGAAGAGTTTTTGCGCCGCTTCAGTCTGCAGTCTCTGGACGAACTTCCTACACTCGATCAGGAACAGATCGAGCATTTTAAGGAAGAAGCTGAAGATGAAGCTCAATTAAAACTTGATATCTGACATAATTCTATTTCAGAGGATGCCTTCATATACTCGATAATAAGAGAGTATATGAAGGCATCCTTTTTATGATGAAACGACTTGCCGGGAGATCCGGGATGTTTCTCCTTCTCCTGATTCTGGAAATAACACTTTTATTTACTGCGCCTGTCATCGTGACAGCCGAAAATGCCGCTGAAGACACATCAGACTCAGAGATGCGTCCGTCGGAATTATACGCCCGTTATGCAGTCCTTATGGATGCCGAGACTGGGCGTATTTTATTTTCCAAAAGCGGAGACACGGAGGCTCCCATGGCGAGCACAACGAAAATCATGACCTGTATCCTTGCCCTGGAAAACGGCACTCTCACGGATAAGGTCAGCGTAAGCAGCGAGGCGGCTTCTCAGCCGGAAGTCAGTCTGGGGATGAAAGAGGGGCAGAGCTTCTATCTGAAAGATCTCCTGTATTCATTAATGCTTGAATCCCATAACGACACCGCGGTTGCGATTGCAGAGCACATAGGCGGGAGTGTATCAGAATTCGCAAATATGATGAATACAAAAGCAGAAGAGCTGGGATGCATGTCTACATATTTCATCACCCCAAACGGGCTGGACGCGGAAGATGAGAACGGCATCCATCACACGACAGCTCAGGACCTTGCCCGTATGATGAAATACTGCATCACAGAGTCGCCCGCAAAAGAGCAGTTTCTGGAAATAACACGGACAGGATCATATACATTTTCAGACTGTGACGGAAACGGAAGTTATGCCTGTACCAATCACAATGCATTTCTCAAGATGATGGACGGAGCGCTCACAGGGAAGACCGGATTTACTGCAGATGCGGGATACTGTTATGTGGGTGCGCTGCAAAATGATGACCGGACATTTATCGTGGCGCTGCTGGCATGCGGATGGCCAAACAATAAGGGATATAAATGGTCAGATACTAGAAAGCTCATGACCTACGGCCTTGAAAATTATTTTTACCGCGATATAGGCTCCTCATACGATCCCTATAATGCAGAATTAACAGTTGACGTGGAAAATGGATATACCGGCAGTTTCCCGGACAGTAAGAATGCAGATATAAATGTAAGTGCTCAAGGTTCTCCTGTCCGTGTCCTCCTGAAACAGAATGAAGAAATCGAAAGTGAGGTTCAACTTATAGAAAATATCTCAGCTCCGATAAAGGCGGGCGCACAGATCGGTGAAATCACTTACAGCGTAAATGGGAACCGGATCGCAGTCTATCCTCTCTGCGCCGAGGAAACAGCCCTGGAACGAACCTTCAAAATCTGTCTGGATTATGTTGTTTCCCTGGTTTTACTTTGAGATATTAAAATATATCAAGTGAAATGATTAATTTTGTCACTAGTATAACCTAAATTCATATGATAGTATTAGTGAGGATAAAATAAAGCAATCAAATTGATTAATTATAAGGAGATGTACTAAAAATGGAAAACTGGAAGAAATACGAGAAGACTTATTTTATGCCGCCGGAGCCGTGCTACGACTGGGTGAAGAAAGATGCCATCGAAAAAGCTCCGATCTGGTGCAGTGTTGACTTAAGAGACGGTAATCAGGCTCTGATCGAACCCATGAGTCTTGATGAAAAGCTGGAATTCTTCCAGATGCTGGTAGATATCGGCTTCAAAGTGATCGAAGTCGGTTTTCCGGCTGCTTCCGAGACAGAGTATCAGTTTCTGCGCACATTGATCGAGCAGAACATGATCCCGGATGATGTGACGATCCAGGTACTGACACAGGCCAGAGAGCATATCATCAAAAGGACATTTGAAGCTGTAAAAGGCGCGCCCCATGCGATCATCCATGTATATAATTCAACGTCTGTAGCACAGAGAGAGCAGGTATTTAAAAAAGATAAAGAAGAGATTAAGAAAATCGCCACTGACGGTGCAGAGCTCCTGAAAAAACTGGCTGATGAGACAAAAGGAAATTTCACCTTCGAATACAGTCCGGAAAGCTTCCAGGGGACAGAAGTTGATTATGCTCTTGAAGTATGTAATGCCGTTCTCGATATCTGGCAGCCGACGAAGGATAATAAGGCGATCATCAATCTGCCCACGACAGTAGAAAACGCCATGCCCCATGTCTTTGCAAGCCAGGTGGAATACTTTAACAAACATCTCCGCTACAGGGAAAACGTGATCCTCTCCCTGCATCCGCACAATGACCGCGGATCCGGCGTCAGCGATGCAGAGCTCGGCATCCTTGCAGGAGCAGACCGTATAGAGGGAACACTGTTCGGCAACGGCGAGCGTACAGGAAATGTAGATATCATCACACTTGCCATGAACATGTTCTCCCAGGGGGTTGATCCGGGACTCGACTTTTCCAATATGAGCGACATCTGTGAAGTATATGAGCGTGTGACAAGAATGAATGTATCCCCCCGCCAGCCTTACGCAGGAGAGCTTGTATTCACAGCATTTTCGGGATCTCACCAGGACGCCATCGCAAAAGGAATGGCATGGAGAGAAGAACACGACCTGTACACATGGACCGTGCCGTATCTTCCGATCGATCCGCAGGATGTGGGCAGGAGATACGATTCAGACGTTATCCGTATCAACAGCCAGTCAGGAAAAGGCGGCGTAAATTATATCCTGAAGCAGAGCTTCGGAATCAGCCTGCCGGAGAAGATGCGCGAAGAAGTGGGATATCTCGTCAAAGACGTATCCGACAAGGCTCACAAAGAGCTTACTCCGGATCTGATATACCGCATTTTCGAGGACAATTATATCAATACAAAACCTGTATTTACAGTGGACGAATGCCATTTCAAACAGGAGGACGGTATCATTGCTGAAGCAACGATCCATCACAATAATAACAATTTCAAGATCACCGGAGTCGGAAACGGACGTCTCGATGCCGTCAGCAATGCGATCAAACATTATTTTGACGTCAGCTATGAACTGTCATTCTACGAGGAACACTCCCTGACAAAAGGTTCATCCTCAAGAGCAGTTGCGTACGTTGGAGTAGTCTGCAACAAGAAGCGTTACTGGGGTGTTGGAATCGACGCCGATATTATCAAGGCTTCCATTGAAGCACTTGTAGTTGCGGTAAATAAGATCAAAGAAATCGCAGAATCCCAGGCAGGAAAAGACGAGAGACTTCTCGAGATCACCAACTACATCTACGCAAATTATAAAGATGTCACACTGGATGATCTTGCAGAAAAATTCTTCCTGTCCAAGCCGTACCTCTCAAAATATATCAAAGAGAAATCCGGCATGACATTCGGGGATATCCTGAAAAAGATCCGCATGAAAAAAGCCCGCGCAATGCTCAAAGGCAGCAGCGCCACAGTAGAAAGCATCGCAGAGTCTGTGGGATATCAGAATGTAGAACACTTCAACAGAGTGTTTAAGAAAATGTATAATATCACACCGGTACAGTACCGTAACCGGAAGTAAATTCCGGATTTTTCGTACTGGCTGATAGTACGGAAAACGTCCGAAATACAGCAATATACATCAATCTGCCTCACGTGTACGCAGGAGGAGAAAAAGGTTGATCCCGGCTCCGGTTACAGGAAATAACTCAAAGTAACAAAGCAGGAAAATGGTTAAAAGCAAGTGAAAAAATGACGAACTCGCAAGCTCAGACAGCATCATTTTTTCACTTAACACCATCCTCCTGCTTTTAACTTTTCCTAATTTCCTTCCAAAGTCACCGTTCTCAACCTTTTTCTCCCTCTGCGTAAGGTGCATCAGTGCGGATGTAATCGTTCGTTTTGACATTTACCGATTAACAAACCAATCCTAAAAATCCTCATACAAACAGACAGAAGTGGGAGCTTTATTCCTTCCGTCTGAAATTCGATTTTCGGGATGGGAAAGAAAGCAGCCGGGAGGTATGTTTTCTCAGTCTGATAAATCCGAAATTTATATTTGTACTATTTAATTTTTGGTGGTATCATATTAAGGCAAAAATATAGTGCCGAATATCCTCTTTTATGGTTCTGCACTGTTACGGGAGGAATTTCTGTGAATATACCTGAAAGGCTTGCGGCTCTGCGCCGTGAGATGCAGCTGGAAAATATAGACATCTATATCATACCTTCGGATGATTTCCATCAGAGCGAATATGTCGGGGAGTATTTTAAGTCCCGGCAGTTTATCACCGGTTTTACAGGATCAGCCGGGACAGCGGTAGTCACGAAGGATCAGGCCGGTTTGTGGACGGACGGAAGATATTTTATCCAGGCGGAAAAGGAACTGTCCGGAAGCGGTATCACGCTTTTTCGGTCTGGGGAACCCGGTGTGGATACGATTGAGCAGTTTCTGGAGCGCGAACTGCCTTCCGGCGGCGTGATCGGCTTTGACGGCCGGACAGTCGGAGTGACTGCGGGCAAAAACTATGCCCGGATTGCTGAACAGAAACAAGGGCGTATCGCTTATGCTTCTGATCTGATCGGCAGGATCTGGACAGAACGGCCCGATCTTCCGGACGATAAAGTATTTTATCTTGATGAAAAGTACTCTGGTGAGAGCACTGCGTCCAAGTTAAGACGTGTGCGCGACAAAATGAGAGAGTTTTCCGCGGATATCCACCTGCTTTCCAGTCTGGATGATATCGCCTGGCTCTTAAATATCAGGGGTAATGATATTGCATACTGTCCGCTTGTCCTGTCATATCTTCTGATCTATGAAGACCACGCAGACCTTTATGCTGACCGGAGTAAATTTCCTGATGAGATCGTGAAAAAGCTGGCGGACGACCGGATCGATATAAAGCCATATAATGAGATATACTCTGCAGTCGGCGGACTTCATCCTGAGTCCGGCATTCTTCTGGATCCGGAGCGGGTAAACTATACACTTTATCAGAACATTCCGCAGGGTACTTTTATAGTGGAGAAAGAGAATCCGGAAGTCCTCATGAAGTGTATCAAGAATGACACAGAGATCGAAAATATCAAAAAGGCACATATTAAGGACGCAGTCGCTCACACCAGATTCATGTACTGGCTGAAAAATATAATTAACACGGACGCCACTGTTACGGAAATTTCAGCCTCAGACAAACTGGAATCTTTCCGCTCGGAGCAGGAGGGGTATCTGGAGGCAAGCTTCGCGCCGATCAGTGCTTTCGCAGAGCATGGAGCGATCGTACACTACAGCGCAGATGAAAAGAGTAATGCCGTTCTGAGACAGGGGAAAATGCTCCTGACCGATACCGGCGGCCACTATTGGGAAGGATCGACTGACATCACCCGAACCGTTGCCCTTGGGGAGATTTCACAGCAGGAAAAAGAAGACTTCACACTTGCTGCAAGAGCTATGCTCCGTCTGATGAATACTGTATTCTTACACGGATGCAGCGGTGCAAACCTTGACTGCATTGCCCGGGAAGTGTTCTGGAAGGAACGGGTGAACTTCAACCACGGAACCGGTCACGGAGTAGGATATCTGCTCAATGTACATGAGCCGCCTATTAATTTTCGATGGAAAGAAGGCGCAATCGCTGCACCGGTACTGGAGAAGAATATGGTCATAACAGACGAGCCGGGCATCTATATCGAAGGTTCGCACGGCATCCGTCTGGAGAATATGCTCCTCGTATGTGCAGACGAGCACAATGAGTACGGAGAGTTTATGCACTTCGAACCTCTCACTTATGTGCCCCTCGACCTTGATGCACTGCTGCCAGAGCGGATGACAGTGGAGGAGCGCACAATGCTCAACAGCTATCACAGATCAGTATATGAAAAGGTATCACCATATCTGAATGAAGACGAACGCAGCTGGCTGAAGCAGTACACAAGACCGGTATAAAAGAAAGCAATAACAGTAAGGAATTAGTAAATAAGAAATGGAAACAGCAGAAACAACGACAAATGAACTGATCCTCCGCATGGAGGAAAGATACAGCAAAATGAGCAAAGGACAGCGCAGGCTCGCCGACTATGTACGGGAAAATTATGACAAAGCAGTATTTCTGACTGCAGCAAAGCTCGGAGAGACCGTGGGAGTAAGTGAATCCACTGTCGTGCGTTTTGCCATACAGCTCGGATATAAAGGTTATCCCGGATTCCAGAAAGCTCTGGAAGAGCTTGTAAGGAACCGGCTGAACTCGATCCAGAGGATGGAAGTCACTTACGGCAGGATCAGCCAGAGTGAAATCCTCGAGACTGTACTTCAGTCAGATATCGATAAGATCAAGCAAACACTTGCAGTAATCGATCACAAAGCGTTCAATCTTGCGATCGATACGATTTTAAACGCCCGTAAGATCTATGTGATCGGTATCAGAAGCTGCGCGCCGCTTGCATCATTTTTCAGCTTCTATCTGAATCTCGTCTGTGACAATGTAACACCGGTAACAACGAACAGCTCCAGTGAGATTTTCGAGCAGCTTATCCGTATCGGAGAAGAAGATGTGATCATCGGAATCAGTTTTCCGCGATATTCCATGCGTACTTTAAAAGCACTGGAATTTGCCAGCAACAGAAAAGCGAAGGTGATCACACTGACTGACAGTGTGCATTCTCCGATGAACCTGTATTCTTCCTGTAATCTGATCGCGCGCAGCGACATGGCATCCATCGTAGATTCACTTGTGGCGCCTTTAAGTGTGATAAATTCACTAATCGTTGCCCTGTGCATGAAGAAGCAGAAAGAAGTGGTATCTACACTGGAGATGCTGGAAGATATCTGGGGAGAATATCAGGTGTACAGTGGTGATGAGCTCAATCCGGTCAGTACATCATTTCCGCAGGAAACCGGAACAGACGATGCCGCCGGCTCATCCGGCAGCCTGGATAAAAATTCCGACAAAGGCAGAACCATTTCTGATGATCAACCGGAAAGCGAGGACACAAAATGAGCAAGGTCCTGATCATAGGCGGCGGTGCAGCCGGAATGATGGCTGCCGTATCGGCAGCTCAAAACGGGAATAATGTAGAACTCTTCGAGAAAAACGAAAAGCTCGGCAAAAAACTTTTTATCACGGGAAAAGGCCGCTGTAATATCACGAACGCCGCAGAACTTGAAGATTTCTTTCCCGCTGTGACCAGCAATCCGAAATTTCTCTACAGCGCCTTTTACACGTTTACCAATGAACAGGTAATCTCATTTTTTGAGGAACTGGGAGTAAAAACAAAAGTCGAGCGCGGCGGGAGAGTATTTCCCGTATCGGATCATTCTTCCGATGTGATCCAGGCACTGAAAAAAGAGATGGCACGGCTTAATGTAAAGATAAACTTAAACACGGAAGTAAAAGAACTCGTCCTCAACGAGGATGATACCGGGAGAACAGTGAAAGGCCTCGTCCTCTCTTCCGGTAGGAAAGTATGTGGAGACGCCGTGATCGTCGCAACCGGCGGCGTTTCCTATCCGTCCACAGGATCCACCGGCGACGGCTATCGTTTTGCAGGCAAATGCGGACACAAGGTAACAGAGCTTTCGCCTTCCCTTGTCCCGATGGAAGTAAAGGAATGGTATGCCGGTGAACTGATGGGGCTTTCCCTTCGCAATATCGAGATCCGGATCACGGATGGAAAGAAAAAGCTGTACCAGGAATTCGGCGAAATGCTCTTTACTCATTACGGGGTGACAGGGCCCGTTATATTAAGCGCCAGCAGTATTGTCGGAAAGAAGTTAAAAGACAGAGAGCTTACACTCCACATCGATCTGAAGCCTGCACTCACTGAGGAGCAGCTTGATAAGCGGGTGCTCCGCGATTTTGAGGAGAATCACAACCGCCAGTTTAAAAACGCAGTGGACAGCCTGTTCCCGTCCAAACTGCGGCCGGTCATGATCGAACTGTCCGGCATTCCTGATGAGAAGAAAGTCCATGAGATCACAAAAGAAGAACGTCTCAGATTTGTGCGTCTCATCAAAGACTTTACCATGACATTGACCGGTCTCCGGGGATATAACGAAGCGATCATCACAAAAGGCGGTGTATCTGTCAAAGAGATCGATCCCGGCACAATGGAATCAAAGCTGGTGCACGATCTGTACTTTGCAGGAGAGGTATTGGATCTGGATGCGGTGACAGGAGGATATAACCTGCAGATTGCATGGAGTACTGGCTACCTGGCAGGAATAAACGCTGCTGTAAGAGAGCAAAGCAAAATATCCTGAAAAGGGGCAAGATTAAACAGCGTAACAATGAGAAGAACCAAACCCGGGAAAGCAAGGTGATTACGCCTTGACTCTCGGGGCTTTTATTATGTTTTTTACATTGTATGAGGTAGATGAATTCATATATTTCTGTTATACTTCTCTAAAAGAAACAAAGCGAGAAATTGGAATTTAGGGAGAAATCGAAAATGAGGATAAATTTCCGAACGCAAATAATCGTTACTATGACTTTGGTTATTGTGGGATTTATAAGTTCTTTATGGTTCGCTAAGGATATATACTATAATCTTGCATGGGCTTTTACAGGTCTTGTTTTTTTCATTAACCCTGTATATCCTATAAATATAACAGATTTAGAACAAGAAAAAGTGAAAAAAGGAATACGAATAGCAGGAATGATTTTAGTTTTTATCGGAATAACAAATGGATTTGGTGTATAAATCCTAATAAACACATTATTAGTAGGTCTTATAGACAGTCCAAATGTAGCAATAGTTAAGATAGATGATATACAGAAAATGGAATTATCCCCTTTGAACTAAAAAACAAAACTTTGCGATAAAAAATAATTGGTTAAATCCCCAAAAACTAGAATTTGGAAGGAGTGGTCTTATGACAAAAAAAACTTCAAGAATTGTTGCTGTTATTATGTTGATAATTGCTATTATCTTTTTTGTTGTTGCTTTAAATAACCCGCAGGCAAGTTTCCCTTGGAACAATATTATTACGTATATTCTCTATGGAACATATATTATTATAATGATAATATTGTTTATTGCTCCATTTAAGAGGAAAAAGTAATTCCAAGTTTGTAGGAGGATAAATGAATGGAATGGTTACCACTTGCTGTAATAGGCATACTGATTATTATATTGGGTTTATATTTTATTGTTAAATGGGCTGTAAAAGATGCGTTGAAAGAATACTTTAACGATAGAGAAAATAATAATAACTCCCTATACTGAGATGACTGATTCTGTTACTGATTACTATACAGAAGATTATAACCAGATGACTTAAGGGCGATATGCAGGTGTGCCCCGGAACAGCCTCGAACAATTAAATATAACAGAGATTTATTTTGAAAGTAAAAACGTATATTATCTGATATGCGTTTTTATTTTTTGAATAAATTTATCCATACAATGCAACCTTTTGGCGATTCACTCTGTATATATAGTTAAAAGGAGGTGGAGCACCATGACCGACAAAGAGATCGATCTGATCCGGCGGCTGAAGACAGGCGATGAGAGTGCTCTGGAAGAAATCATCAAGGTATTTAATCAGTATGTCGCTTCTATTGTCAGTAAGATCCTGTATGGATACACAGACGGCATTGATATCCAGGGAATCATCAATTATGTGTTCTTTCAGCTGTGGCAGAACTCGGATAGGCTGGATGCTTCCATAGGAAGCGGTTTGAAGTCCTATCTCGGGACTATCGCCAGAAATGCGGCGATCAATGAAAAACGGAAGATCCGCCAACTCTATCCGCTGGAAGAACATATTATCGGAGAGATGCCCGACGCCTACGATCAGGTTGAGCTTAGGAAAATACTGTCAGATGCCCTGAAAAAACTGACGCCGGAAGAGCAGCTGATTCTGATCGCATTTTATTTTCAGGGTAAAAGTATCAAGACCATTGCAGCGGAGCAGCAGAAAAAGGAATCCACAGTAAAAAGCACCCTGAAACGCAGCCGCGATAAATTCAGAAATATATTGGTAAAAGGAGGGTTTGTCTATGAGACTTAGCTATTATGACGCGCTCGACATCATTTCAGACGACGTAGTCGAAATACTGGAATCAAAAGAAAAGCAGAATACAGATATCAGCACTTTCAGACCGGAAACAACAGCCGAAGCTGTTTTACAAAGCATTCGCAAAAAGAAAAAACACCGTATGAGTAAGACATACAGAAATAAGAAAAATATAAAGCTCCGTCTCCTCATTGCGGCAGTTATTGTGCTCTCCATATCAACTGTCGTCATTGCAGTAAGTCAGTATGATTTCGAAAGAGATGGGGCGTCGCTGGTAAATGACTCGAACAGAGGCATGATCGGGAAAGAACAGCATGGAACATTTACCATTATTGATAAAAACGGAAATGTGATCGAAGGTGAACCGATGCTGTCTTATGAGGAAATGATTGAAGAATATATGAAAAATATTGAGCAAAGCACCATTATAGATGAGATTGATGTCAAAGAATCTGTACCTTCTTCCATTTCTTATTTTGCTGTTACACCTGATAATGTTAAAGAAAACACCTGGAACACACCTGAAATCATCTTTACAAACGGAGCATTGATCGTCTTTACAAAGGAGGACGGAAGCGGCTGGCATCTGGAGAAGGGCGAGACCATAAAATTCAGCGGCGAGACTTATCCGTCAGAGATTTTTAACGGAAAGGGACAGACGATCGGGTATTCGTATATCGTTAACGGGAAACTGGTCATGAAAAATCTGGCGGCCGAAGCTACCCTGAATCCTGAACATGAATTTACGGCAAAAGAATCGGGAGAATACTATTTTTGCTTAATCTGCTGCAGCTCCGACTCGATCACATTAAAAGAGGGGAATATCACAGTAAAGTAAATAAACCCTTGTTCATTCCGGTACTTCGGGATATACTATATAAGTTGAAACATTGAAATACACGGAGGAATGAACATGGGATACAATGTAGCGATCGACGGACCGGCAGGAGCCGGGAAAAGCACTATAGCAAAGCTGGTTGCGAAAGAAAAAGGCTATATTTACGTTGATACAGGAGCAATGTACCGGGCACTCGCTATCCATTTCCTGAAGAAAGGGATCGCCCCGGAAGATACTGCCGGTGTAGTCGGCGCCTGCCGTGATGCAGACGTCTCTATCCGTTATGAAAACGGGGTACAGCAGGTATATTTAAACGGGGAAAATGTGACGGGCATGCTCCGCACAGAGGAAGTTGGAAACATGGCATCCAGAACTTCCGCCATACCGGAAGTAAGAGAGAAACTTCTCGAGCTCCAGAGAACGCTTGCAAGAGAAAATGACGTGATCATGGACGGCAGAGATATCGGAACAAATATCCTTCCAAATGCGGATGTAAAGATTTATCTTACTGCCAGTGTAGAGACAAGGGCAAAGCGCCGTTATGATGAACTGAAAGAAAAAGGCGAAGAATGTGACCTCGATACGATCGCACAGGATATCAAGGACCGCGACGAGCGCGACATGAATCGTGAGACAGCGCCGCTTAAGAAAGCAGAGGACGCAGTTCTGGTAGACAGCTCTTATATGACCATTCCGGAAGTTGTATCCGAAATATGCAGTCATTGTAAATAAGGAGCCGAATATATGGAAGTTATCAAAGCAAAAACAGCTGGGTTTTGTTTCGGCGTAAAACGGGCAGTCGACACAGTCTATGAGCAAGTCAGCACGTGTGATGGCCCGATCTATACTTACGGTCCGATCATTCACAATGAAGAGGTCGTAAAAGATCTGGAAAGCAAAGGGGTTATCGTACTGCGTACAGAAGAAGCGCTGGACGAGATCACAAAAGGAACCGTGGTCATCCGTTCCCACGGAGTAGAAAAGCGGATCTACGACAAGCTGGAGAAAAAAGGGATCCGGATCGTAGATGCGACATGTCCATTTGTAAAAAAGATCCACAACATTGTGCGAAAAGAGAGTGCCGACGGAAAGTATATCCTGATCATCGGTAATCCGGAGCATCCGGAAGTCACAGGCATCCGCGGATGGGCCGGCAGTGAAGCAGCTGTTGTCCAGAACGCTGAGGACATTAATAAAATCGATTTCAGTAAAAAAGAGAAGATCTGTGTCGTTTCGCAGACGACATTTAATTACAACAAATTTAAAGATTTAGTTGAAATTATCAAGAAAAAGAGTTATGATGTAAGTGTTTTAAATACAATCTGTAATGCTACTAAAGAGCGTCAGATGGAAGCTCAAAGTATTGCAGAATCGGTGGATGCTATGATAGTTATTGGCGACAAACATAGTTCCAATACCCAGAAGTTATTTGAAATCTGCCGTAAGGCATGTAACAATACGTACTATATACAGACACTTGACGATTTGGATTTGAATCAATTAGGGTCAGTGGAAACAGTAGGTATTACAGCAGGGGCATCCACGCCCAACAATATAATTGAGGAGGTTCAAAATAATGTCAGAATTATCTTTTGAACAGATGTTAGACGAGTCATTCAAAACAATTCGCAACGGAGAGGTAGTTGAAGGTACTGTAATCGATGTAAAACCGGATGAAATAATCCTGAATATTGGTTACAAGGCTGACGGAATCATCACAAAAAGCGAGTATTCCAACGATCAGTCTCTTGACCTTACGACAGTTGTTTCTGTTGGCGACACAATGACAGTCAAAGTTCTGAAAGTAAATGACGGCGAAGGTCAGGTTCTTCTTACATACAAGAGACTTGCTGCTGAGAAAGGAAATGAGAGACTCCGTGAGGCGTATGAGAACAAAGAGGTCCTCAAAGCTACTGTTACTCAGATCCTTGGCGGCGGTATCTGCGCAACAGTTGACGAAGTAAGAGTGTTTATTCCTGCAAGCCTTGTATCTGACTCATATGAGAAAGACCTCAGCAAATATGAAGGACAGGAGATAGAGTTCGTGATCAGCGAGTTCAATCCGAGAAGAAATCGCGTGATCGGTGACAGAAGACAGCTCCTTGTTGCTGAGAGAGCAGAAAAGCAGAAAGAACTTTTTGCAAAACTTCAGGTCGGCGACAGAATTGACGGTACTGTTAAAAACGTAACAGATTTTGGTGCGTTTGTTGATCTTGGCGGAGTTGACGGACTTCTCCATATTTCTGAGATGTCATGGGGCAGAGTTGACAATCCGAAGAAGCTCTTCCATGTAGGTGATCCGCTGACAGTTCTTGTAAAAGATATTCATGATACAAAGATTGCACTCAGCCTGAAATTCCCGGAAACCAATCCATGGGCAAACGCTGCTGAGGACTTTGCAGTCGGAAAGATTATTACAGGAAAAGTTGCAAGGATGACGGATTTCGGTGCATTTGTTGAACTTGCACCAGGCGTTGATGCACTTCTTCATGTTTCTCAGATTTCACGTACACATGTTGACAAGCCGTCTGATGTACTTTCCATCGGACAGGAAATAACAGCAAAGATTGTAGATCTCAATGAGGAAGAGAAGAAGATCAGCCTCAGCATGAAAGTGCTTGAACCTGAGCATACAGAAGAGGCAGATTCAGCTGCTTCCGGGGATGATGCTTCTGAAGAGTAATAAATCGAGAACATTATGGAGTGATAAAAATTATCACTCCATTTTCTATTATCAGGAAGAAAATTGTGCTAGTAATTTATTATATTGTCCATGAATTTGTTAAAATATAATCAAGATGTTCGCATGAATATGCAATTTTTTCATCAAATCACTAGATTTTCGATATCATTTTTAGTACAATATTCAAATAAGAATAAAGCATCGAACAGCGGTTGGTCAGACTGCTGTTTGTTTGCTGTTAGAAAGGAAGAGTAGAATGGGACTTCTGACATTTAAAGGCGGTGTCCATCCAGACGATGGGAAACGTTTTTCAAAAGATCAGGCAATCCGTCCGATCATGCCAAAAGGCGACATGGTATATCCTCTTTCGCAGCATATCGGCGCACCTGCCAATCCTGTTGTAAAGAAAGGAGATCATGTCCTGAAAGGTCAAATGATCGCTGATGCAGGCGGTTTTGTTTCTGCACCGGTATATTCATCTGTGTCAGGTACTGTAAAAGGTCTTGAACAGCGGTTTAATCCGACGGGGACCAGGACGGAATGCATTGTGATTGAGAACGACGGCGAGTACAAAGAAACCGAGTACGAGCCGGTAAAACCACTTGAGGAAATGACAAGTGAAGAAATACTCGACAAAATCGGCCGTGCCGGAATTGTCGGCATGGGTGGTGCGGGATTCCCCACCAGAGTAAAACTTTCGCCGAAAGACCCCGACAAAATCGAGTATATCATTGCAAATTGTGCTGAGTGTGAACCGTATATCACGGCAGACTACAGAAGAATGCTGGAAAATACGGAAGAACTCGTAAGCGGGATGCGTGTAGTTCTCTCACTGTTTCCAAATGCAAAAGGGTATTTTGCTGTAGAAGATAACAAAAGGGACTGTGCAGAAAAGATTAAAGCAGCAATTGCAGACGAGCCTCGTATGGATGTGAAACTTCTGATGACTAAATATCCACAGGGTGCGGAGCGTCAGCTCATTTATGCTGTCACCAAACGCGCGATCAACTCCACTATGCTTCCGGCAGATGCCGGATGTATCGTAGATAACGTAGAGACTTTGATCGGCATACATACTGCAGTAGTCGAAGGCAGACCGCTGACCGAACGTGTTGTTACAGTAAGCGGTGATGCGATTACATCTCCCGGTAATTTCAAAGTTCTTCTGGGTACAAATCACCAGGAACTTATCGAGGCAGCCGGCGGATTCTCTGCTGAACCGGAAAAGCTCATCTCCGGCGGACCTATGATGGGATTTGCAATGGTGACTGCAGACGCGCCTGTCACTAAGACATCTTCATCGCTCCTCGCTTTTAAAGAAGATGCTGTTGCCAAAAATCCAGAGACCGCATGTATTAACTGCGGCCGGTGCGTAGAAGTCTGTCCGAGCAGGATCATCCCCTCCAGACTGGCTGACTGTGCACAGAGACATGACGAGGAAGCTTTTGTTGCAATGAACGGACTTGAATGTGTAGAGTGCGGATCATGTAGTTATGTATGTCCTGCAAAGAGGCAGCTCAAACAGGCGATCGGTTCTATGCGCAAGACGGCTCTTGCAAATAAGAGGAAAAAGTAAGAGAGGTGAGTGGGAATTGAACGAGAAATATAATGTATCAGCATCGCCGCACATCCGTGACAAGGCCAAGAGCAGCAATATCATGCTCATGGTCCTCATAGGGCTTCTTCCGGCAACACTGTTTGGAATTTGGAATTTCCGCCATGAGAATGCATGGATCCTTGTGGTTGTCACAACGGCAGCGGCTGTTTTATCGGAATATATCTGGGAAAAATTAATGCATAAACCGATCACGATCAAGGACTGCAGTGCAGCAGTGACCGGTCTTCTTCTTGCACTGAACCTTCCGCCCACACTTCCATGGTGGATGGGTGTTGTCGGTGCAGTATTTGCGATCATAGTAGTCAAACAGCTTTTCGGAGGACTGGGGCAGAACTTTATGAACCCGGCACTGGCGGCACGCTGTTTCCTGCTGATCTGCTTCACCGGACGAATGACCTATTTCGTCTATGACGGCGTGACAGGCGCTACACCACTTGCAAACCTGAAAGCCGGCGAGGCAGTCAACACAATGGATATGCTCCTTGGATTCACACGTGGTACAATCGGCGAAACATCTGTTATCGCGATCATGATCGGAGCTATGTTCCTGATTCTGATGGGTGTGATCGATCTCCGTATTCCGGGATCTTACATCATATCATTTGTCGTGTTCATCGTACTGTTCGGCGGACACGGACTTGACCCGCAGTACATTACCGCCCATCTGTGCGGCGGCGGATTGATGCTCGGCGCGTGGTTCATGGCTACAGATTATGTTACCTCACCGATCACAAGCAGCGGTAAGATCATATACGGAATCTGTATAGGACTCCTGACCGGGTTGTTTCGTCTGTTCGGCGGTTCGGCAGAGGGGGTATCCTATGCGATCATTATCAGTAACCTTTTAGTTCCGCTGATTGAGAAGGTTACTCTTCCAAAACCATTTGGTAAAGGAGGAGAGAAGTAATGAACAAGATTATTAAAAATACACTGATACTTACAGCTATCACGGTTGTATCCGGACTTCTCCTCGGCGTTGTTTACAACGTCACTAAAGAGCCGATTGCTCAGGCCCAGGAGAATACAAAGCAGGAAGCGTACAGGGCAGTTCTTGCCGACGCCTCTTCTTTTGAGACTTTGGATTTCGATGCTGAAAGCACGCTTTCTCTGCTTACGGAAAACGGATATACTTCAGATACGATCACCGAAGTTGCCGAAGGCAAAGATAACAGCGGCGAGACAATCGGATATGTCATCAGCGTACAGTCCAGTGAAGCGTATGACGGAACTCTTGACCTTTCCGTCGGAATCGCAACAGACGGAACTGTAAAGGGCGTAGAGATGCTTTCTATCAGCGAGACAGCCGGACTGGGAATGAAAGCTGATGAAGCGGAGTTCAAAGATCAGTACAAAGATAAAAATGTAGAAAACTTTACTGTGACAAAGACGGGCGAAGACGGCGATAACATGATTGACGCTATAAGCGGTGCTACGATCACTTCCAATGCCGTTACAAATGCCGTGAATTCTGCACTTGTATATTACCAGAATGAATTAGGAGGCGAAGTCAATGAATAAATGTACAGAACGTATTTATAACGGACTTGTAAAAGAAAATCCGACATTCGTCCTCATGCTCGGTATGTGCCCGACACTGGCAGTCACTACTTCCGCTACCAACGGTATCGGTATGGGACTTTCAACGACAGCCGTTCTGATCATGTCTAATATGCTTATTTCCATGCTCAGAAAGATTATACCGGACTCCGTGAGAATGCCTGCATTCATCGTAGTAGTGGCCTCTTTCGTAACAATCGTTGACTTCCTTCTGGAAGGATTTGTGCCAAGCCTGTATGATTCTCTCGGTCTTTACATACCATTGATCGTAGTAAACTGTATCATCCTCGGACGTGCAGAGAGCTATGCATCAAAGAATCCGGTGCTTCCGTCTATCTTTGACGGTATCGGCATGGGACTCGGATTTACAGTAGGTCTGACATGTATCGGTATTGTCAGAGAACTGATCGGTGCAGGCCAGATCTTTGGCGTACAGATTATGCCGGATTCCTATGAACCATTTACGATTTTCATCCTTGCTCCGGGTGCCTTCTTTGTACTTGCATGTCTGGTCGCTCTTCAAAACAAAGTGAAGAAGAATATGGCTAAAAAAGGCAAAGAAGTACCGAAATCCGCTGGTTGCGGCGAAGGCTGCGCTTCATGTGGAAGCCGCGGAATCTGCGGCGGTCATCTGCCAGGGACCGATACGGTTTCTACAGTATCCGCTGCCGGAAAAGATGCAGATAAAAAGAAAGAACAGGAGGGGGCATAAATGCAGGAATTACTTTTGATCGCAGTTGGCTCTGCGTTCGTTAATAACGTTGTACTTAGTCAGTTCCTTGGAATCTGTCCGTTCCTCGGCGTTTCCAAAAACGTCAAGACAGCAGCCGGAATGGGCGGCGCTGTGGTGTTCGTCATCACGATCGCATCTTTTGTAACCGGACTAATCTACAAATTTATCCTCGGCAATCCGAACATCATGGGCGGCGAGCTCGAGTATCTGAATACGATTGTATTCATCCTTGTCATCGCAGCGCTGGTACAGTTTGTCGAGATGTTCTTAAAGAAGTCCATGCCGTCGCTCTATAATGCACTCGGCGTATATCTGCCCCTCATCACAACAAACTGTGCGGTTCTCGGCGTAGCGCTGACGAACGTAGAGAGCGGATACGGACTGCTTACAGGAGTTGTAAATGGATTTGCAACAGCAGTCGGATTCCTTGTATCTATCGTACTTATGGCAGGTATCCGTGAAAAAACAGAGCACAATGATATACCAGAATCCTTTAAGGGAACACCGATCGTACTCGTGACAGCTGGCCTGATGGCGATTTCGTTCTTCGGATTCTCAGGATTGATATAGGAGGAAAGATGATATGAGTATTATGGGAATTATTCTGGCCGTCGTTGTAGTAGGCGGTACCGGACTGTTCATCGGCATCTTCCTCGGAGTCTCTGATAAGGCTTTTGCAGTAGAAACTGATGAGCGAGAAGAAGCTATTCTGGATATTCTGCCCGGCAACAACTGCGGCGGATGCGGATATGCGGGATGTTCCGGACTTGCAGCAGCAATCGTAGCCGGCGAGGCTGAAGTGGGCGGATGTCCGGTTGGCGGAGCTCCTGTTGCAGAAAAAATCGGCGCTATCATGGGCGTGGATGCGTCCGCACAGGAAAGACAGGTTGCATTTGTAAAGTGTGCCGGTACCTGCGAAAAGGCAAAGACAGAATATGAATATCACGGCATAAAAGACTGTGTCATGGCAAGCCAGATGCAGGACGGCGGCGCAAAAGGCTGCGCATACGGATGTCTTGGATACGGTTCCTGTGTAACCGCATGCCCGTTTGATGCGATACATGTTGTAGACGGTATCGCGGTCGTAGATAAAGAAGCATGTAAAGCCTGCGGAAAATGCGTGGCTGCATGTCCAAAACATTTGATCGAACTGATTCCGTATAAACAGCAGACATTTGTTCAGTGTAACTCCAACGAAAAAGGTAAAGCACTCATGAGCGTCTGTGAAGTAGGATGTATCGGCTGCCGCCTCTGCGAGAAGAACTGCGAGGCAGGCGCAATCACAGTCAACAACTTCCTTGCGCATATTGACGCAGATAAATGTACAAACTGCGGCGTGTGCGCAGAAAAATGCCCGAGGAAGATCATCAAAATGTAAATTCCGGATTTATCTGACTGAGAAAGAGTCCGCCGGGAGGTATGTATTGTTATCGCACACGTTTTCACTCGGTCGCGGCGTAGCGGTACATAAGAGCGCAGAAGACGCGCTCTAAGTGCCGACGCCGCTCCAACGGTGCGTACACAATACATACCTCCCGGCTGCTTTCTTTCCCATCCCGAAAATCGAATTCCAAACAGAAGGAACAAAGCCGGATCTTTTTCGACTAAGATTCCTTTTCTATCGATAAGCAGAAAAGATTCTGCAAATAAATGTTGAACTATCAATCGTTACGATGAGGCTCCCATCTCTTCTGGTTTGTATGAGGATTTATCGAACTGGCTTATGGACGAGAAAGAGCAGAAAAGCAGGCAGATACAGCCGATCTGATGCACATTCCGCGGACAGAGGAAGATTGATTCCGGCGACTTTGGAAGAATATTAGAGGAACTTAAAAGCAGGACGATTGCGTTAATCGATCAAACGGAGGTGTCTGACCTTTGGGAGTTCTCCGTTTGATCGATTTGTATTTAGCACTCGTCCTGCTTTGCTAGTTCCTGTTATATTCTGTAACCGGAGCCGGAATCACTCTTCCTCCGTCCGTGGATACGTGAATTGTCTGTGCTGTATCAATCTGTTTTTTGCTGTTTTTTAATTATGAGCCTGTACGATAAATCCGGAATTCATCAGAGAACGATATCATCTACTTTCTGGAAACCATCCATCGCAAAGGACTCCACCATATTCCCGTTCACCAGATAGAACCGGTCGCCTGCATACTGTCCGCGGACATTTCCGTATAATGGCAGTTCTCTTGAAAATACTTCCCTGAATCCGTCGTCATCATAGGTGAAGATAAAGTATTCGCATACATCACCGTAGGCCATAAATCCGAAAAGGTTCTTTTCCACATCCACAAAGACTGATTTATAATTATATCCCACATCTGTTCCGTACATATCCTCCAGTACATAATTCTCTGTTTCTTTTACATCGGACGGATCAGATACATCGAACATGGATACTTTTACCCCTTCCGTTGTCACGCCCTCTTCATCTACATCCATTCCGATCCCGAGCAGCAGACCGTCGCCATAGGGATGAAGGTATTCGGAAAATCCGGGGATCTTCAGTTCTCCTATGATTTCAGGATCTGCAGGATCAGAGAGATCTACGGAGAAGAGCGGGTCGACCTGTTTAAATGTCACAAAGTATCCTGTCTCCCCCATAAAGCGGGCTGAATATATACTTTCATCCTTCGCAAGGTCATGGATTTCTCCGGTGATCTCCAGATTTTCATCCAGCACATAGAGTGAATTGCTGTCTTCCTGCTCAGCCCCGCTGAAGAAATCCGCAAGCCCTGTGAGCCCGCTGCCGCTGACCTGGCTGACCGTTGTCACGAGCCTGAGATATCCGTTATATTCATCAATGCTGAATGAATCCTTCAGTGTTCCGTCCACTTTTGTCTGAGCCACGCCCCGCAGGATGCCGTCTTTATAGGCTACCTTGCGGATGGAAGTCTGCGTGACATCTGCATCATCCTGCCCGTACCAGCTCTCTGTTATATAGATATTTTCTGTGCTTACATAACATATTCCGCTGCTGCCGAACACTGCGATGCTGTCCGCCTTTTCTGCTGGATCGTCCAGTGAGATTGATGAGATCACTGTATACTGACTGCCCATCTGTCTCTGCGGCATATAGATGTCTGATGCCTCGATCATGTTTCCCTGCACTTCAGGAATATATGCATGTGTATCCTCGCGTGCCGCGGCCATATCTGCGTAGAAATTGCTGATCACATATACATACCCGTCTCTCACACGCATCGTATTATAATATCCGCTCTGGGAAATGTTCCCGGCTTTCACCGGATTTGTCCGGTCACTTATATCATAAATCACTGCACATGTATAATCTCTGTAAGCGCCGGCATAACCATTTTCTCCGCAGCCGTATTCAGTCCGCGTATACAATATGGCAAGCCTGTCATCCTGCACGTAAAGTTCTGCCACATAACAGTCGTCCGCCAGACGGATTTCCGACAGTTCTTCCATCTCTGCCGACTCGATCCCGACAATCTCGACAGTCTGTCCATTCACGATATAAAGGCAGCCGCCGTCGGTCTTTACAATATCTGCTTCACCGACTCCTTCCTCTCTCACATTGGTATCAGAATACGAATTGCCGGCATTGCCCTGCGACGATACCCCGGCGCCGTCTGTACTGCTTGCGGATGCACCCGTATCGGCTGCTGATTCCGTCTCCGCCGTGAAACCGAACCCATCGGCAGTTCCATCCTGCTCTCGTTCTGCCTGTATATATTCATATATCTCGTCGTAATCTTCGGCCGAAGCAATCAGGTTCTCGCCCGAGCCCTCCTCTCCGGCTGACGCACTGTTCGCTGTCCCCGCATCTTCTGATCCCCCGGCTCCTGCCGCACTGCCCGCCGAGCCGGATGACATATCCGCCGCCCCCGGATTTCCACTGAAGAAATGCGTATATCCGCCAGCAATCCCCACAGCAACGCACAGACACGCCGCTGCCGCAGCGGCAATATATGCTCTCCTGAGTTTTCGTTTCTTCGCTGTCTTCACTGCCTCAAGCTTTTTCTCCATAGCATCCGGGTGGATTGACGCCGGGATGCCCGTGTCTTCCGCCATAGAACGAATAAGCTCTTCTAATTTCTTTTCCCGATCTTCCATATCCATCCTCCTCTCAGCCCGCACTACACTTCCGGTTCAATGATCTTTCTCATCTTCTCCAGTGCCCGCTTTTTCTTCGACCGGACGGTAGCTGGATTATACCCTGTCATCCTGCCGATCTCATCACTCTGGTAACCGCCGAATATAGAGAATGCAACGATAATGCGTTCGTCTTCATCAAGCATTCCGAACGCCTCCCTGACATCATGCTGTCCTGCATAATCAGGTTCGCTGCAAAGTTTCTTCTCCATCTCCGGACTTTCACCATTCTGGGAATCCGCCCCTGTCCTTCTCCGCTGTTCCCGCAGGATTCTTCTGCACTGGTTGTTCAGTATCGTGAACATCCAGCTTTTGAAAGACTCGTCCTTTCTCAGCTGCTTCATCTTTTCCCATGCGATCATCACCGTCTCGCTCACAGCATCTTCGGCGTCCTGACGGTGACGTATCGTATACAGGGCAAACTTATACAATTCCGTATAGATTCCGGCATATAATCTGGAGAACGCTTTGACATCTCCCCTTTTTGCCCGCCTTATCAGCTGCAGCTCTTCCTGCGGCTCATTCCCGTTTCCGTTCATCCGCAGCCCTCCTCTCACCCAATTGTCAGATAACAATTCAACTATAACATTTCCTGCCTGTCATGTAGTATTTTCCTGTTTTATATTAGAGTCAGATCAGGCTCTTTTTGTTGCACGAAAAAAGGCAGACCTCAAAAAGTCTGCCGTCCGTATTTGTCTCTGTTTTTCTCCCCGAGCATCCACAGATACTGTTCATAGTCCACACCGTCGTTTCGCGGTACTTCATTCCTGACCGAATCTGTAATCGCCCGTCCGATCATCTTCCCCGCAAGCTCCATCGACTCCGCAAGACTGTCTCCCCGGACCTTCCCCGCTGCAACCACCGAAGCGACGAGATCCCCTGTGCCGGAAAAGCTTTCCCCTATAAACGGCGCTGCCGAAAACGATGTTCCCTCTTTTGTCACTGCCAGATTTCCCATCATCTCCTGTCCGTTCTCTTGGTCAGTAAAGCGAATCCCTGTGACAAGCACTTCCTTCGTGCCTCCCGCCATCATATTTTTTGCCATCTGTTCCGCTACGGTCACAAGATGCTCTTCTGCCGTCAGCTCTTTGATCATCCTGTAATCCGTATCCGTCAGCAGACACAGCTCCGTCAGATTCGGTGTGATAACATCAGCCCGCAGGGCCAGCTTCCTCATCTCAGTCTCCATCTCCGAAGTAAAGATTGAAAAGCGTCTCCCGTTATCTCCCATCACTGGATCCACCAGTAGAAAAGTATCCTTTTCATAAAATATATCAAGAAATTCGAACGTCTTCCTGATCTGATGTTCCCCGGACATAAATCCGGTATAGATACCATCGAAATGTACCTGCATCTTCTCCCACTCTTTATAGATGTATTCCATCCGGTCTGTATAATCATCGCAGTAATAGCTCGGATACCCTGTCTGTGCACTTAAAACCGCTGTCGGAAGAGGACACGGCTGTACTCCCATAGCTGCGATTGTCGAGATTGCAGCCGTGAGAGAACATTTTCCAAATCCTGAAAGGTCATTGATCACTGCTATCTTCTTTGTCATATCTTTCTTCCTGCTTTCTCTGTTTTCGTCTTCGGTCAATGATACCATGTGTCAGACCGTGTCAAAACAGCCAGTTTTTCTGTTTTTGAACAGTCCACAATTATAAGAAAAGAATCCGGAGTCACCCGGATTTCTTTTTCTTCTGAATCTCTTTCTATTATTTGATCTCGATCATACAGAGCCGCTATTCCATTCCGATCTGACAGGTTTTAACACTGCAGCCGAATGCCTTCCCATATTGATCACGATTTCTCCGTTCTCTACGATATACTCATCATACGCCGTCGTATAGCCTTCTTCGTACGTGTAGATCAGACGCTTCATCCGGCCTTCTTTGTGTACACCCGAGAGCCATACAGGTACTGTGATCTGCTTTAATTCCTTACTGTTGTTGAGCACTACCACAATCTGCTCGTCTCCCTGGAACCTCGCATATGCCAGAACATTATAATCTGAATATAACAGTTTTACGGATCCTTTTCTGAGAGGCTTTTCTTCTTTATGTATCCGTATCATTTCTTTATGGAACTCAAGAAGTTCTTTATTCTCTCTGCCCCACGGGTATGTCCGTCTGTTATCCGGATCTGTAAAGCCGCACAGTCCGACCTCATCGCCGTAATAGATCGTCGGCGCTCCTACCCAGGTCATCTGAACTGTCACAGCTTCACGCATGACCGCATGATTGATTCCCTCCTCTGCTGCTTTCGCACCGACATGTTCTGCACGCCCTACAATATGATTGGTACGTGTCAGGAATCTTGAATGATCGTGATTTGACAGTTCATTCATCGCCACCTGAAGCGACGGAGTGAGCATACTTGCCATAAAGTGGCGCATCGCCCCCACAAAGTTATCCGGATTCCCCCACAGATCAGTTCGCCGCTCGTCGCTGTGCTTCTCCATCCCCGTGAGGAACCAGGTCAGCGGCTCCATGAAAGCATCATAATTCATAACACTGTCCCACTCGTCCCCCTGAAGCCACTCGATAGGGTCTCCATAGTGTTCCGCCAGGATCAGTGCGTCCGGATTCGCTTCTTTTACTTCTTTTCTGAATCGTTTCCAGAACATGTGATTATATTCGTTACTGCAGCCGAGATCGGCAGCCACATCCAGACGCCATCCGTCCACATTGTACGGAGGGGAAACCCATTTCTTTCCTATATCCATTATATATTGCTCAAGTTCCGGCGAATCCTCATATGCAAGCTTTGGCAGGGTATCGTGTCCCCACCATCCGTCATAGCTCCCGTTGTACGGCCATGCCTCATTACGGTCATCATGAAAATGGAAAAAATCCCTGTAAGGACTGTCCGCACTTACATATGCACCCTTCGGATATTCCGGCTGAGGCTCATAGATGCGTTCACGGTCCAGCCATTTGTTAAACGATCCACAGTGATTGAACACACCGTCAAGGATCACTCGCATCCCGCGTCTGTGCATCTCTTCCACAAGCTTTGCAAACAACTCATTGCTTGCCTCGAGGTTGCGGATATCTCCCACCCGCTTCTGATATTTCGTGGCATGGATATTATCCTGCGCCCCCGCCGGCAGAGCCTCGCCTCCGTCAGCAACGATCTTTCCGTAATGAGGATCAATATAATCATAATCCTGAATATCGTATTTATGGTTGGATGGTGAGACAAACAGCGGATTAAAATATATCACTTCTATCCCCAGATCCTGAAGATAGTCCAGCTTATCCATAACCCCCTGAAGATCCCCGCCATAGAAATTGCGGATATCAAGTGCCTCCGGCACCTGATTCCACTCCTTCACTCTCTTAGTTGGCGCTCCAATATAGATATATTCTGCATCTTCTACATCATTTGACGGATCCCCGTTGCAGAATCGATCCACGAAGATCTGATACATAACCGCACCTTTTGCCCATTCCGGCGTCTTGAATCCCGGAACAACCGTATAGGCATAATAATCTTCTCTATGGTCAGAGACACCGTACCGGTTATAATACCAAAGCTGTTCTCCACTTTTTATCTCAAAGGAATAATGGAAAGGTTCCGTTCCGAGCTGCCATTCGATCTCATAAAAATCGAACTCGTCACCGGCTGATATCTTCCACATCGAATAGCTGCGGTCGCCCGTAAGCAGTTTTACTTCCTCTACGTCATTGTGTGCCGTCCTGAATTTCAGTACGATCTTCTCATTTACGTCCGGTTCGGCAGGGATCACATAATCCTGCGTACCATCGCAGAACAGCGCTTCTCTGTTCATAACATCATGCCTCCTCTTTTTGGCTGTCCTCAAACAAAGCTTCAAACTCGGCTCTTGTTATCTTCTCTTTCTCGAGCAGAAGTTTTGCACATGCATCCAGCACATCATGATGTTTCTGAATAATCGCACGCGCTTTCAGATAGCACTCGTCAATGATTCTCTTCACTTCTTCATCTATCGTTCCCGCTACTTTCTCACCATAACCTCTAGAGGTATGTCCGAAGTCGCGTCCGATAAATACTTCATCACTGTCATTGTCATAGTTGATCAGACCAAGCCTCTCGGACATACCGAACTTGGTGATCATTGATTTTGCGATTGCCGTCGCCTGTTTTATATCCTGGGAAGCCCCCGTAGTGATATCGTCAAATATCTCCTCTTCAGCTACGCGGCCTCCGAGCGATACTGTAATCTCCTGAAGCATATGGCCTTTCGTATTAAACATATCGTCCCTCTCCGGCAGGGGCATCGTGTATCCGCCTGCCCCTCCTGTCGGAATAATAGATACGCTGTATACAGGTCCCACGTCCGGCAGCACATGGAACAGAATCGCATGACCTGCCTCATGATATGCCGTGATGCGCCGCTCTTTCTCGGATACGATACGGCTCTTCTTCTCAGGGCCGATACCTACTTTGACAAACGCATGACGGATATCCTGCTGCAATATATATACTCTGTTGTCTTTTGCTGCAAGGATTGCCGCCTCATTCAGAAGGTTCTCCAGATCCGCACCTGTAAACCCTGCCGTTGTCTGGGCAATCTGTTTCAGATCCACGTCTTCTCCGAGTGGTTTGTTCCTTGCATGAACTTTAAGAATTTCCTCTCTTCCGCCTACATCCGGGCGTCCGACGATAACATTGCGGTCGAATCGCCCCGGTCTTAAGATCGCCGGATCAAGAATATCCTTACGGTTCGTCGCCGCCATAACGATGATTCCTTCGTTCACGCCAAATCCATCCATCTCTACAAGAAGCTGGTTCAGCGTCTGCTCCCTCTCGTCATGTCCGCCGCCAAGTCCGCTCCCGCGCCGTCTTGCTACGGCATCGATCTCATCGATAAACACAATACACGGTGCATTTTTCTTTGCATCCTGGAACAGATCACGCACACGGGATGCGCCGACGCCCACAAACATCTCCACGAAGTCCGATCCTGAAATACTGAAAAACGGAACTCCCGCCTCACCTGCAACTGCCTTTGCGAGCAGCGTTTTTCCGGTTCCCGGAGGTCCCTCAAGAAGAACTCCTTTCGGGATCCTTGCTCCTACCTGTACATATTTCTTCGGTGCCTTCAGAAAATCAACAATCTCCTCCAGCTCTTCTTTCTCCTCTTTGAGACCTGCCACATCCGCAAATGTCACTTTGATCTCATTCTGACTCGTCATCCGCGCACGGCTCTTACCGAAATTCATCGCTTTGGCATTGGCCCCGCCGCCCTGACGGTTCATCAGATAAAAGATGAGCATCACGCCGGCCAGTGTGACCAGCACCGGGATCAGGATCGTCATAAATATAGAATCCTCCGGTATCGCCGACACGCCGTATACCACATCATGTTCATCGAGCAGATCTTCCACGTCCTCTACGTTGGATACATTTACTGTCCTGGCCTCATTCTCATCTTTTAGCACGAATGACACCGTACCCGTGGGAACAGCTTTATTCTGATCGATGTATACATCCGTCACATTTTCCTGTTCAACCTGGGAAACAAAGTCTGTATACGTCATTTCCTGCCGGTGTACCTGCATCCGGCTTGCCATCCAGAGCGCCGCTATCACGACCACAATAAACATAAGTATTGTAGAACCGCTGACGCCCCTGTATTTCCTGTTATTGTCCAAACCTTATGCTCCTTCCTATTCCAGTCCTTCCACCACGCCGATGTAAGGAAGATTTCTGTATTTCTGGGCGTAATCAAGCCCATAACCTACCACGAACTCATCCGGGATCTCGAATCCGCAGTAGTCAACTTTCACATCTTTCACTCTTCTGTCCGGTTTGTCCAGAAGCGTGCACAGCCTCATGCTGGCCGGATTTCTCTTTTTAAGTACGTCGATCAGGTAATACAGGGTATTGCCTGAGTCGATAATATCCTCCACAATGAGAACTTCTTTATTCTCAATGGACTCGTCAAGATCCTTTGCGATACGCACGACACCGCTTGACGCTGTCCCGTCTCCGTAGCTTCCTACGCACATAAAATCCATGGAGACCGGCACGGTAATGCGCTTCGCAAGCTCACACATAAAGAACACACCGCCCTTTAACACACAGATCAAATGGACCTGTTTTCCCGCATAATCTTCACTGATCTGTCTTCCAAGCTCTCTGATCCTCTCGTCAACCTTCTCTTCCGGAACCAGCACTCTGATCTTCTCTGACATTTTTCTTATCCTCCGTTATCTTTATCTCAAGAATCTTCTCTGTCCTGTTACTGATCTGACAGGCACGGCTCATTCTGTGTCCCGGTATCCATACGATATGCTGTCCGTCTGCAATAAGAAGCATCTTATCCCTGTTCTCTCTAGGGATCTTCTCATTGATAAACCAGGACTTCAGTTTCTGGCGGCTCCCTTTTTCATCCACCACCAGATAGTCCCCGCTCTGCCGCGTCCTCGCGGAAAGACTACATTTTATTATATCATAGTCAAACCATTTCGTGTAGCTTTTTTGTGGGATCTCCTTCGCCTTGTCGGCATCAGCAGCGTCCACAAACCGGCATATCACTTTATGGATTCCATCCGGGAGAAATGTCACCCCTGGGATATTCAGACGGACTTCTTCCGGCTTTACTTCTGCCGCGCCGTTTGTTTTCCCGCTGTTTCCCTTTTCATCTCCGTCTTGTTTTCCCAGCAGGATACCTTCATATATCCGCCCGGCAGTCACGCCGCCCGGCAGGTCCAGCACCTTCCCGCACTGCCGGTCAAAGAGCTCCGCAAGCGCGTTCAGATGAACCGTCCCGATATCTTTCTCTCCTCCGCGGACAGACGCCAGACATACTTTGAGAAGCTGCTTCTGTACGGCAGGCATCTCATGTCTGAAGGCCTCTCTGCCGATCAGCAGGCCGCCGTATGCTTCCCCGTACACAGGGGTACTGCTGCCCTGTCCTTCATTTTTATGCTCTCCGGTCCGCGGCAGGCTTACACAGCGTTCCCATGCCTGTTTTGTTCCCTGTTCCAGATATTCCCACACTTCCTGTGCCTGTACGGACAGTTCCTCCAAGTGCCGGACCGTCCCTTCATTGACCTGTTCTCTCAGGGCCGGAAGTATGTTATGGCGGATGCGGTTCCTTGTGTAGATATCTTCTGCATTTGTTGCATCCGTACACCAGGTAATCTTCTGCTCTCGCAGCCAGTCCTCAATCTGCTCTCTGCCAAGCGCCAGGAGCGGCCGGATCCACTTTCCCCGGACCGGGCGAATGCCGCACAGGCCCTTCAGTCCGGTCCCGCGCGCAATATTAAGGAGTACGGTCTCTGCATTATCATCTCTGTGGTGGGCCGTGGCGATCTTCGTTCCGCCGTCTTCCCTGCACATCGTCTCAAACGCCTCCCGCCGGACAGCGCGTCCCGCCTCCTCTGAAGATTGTTTCCGCTTTCTGGCAATTAATTCCACATTTTTATGAAAAAAACGGCTCGGCACATCCAACTGTCTGCACAGTTCCTTCACAAAAGCTTCATCGGCATCGGCTTCCGCGCCCCGTATCCCGTGGTTGACATGACATGCCATCACCTGGAAACCAATCTTATTTCTCAATGCACAGAGTATAAAAAGCAGGCATACCGAATCCGCTCCGCCCGATACGCCTGCGATCACCACATCATCCTTTTCGATCATGCCGTATTTTCTGATAAATGATTCTGTCTGTTCTATTATATTCTTCATCATATGTAAACTATAACTAATTCATTTCCAATTGTAAAGAGCCGTCCCGCCATATTCCCACCGCCATCACGGTCATGTCATCTGCCGGCTCTTTTCCCGTCCACGCCAGCACCTGTTCAAGGACGTGATGCGCCATTTCTTTCGGGTTGGCAATCTCGCTGCCCTGTATGATCGTCTCCAGCAGGATGTCCTGCTCTCCTACCGGCAGTGCGTCCAGCACGCCGTCTGTCACCATGATTACAAAATCCCCGTCCTCAAGCTGCCGTTTTACCGAGTCGATCTCTATATGGTTCATCACACCGATTGGAAGGCTTGTAGAACTCAGATGTTCAACACTGTCCTTCTTCTTGATAAAAGTAGAAGACGCCCCCGCTTTGATAACCTCGCACTCACCGGAATACAGATCGAACACTGTCATATCCACTGTGGAATAATGAATCTCCTCCCGCCCGATGACAAGAGTAGTGTTGATCATCTGGATTGCTGTTTTCTCAGGAAACCCCGCACTTAAAAGCTCCTCGAGAAGCTCTATGACCAGTGTGCTCTCCCTGCATGCTGTCTCCCCTGATCCCATTCCGTCCGAGAGAGCCACTGCATATTTTCCACCCGGCATCTCCATAAGAGCAAAGTTATCCCCGGATATCCGGTCACAGTCTTTCCCGATCCTCGCCGTACCGTGCATAATATAGAAAGACGGTCCTTCCACACACACAACCGTCATGTATTCACTCCCTATCATCCGGGCACTGTCCCCCGGGAGAATGAATTTTCTTCCTACACATTCCGAAACAGCACTCACTACTTCCTTAACTGTTACTTTCTGTTTCCTGATACTTCTGACCGTAACGTGGATCTCATATTTCCCCTCTCCGTTCATAAAGAAATATGTATACAGCACGCGGAGTCCTTTTTTCTTCAGCACAGCCGTTATCCTTTTCTCAAGCCTCTCGTCCGTAAAAATGCTGTTTTCAAGCTCTCTGGTCGTATTTTCGATCATATCGGCAAATGTATCCATCTGTATTGCACAGCTTTCCCTGCTGCGGGCGATCCGGTTCACCCATATGATATTTTGTCTCGCATCATGAAATCCCGCCAGCATCTCCCGTAAAAAACGCGGCGCCATAATGCAGCGCTGCATGAGTTTCCGCTTCACTTCTGTATTAAGTTCATTCCCGTACTGGTCTACAGCGGAAAGGAGCTCATACCCCATCTGATATGTATGTACGAAATTTTCTCCCCAGCACCAGCCGCATTTTTCGCATTTGCCGCACACTTTCTCTCTCACCCGGGTGAACATCTCTTCTATCTCCTCATTTGAAAATGCCTTTTTCTTCTCCTCAAGCCCCAGGAAAGTCCTCGAGAGCTGTTTCAGAGAATGGGCATATTTTTCTATCTGTTCCACATAGGGGCTTCCGTGGAGCACCGGTCCCTCATTCATGGCCTATCTCCTTTCTGATTCTCCCGCCTGCTGCCCGGATACCTCTGATATATGTCCCCGTCTGAGCAGGCAGTCTCTGTCAAACAAAAACTCCGGGAGGATTCTCCCGGAGTTTTCATTTGTATATTTTCTTTTTACTATTCGATTTTACCTGACCGTCTCATTAATTTGACGGCTTAAATATAATCTCGTCCGGATCGACCAGCCCCAGCTTGTCCTCTGCGGTATCTTTAATATAGTCGTCCGTCTTGACGTATTCTTCAAATTCATCGATCTCTTCCGACCGCTGCTGTTCTTCCTTAATCTGCGCCTGCAGTTCTTCTTCCTGAGCCTTATAGCTGTCATTCTTAGCCTGCAGTCTCATGGAACCAACTGCAAGAGCCCCGCCAAGGAACGCAAGCACCATACAGATCATCAGTATGCTCCGCTTATAATGCCTGAGCCTCGCATTATTCTTTCTGCCCTGCCGACGTCCCGCTGCCTGTTGTCGTCTTGTCTTACTCATCCATACTCACCCATCTTATCAAATATTTTTACACCCCAATATAAAAATATTTTATCTGGTTTTTTTATACTTTTCAAGACTTTTCTTGACCTTTGCATAAATTTTACCGCACAGACGAAAAACAAGATATGCTGTTCCCGCTCCGCACAGTATGCCAAGCATAAAAAACCAGCGGATACTTCCATAAGTAGTATCATACATTCGCCGAAATATGTAGACGCTTGCCACAACCCAGAATATTACATCTTCTATGCCGACCGCAATCAGTCTGTGCGGTATCAGCTTTCTGAAACATACAAGAGCATAATATGCGCACAGCACAGAGACGCCTGCCAGCCCCGCATACAGAAAGACACTCCCCTCTGTTCCGATTCCCAGTATCATACACCGCTCCTACTTAAAGAGTTTTGACAGGAAGTTTTCCCCCTGCTTCCCTGTCGGCGCAGCGCTGGAATATGCGATACTGTCGATATTCCCCGACAGATCGACTTCACCTTTTTCCACGCTCAGCCTGTTTACATGAAGATCCGTCCCTTTTACCATCAGCATGCCCTGTTCTGTCTCCAGCAGGATCTCGTTTAGATCGAAAGACAGGACATCAAGAACGCCTGTCACCATACTTGTTTTTCTGTTATTCACCACGAGCTTGTGTGATTTTGCAATACGCTGTTCTTCCATCCGCGCTCCCTCCCACTCTGTTTTTAAATATATGAGAGGTTGTTCGGAATTATTCCTATAAGTATTTGAAGAGATCAGCCGCCTCATCTTTCTTTGTCGTATCCTTGAGTTCCAGCACTTCAACTCTCACATTGCGTGTGCCGAACTGAATCTCGATCACATCTCCCGGTTTCACCTGTGCGGACGCTTTGGCCGGTTTGTCATTTACCATGACACGCCCTGCATCGCACGCCTCGTTTGCAACTGTCCGTCTCTTGATCAGTCTTGATACCTTCAAAAATTTGTCTAAACGCATTTTTCTTCCTTTCTGTCAAAAAGGCACTTACAATGTTCTCCCATCGTAAGTGCCTGTACTTTTATTACTCACTCTATAGTTAATCTGAGATTAGTTGATAGCATCTTTTAAAGCTTTTCCTGCTTTGAATTTCGGAGCCTTGCATGCTGCGATCTTCATTGTCTTACCTGTCTGCGGATTTCTTCCCTCTCTTGCAGCTCTCTTGCTTACTTCAAATGTTCCGAATCCTACAAGCTGAACCTTATCATCGTTTTTAAGCTGCTCTGTAACTACATCAACAAAAGCTTTTAATGCTTTCTCAGAATCTTTCTTGGAAATCTCTGCTTTCTCTGCAATAGCTGCGATCAATTCTGTTTTGTTCATGGATAAATTCCTCCTCTTTATTGTACATACATACAATTTCTATTCTAATTTATTAAAGAGGAAAACGCCCAAACGTCCGCATTTTCCACCTTTATGTATTGTTATACCGGTTTACCTGGGCTTTGTCAAGAAGTTTCACCGTTTTTTGCGGCAAACCTTCTATGCCATGACCGGTTTGAGTGCTTCAGCGAGTTTTTCTTTCTCTTTCTCGGCTTCAGCGAGGTCTTTACCCAATGTTGTGTAGTAGATCTTGATCTTTGGTTCTGTTCCTGAAGGACGTACGATAACCGTCTCATTATTCTCCAGCTTGTAAATCAGTACATTAGCTGCCGGAAGGCCTGTCTCTTCCGGTTTCTGATAATCTGTCACGGAAGTAACCTTATATCCCGCGATCTCTGTCAGCGGATTCTCTCTTAAGCCCTGCATGATACCGGACATCTTGTCCATTCCGCTCAGGCCCGGGAACTCGAAGCTGTCCACCTTGTTCAGATAGCGGCCGTATTCTGCGTAAATCTCTTCCATTCTCTGTTTCAGGGAACTTCCGATACTTCTGTAGTAAGCTGCCATCTCACAGATCAGCATAGAGCCGATGACAGCGTCTTTGTCACGCACATACGGTCCTGCAAGGTAGCCGTAGCTCTCCTCAAATCCGAAGATAAAGCGGTCTACCTCTCCGGCTTCCTCGAGCTGTGCGATCTGATCTCCGATCCATTTGAAACCGGTCAGGACACTGCGCAGTTCTACGCCGTATTTCTCAGCCACTGCATCGGCAAGCGGGGTGGACACGATAGATTTTACTGCCACCGGATTCTCCGGCATCGTGCCTTTCTCGATGCGCCCTGCACAGATGTAATCAAGAAGCAGTACGCCGACTTCATTTCCGCTTACCAGCTCATAAGATCCGTCCGGGCATTTCATAGCGATACCGACGCGGTCAGCGTCCGGATCTGTCGCAAGCATCAGGTCGGCGCCTGTCTCTTTTGCAAGATTAAGCCCCTGCTCAAGAGCTGCAAAAATCTCCGGATTCGGATAACTGCAGGTTGTAAAATAACCGTTCGGATACTCCTGATCCGGAACGATCGTAATATCTGTCACGCCGATGTCTTTTAACACCTGTGTCACAGGAACAAGACCTGAACCATTCAATGGACTGTATACAAGCTTCAGCCCTGCTGTCTTACAGAGACCCGGACGTACCTGGCGGGATTCGATCGCGTCGTAGAGAGCTTTCTTGCAGTCATCGCCTACGAAGCGGATCAGACCTTCCTCAACCCCCTGTGCAAAAGACATGTATTTTGCGCCTGTCAGCACGTCTGTCTTCTGGATTTCATCGTATACGATCGCCGCTGCATCGTCCGTCATCTGGCATCCGTCCGGTCCGTACGCCTTATATCCGTTATATTTTGCAGGATTGTGGGATGCTGTCACCATAACACCTGCATTGCAGTTATAATACCGTGTCGCAAATGAAAGCGCCGGCACCGGCATCAGTGCATCATAGATCCTTACCTTGATTCCGTTGGCAGCAAGTACACCTGCCGCTGTCTTAGCAAATACGTCGCTCTTCAAACGGCTGTCGTAGCTGATCGCAACTGTCTGTGTTCCGCCCTGAGTCTTCACCCAGTTAGCAAGTCCCTGTGTAGCCTGACGAACCACATAGATATTCATACGGTTCGTCCCTGCTCCGAGGACGCCGCGCAGCCCGGCTGTACCGAATTTCAGCGCTACCGCGAAACGCTCTTTAATCTCTTCATCATTTCCTTCGATTTTCGACAGTTCCGGTTTCAGATCCGGATCTTCCAGATCAGCTGCCATCCAGCGTTCATACTCTTTTTGATACATTTTTACCACTCCTACCATTTTTTGTGTTGATTTTTCATATAAAAATCACAATAAATCCAGTATTAATATACCATGTTTCCGCTGAAACAGCAACTGATCTTTACTATATCCTGATGGAAAAAATATTTTCCAGAAAAGCGTTTTTTTCCTCATTCTGCCGCACTGCAAGTTCCAGTTTTTCTACGTATTTCTGAGGAAGCCAGGCTTTATTGGAATGGTAATAGCTGCTCGCAGTCTTCCAGTATTTTTCAGGATAGGCCAGGCGGAGCCCTACGTACTCCCTCTCCATGGTACTCAGTTTCCTCGTCGTTTCATATACGTCGAGAATCTTCTGTCCAGTTTTTTGTTTCCATATATACTTTTCCATTATCTTTCTGAGAAAATAATATAAATCATGCGCCTGGATACCGATATGAAGATGTTCAAAATTCGTCACCGCCATATCTGTTTCTGTAACAAGGAGATTGTGATAATTATACTCCCCGTGTACCAGATATCCATGGTCAGTACTACTGTGGCAGAGTTCGCTGCATCCTGAATCCTGCATCCTCGACAGAACATTTTCCGCCAATTGATACATTTTATCAAAGCTGTCAAGGAACAGATACTCAAACTCATTCTTGGTCACCCGGCCCCGGATAAAACTCCGCACTTTCTTGAGTTCTCTGTTGTGCCGCCGAATCTCATCAATAGGATCCCTGCTTTTCAGGAGAGCCGGCGAAGAGGGATCCTGAACGCCGCAGGGAATCTTCTCCAGTTCCCGGTGCAGTACGGCAAGGCGTTCTGCTGCTTTAAGCAGTTCCCGTTCCTGACGCACATCACACTCTCTGCCCGGATACCACTTTTTCAGCATATATGTTTTTCCGTCCCGGGAGCTCACGACCAGTTCACCGTCCTTTGTATAGACGGGAGTGTCGACTTTAACATTCCCCTGATCTTCAATGGTACTGAGCACTGTATACAATAAGGGAGCGCGCCGCCCGGATATCTTCGTCTCTTTCAGCAGCATCGTTCCCTCATCTGTATCGCAAAAAAACGCACCCCTTATCTTTCGGGTGCCCTTCACTTCTATATCATAATGCTCCAATACTTCCAGTTCGTATTCTTCTCTCATGGCTGCCCCCTGTCACCGCGTATTCTGACTCTCTCTAATGTATGACGGGGACAGCCCGAGTATGATTACAAACCAAGTTTTTCTTTTACATAAGTACAGAGATTTTCCTTTGTGTTACGCTGAGGATCGTCGATCACATATTCCAGGAGCTCACTCAGCATACTGCCAAGCTCACGGCCCGGCCGCATCCCCAACTCCATCAGATCCCTGCCGCTCACGGCGAGCTGGCGCAGAGTGACGCACTCATCCTTTATCAGCGCCTCCTGATACAGTTCCCGTACAGCAATGATATTCTCGATCTTCTCTCTCCTACGGTACGGGCTCTGAGCCTTTGCATCCGCCATCCGGACCGCAAGGTAATACGGGAAAAGCTCCACACCGATCCGGTTCATGGCCCGGCGCACATTTTTCGGCGTAGCTTCCATCCGGTAATCATGGTAGCAGACAAGTCTGGTCACTTTCTTTACTGTATCATTGTCAAACTTCAGCCTGCGCATCACCTTTCTCGCGATCTCCTCGCTGACCAGGGCATGGCCCTTAAAATGATCTCTTCCATTTTCATCTGTCGTCCTGACAGCCGGTTTGCCCATGTCGTGAAAAAGCATGGTGAGCCGCAGGATCTTATCACGCTTTATATTTTTCATCGCACGAAGTGTATGCTGCGCCACATCGTATTTGTGATGGGGGGTATTCTGCTCTACTCCCACCATGGCGTCCCACTCAGGCAGGATCACCTTTGTGATACCCAGCTCATATGCATCCTGAATGCGCTCCGGGTGAGGCGATACGAGAAGCTTGACCAGTTCGGTCTGTATCCTCTCCGCACTGATATTTTTAAGCGTGGGAGCCAGCTCCCTGACAGCCCCTGCTGTCTTTGGCTCGATCGGGAAATTAAGCTGGGCGGAAAAACGCACCGCCCGCAGTATTCTCAGCGCATCTTCACCAAAGCGCTCTTTCGGTTCCCCAACACACCGGATTAAATGATGATTCAGATCCTGCATCCCGCCGAATACATCTACCAGACGTATCTCATCATTATATGCCATAGCATTGATCGTAAAGTCTCTTCTCCTCAGATCCTCCTCCAGCCGGTTAGTAAACCGCACCTCTTTCGGATGTCTGCTGTCCTCATAAGCACCGTCGATCCTGTAGGTCGTCACCTCGTAGCTGTCCTTTCCCAGAAGCACTGTAACCGTACCGTGCTCGATCCCGGTGTCTACAGTTCTGCGAAACAGCTTCTTGATCTCCTCCGGGCGGGCAGACGTAGTGATATCCCAGTCCTCCGGTCTTCTCGCCAGTATCGAATCGCGCACACAGCCTCCCACTGCGTACGCCTCGTACCCGTGGAGCTGCAGATTATTAATGATCATCAGCACTTTTCTGGGCAACTTTATCTTCATCTGAAACTCCTCTTTCCTAAATTTATCTTTCAATCAGCTTCCATAAAGCGGGAAGTTTTATTTTCCCTGCGCCGCATTAAGCATTCTCTCTTCTCTCTTATGACAGGTAAATATTATAACCTGCTTTTCCTGTCTGCTCAACCATTTTAATACAGATTCCAATCTTTTGTCATCATAAAACGCGAATACATCGTCAAGTATTATTGGAACAGGCTCCTCTGCCAGTGTCTCTGCCGCTGCCATCCTGACAGAGAAATAGATCTGCTCGATCGTCCCCCGGCTCAGACGCTCCACAGGAATACGTCTGACGCCGTCCCACACGGTAATGCCCTTTTGCCGGCTGATCTCAACAGAATGATATCTTCCGTCGGTCACAGCGGAAAATATCTCCGACGCCCTCCGGCTTACCCTGCGGTCCATACTCGCCCCGGTCACCCTCGCCGCCTTCTGCATCCTCTCTTCTGCGATTTCCAGCGCCCGGCACTGCTCTTCGAGGCGGAGCTGCTTTTCGCTCTTCCCCTGCTCTTCATATTGTTCCCGGATATTTCCGCATCTTAACTCTTTTTCTTTCCATTCAGATTGAAGCCGTTCCAGCTCCCAGCTCAATCTTCTTTGCGTGTCACTGTCAGCATTTTGAACGTCCGCTCTTTCTGCTGACGCTGACTGTGCCTCTGTCCTCGCCCGAAGCTTTATAATTCCCGCTGCGAACAGGATAAGACCGGCCAGCCCGGCTGCCCCTGTAATAAGCGCAAGCATTATCTCAGGCAATCCTCCTGGCATCCCCCGGCTTTGCAGCAGTCCCGCTGCTCCCATACATATCATGGCAAAACCGCCCACGGCCATAAGCGCTGCTTTCGTCCTGGAGGCTATTCCCGCCGGCCCGTGCGGCGCTGTGGACCGCTCTGTCTCTTCGCGGCTTTCCGCGTTCTCCAGGTCTTTCAGCTCTTTCTCCTTTTCCCTGTACTCCATGCGGAGCTGTCTGATATCCTCTTCCAGATACTTGATTTCCTGCGTGAGCTTCTCCTGTTCTGCTCCGTAGACCTCTGCTTCCCTTCGGAGCTCTCGCAAGGCCGCCCGCTTCTTCTCGCTCAGGCTCCGCAGGACGCCGCTCAGATCAAATTCTCCGCCGCCCGTCTCATAATAATTAGCAGCATAATTTGCCAGTGCGTCAGACAGTTCCTGTCCCGGCTCCGCTTTCATCTGTCCGATCGAGACCGTATTGTCAAAAAGCTCCGCAGTCATGCCGCCCAGCAGCACCTGCAGATCGCCGTGTTCTACCGACAATTCCTCCCCGTCGTTTTCACAGACGAGCGACGTATGTCTCGTATGGCGGGAGAAATCCCTCTCCAGCCTGAAGCTGCGTCCGCCACAGGTAAACCGCATAATCCCGGCATAATTGCCCGGATTATCCCACGGTTCATAGCGGCTGAAATCATCCTTCGCCGCCGCCCTGCCGCGCCCTCTCTCCATACCGAAAAGCATTGCTCTTATAAATGCATGCAGGGTTGTCTTTCCGAATTCATTCTCTCCGCTGATCACCTGAACGCCATCCCGCAGATAGAAGTGCTGCTCCGACAGCTTTCCAAAATTCCTGATATACAGTTCTGTTATTACCATTCCAACACCCTCACTGTCTGCTGTTAAGCAGAGCTTCTACACCCTCGCACAGAGCCTGATACTCTGTGCTTCCTTCCCGGCATCCCCTGAACTGTTCGATGTATCTCCCAAGAATCGTGTCCGCATTTTCGGTGTACAGCTTCTCAAAATCATAGGCAGGGCTCGTCTCATCCAGGATTTCTATTATATTCTGCCCGCCTTTCATACGTTCTGTATCAAGAGAAACATCGTGATCCCGCTTACCTCTCAAAATAATTTTGTAAATATTTTCATTGCTATATTCTTGTATTTGTTTCTCAATCTCCCGTTTGATACTTCCTGTTGTATCTTCGGGGCTTATTTGGATCCCGAGATGAATGTATTCTCTTGAAGCACACGGAATCCACTGAGTCCGGACTCCCGATGCTGTTATCTCGCCTTTTACATAGCCGTGCGGCCCTGTATCGTTCTTGTCCACAGGCTCCAGCGCTCCGGAATAAATGATCTGATCTTCCTTAAGGATCATAGGTTTGTGTATATGCCCCAACGCCACATACTCAAATCCCGCACACTCCATAGCGCGCCTGTCGAAAGGAATATGTTTCTCATCGCCCCCGTGTGCCAGAAGAATCTCAAACGGTTCCGCCCCCGCTGCTGTAAAACCGTCATACAGCGGCCGGGATATCTCTCTGCTGTGATAGCTCAGCCCGTACACGGCTGTCTTAAGCTCCGGGAAATCCACATACTGCGGTTTCTCACCAAAAAGAGGAAATACATTCTCACTCCACCGGAATGTGCGGTAATTGGAGTTTGTACCGACATAGTCATGATTTCCTGCGATAAGGACTACTTTTGTATGAGTCAGTTCAGAGAAGAGATAATCCACTTCTCTCAGTTCCCTGACCAGAGGCTGGCGGTGGAACAGATCCCCCGCGATCAATAAGAGATCTGACTGCTCATCCTCACAGACACGAATCACACGCTCAAAGGTCTCCCACAACTCCCGGGATCGTCCCCTGCTGTACAGCGGGCCCGCATCAGGCTGTGCTCCCAGATGCACATCCGCTATATGTATAAACTTCATCTTACTTTTCTCCCCTGTCTTTTACTGTTTTTTCGCTCTGGTGGTGAATACTGTAAACGAGAAAAAGGACAAGGGTGCACATGAATCAACAAAGCGATCCCCCTGCACCCTTGCCTGTTAAGTTAAAACAGTTCAGCCCGCATCATTCGCAAAGCCCGCTGCCATTCTCTATTTTCCCGCAATTCTGCTGTTTACAGTTCGCAGTTGTTCACCGTTCTCGGGAACGGAATCACATCACGGATATTGGACATGCCTGTCAGATACATCACGCACCTCTCGAATCCGAGTCCGAATCCTGCATGTCTCGTGGAACCATATTTCCTGAGATCAAGATAGAATCCGTAATCTTCCTCTTTCAGCCCCAGTTCTTTCATACGGTTCAGAAGCTTGTCGTAATCGTCTTCCCTCTGACTTCCGCCAATGATCTCTCCGATTCCCGGCACAAGACAGTCTACCGCTGCAACAGTCTTTCCATCATCATTCTGCTTCATATAGAAAGCCTTGATCTCCTTCGGATAATCTGTCACAAATACCGGACGTTTATAGATCTGCTCCGTAAGGTATCTCTCATGCTCAGTCTGAAGATCACAGCCCCATGAAACTTTGTACTCGAATTTGTCATTGTTCTTCTCGAGCAGTTCAATCGCCTCTGTGTATGTTATGCGCGCAAAATCAGAATTTGCCACATTGTGAAGCCTCTCCAGAAGTCCTTTGTCCACAAAAGAGTTGAAGAAGTTCATCTCCTCCGGCGCATTCTCCAGCACATAGCTGATGATATATTTGAGCATGTCCTCCGCCAGGTCCATATCATCTTCCAGATCTGCAAATGCGATCTCCGGCTCGATCATCCAGAACTCTGCAGCATGGCGCGTTGTATTGGAATTCTCCGCACGGAAGGTCGGTCCAAACGTATAGATGCTGCGGAAAGCCTGTGCATAAGTCTCGCCGTTCAGCTGTCCGCTCACCGTAAGGCTTGTCTCCTTACCGAAGAAATCCTTTGAATAATCTACAGTTCCGTCCTCATTCTTCGGTACATTCTCCATATCCATAGTCGTTACGCGGAACATCTCTCCCGCGCCCTCGCAGTCACTGCCTGTGATCAGCGGAGTGTGGACATATACAAATCCTCTCTCCTGGAAGAACTTGTGGATCGCATACGCCGCCAGAGAACGCACACGGAATACCGCCTGAAATGTATTTGTTCTCGGGCGCAGATGAGAAATCGTCCTCAGATACTCGAAACTGTGGCGTTTCTTCTGCAGCGGATAGTCCGGTGCGGAAGCTCCCTCGATCTGGACTTCATCTGCCTGGATCTCGAAGGGCTGCTTCGCCTGCGGAGTAGCTACAAGCGTACCGGTCACGATAATGGCCGCTCCTACATTTAATTTGGAAACTTCTGCAAAGTTCTCCATCTTGTCGTGGTATACGACCTGAAGCGCCTGGAAATAAGAACCGTCATTCACCACGATGAATCCGAATGTTTTGGAGTCACGGAGACTGCGGACCCAGCCGCCCACAGTAACCTTCTTATCAAGGTACTCGTCCCTGTTCTTAAATAACTCCCGAATCGTTGTAAGTTCCATATCAAAAAACTCCTTATCGCAATATTCAATCAATAGTATAACACCGCAAAACGCCCTCGTAAACAGGAGATTTCAGGGCAGTTCCTTAATTCTGCTCCAGATCTTCCCACTCGATTTTTCCTATCTCATATACTGCCGTAACGCCTTCATTATAACTTATTACAAGAATCATCTGGTAACTGCGTGTGAAAAACTCACCATTACGTGTTCCGCTGATACGTGTCTCACATCTGACTCTTCCCAGGTCTTTATTGTTATACCTCGTAACAGTAGCGCTTGCCACGGCGGTTTCTGTCAGGCTGATCGTTACTTCAGCGCCATCGCCGTAAAAGGACTCCCTGTCGCTTTTTATATTCTCCAGATCTTCCTCTGAGACAACACTCTCATATAACCCCTGGTCGATCAGATTTCTCGTCTCCTCATCAAGACTGCTGTCTACAAGGAGCGTATTACCGGCCCACTCATTCACGCCCTGAGTAATGTCGTCAATCTCTTCCTCTGTATACGACACGTCCGAATCCGGCAGGTTCTCATACAAGCTGCCATATGTTTCCGAATCAATAACCAGCGGCTTTACGCTTTCTTCTGTTGCTTCCTTTTCCTCACTGTCTCCGGAGCACCCTGCCAGACAGCAGCACATCAATACTCCTGCAATGATACAACTTATCCATCGTTTCATTTATTATTTCCTCCAAAAAAATATTGCCAAAAACGTACAGCTTTTGGCAATATTTTTTACATTATGTAATTATCCCTTGGGAGAATAGGACAAACTATTTGGTACGTTTTCTAGCCAGAACTCCGATAATAGCTGCAAGGCTTAATCCGCCTGCTGTAACAGGGATAACCGGTGATGTTGTATCGCCTGTCTGCGGTGCTCCGTCTTTCTTAGCCGGATTCTTGTCGTCTGCTTTATCTTTATCTGTATCATCTGCCTTAGTATCATCTTTTGCGTCATCTGTCACATCAGGATCCTCTGTTGTCGGATTTTCTGGATCTGTCGGGTCTTCCGGTGTTGTCGGATCTTCCGGATCTGTCGGATCTTCCGGATCTGTCGGGTCTTCCGGTGTTGTCGGATCTTCCGGATCTGTCGGATCTTCCGGTGTTGTCGGATCCTCCGGATCTGTCGGATCTTCCGGTGTTATCGGATCCTCCGGATCTGTCGGATCTTCCGGATCTGTCGGGTCTTCCGGTATTATCGGATCCTCCGGATCTGTCGGATCTTCCGGATCCTCTTCAGCAATCTTCTCAACGATCATTGCATATGCGCCTACTGTTCCATACGGAACCGGAACATCTGTAATCTGTGCAACCCCCTCTGCAAGCTGGTATCCCTCCGGAAGCTCGAATGCTTCACCAAGAGAAAATACATGTACCTCGTCCGGTGATCCCGGAACGCCTGCTTTCACTACTGCTTTGTCAACCACTTTGCCGCTAACATCTATAAATGTTACGAACAGAACTGTCTCTCTAAGTTTCAGAGTGATGTCGTAATGAGCGCCGTCCTCTACAAAGAAGTCGCCTGTTACGATCAGCTCATATCCTACAGGAAGATCAAGCTCGCTGTAATTTGCAATTCCGTCTCCGTCCTCGTCTACGAAATAATCTCCGCCGCCAAGGTTGTTGCCGTCTTCATCGAAGAATGTAACATTGATGAGCTTAGCCTCCGGAATCTTCTTCAGCTCGATTGTGTAGGACTGTCCTGCTGTTACAAAGAAGTCGCCTGTCTCGATCAGCTCATATCCTTCCGGAAGTGTAAGCTCGTTGTAGTTTGCAATTCCATCTCCGTCATAGTCTACAAAGTAGTCTCCACCGCCAAGGTTCTTGCCGCCTTCGCTCTTGAATACTACGTGGATGATAGCAGCACCTTCTCTGTTAAGAACGATGTCATAGTGCTCGCCTTCTTCTACGAAGAAATCACCTGTTACATTCAG
>NZ_VMSO01000020.1 GCF_008691045.1 Mediterraneibacter catenae
TGTACTATCAGCCAGTACGATAAACCGAATTTAGTCAAGCGTTGCACTTCTGCAGATTTCATCCTCTGCTTTTTCTACGCTGTTCAGCTCCGTTTTAGACTGATCCCTGAACTGGATTTCTCCGGTCTCTGCATTCATTCCGTCTACAATAGCCAGTGACTCAAGCTGGAAACCAAGATTACGTATGATCCGTCCGCCGGACTGGAATCCTTTTTCAATCGCAATCCCGATTCCCTCCACTGTAGCTCCGGAGGACTGTACGATCTGGATCAGCCCCTGAAGCGCACATCCGTTTGCAAGAAAATCATCTATGATCAGCACATGATCTTCCGGTGTCAGAAACTTCTGTGCTACAATCACATGATTAATACATTTGTGCGTAAAGGACTCAACTTCAGCCACATACATATCTCCGTCCAGATTGATACTCTGAGATTTTTTAGCAAACACTACCGGCACATTAAAATGCTGTGCCACGACACATGCAATTCCGATTCCCGAAGCTTCAATGGTAAGGATCTTATTGATCGGCTTGTCCGCAAACCTTCTCTTGAACTCCGCTCCCATCTGATCCAGTAGTTTGATATCCATCTGATGATTCAGAAAACTGTCTACCTTAAGTACATTTCCCTCTTTTACTACGCCGTCTTTTACAATTCGTTCTTCCAGAAAATTCATCTTTTACCCCTCTTCTCCTGTACTGTTATCATCTGTTCCGTTGTCATTCTTTTCAAACACTAAGAACACTCTTCTTAATATATAGGAATTGATCCATGCGATCAACGATCCCCCGATAAGGAACCAGAGCGGAAGCGTAAACATCAAAGTCGCTGTATTCCACAGCGAACCTATCACCGCCAGTACCATAACCGCTACCATCAGAAGCGTATACGGAAGCTTTCCTACTGTAAGGATCAGCGCATTGCGGAATGTAGCGCGTATGCTGTTTTCATAGCGGGCTGTCAGCGGAAAGATATAAATCGTAACTGACAGCAGGATGAATCCCAGCAAAAAAAAGATTGTTCTCATTACAAGTCCGACTGTTCCGGGCATCACGGCAGCTACTCTGTAATCGATCGTACATACAATACCCAGTAAGAGTACAATGATCCATATGATCGTGCTCTGCTTGAAATTAGATTTGAATGCCTTAAAAAATCCCCGGAAAATATATCCCTCTTCATTTTTTACCATTTTCAGCATAATCGTGTATAAAGCCGTCGTAGCGGCGCCGATCGTAACAATCGGAATACAGCAGATCAGCCACAGGACATTAAGACAGACCATATCGCATATCTTTGTCAGTGCACGGACAACAACATTGTCTGTAAGGTTAAATCTCATATTTATCTCCTAGCCTTCCTGATTGATTTCTTACAGTATAGCACAGGGGGAAAAATGATACAATCTGAAGATTTCTTGATATTGCCTCAGTCCTGACCTATAATCAAAATACAGATTCCTTTGAAATACAGATCAATCCATATGAGGTGACTTTCCATATGAAATTTTTATTTGCATCAGATTCTTTTAAAGGCACGCTTTCTTCGCACAGGACCGCAGAACTCCTCACCCGGGCAGCCGCAGAAGTCTTTCCCGGTTGTGAATGTGTCTGTGTGGAAGTCGCCGACGGCGGAGAAGGAACGACAGATGCCGTCCTGGCAGCTCTTGACGGAAAGAAGGTCACATTGCCTGTGCACGGGCCTCTGGGCGAAATAACAGAAGGTTACTACGGAGTGCTGGATGACCGGAGAGTGATTATGGAAATGGCTTCTGCCTCGGGGCTCCCCCTTGTTCCTGAATCACTGCGGGATCCGCGGCGGACTTCATCATACGGCACAGGTGAGATGATAGCAGATGCACTGGCGGGCGGCAGCCGGGAGATTACTATCGCTATCGGAGGATCAGCCACCAACGACGGGGGTATGGGCTGCATGCGCGCCCTTGGAGTCCGGTTTCTCGATGAAAATGAACAGGAACTGGACGGATGCGGGCAGGATCTTATAAAGCTGCGGAAGATCGACATTACCGGGTTGAATCCTCTGGCAAGACAGGCTTCTTTTACTGTGATGTGTGACGTGACTAATCCTCTGTGCGGGGAAAACGGCGCCACATACACATTCGGAAAGCAGAAGGGCGGCACTCCGGAAATTCTTTCGGAATTAGAAGCAGGCATGCAGAATTACAGAGATATCATCCTCAGACAGTTTGGAGTCAACATGGATGAAGTCTCCGGCGCAGGGGCTGCCGGCGGGCTGGGAGCAGCGCTTATGGTATTTTTAAACGGGAAACTTAAATCCGGTATCGAAACTGTTCTGGATCTCGTAGAATTTGACCGGAAACTGGACGGAGTCTCACTCGTGGTAACCGGTGAAGGAACGGCGGACTGGCAGTCTGCATACGGAAAAGTCATGCAGGGTGTGGGTACACGCTGCAGACGCCGCAATATCCCTGTTACAGCAATCGTCGGAAGCATGGGAAAAGGGGCAGAACATATTTATGATCATGGGATCAATTCGATCATTACTACCGTAAACGGTATTATGCCTTTGCGGGAAGCACTGGACCGTGCAGACGAATTATATCTTGGGGCGGCAAGGCGGATGTTCCGGATGCTGAAAACCGGAATGCAGTTATAAACATCGCGATGCCTCGCTCATCTCACGGCATTGCCGCTCGATGACCGTTGCCCGTCGGATGCCCGCTCGTGCAAGCACAGCGGTCGCCCTCCGGGCGTATCGCGTAAAATACCGGGAGCTCATCGAAGAGCATCCCGGTACTTATAGGTAAATCTGCAAAAAAATAGAGCGGGTGATGAGAATCGAACTCACGTATCCAGCTTGGAAGGCTGGTGTTCTACCATTGAACTACACCCGCGTCATCTCTGACACAAGCAGTATCTTATCATACCTTCCGGACAAATGCAAGCTTTTTTTAGAAAAAATTTTGTGTAACGTAACAGTTCAGCCATCTGATGTCAGGGGACGGATTTATGCCTGCATAAGGATCACGATCACCGGCTCATGGTCAAAAGCAGGTATCACTTTTTCTACGAGATCTGCGGTCCGGAACCTCAGACTCGATGTGTTGATGCACGGATGGCAGGCAAAGTATTCCTGTTGCAGTACATCCTCATCGATCAAAAGCTGCACCTTGTTATCCTTATCATTCATCAGTCCCATAACACTTACCGATCCCGGCGTGATATCCAGATATCGTTCCATATATTCCGGTTTTGCGAATGACAGACGGGATGAGCCGATCTGTGCGGACAGGTATTTTGTTTTAAACGGTTTGTCGCCCGGCATAAGCAGCAGGTAAAAGTCTGTTTCCTGCCGGTTGCACAGGAACAGATTCTTGCAGATCGCCACACCGCTATCCACTCCCTCACTTAAGGTTCGGTCAATCTCCTCACATGCCTCCATCGTCATCGCTGCTTCGTGATCAACTCTCTGATATTTCACCCCCAGTGAATCGAGGAAATCATATACACGGATCTCCTTATCCAGTCTCCCTTCTGTGCTCTCTGGTCTACCGTCAACTAACTTCATTGTACTTCTCTCCTGTCTGTCATTCTTTCACTGTACATGCAAAGATATTTTCCTGCGCTGTCCTTATCGTATCGTTATTCCCGGTTCTGCCGCTACATCTTCAGGCTCCGGTACCGGTCAAAGCAGGCAAAGATCTCCTGCCTTCTCGGCATAGCCATGCAGGAAATACTTGAGCTGTTCTCGCACAGAGCCGCAAGTGAGCCTTTCCGTATCGTCTGTTCCAGCTCGTCCACGATCCGCCGCAAGTCTTTCTTACCATCGAGCAGGTGCTTCTGTGCATACCTCATGCAGTACCCCAGCGCGGTCACCTGCTCGCTGTCCGTGATCTGCTCTACATAGCGCAGGTCGATCGTCTCTTTATTGATCATGACCGCCTCTCGGCCCATAGTCTTCATCTTGATCCGGTCATTCCCTCTGAATTCTCTTCCTGCTGCAGGACATCTTCTGAAATCCGGTCTTGCCGCAGGGTTCTCCGGCGCGCTTATCATCGGGAAGCTCTCCGCCTCTTTTTTCGCATAATCCGTAATGTCCTTCGGCACATACCGGTCCATCTGGATGATTGTATCTGCGATGTGGAAATATGATCCGGAGCTGCCTGCCACGATCACGGTGGAGATTCCGTAATCATCATACAGTTCCCGTATTCTCTCGATAAACGGCGTGATCGGCTCCATATCCCTGTGGATCACTCTCTGCATCAGTTCGTCACGGATCATAAAATTGGTCGCACTTGTGTCCTCATCGATCAGCAGAAGCGACGTGCCAGCCTCGATGCTTTCTACCACGTTCGCCGCCTGGGATGTACTTCCGCTGGCATCCTCTGTGCAGAATCCCACCGTGTCTTTTCCATTCGGCAGATCATTTATAAACATAGATATATCCGTTTTCTTAATGCTGCGCCCATCCTCGGCACGGATCTTCACAGCGGTGTTATCCGTAATGACATATTCCCGGCCATCTCCGGCAATGTGATCGTATACTCCGAGTTCAAGCGCTTTTAACAACGTAGATTTCCCGTGATATCCGCCGCCCACGATAAGTGTGATCCCTCTGCGGATTCCCATGCCGGTGATCTTACCTTTGTGCGGGAGTTCCATAGTCACTTCCAGTTCTTCCGGCGACCGGAATTGCACCCCGCCTTTCATCGGACGCGGTGAGATACCGGACTCTCTGGGAAGTATACTTCCGTTCGCCACAAAAGCACACAATCCCATCTCCGGCAGTCTCTCCCGGATATAATGCTGGTCCTCTGCCAGATCGACGATCGCTCTCAGACGCTTTGCGTCCATATTTTTATAGAAGAGCGCATGCTTCACACACTCCGGCACAAAATCAAACAGGATCTTTTCGAGCTCCCTCGCATTGATCGTCCTGCCATTCGCCGGAAAGCCGATCTCCATTCGGAGCACTGTGTCACCGCTCTTCGGATCGATACTGCACGCCGTGCGCTCCAGTACCTCCTGGGAGCAACGGCTCACAGAGATCAGCCCGCTCTTTCCCGATCCTTTTGCTTTAAATGCAAACTGTTCCGCACGCCTTCCAAACTGCCTCGTCAGCTCATCCTGCAGGGCAATGCGCTGATAGTCTTCCTTATATAATTCCTGCGGAAATCCCGCTGTACGGCCAGATACATGAACGCTCACCTTCGACGGCGATGCAAAGGGATCTCCCTGCACATGGTCAATGGACAGCACATATCCCGGAAACTGATAAGCGCCCCTTGTATCTTTGTAAGCAGGATAACCTCTGTGGTCGATCCTCTTTAATAAGCTTCTCAAATCATTAGACGGCTGCATGATGAAGTCTCCTTTCTTCCGACTTAATGTCTGAATCACATCTTAGTACATCATGCGTGTTAAATCAATATTCTTTTTCTACTTTTACTATCTTACTTCTGATATTTCGCCGTCTCCGCATAGACCGGCTTTCCTCCGGAATACAGTCCCGGCCGTCGCATCTGCCCCAACCCGGTCACTGCTTCGCGGGTTCCGTCTACAGCAATATCTGCATACTCCGCATACCACTTCTGGAGCCGGTCGAACAGTTCGCAGCGGATCTCTTCATATTCCGGACAGCCGATCAGGTTCTCCTTCTCCCCGGGATCTTCCGACAGATGGTAGAGCTCATTCGGTCCATAAGGATAACGGTGGATATACTTCCACTCCCGGTTGCGGATCATCCTGCTCGAGCCGTACTCGTCCAGGATCACAACATGGTTATCTGTATCCGCAGCTCCGGTCAGCACCGGGGCAAAACTCTTCCCCGGCAGCCCCTCCGGCAGTTCACCTTCAAGATCAAGCAGTTCCTTCAGTGTCTGGATAATATCGTAATGACTGCACATGCTCTCAGTCACCCTGCCTGCAGGGATTTTTCCCTGCCAGCGGGCAATAAACGGAACTTTTACCGCCGTGTCAAACAGGTTGAAAGGAAACGTTCCGTTGCCCTTTCCCCAGATGCCGTGATGCCCCATATTCATGCCGTTGTCCGCAGTGAAAATCACCAGGGTGTCCTCAGCGATCCCCAGCTCCTCCAGACGGTCCAGAAGCTGTCCCACTCCCGCGTCCATAGCACTGACCGCCGCGTAATACCCTCTCAGGAGACGTTTTCTCTCCTCACCGGTCCCTCCCGGCGCCGTAGGTATCCGGTTCGGATGAAGCGGCTCATCCGGCGTAGCCGTACACTGGCAGTCCCGGTACATCTCCGTAAACTCCTTCGGATGCTGATCTGCATCCCAGGGATCATGGGGCGCCGTATAGTGGACACTGACATAGAACGGCTCTTCTGACGCCGCATATTTCTCAAGATCCTCCAGCGCATGTTCCGTGATCAGATCCGTAATATAGCGGTCTTCTATCTTTAATTTTCCGTCTTCGATCACATCCGGCTGCATGTAGAGACAGCCGCCCCTTCCGATCGTGAACCAGTCCGTAAAACCGTGCTGGGGATTCATACTGTCTCCCAGATGCCACTTGCCGGAAAGCGCACAGCGGTAGCCGTTTTGTGCCAGCAGATCCGTATAGGCTGTCATGCCGTCCAGATAACGCACAGGCTTATCCTCGTTTGCAAAATACGGATGGTCTTTGAGATCCCCAAGAGCGTCCCTGTCGAGGCTTCCGCACCGGATCCAGTCATGGACTCCGTGCTGGGACGGAATACGTCCTGTCAGTATGGAAGCCCTTGCCGGACTGCATACCGGAGATGCACAGAAGAAATTATCAAATCTGGTACCCTGCTTTGCCAGCCGGTCCAGATTCGGCGTATAGATGTCGGTATTGCCTGCGCAGCGCATCGCCCAGGCGCCCTGATCATCCGTCAGGATAAATAATATATTCGGTCTTTTCATCACCAGACTCCTCTCTGATAAACTATTTTCAATATTGCTCTGCTGAAAAACCGGCATGCCGCAGGGCGGTGCCGGTTTTCATTTTTTTATGAATAATTTCCGTATTTACTTGAACTCTGAAACTATTTATTTTGATGACTGATATTCCTCAACCTGAGTTGTCACTTCATCGATCAGATCCTGTGCTCCGTTTGCTTCCAGATCTTTAAGGAATGAAGGAATGTATTCCTCAGGATCTACGGATCCGGTCTCAAGAGACGGTCCGTACTCTGCGATCACGTTAGTCAGAGCTGCAACCTGTGTCTCTACCGGTGTCATATCAAATGAGAAGCCGTTGTTCTGTGAAATAACAGCTGCATCATTATACTCCTGGAACAGTTCTTCGATGTTGTCCGGATAACTGATATCCCATTTCTGGTTGAACGGCGTACCAAACTGCCATCCATATGTATAGTCGTATCCGTTGTCAGCCGGATCAAGTGTTCCGCCCATTGTTCTGTCAACCTGGTTGTCGCCTACTTCTGTGTAGTGTTCACCTTCGATACCATGACGGATCAGTGTTCCGACATACTCGTCTGTGTTCAGAAGGTTAATGAACTCAAGAGCTTTCTCCGGATGCTCGCTTGCGGAGGAGATTGCAAGGATACCGCCGCTGAGTACGCTCGTTGTCTCAAATAACGGATCCATCAGTGATACGAAGCCTACTCCGTGTCCGCTTGAATTTGACATCATTTCAACGTTACCCGGTGCATTCTTAATGAAGTAGGAGAACAGCTTGCCATTGTTGAAGTCATTGTCGCGGTTTGCTGTATCGCTGTCATAGTTGACCGGATCGCCGCCAAGGTATCCTGCTTTGTTCCATGAATAAGCAGTCTTACAGTAGTTCATGTACTCTTCACTTGCGTACTGGTTAAATACAGTCTCTCCTGCCATATCTTTGAAATTGTCATACTCCGGTACTGCCGCAACTGCCGGGAGAGTGGAGTTTCCTGTAAGAGACTCGTACGGAGCCGCCATCGGCCATGCGTTCACAAGACCCGATACACCGATCACATCCTGTCCTGCCGCCTTTGACTTCTCGGCAACTGTCTCAAGGACTTTTGTATAATCCTCAAGTGTAGCAACCTGGCTCATATCGATTCCGTATTCCTCGGCAAGATCGCTGTTATATACGATTCCGCCCTGCCATCCCATTTCTTTATAGGAAGGAACTCCGTAAATCTGTCCGTCCACTTTCACTGTATCCCACACTTCCTGCGGAATAAAATCATAAGTTTCTTTTGCATATTCCGGAAGAAGATCCGTAATATCCATATACGCGTCCTTGCCTACGAACTGAAGATAATCGGTCGTCCAGTTTGCTGTAAAACAGATATCAAAATACTCGCCCGCATTGATCAGGTTCGGCATTTTCTCTTTGTAGTCCGGGTTGGCGATTACATTGTAATCGATCTCTACGCCAATCTTGTCACGTGTATACTCGTTGAGTTTTTCAATCACCTTATCCGTATCTGCTGCCACCGGGTTGATGGACATGTACCATTTCAGTGTAGTGATGCCGTCCTCATCGCTGCCGCCGTTGTCTGATCCGCCTTTCTTTCCGCATCCTGCCAGCAGGCCCACTGTCATAGCTGCCGCAAGTCCGATGCTGAGCAATCTTTTTGTTCTCAGTTTCATAATCTTTCCTCCTCTTAGAAATTATTTACCAAAACGCTTCTGCGTTCTGAATACGTGTTATATCAGCCTTTCACTCCGCCTACTGTAAGTCCTTTGACGAAATATTTCTGGAAGTACGGATACGCCAGAAGAATCGGAAGTACTACCAGCACGGTAAGAGCCATACGGCCGCTGTCTGTCGGTGCATTTGCTGCCATCTCTGCATATTCCAGAGCATTTGCCGAAGACTGTTTCATAAATTCCAGACTGTTCTGCATACTCCACAGCAGTGTCTGTACAGGATATTTTTCCTGATCTACGATGTAGAGCATTCCGAGGAACCAGTCGTTCCAGTATGCGATCATCGTAAACATACCGATCGTTGCGATACCCGGTTTTGAAAGCGGAAGCACGATCCTGAAAAATGTCTTAAACTCACTGGCTCCGTCCACTCTCGCAGCTTCTATCAGCTCAACCGGTATACTCTTGTAGAACGTCCTGAGCACCACAATGTAGAATGCGTTGAACGACATCGGGAAGATCAGCGCCCACACGCTGTTGCCCAGACCGAGCAGCTGTGTGTTTACCATATATGTAGCAACGATACCTCCGTTAAACAGCATGGTAAAGAGCATCAGGAGTGTAAACAGTCTGTTGTATGCATAGTCGCTGCGGCTGAGTACATATGCGAAGCTTGCGCTGATCGCCAGACTGAATACTGTTCCGACTACAGTTACAAAAATTGTGATTCCGTAAGAACGGATAAGCTGATCTCCTAGTTTAAAGAAGAACTCATATGCCGCGAGACTCCACTCGGACGGAAAAAAGCTGTACCCGTTTTCAAAGATGCTCTGCTCACTGCTGAAAGATACGATCACTACGAGCAGAAGCGGAAGCACACAGACAAGAGTCCATATGGCAAACCAGATATTCAGAGCAATATCGGCTTTTTTAGATATCCGGTTTATTGTCAGATCAGGTACTCCCTCATCCTTGTTCTTTTTCTTCTTAAATAAACTTTTCATCCATAACCCCTCCTGTCAGAATAATGCGCTGTCCGGATCCATTTTACGTACGACGAGGTTGGTTCCTACTACAAGGACAAATCCCACAACCGACTGGTAAAGGCTGGCTGCAGATGCCATGCCGACATTGCCGGTTTCTTTGAGCGCCCTGTATACATATGTATCAATAACCTGTGTCACGTCATACAGCGGTCCCGAATCTCTCGGAAGCTGGAAGAACAGACCGAAATCAGCGTAGAAAATTCTTCCGATTGCCAGGATTGTCAGGACGATCATCATCGGTTTCAGACATGGCAGCGTAATATTTTTGATCTGCTGCCATTTTGTTGCTCCGTCGATTACCGCTGCTTCGTAGTAATCGTTCGGAATACCGGTAAGAGAACTCAGGTACATGACCGTTGAATATCCTATCGTCTTCCACAATTGGAAAAATGTCAGAATAAACGGCCATTTTCCAGGATCAGAATACCAGTCTACCCCGGCGAATCCGAAGTAGTCAAGCAGATGATTGAACAGGCCGTCGTCCACGCTGAACATTGAAAACGCCATAAACGAAACAACAACCCATGACAGGAAGTAAGGCGCCATAAAGATCGTCTGGTAGATCTTCGCCCTGCGTTTCTTCAGGAGTTCGTTCAGGCCGATCGCCATAGCCACTGCCATCACAAGATCCAGCAGGATAAACAGACCATTATAAAGCAGTGTGTTTCTCGTAATGATCCAGGCGTCTGTTGTCTTGAACAGGAATTCAAAGTTTTTGAAGCCGATCCACTGACTCCCGAAAATGCCGTCCCTTACGCTGAAGCGCTTAAATGCGAGAAGCAGTCCCGACATGGGAAGGTAGCGGAACAGAATCATTACGATCAGCCCCGGCGCCGCCATAACAGTCAGTGGAAGATTTTTTTTGAATACATACCAGAAACTTTTTTTCTTTTTTTTCACGACAGCCGGGTTAGCAGTTGAAGTTTTCATAACATCCCCCTTTTCTTTCCGTGTTTTTTTCTAGATAAAGTGTATCATTCGCGCAGACATTTCAACAACGGCACAATTTTTATATGAGGTGCATCTTTTTTATGTGATGTTATCCACTAAAATCCGCGCAAAAAATATTATTTATAGGAAATAATTCACAAATCCGGCAGTCATGTGCTATAATAGCCGATGATTATTTCAGACAGTTATTAGGGAATGAGCCGCAAAAGAGGAGGAACAGACTTATGATAAAAGTACTGCTTGTAGATGACGATTATCTTGCCCTGGAAGGGTTGCGTCAGATGCTGCATTGGGACAGCTTCAACGGAGAACTGGCAGGCTGTGCTACAGACGGGCTCGAAGCAGTCTCTATGATCGAGGACAATCCTCCGGATGTAGTTGTGGCAGATATCAAGATGCCGCGCATGAACGGAATTGACCTTGCGCGTTATCTGTATCAGAATCATCGCGGTACCCATATCATACTCCTAAGCGGGCACAGCGAATTCGAATACGCCCAGAAGGCGCTGCAGTACCGCGTTACTGATTATATCTTAAAACCTGTCACAAGGCAGAAAATCAAAGAACTGGAAAACCTTCTGGTAAAGATCAGTCAGGAGCTGACGGCCAGAAAAGAGATCCGCCGTCTGACCGGAAGCGACTCATTAAGAGACCATCTGCTTTCGCTTCTCCGGCAGGGAGACGCTGACGCAGTCCGTGATCTTCTGCTGTCCGGGAGCCTCTCTGATTCCCTGCTCCACGACACAGCCGGAACTCTCGGCGCTACAATTTTGAACCATCTTTTTACCTATCAGAAGGAAATCAGGAAAAACAATCCGCAGCTTGCAGATATTAAAAAGCAGGAAATGGAGACATACTGGCACCTGCCTTCACCTGCAGCCCGCGTAGACTATCTGCTCTCACTCTGCCAGGAACTCATGGCGTATACGCAGAGCAGGAAAAATGAATATGAACAGCCGATCGTAGCTCACTGCGTCCAGATGATCCAAGAGTGTTTTTCTGATCCGGGCTTTAACATTTCACAGCTTGCAGACCGCGCAAACCTCTCCCTGCCTTATCTGAGCACAGTCTTTAAACAGGCAATGGGACAGACCATCAGCAGCTACCTCTCACAGCAGCGGCTGCTGCACGCGCAGGAACTGCTGCAGGATATTTCCATCCCGATCAAGGATGTATGCGCCAGATCCGGTTACGAAGATCCGCATTATTTTGCCAGATCTTTTAAGAAGCAGACCGGCATGACTCCGAGCGAGTACCGCAATCTCTACAGTTCCAGGGATCTGCACCCGAACCGTTCCGCGAAGGAGGAGAATATATGAGTATCACAAAACGGAGCTTTATGATTATCTGCCTGATTATCTCAGGTATTCTGCTCACACTGAATCTCGTCACCTATGGACTCTTCCGCTATTCCATTACCGACCAGATACTGACGTCCTATGATACTCTCGTCGACGCCAACAATTCTCTGTGCCGTCTTTTTACACAGGAGCTGGATCAGCTTACTTATCTGTATACAACGGACGAGGAACTCGGGAATCTGCTGTCCATGCCGGTGGGCGAGGACTCTCTTGAAGATCTTCAGACAAAATCAGCCCTTAACAGCCGCATGGCCTATGTCCTGAATTCCCAGACCGCGCTGTCTAACAAAGGGTTTTCTTCTGTCCTCTATATCAATCCGGCTCTCCCGGTAAGTACCTTATTCCAGTCCGACACCACGATCAGGCGTGTCAGCCGCCTCTTCAGCGCGGAGACTGTCCTTCATGAGGAGTGGTATCAAAACGCACACGAGCAGGTGACCAGACAATATATCTTCGTAGATGGGGAAGAGGGAAGGCTCTGTTTCGCCAAAAAACTCCAGAACAGCCACTATTCCGGTCCCCGGCTGCAGGACGGAGTCGGAGTGCTCCTGTGCAGCGTGCCCGCAAACCGCATCCCGCAGATTTTTTCATTTCACCCGCTCACTGCCAACAGCGGATTCGCCATTTTCAGCCGTGACGGCGCCCTGCTGTATCAGTCAGACACACTTCCCGATCTGTCTGACGCCGCTTCACAGTTTTTGGGCGACACTGCCCATCAGGAGCTTTCCCTGAACGGCAGTTCCTATATATACAGTTCGGCGGAGCTGGACTGGGGTCTTCATCTGCTCTTTCTCACCCCGTACAGCGATATCACCGGACAGCTTCACAGAGTGATGCTGCCTTATCTGATCTGCTCGCTCATCTTCCTGATCATCGGCGCTCTGTCCTCTCTTCTGCTCTCAAGAGGCATTACACGCCCGGTCGTACACCTCACCAGGAAGATCGAGAGCATAGAAGATACCCGCACCGTGGATCTGGCTGCATTTTCAGGACTGACGGGGCCTCCGGAAATCCGGCGTCTGAATACCAGCTTCGGAGATCTGATCCGGCGTGTCAACCGCCTCACCGGTCAGATCCAGAAGGCAGCAGAGCAGCGCCGTATAAGCGAACTTCGCGCACTGCAGGCCCAGATGAATCCGCATTTCGTGCTCAACGCCATGAATACAGTCAACTACATGGCCCTGATGCGCGGGCAGGACGACATCGCCGCCACGGTTGACTCGATTGCCAGTCTGATGCGGTACAGCATCACGGATCCGGACAAACTTGTAAGTATCCATACAGAGGTAGAAAACATACGGGAATATATCTCGATCTATACTCTGCGTTTCCGCCAGGAAATCCGCCTTGAGATCTCGGCAGACCGTCCGGATACGGAGATCTTTATCCCCAAATTCACCCTGCAGCCTCTCGTAGAGAATTCGATCCGGCATGGGATCACACGGCAGGACGCCGGCATTACCGTGTTCCTGCGGGCATGGGAAGATGAGGACAGGCTCTATGTGCAGGTGACCGATACAGGCCGGGGCGCCGATCCGGACAAGTTGAACGCCTATCTCCGCTACGAAGATGTAGATCTGAAAGTATCCCACGGGTTCGGCATACGCAATGTAAACGAGAGGATACAGCTCCATTTCGGCGGAGACAGCGGTCTGACCTTTTCCATAGACCCGGACGGCCGGCTCGCCGCCACGCTCACGATCTGCACAGATAAAAAAAGTGCACCTGATAATAAGATTTAACTCTTTCAAACATTACAGCCGGGCGGTATATTAGAATCAACCCCCGGCTGTTTTTGCCGGATACGAGAAAAGGAGCACAAAAATATGGCGAAAACACTTGTTGTCAATGGTATTCACAATTATACTGCACCGGAGGAATATATCCCCCCGAAATCAGCGGCGGTCAGAGAGCATCTGGAATGGTTCATGGACCAGAAGCTGGGACTGATGATGCACTGGGCACCCGGCTGCCAGCTCGGCACTTACGAGAGCTGGCCGTTAAGCGACGGAGACGGCTCATGGAGCCAGGAAGATATGACATGGGCCGACATCGAGACCTGCAAGCAGCAGTACTGGGATGCAAACCGGACTTTCAATCCCATAAAATTCGATCCCGCCAGATGGGCAGCGCTCGCCGCGGACTGCGGGTTTAAATACCTGCTTTTTACAACAAAGCATCATGACGGATTCTGTATGTATGACACGGATACAACAGACTATAAGATCACAGCAGAGAGCTGTCCCTTCCATACACATAAGGACGCTGACATCGTCGGCGCTCTCTTCCGGGAATTCCGCAGACAGGGCCTGGGTATCTCCGTCTACTTTTCCAAGCCGGACTGGCACAGCGAGTATTACTGGGCTCCGCAGTTCGGCGCCGCACCTGACAGAAACGTAAATTATGATGTCAGCGAACATCCGGAACTGTGGGAGAAATATGTACAGTTCGCCCATCAGCAGATCCGGGAACTGTGCACAAACTACGGCAAAGTCGATGTCCTCTGGCTGGACGGCGGCTGGGTCCGCCCCGACAATCTGGGGCAGGATATCCGCCTCGGAGAGATCGTAGAAGAGATCCGTTCCACCTCCCAGCCTCACCTGATCGTCTCCGAGCGCACCTGCGGCGGAGAGTACGAGAACTTCATCACGCCGGAGAAGACCGTGCCTGAAGACGCTCTCTCTGTACCCTGGGAGACATGTACGACTGTAGGGAAGAAATTCTCGTTCCACTATACGGATACATTTAAGAGCGGACACCAGCTCGTACTGCTCCTCCTCGATGTGGTAAGCAAGGGCGGCAATCTTGCGCTCAACATCGCACCTCAGCCTGACGGTGAGCTTCCGGCTCCCGCAGTACGTTCCCTGCGCGATCTGGGTGCATGGCTTAAAATCTTCGGAGACGGTATCTACGGCACCCGCATCTGCGCCCCGTATTTTGGGAAAAATCTGTTCTATACATGCAAGGGAGACAACACATACGCTTTCTTCGCATACGGGGATATCCCCGCCCTCCCGGAGCAGATCAGTCTCTCCTCAGAGAAGACAGTCAGAAAAGTGACAAGTATGCGTACCGGCGCTTCAGTACGTTTCCGCCAGGAAGGCAGCACAGTAACTATCTTTCCGGAGAATGTTCCTATGGGCGGTGCGTTTTATGCAGAAGGATTCTGCATCACGGCAGGCTGAACCGCCGCCTCTCAGGGACAGCGTATTATTAGATAAAAATTGCTGACTATCCTATTTTCTAAGATAGTCAGCGATTTCTTTCATCCGCGGCGCACATTTCTCAAAGAATATCCGGTATCCCTCACAGAAATAATTCCTGTAACCTCCTGTCCGGGGATCCTGTATCCGGTGTCTCCGGCAGCCGTTCCGACAGAGGGAATACCAGGGGCATGTCCTGCATTCCTCATCATTTTTCAACGATTCCCTGACAAAGTGCTTTGCCGTCTCATTTTCAAAAAAATCCTCAATACGATCCTCATTATAATTGCCGAGACAGTATCCGTCCATAACATAGAAATCACACGGGTATGCGCTGCCGTCCGCCTCTGCCACACACTGTATGCTGCATGTTCCCCGCTGCTCACAGGACTCGGGCGGGATTCCCATAAGGATACCGATATAGTTCTCGAACTGCCGGATGTACGGTGCTTTGCCCTTTCTCCAGTCCTTCTCCCACAGCCGGAAGAGCTCTGCCAGAAATGTCCCGTAAGCCACGGGAGTCAGGGAGTAATCTTTCTGCCCCGGCTCCTCTCCCACCGGATCGAGACAGGCGATATACTGCTGGTAATTCCAACCGTTTTTCTTGTACTCCCGGTAGATCTCCCCTGCCCGCTCCGCAATCTGCCGCGTCACTACAGTAAGGATATTGTACTCCACACCGTACCGGTCGAACATCTCCGTTGTCTTCTTAATGCGGGCATAAGTCGCTCCTCCCGCGGCATCATGCCGGTATCTGTCATGGACCTCTTCCGTACCGTCCACCGATACGCCGATCAGGAAGTCGTGATCTTTGAAAAAACGGCACCATTCATCGTCAATGGCAAAGCCGTTGGTCTGCAGCGTATTTATCACACGGACATTATTTCGGTTGAAACGCTGTTCAAACTCGATCACTTTTCTGAAAAAACCGATTCCCCGAAGCGTGGGCTCCCCGCCCTGAAATGCGAAGCAGATCTCCCGGTCGGCCTGGCGCATGGCCTTCCTGATCAGATTCTTCACCGTATCCTCGGACATCATCCCGCGAAACGCCTGCTCCCGTTTATCCATTTCATCACAGTAAAAGCAGTAGTCGCATCGCATATTGCACAGCCCGGAAGCGGGCTTAATCAATATAGTATGTAACGGCATCTTCCTTCCTCCCAGCATTCTTTCGATTTCTATCACAGTATAATACAAATTCGTGCAGTTTAGTGTATTTTTTACACAAAACTGCACGAATATTTTTTCACCTTATACTATATGACCGTAAATCTATACTCCTGAATATGCAGCATATCCTCCGTCGATCGGGATACATACTCCGGTGATGAATCCGGCCGCATCGTTGTTCACAAGGAACAGTACAGCGCCGACCAGCTCTTCCAGTTCTCCGAATCTTCCCATAGGTGTTCCGGCAAGGATCTTTGCCGTGCGTGCCGTCGGAGTCTCGTCATCATTAAACAAAAGTCCTCTGTTTTGATTGCCTACAAAGAATCCCGGCGCAATGGCATTGACACGGATACCGGATTTTGCAAAATAAGTGGCCAGCCACTGTGTAAAATTGACGATCGCAGCCTTAGCTCCCGAGTAAGCAGGTATCTTTGTCAAAGGCGTGTATGCATTCATAGACGCTATGTTCAGGATATTTCCGCTGCGGTCGATCATATCAGGCGCAAACACCTGAGTCGGAAGGAGTGTTCCCAGCCAGTTCAGCGCGAACACGAATTCAACGCCGCTTTTGTCCAGATCAAAAAACGTCTTGCAGTTTTCGATTTTTTTTGCTTCATAATGGAATTCATTGTCTGTAGTAGCGCGCGGGTTATTTCCTCCGGCTCCGTTGATCAGCACGTCACACGGACCGAAATCAGACACGATCTGTTCATGCACCTGATCGAGGTTCTCACGATCAAGGACATTTGCCTTGTAAGCTTTTGCGATTCCGCCTTCTGACGTTATCTTGTCCGCCACTTTCCGCGCTGCTTCCTCATTAAGATCCAGGATTGCCACTTTCCCGCCTGCTGCCGCCAGTTTCTCCGCTAACATGCCGCAGATTGCCCCGCCGGCGCCTGTTACAACGCATACTTTACCTGTCAGATCCGTGTTTAATACATTTTTTTCCATATCAGTTTTTCCTCTCTTTTTCACACGCTTCAAAAAGGCCGTTCAGATACGCTGCTCCGAGAGCCCTGTCGTACAGACCGTATCCCGGTTTTCCTGTCTCTCCCCAGATCATACGGCCGTGGTCCGGGCGTACATAGCCGTCAAATCCCGTCTCAACAAGAGCTTTCGTGATCTCATACATGTCAAGTGAGCCGCATGCGGAAAGGTGAGCGCGCTCTTCAAAAGATCCGTCTTCCATGATCTTGACATTTCTCATGTGCATGAAACCGATCCGTCCCATAGCGGAATACTTGCGCACCATCGCCGGGATGTCATTGAATTTCGCACATCCGAGAGATCCCGTACACAGGCAGAGAGTATTGGACGGAGAGTCCACGATAGACAGATACCTGTCCCATCAGTTTAAAACATATACCGGCATGCCGCTCATTCAGTTTATTATCAAGAAGCGGCTTACCGCGGCGCGCAATATGATCCGCAGCGGCATGCCTGCGATGGATGCGTGCATGCTGTGCGGATTTAATGACTATTCTAATTTTCACAAGGCATTTAAAAAAGAATTCGGAAAAAGCCCAAAAGAATTCCGGAAAATATAGCGCAGCAGTCCGGCCTTTCCAAGGTTGACCGGACTGCTGCGCTTCTCCTGTCAGTTAAGCACTATACATCCGAATGCTCCCAGTTCCAGATATCCCTCATACACCTTCCCGCTCTCGGCGTCTGTCCGCCTCCCGACGCCTTCCACGCGGACCGGCTCGTTTTTGAAGTTCATCACAAACACGAGCTTCTTCCCGTCCGTTCCGGTGCGTTCCGTCACAGTTACACCATATGGCAGCTCCACGCCGAGGGCATTGTTCAGCCCGGCTTCCCTGAATACATCTCCGTAGAATGACCGGAGAAATTCCAGATCGGATTCGGCAGCCAGGTAATATGCTTTTCCTTCGCCAAATGTATTTCTCGTAACCACAGGGCATTGCGCGTAAAAGTCCTTCTCATAAACAGACAATATTTCCGTATGTTCCTTCGCCCGGACGATCGCACACAGCCGTCTTGCCGGATACTCTGTTCCGCCATAAGCAAACTGGTTTTCAAACTCTTCTGACGGTGCATCAATCTCCTCGGGCACAATCCCCAGCACATCCTCCAGCGGGTGATGCTCCAGGAAGCACAGATCCGTCTCGTTCACTTCACCGCTGAAGCAGGTCGTCACATAAATCCCTCCGCCGGATACAAACTCTCTTACCCGTTCCGCATAGCCGTCTTTATACATATAGTTGAGGGGCGCAGACACCAGACTGTATCCGCTTAAGTCCGCATCCATATTTACAAGATCCGCCTCTATACCCGCTTCCCAGAAAGCACGGTAATGAGAGAGCACACACTCTGTATAATCAAAATCAAGCCTCGGACCCTGTGTGTCCTCTACAGCCCACCAGTTTTCCCAGTCAAAGATAATCGCCGCCTTCGGCCGGTTCACCGTATTGTCCGCCGCTGCACTCAATGCCGCCAGCCTGGCCCCTACTTGTGATACGTCACGAAATGTCCGGGTATTGCTTCCGTTCTTATGATCTAACACTGCTCCATGAAATTTTTCATAGCCGCCGCGTCCCTTTCTCCATTGGAAATACTGCACGGAATCAGATCCGTGAGCAATCGCCTGCATGGATGCGAGCATATGCATTCCCGGCCGTTTCAGCGGATTGCTGCCCCTCCAGCTTATGGAAGAAGGAGTGCTCTCCATGAGCAGGAACGGCGCTTTTTTCAGAGCGCGCATAACACTGTGGTTTGCAGCGGTGCGCACTGCTGCCGGGACTTCATCCTTCTGCTCGTGCCAGAAGGGATAACTGTCCCACGAGATGATATCAAGCCCTTTTTTCAGCCTGTTATAATCCAGCCCTTTGAAAAAGTCCATAAAATTTGTCGTCGCAGGTATATCCGACTCTTCCTTCACCGTCCGGATCTCCATTTCACAGAAGTCACTGAGCTGCTCAGTAGAGAATCTGCGCCAGTCCACGACAAGCGCTGTGCTCGTCATCTCCCCATAGGGGCCCGGACTGTGGATCTGGCTCCAGTCAGTATACGTATGACTCCAGAAATGATTCCACCATGCATTATTAAGATTGTCCAGTGTTCCGTACTTCTTCTTCAGCCATTCACGAAACGCTTCCTGACACAGTTCGCAATGGCAGGTAGAATCTCCGAAGTTGCCTCCAAGCTCATTGGAGATGTGCCACAAGATCACATTTTTTCTCTTTCCGAACCGCCTTGCAAGTTCTCTGTCTACAGCTGCAGTCTTCTTTCGCATCACCGGTGAAGTGTAGCAGAAATTATGCCGCTTGCCGGGCAGATTCCTCCTGCCGTCCGCCTGCACCTGCATCACCTCCGGGTATTTCTGTGTCAGCCAGTGGGGCATGGCGCCGGACGGGGTCGCCAGCACCACCTGGATATCTTCTTCTTCAAGACGGCTGATAATATGATCCAGCCAGTCGAGTTCGTACCTTCCTTCCTCGGGCTCAAGAGATGCCCAGGCAAAGATTCCGAGACTTACGCAGTTCACGTTCGCCTCTTTCATAAGCCTTACATCTTCCTCGAACACCTCGGGATATGTCAGCCACTGGTCCGGGTTATAATCTCCTCCGTGGAGCAGTCGTCCTCCTAGCATTTTTCGCCTCCTGTTCTCAGATTCCTCTGAAGCTGAATGTAAATTCCATCTTGTCCCGCACGTCCAGCAGATACTCCGGATGTGTAGGCGCTCCCCAGCTGTCGTCTCCGGCAATGCCCATCTGCCCGAGCGCCGCGCGGACTACCGTATAATGTACCTGCGGCAGTTCATATGGATGTTTTGCATTTTCCAGTTCGTGAGGTGTATACGGCAGAGCAGAGAACATCATCGGCCCGCTCTTTTCATCCATCTCAAAGAGCATGCCTCTTCCCCTGCGGTCTGTCACTGATGCATACCGCACATCTTCTTTGGCCCCGCACTCCTGGGGTACGATATATTTTGCCATATTATCTTTCACAAGATTCTCGTAAATTCCCAGTTTTGCACCTCTTTTTCTGTCGGAATAAGTCTCGTCCGGTCCAAGTCCGTACCATTTGACATGATCGTAATCAGCGTCAAACTTGAAGATTACTCCGAATTCCGGCATAGCTCCCAGCTCTTTCACCGGATCATATGACAAAGTCGTCTTTACCTTTCCATCTCCTGTTACTTCATACGCAAGAGTACACTCGCTTACGGGCGTTGTCGGCAGAAGATATGTATATGTTACCTTTACGCAGCTGACACCCTCTTCCACCTTCGGTTCCAGGATCGGGCTGTATGTTCCTGCCCGGAAGTCTTTGTGCGAAGGATACATGCTCGCAATCTTCCACTGTGCACAGCGTTTTGGCATCTGATTGCCCTGATCATTATCGACCGGAGCTCTCCAGAAGTTCGGCTTCGGAATTTCTTTGATCATCTCTTTACCTGCGTAGCGGTAGGATACAAGCCCTCCGTCCAGTACAGAGAACAGTACGTCAAAATTCTCACCTTTCACACCTATATTATGCTTGCTGCGGATTACGCTGACCGGTCTGACACAGGGTTTTTTCTCTTCTTTCACTGCATATACATACTGACCGAATGCCACTTCATGGCCTGCAGGAGCCCATATCGTCTCCTCTTTCAGCCGGAAAGATACGGTGATCGTATATTCGCCCGGTACAGTCTCCGGCCGTACCGGAAGATCATATGTCTTTTCACACAGCGGCTCTACATCAGTTGCCAGGTTCTCCTTCCTGATCTGCACGCCATTTCGGGCTACTGTCACTATACACGCAAACGAATCCGTATTCACGAACAGATTCTTGTTGATAACCTTCACCTGTTCTGCGGATACTTCGGCAGTAATATTCTGATAGTTGAACTTTACTTCCTGCATCTTCGGGGAAGGTTCTCTGTCCCCGCCGTACGCTATGCCGTTCGCACTGAAATTGTAGTCCGTCGGCCGCTCGTCAAAATCTCCGCCATATGCCTGGAATTCATTGCCGTACCGATCCTTCTTGCAGATAGTCTGATCGATATAATCCCAGATAAATCCGCCCTGATAAAGCGGTTCTGTATCTGTCAGGTCAGTATATTTATGCATCGCGCCGCAGGAATTTCCCATAGCATGTGTGTACTCGCAGCAGATAAACGGCTTGCTGCGGTCTTTTGCAAGGAATTCTTTGATTGATTCCACGGAAGGATACATCTGGCTTTCCATATCGCTTGTATCATTATAACTTCTGTCATGGAATACTCCTTCATAATGTACCAGACGGGTCGGGTCCTCTCCGCGGAAAAACCGGGACATCTCATAGATATCTTTTCCGCCGTAAGATTCATTGCCACAGGACCAGATCAGGACAGACGGATGATTCTTATCTCTCTGATACATGGAATTCGCGCGGTCCAGCATTGCGTCCAGCCATTCCGGTTTGTTGTTCGGCACAATATAATCGTAGTCTCCCGTCGCCTGTGCCGTATCCCAGGATCCGTGTGATTCCAGGTTAGTCTCGTCGATCATGTACAGCCCGTATTCATCACACAATCTGTAGATCAGAGATGCGTCAGGATAATGACAGGTACGTATTGCATTGATATTATTCTGCTTCATCACAGTCAGGTCTTTGCGCAGTTCCTCCTCAGAGACGCACCTGCCGTTTACAGAACTGAATTCATGGCGGTTAGCACCTTTGAACACAATCCTTTTTCCATTCAGCGTCATAATGCTGTCTTTCATCTCAAATCTGCGGAACCCGGTCTTTTCCGGAATAACTTCACACAGGCTGCCGTCATCATCGTATACCTCGATCGTCAGGTCATACAATTTCGGTTCCTCTGCACTCCATAATTCCGGTTTCTCAATCTCCCATGTCCAGGTATTTTTTCCTTCAAGTGCTTTCTCTTCCTCAAAGCAGACCTGCCCCTTATATCCGAGACGAATGCAGGCCATGCCTTTTCCCCAGGTCTCCGTGCAGATCTCGAGCGTTCCTTTTTCCAGAGACTCATCCGGAATGGCGCGGATCCTCATATCGCGGATATGTACATCAGGCACCGTATAGAGATATACATCCCGGTAGATTCCCGAAAAGCGGTAGAAATCCTGATCTTCACACCAGCTTCCGGCAGTCCACTTGAACACCTGTGCAGCCAGCTTGTTTTCTCCCTCTTTTATATAGTCGGTCAGCTCAAATTCCGATGGAGTAAATGTATCTTCACTGTAGCCCACAAACTCTCCGTTAAGCCAGACTGCAATCCCGCTCTCTGCGCCCTGGAAAGAGATGAAGAGACGTTTACCCTGCATTCTCTCCGGAACAGTGAAATATTTCACATAGCTTGCCGTAGGATTAAAGTGCTCTGGAATCTCTCCCGGCCGGATATCTTCGCGTCCTTCCCACGGGTACTGTGTATTCGCATACTGCGGTGCATCATATCCCTCCATCTGTATATGCGCCGGCACGCGGATATCATCCCAGTCCGCACAGCAGTATTCCTCTTTCTCAAACCCCGGGATTGCCGACTCATAATTCTTCGCATAATGGAATTTCCATATTCCATTCAGACTTTCCGTAAACATCGAAGATCCTTCCATCATGTCTGCCGCAGATGCGTAGTACGCATGATCGGAATGGGCGTCTTCTCTTCCGTCCCGGAAATATTGCGGATCCTTCACCTTCATATAATCAAACGTTCTCATATTTTGCTTCCTCCTTTAAACTGGTATCTCTATTATACAGTCAATAGACAAACATGTGTATGACATGTTAAAATAAAAAATATAATATTTCGAAACAGGAGAGCGTCATATGCCTATTATATTTCGCAGCACCCCCGTAACTGAACCTTTTACATTCGAATCGATCGGAAAAGACTGGGAGCAGGATCATGTCACCCGTCCGGGAGGATATCCGTTCTATCATTATCTCCAGACGGAAAAAGGCGCCGGTAAGATAGAAACATCCTCCGGATCATATATTCTCCGGAAGAACGAAGGGCTCCTGATCGCGCCTTTCATACGCCACTCATATGAGAAGTACGACAGCCTGTGGTTTACAAAGTTTGCTTCATTTACCGGCACAGCCGAAAGAAGTATCCCCCAGATCATGGGAAACCGCCAGGTTGTCCCCGTGGGGAGCGCCCGTGGAGCGCAGATTGCCGGTCTGATCGATGACTGTGTTGCAATGTACGACGCGCTCCCCTTTAACAGCCGGCAGCTGTCCGTAAACTGTTATGCCATACTCATTAACATTGCTGACAGCACAGCTATCCGCAGTCCAAGTGACGAGCCCCTGTATCAGAACTACGTCCTGCCGGTGATAAAAGAAATCGAAAGAAACTTCTCCATGCCTCTGACTGTGGAAACCCTGAGCAGAGGAGTATTTGTCACTCCCCAGTATCTGACACGTCTTTTCCGCCGTTATCTCAACTGCTCTACCTATGAGTATCTGACGTCTTTCCGCATAAGCAAGGCAAAAGAACTGCTCATCACATGTCCGCGGCTGGAGATACAGGATATCGCCCTTAGAACAGGCTTCTCCGATTCAAGCCACTTTATCGCCGTATTCAAAAAAGCTGTCGGGGCTACGCCGCTTGAATTTCGCAGACAGAACTGACACTTTCTCCTGCATGTTACGTTTATTATATAAAGAAGGCTGCCATATTCCTGGCAGCCTTCTTTCCCTCTCCCGGGCATTTATTATTCTTTTTATTTTACGGCACCTGTAATACCTTCTGCGAACTGTTTCTGCAGGATGAAGAATACAACCATCGTCGGTACAGAACAGAACAGGACGCCGACCATCAGCATACCGTAATCTGTCGTGTATCCGCCTGACATGTTCGCAATCAGCATAGGCATCGTCTGCGCCTCAGGCATGGTCATGATTACCTTCGGCCACAGGTAGGAGTTCCATGCGTTCATGAATGTGATAACGCCCGCCGCTGCGTATGTTGCCTTCATCATCGGCATATACATGCGGTAGAAGATCTGGAACTCGTTCAGTCCGTCAATACGGGCCGCCTCCATCGTGTCGACAGGGAAGTTCCTCGAGTTCTGTCGGAACAACATGATCAAAAACGGCGTTGACAGGGACGGAAGGATGAATCCCCACACACTGTTCAGGAGTTTCATGGAAGACAGCATCTTGAACAGCGGGATCATCGTTGCCACCTGCGGGATCATCATAGCAAGCAGCAGAACCGAAAACAGACGGTCTTTCCACTTGTCATGATACAGCTCGAATCCGAAGCCTGCCAGAGAACAGATCACGATCGCAAGAAGCGTCTGGACAACTGCATAGAGGAAGGAGTTCCCCATTGCACGCCAGAGATCGTAATTTGCGAGCAGGTTCTGGAAGTTTGTCAGCAGTTCCCCGCCGAATGTGATCTTTCCGTTTGCAACATCAAATGTTGTATTGGTCGCAGCGGAGATCATCCAGTAGAACGGGAAAACCGAGAAGAATGCCACGATAATCAAAAATATGTATGTAGGAATCAGACGGCGCTGGATCATACTTCTGTTCTTTTTCTCAGTCACGTGTATCACCTACTTTCATATTGATGAATGCCAGGACCGCAACGAGAACGAATACGAAGAAGCACATTGCCGTTGCATATCCAAAGTTCGAAACGCCGCCGGCGCCGAACGAGTTATTGTAAATATAGTGCGACATGGTGATCGTCGAGTTCGCCGGTCCGCCGTTCGTCAGGTTGACAGACTCGTCGAACAGCTGCAGCGTACCGTTGATGGACATGATGAATGTCATGATGATCGTCGGTTTGAGCAGTGGCACGGTGATCCGCCAGAATGTCTTCCATCCGTTTGCGCCGTCGATCTTGGCCGCCTCATATACAGAATACTCGATGTTCTGCAGTCCGGCCAGATAGAATACCATGTTGTATCCTGTCCATCTCCAGATCAGGGCGAGGATGATGACTGCTTTCGCACTTGCGGAATTTCCCAGGAAGTTGTAGTTCTCCTGAAGGATCCCGAGGTGTACAAGAACCGCGTTGACCAGTCCGTCCGTTGCGAACAGGGACTTGAAGATCAACGCATAGGATACAAGGGATGTCGCACAGGGCAGGAACACACATGTACGGAAGAATCCCTTGAATCTCAGGTGCTGGTTGTTCAAAAGCTGAGCCAGCAGGATCGCAAGGATCAGCATGATCGGCACCTGGATGATCAGGTAAAGGAATGTATTTCCGACAGAGGTCATGAACACCTTGTCGGCAAACATTCTCGTGTAGTTGTTGAAAATCGGATCATTCCACTGCATGTTGGCACTGGATCCGGTCTGCAGTGACATAATGAACGCCTGGATCATGGGCCAGAAAGCCATGATCGCGATAAGGATCGTCGCCGGGGTCAGAAATGCCCAGCCGGCGGCTGACTGCTTCCCGAGAAGCGTCATTCTTTTTTTCTGTTTCACTTGGGCCCCTCCTTCTTTTTTGCCTTACAGACGGCGCGGGGGAACGGATCACTCCGTCCCCCGCCCTATCTCACTTTCTCTCAGCGTTCTCTTTAATTTTAAGGATTAGTTGCCCATCTCGAAATTCAGCTGATCTTCAGCTTCCTGAAGAGCTTCCATCGTATCTGCGCCGTTTATGATATTTACAATCGCTGTTCCGACGTAGTTACGTGCTGAATAGTGGTAATCGCTCTGCTCAACGATCTGTACGTGTGTTCCCATCTCAACGATGTCAGCATAGATCGGCTGATTGTTGAAGTACTCAACGCCCTCGTTGTATACATCCGTCTCACCTGCCGGTGCGTATGTAGAAATAACACCGCCATCTTTCAGAGCGTTGTCATATGTAACTGTGCTGCCGCCGAATGTGTGTGCAAGGAAGTCCTTTGCAAGGTCAACATTAGAGCAGTTGGATGTGATGTACAGTGAGGAGCCACCGTTACTTGCATATCCTTCTTCACCGGAAAGTGTCGGCATTGTTGTGATCTCCCATTTACCGCTGTTAGCATCAACCTTCTCAATTGTCGGGATGATCCAGTTACCATTCATAACACCAGCAACCTGATCGCCCTGGATTGCTTTGTCTGTGTAGTCAGACCAGCTGTTCGGCATAAGAAGTGTGCCGTCTTTTGCCATCTGAACCAGTTTTTCTACGATCGTTACAAGAGTTTCATTCTCTGTGATGTACGGCTTGCCATCCTTAAACTGGGATACGCCCTCAGCCTGCATCATCATGTACGGAAGGTCATTTCCGTCACTGTTCATGCAGAGAAGAGCTTTACCTGTCTTGTCATAAACAGCTTTACCGATCTCCATGAACTCGTCCCATGTACAGCCTGTCAGGTCGTCGATCGTGTATCCTGCCTCTGCCAGAAGATCTGTACGGTATGCGCAGACAACTGTACCGTTGTCTACCGGCACTCCGTAATGCTCGCCGTCGATCGTGGAGTAGTCAAGTTTCTCAGCTGCGAAGTCATCCCAGTTGATGTCGATGTCTCCGAGCGGTGTCCATGCATCCGGATAGTCAGCCACATATCTCTGGATGTAGTGATCCTGGAACAGCACCATATCCGGAAGGTTGCTGTAGTCGCCTGCTGATGCAGCTGTCGTAACCGCTGTCTCAACATCCTGTGATGCTGCCTGCTCAAGGATTTCAAGCTCGAAATCCGGATTCACATTCTCTTTGTAGTCAGCTGCCGCTGCTTCCAGAGCCGGAATGTTGAACGCTGGGTCCCATGCAAACACTGTCAGCTTGTTTCCGCCGCCTTCTTGTTCTGCCTGGTCGCCCTCGTCAGAGCCGCCTCCGCAGGCAGCAAGTGAAAATGCCATCACGCCTGCAAGCAAAATTGAAAGTACTCTTTTTTTCATATACTTACCTCCTTTGTGTCCCGCTTATCTTGTTATGTTCAGGACCTCTTATGGAGTAATTATATCAAGACGTCCGCTTCAGATGTTTGCATATTCATACACATAATGTGCATTTTCAACTATTTTTATCTATTTTGCACTATTTTTAATCTTGCAGAGATTGTTTTTGTGGATTTTATCCATCTGCAGATAATATATTTTATGCAAAATATACTTTATCCGGGCACATTCTCTTCATCTCATGAAGCATTTCACTGTTCAGATCCAGCAAAATTTTGATTTTTCTCCCGTCCTCTACGATAATCATCGTATAATAGGGAATATCATCATTATAAGATGTATAATCATACTTTTTCAGTTTTTCCGTTCCGCCCTTCACTCTGTATTTTGCCACACTTTCATGCCAGTTCGGCGCCACGACTTCCAATTCCTGGAGATTTAGCACATGCGCTTCCCTGCGGTGCTTTCTGCCCAGTATCACATCAATCGAAAAATTGGTTCCTTCCAGCGTATACTCATATTCCTTCTGACTGAAAACATCATAAACAAAATAAAGTCCCACAAGAAGAAATCCCGGCAGCATAAACCCTCTGGAAAACACGATTCCCATAAGTACGAACAGAACACCGAATATAATCATCACCGCTTTGAGCAGTCCCGTTCCTGACTTTTTTTCCCTTACAACCTGTGCCGTTAATTTTGAACTGTACATATTTCTACCATCCTTCCTCCGAGTGTATCTGAAATCTCAGTATCTGCTGTTCATAATTCTCAGGACGTTTCCGCCATTCAGCCGGAGAGACCCCCGTAATATGCCGGAAATTCCGGTTAAAAGTAGAGCTGACAGTAAACCCGCACTTTGCTGCTATCATCGCCACAGGCTCGTCTGTCTTCTTCAGATACTCGCAGGCTGCCTGTATCCTGACCACATTGATATACTCCAGAGGACTCATATTCATATACGAGGAAAACATTCTCCTGAACTGAGTCTCACTGATATGCGCCCACTTTGCAATGTCGCTTATTTTGAGCGCTTCTCCGTAGTGTTCGCTGATATAATCTATAATACGGAGAAAAAGGTTATCGGATTTTAGTTTCATCCCTGTTCTGGTATTCTGACTGTATGTCTCGCTGTTCTCTCCGTTTCGCCGCGCCACCTCGGTGAGAAAGGCCAGCATAAGCCCTTCCGCTTCCTGCTGACAGTACATCTCACCGCTGCGGATAATATTCATAATCGCTTTGATAAGATCTGCCAGATGCGGATACTTGCTGCTTTCCGCAAAGATAGCCCGACTGTTGATCCTGCGCGCCATCTGCTCCGCACATCCCGGTATTCCCGCAACCATTTTCTCCAGTAACTTCTCCACATCCACAAACAGATATTCCCAGCTGCTGAGCTTTCCCGGCATACTGTTCGTCGTATGCAGGTAATTTTTCGGAATTACAGTAAACATTCCCCCATGATAGCTGATTTCCTTCTCCCCAAGAGTCATATAACCGCTGCCTTCATAACAGTAACCGATCTCAAGATAATTATGAAAATGAAGATAATCAATATCCCGCCCATACTGCTGTCTCCATTTTTCTCCCAGCAGAGCGAACAGCACACGGTTTTCCGGCATCTGATAATAGCGGAATTCCGCCACCTGTTTCTTCTTCCTGGCCATATCGTTCCTCCTTCCACAGTCTGCTGTACATCCTCCACCCTCTGTCATTTATCATATGTGAAAACCTCTCCCCAGTCAATCGCAAAAAAATCCCGGCGGGGAAAGAGAGAGAGGTGTATCTTTCCCTGCCGGGAGACAGGTATCTGTATTAAACTGTGTTTTCAGGCCGTTTCACTGCCCATTTCTTCATTTCTTCTATCGATCTATACTTCAAAGATCAGGTCGCCGTAGGACGGCATCGGCCATGCTTCTTTGTCTACGATCATCTCCAGCTTATCAACCGGCGCACGCAGCGCTTCCATAGCCGGGAACACATCCGAATGATAGAAGTTCGCCTGCACGGCGCCTTCTTCTTTTGCAGCAGCCTCATCCGTGACTTTGACCAGTGCATCGAGAGCTTTCTTGGTTTCTCCCATAAGAGCAGTTACTTCATTAAGCACTTCATTCTGTACAGACGCATCTGCTCCTGCTGCCGTCACTGCATTGACAGTGTCGGCAAGTGTCTTTGTATATTTGATGAACGCCGGCATAAACTGTTTGCTTGCCATGTCGATCATCGTGCGTGCCTCGATATTGATCGCTTTCGCATATGTCTCGTACTGGATCTCCGCACGGGATTCCAGCTCGGCTTTTGTGAACACGCCGAATCTCTCGAAGAGATCTACCGCTGTATCTGTCACCATAGCCGGAATTGCCTCTACCATGGAGCGGATGTTCGGCAGGCCTCTTTTCTCAGCCTCCTCTACCCACGCTTCAGAATAACCGTCGCCATTGAAGACGATTCTCTGGTTCTCTGTTGCATATTTCTTGATCAGATCATGTACCGCCAGATCAAAATCATCTGCTTTCTCAAGTACATCGCATGCATCCGCGAACGCCTCTGCAACGATCGTATTGAGCACAATGTTCGGAGAAGCAATGGAATCACGGGATCCGACCATACGGAACTCGAATTTGTTTCCTGTAAACGCGAACGGTGATGTACGGTTTCTGTCTGTTGCATCTTTGGACAGTTCCGGAAGTGTGCGGACTCCGGTTTCGAGTTTGCCGCCCTTCAGGCTGTGAGTAGCTTCTCCTGTGCTGATAAGCTGGTCAAGCACATCCTCAAGCTGTTCGCCAAGGAAAACGGAAATGATAGCCGGCGGTGCCTCGTTGGCTCCCAGTCTGTGGTCATTTCCCGGATCTGCCGCAGATTCCCTCAGGAGATCTGCATGCATGTTCACTGCTCTTAAGATACATGTCAGCACGAGCAGGAACTGTGTATTCTCATGAGGCGTCTTGCCCGGATCGAGCATATTGATGCCGTCATCCGTTGTGATAGACCAGTTGTTGTGCTTTCCGGAACCATTGACGCCCGCGAACGGTTTCTCATGGAGAAGGCATTTGAGTCCGTGCTGGCATGCAACCCTCTTCAAGGTCTGCATTACAATCTGGTTGTGGTCTACCGCAATGTTCGCCTCTGCGTAGATCGGAGCCAGCTCGTGCTGTGCAGGAGCCACTTCATTGTGCTGTGTCTTTGCCGTAACTCCGACTTTCCACAGCTCTTCATTTACATCTTTCATAAATGCGGCGATCCTCTGGCGGATCGTTCCAAAGTAGTGATCGTCAAGCTCCTGGCCTTTCGGCGGCATTGCTCCGAAGAGTGTACGTCCTGTATAAATCAGGTCTTTCCTCTGCTCGAACTTCTCTGCATCTACAAGGAAATACTCCTGCTCCGGACCTACGGACGGAGTCACTTTCCTGGATGTTGTATTGCCAAACAGTCTTAACAGACGCAGCGCCTGTTTGTTGATCGCTTCCATAGAACGAAGGAGCGGTGTCTTCTGATCCAGTGCTTCTCCTGTGTAGGAGCAGAATGCTGTCGGGATGCAGAGTGTCGCTCCCGCCGCGTCCTGTCTCACAAACGCCGGTGATGTACAATCCCATGCTGTATAACCTCTCGCCTCAAATGTGGCTCTCAAGCCTCCTGACGGAAATGAAGAAGCATCCGGCTCGCCTTTGATCAGCTCTTTACCGGAGAAACTCATCAGCACCTTTCCGCTCGGCAGCGGCGCAGAGATAAAGGAGTCATGTTTCTCTGCCGTAACACCCGTCAGCGGCAGGAACCAGTGTGTATAGTGTGTCGCGCCTTTCTCGATTGCCCACTCTTTCATCTCATGCGCGATAACGTCGGCAGTCTCGAGATCCAGCTCTTTTCCTTCTTCAATCGTCTTTTTCAGATTCTTGTATACCTTTTTCGGAAGACGCTCCTGCATCACAGTATCGTTGAAAACATTTTCTCCGAAGATTTCAGCTACATTGATCTTTTCTGTGCTCATATTTGATCCCTTCCTTTTTGTTGTAACAGTTCAGCTTTGCGAATGGCGCTGCCTGAACTGTCCTCTTATAGTGTTCCGCAGGTTCCGAAGTGAGGTTCCTACGAAAAAAGGGCACTCCAAGCTATCTTGGAACGCCCTTGTTCTTGTCTACGTGTGACAGTATAACTCAATCACTCCAAAAAGGCAAGTGAAATTTGTCAAAAAATTCTTCTGGTTTAACTGAAAAATTTTCAGGCTTTTCCTACAGAGCCGAATAACTCCATTTTCTCTTTCACTTTAGCCATGATTGCTTCTGCACCCGGTTTCAGGAGTTTACGCGGATCAAATCCTTTGCCCTGTTTGTCTTTTCCAGCCTCGATGTACTCGCGTGTTGCTTCAGCAAATACGATCTGGCACTCTGTATTAACGTTGATCTTAGCTACACCAAGATCGATCGCTTTCTTGATCATATCATCCGGGATACCTGTACCGCCGTGAAGTACGAGCGGCATATCGCCTGTCTTCTGCTGGATCGCATCCAGAGTCTCAAAGCTTAATCCTTCCCAGTTGTCCGGATATACGCCGTGGATGTTTCCGATACCTGCTGCCAGGAAATCGATGCCGAGATCTGCGATCATCTTGCACTCGTCCGGATCAGCGCACTCGCCCTTGCCGACAACGCCGTCTTCCTCGCCGCCGATTGCTCCGACCTCTGCCTCGAGAGACATGCCGTGCTCGTGTGCGATCTTAACAAGCTCTGTTGTCTTAGCTACGTTCTCATCGATCGGATAGTGTGATCCGTCGAACATGATAGAGGAGAATCCTGCCTCTACACATTTCAGGCATCCGTCATAGCTGCCGTGATCCAGGTGCAGTGCAACCGGAACAGTGATGTTCAGCTCTTCGAGCATTCCGTTTACCATACCTACAACTGTCTTGTAGCCTGCCATATATTTTCCTGCGCCCTCAGATACACCGAGGATAACCGGTGAATTGCACTCCTGCGCTGTTAAAAGGATCGCTTTTGTCCACTCAAGATTGTTGATGTTGAACTGGCCTACTGCGTAGTGACCTGCTTTTGCTTTCTGAAGCATTTCTGTTGCTGATACTAACATTTTTCTTCTCCTCCAATTCTAACTCCCTGCAGCGCCGGTAATGTGGCGGCCGCCGGGATTTGTCTGGTTTTATAAATCCTTTTCTATTATAGCGTAACAGAGTGAAAAATACAATCACCTTTTCACTCCGTACAGGATATCGACAGGTGTTTTACTTTAACATCCGGAACTGTTTCATCTGTTCACGTTCCATGTACTTGAGTCGTTCTTTTACTGCATTATTTTCGGCATTCAACATTTGTATAGGCCTGCGCTGCCGTTATCACCCGTTCTTCGGTAATACAGCTTCTAAGAACCGTCAATGCGGCTTCATGCTCTTCTTCCCCTGATGTGGAACCGCAGAGATCCTCTATCACCGCGCAGTCAACGAGATCATTATAGCAGTCAAGGACGCTGTTCAGGACACAGCATCCTGTATTCACACCGGCAAAATATATCTTCTCAATCTCATTCTCCCGCACAAATGCTTTCATCTCTTCGTTCCAGCAGCTGTACTTATCTTTGTCAAATACTTTTGCCATGCATCCGCGGAGTGCAGGCACGACCTCTGCTTCCTTCGTTCCCGCCATACAACTTTTCCAACCCTCGAACATATAGCATGCCGTATGCTCATGATTTACATAGCGCGTTCCCGCTGTAAGCACGGAATCCCCGATTTTAGCTTGAAAATCGAGGATTTTGGGGATAAGGTCTTCTGTGAAATTGTTAATAAATCCATTCTGCATGTCTATGATCAAGAAAAGTATATTAGCCATGTTACAGCCTCCAAAAAAGTTATGATATGGAAACAGTATTTCCTGCAAATGATGTCTTTACCCGCCGGCCGATCAATTTATACTTTCCTTCTTTTTGACCTTCCGCAAATACACCGTGATCACACTTCCGAAAACACCTCCCGCAGCAATCCCTGCTGCCAGTTCTGTCTTCCAGCCATTGATCAGAGGCTTCTCCGGCAGTTCCGGATCTTCTAAAAGTATAAGATCACCTATGGGTATGATCTCCGCCAGTTCATTGTCGATCACTGTCAGTAATGCTTTTGTACACTCATAGGATGATTCCGCACTGTCCATCCTATATTGATAACAACTGCTCGATTGCTCTACTAAAAATGCCACTGTATTACCTGACAGCACATCTATTCTAAAACTTTTACAAATGGATTCCTTTATATGAATACCATTTTAAACCGGATAAACGAAAAAAACAAGTATCATACTTTCATTTCACACCACCGATTCTGAACATTCCGTCTTCTTTTTCATCTTTTTATCTCTGATTTCAGGAAATTCATCGTAATACCATCTCTGGAAATCCCCAAATATCTTCTCTTCTGCCTCAGCTCTGGCTTCTGCCGCATCCTCAATCCGGTCATATCCTCCAAGATAATAGCATTTCTGCTGGAACATGATCTGAGCAATCCATTTATCCCTTTTTTTGCTGTAATAAACGCCTTTGACTCCACTGGTGTTTGTCTTATACACTACGTCGCTGCGCAGCATTTCCAGGCAGGTCCCATTGGCATAATGCAGATTTTTCTGCGGATCCCGCTGACAGCCGCAACTTCTCGTCCATCCGTTCTGCAGATTGGACTGCCGCACATCCACTTCATTTCCACAGTCACAGCGGCAGTGCCAGACATGGAAACCTTTTTCTTTCTTTACATAAGACAAAACCGTCAGTTTCCCGAATCGTTTCCCTATCCAGTCTTTTAATGGCGGTGTTTTTCCACAGCCGCAGCTGCTGGTATTTCCCGTAATCAGACGCCTTTTTGTCGTCTCTATGGTATTTCCACACTCACATTGGCAGAGCCATAAAGGATTCCCGTCCTTTGTTTTATTGCCGGATCTACCTTTTACCGTCAGCTTGCCAAATTGCAGCCCGGTCAAATCCTTAATGCCATCATAGGGATTCTTTTCACAGCCGCAGCTGTAGATTACTCCCGGCTTCAACCGTCTGCTTTCTACCAGGATTTCATTTCCGCAGTCGCAGCGGCATCTCCACACAACAGCACTGCGGACTCGCTCTTCAGTTGGTTCCAATACAGTCAGTTTCCCTATCCGCAATCCGGTCAGATCCTTATACTTCATAACAAGTCCCACCTCCCGGAAATATCTTCTGGAAATAACACAGTTTCCAGACACCGTACGGCATTCTCCGAAATATTGCATGTAAGCTGCCACACGGGCACATGTACTACAAGGTCTTCAATCAGTTCCGCTGTTCTCTGAACAAAATCCCTGTTCCATTGATTGACTGTAATCTGACTGTAAAGCTGTGTGAACGCCTGTACAGGAGAGAATCGTTCCACCTGGTTCTCTTTCCCCTGCCGCAACATGACAACTGCATGGATTGGAGTATCTTTCAAATGACAAATTTCAGAAGTTCCACAGACCGGCCATCCGCAGGCAGTCCAGCGTCCGTCTATTTTCCTGAGCAGCGCCCGATCCCCGTTGACCGTCTCACTTCCCCGGTATCTTTCCCACAGTCCGGCCTGCGTAGACTTTCCGGTCTCTGATGGAGCAGAAAACAGGATTGCTTTCCCATGATATTTTATATAAGCACAGTGCAGGATCATACTGTCCCTTCGTATCATCTGCCTTTCCAAAGCAAACAGGGAGGTAAATACCGGATCAAAGCGCAGGTCATCCACCGCTTCAGCCGCAAGATGGACTTCTGCCTCCTGACCGGATAATTCACGGTAAAGAGCATACGGCTTAGATTGCCCTTTAATGCCGATAAGGCGGGCTTCTCCGGTATCTGTCCCGTATACGGTCAGATCCGGTCTTCTGGCGAGTATTGTTCCCTCCACAGAAGGAAAATAATCTGCTATTGTCATATGGTAAGTAAATTCTGAAGAATTATGGCTGGAACTTTCAAACAAAGAGAAATTGTGTGGAATGTCAATTTCTCTTTCACAGACAAGCCGGAAGCGGAACGATCCGACGCAGAAATGTTTATCCATCTATGCCCGCCTCCTGTTTTTCTTTCAGTGCTTCTCTTAAAAGTCTCAGTGTCTCCTTGGTATATCGGCACATATATTCCGGCGTTCCGTCAAAGCTGCCAGTCTCCAGCACTGCACAGGCGGCGCAGGTCTGACATACATCCCGCATTGTACAGGCGCTGCACTCTGCACTGAGCCGTACTTTCCCGAATCTCTCGGTTATCCTTTCCCACGCTTTCGCAAATCCAATGTCAAACACCGGCTCTTCCGGATCAGAAAGCATGACACAGGGACGCATCATCCCTTGCCAGTTGACCATAAAAGAGCTTCTTCCGGCACGGCACTTTACTTCACCGGCTGTATACTCTCCAGGCTCCGCTTCACCCTGCTCTAAAAAATGCTGCACAAACTCCGAAAACTTTTCCTTTCCCTGCCGTTTTTCCATCAGTTTTACCCTGGCAGCTGCAGCCTCTTCCGGCGTCATCCTGGACTTTTCTTCAAACAGATGATTTCGCTCACGGGAAGCGGGATACATATAGGTGTCAAACTTCCACACTGCATCCATTTGATCAACAATCGAAAACAGTTCCTCTATGTCCCCTGCGTTTTCCGGAGTGATACTGCCGTTTACTTTTACATCCACCTTCCGCTCCTGTAGAAGCTGTATTGCCCGCAGTGCTTTGCCGAATCCTTCCGGATAGTGGCATAACTTCTGATAAGTATGCTCGTCCTTTCCGTATAAAGTGAGATTGATCCTGCGTGGCGGATATTCAGCAAAGAAATCTGCCCACTGTTCGTCGATCATCGTCCCGTTGGTATTGACTGTGAGGATCATTCCCATTCGCTTATAAGCAACATAGATTTTCTTAAACTCCGGATGCAGCAATGGCTCTCCGCCGGTAAACAGCACAAACAAAGTCCCCGCTTCTTTCATTTCTCTGCCAAGCCCGATCCATTCTTCTGCGCTCCTCAAACGGCCTTTCTGCTTCATCTCTTCTGCGCTCAGCCGGACAAAGCACATATCACAATTCATGTTGCACAGCGGCGTCAGTTCCAGAATGGCATTGATCGGCACATGATTGACAGTGGCCTTTTCACACAGAAACTGTTCAATCGTCCCCTGATATTCTATCGGTTCCATAATATTCTCCTGTTACTGCAAAGCGGATGACCATCGCTGATCATCCGCCTGTAATCTTTGTAATATGTACTGTTTAAAAAAATCATGAAGCGTTTGGATTTTCTTCCCATTCTGCATCTTCAACTTTTGTAAAATGAATATCCTGATCTCCCCAAGCAGCTCTCTGATACCAATAATAAACCGGGTAATAATCTCCTCTACCACCCCAGCCACCAGATTCCTGCCACATAGCATTTGCTACTGGGCCGTCGTCAGGTACTCCAGGTACTCCATAATGAACAATTCCACAGCCGTATCCAGATGCTAAATATTGATCTCCTCTTTGTCCCCAACCACCTTCCTGATAACCTGGTGTTCCATTTGTTTCAATATATCCTATACCACTTGGAACATTGCATTTAATGTTATAGCAAGCTGCCACATACTCATTCGGGATAAACTTCTGAACCTCAACTCTTGGCTCTTCCCACCTCATTTTCATTTCACACTACCTCCTCTAACACTTTAAACTCTAAAGATTGTTTGACAAAATTGCTGATTGATTTATAAATTTGTTCTTCTGTCACATCGTATTTCTGCATTGCTTCTACTACAACATCCTGTATCGTACTCGGCTGCTGAAATGCTTCCCAAAGAAAAACAGCGGTTTCGTTTGGAGCCATTACCGCATTGGAAAATACATTGTTGCCGCCTATCGGAATAATCGTGTATTCTCCTGCTATTTCCCGGAGAATAAAATCCGGATTAATCCGATACTTTTTCTTTTCCTGTAAAATACTGTCCTGCCTGAGATATTCTGCGAGTTCGTCATCTGACAGTTTTGCCAATTCCTTTCCGCTCAGTCCGCCGGAATTACGAACAAAGTGGTATTCCGTGTTTACATATTTCTCCACATAACACCTTCTTCTCACACCTTATGAATATCTCTGCATAAACAGAAATAATGTCAAATAGTGTACATTCTGATAGCTAATCTACGCAGTATATTGTAAGGCATCTCTTTTGATAAAGCAAGAAGTTTTTAGCATTTAACAGTAATTTCCTTATCTTTCAATTTAGAAACATTAAAATTTCTTTACGAAACAGCCAAAAAATGGATTAAAAATGAAATGTCAGAAGGTACACCATCTGACAGCTGATTTTTTTATGCCCTTTTTTCGGCCCGGTACTCCCTCAGTCTCCGATAAAACGTAGATTCGCTTACCCCACATCTTCGGACGGCTTCTTCCACAGTTATCTCTTTTCTTTCCCAGGATCGGACTGTTTTCCCAAAGTATTCCGGCATGATGATCTGCGGTCTTCCGAAACGGACGCCCCTGGCTTTTGCCGCTGCAATCCCCTCCGCCTGCCGCTGTCTGATATTCGTCCTCTCATTTTCCGCTGCAAATGATAAGACCTGCAGTACAATATCACTTAGAAATGTTCCCATCAGATCCTTTCCTCTCCGTGTGTCCAGAAGGGGCATATCCAGCACGACAATATCAGCCCCCTTTTCCTTCGTAAAGTAACGCCATTGTTCCTGAATCTCCGTGTAATTACGCCCCAGCCGGTCTATGCTTTTAATGCAGATCAGATCCTCTCGCCTTACCTTCCGAACCAGTCTTTTATACTGGGGGCGTTCAAAATCCTTTCCCGACTGTTTGTCGATAAAAATATTCCGTTCCTCAATCTCCATTCCTCTCAGAGCATCCAGCTGTCTGTCTTCATTCTGATCCCGGCTGCTGACACGCACATACCCATATGTACTCATAATCTTCCTCTCCTTTTCCGGCGGAAGCATGATACGGGCAGATTCTTCTTCCGGCCTTTCTTATTCTTCCTTCGCCCTGCTCATTGTTGCACCAGATAAAAAAGAAAAAAACCTTACTGACGGTCAAGGATATTTCTCCCGAACCTCAGTAAGGTTTTCCACTTTCCTGTCAAAACTCCACATTATGATAGTTGTGTTCCTGCTCACAGCGCTCCCTGCAGGAGATACAGCAGATCCTTCACCGCCTGCAGATACGCAAGACGCCCATAGTCTGCACCCTGGTCATTGTTCTCTGTCAAAGCCTGTTCCACCAGACGGGCTTGCTGTGGTGTAAATCCTCCTTCGTCAAGTGCTTTCAACGCCTTTTGATAGTTCTTTCTGCTTTCCCGATAAAGGGAATCATCCCGAAGTGTCTGTTCCAGCCCTGTGTCCATCCGTTCGTCTATCATCTCCCGCAGAACTGTCTTGGTGAAGTCTCTTTTCTTCTGGCCATTGCTCTTTTTCAGCAGGCGCTCCATCCCCTCTTTTCCCGACTGATATTCCTCCAACAGACGCCGGGACATTTCCGCTCCTGTAAAGAGTCCGATTTCAAAGTAAATATCATCATGGACAGAGGCAAAGTTTTTGACAGCCTCCTCCGGCCATATTCCGGAGATTTCTTCCTCTTTTCTATCTTTTCCGTAAAATCGATCCAAGGCGTTGTGAATTTCAAGATAGGATGAATCCAGGCGTTACTCTTCTTCCTGAAGGATATGTTCCAGCGACTCCGTTCCATAAAACAGATACGACATCAGGTTTTCAATATGGATCTTTTTTATACTTTCAGCAAATAAAGACATATGCGTTCCCCTCTCTTGGCGTTTACCGTTTTATCTAATTATATTTTACCATTAGTTTAAACGTCAATAAGGTTATACGGCTTTTGCCTTCCCGGTTTTGCAGTTAATACGGCCTTCTTCCCACTTTTGTTCACAGTGAACAAAAGTGAAATGGAAAGTTTTTTCGTACAGCCGGGCTTCCATCGATTTGAATTACAAGGCATTACTTTGCCAATTTCAAAAACAGGAGTGATGATATCTATGCACCGAACATGTTACTCTCTCCCCCGCAGCCGGATGTGTCCTTTCCGGGAAGGGATCCGCAAAAAACCTGCGCCGTCCCTCTCTGTGATCGTCGCACTGGACCGGGATCTCATGGATAGGCTTCTCTGTTCCTACGGCAATGAAGAAAAAACCCAGGATACAGGCCGGAGCTTTTCCCGCCTCTCAAACACTGTGGAAACAATGGACGCCCTGTCCGCAGAATACTGTTCCCTGGAAATTCTCGGCAGCCCGGCAGTATACACCAGAAGCCGGATCATGGAAGATACCGTTCCCAAAGCATTTCACCAATATGAATTATCCGGCGGTTTTGACAGCGGGGAGATTTATTTTGAACTATCCGCAAATGCCGACATCGGCTTTATGGGAACAATCCTCTGCGGAGAACCGCTGTCCCTCAACGAAGAAGGAAAGCTTCTCCTGATGGACGCAGATCTGGACTGGGACGGACGAAGCATTACACTGACAGAGTTTTTCCGCTACGGAATGTGAGGAACCTATGGCAAACAAAGTAAAAAACATACGGGCGCTTTCTGCCGAAACTGCCCGGGAGATCACGCAGACTCCGGAAAATTGGATGCGGTTTCTGGATACTGCCAGCCGGGTCTATAAATATCCTTTCCACGAGCAGATGCTTATCTATGCACAGCGTCCGGACGCCATTGCCTGTGCGTCTATTGAAGTCTGGAACAAAAATCTCCGCCGGTGGGTCAACCGTGGCTCCAAAGGTATCGCCCTGCTGGATGATTCCGGCAGCTATCTCAAACTGAAATATGTCTTTGACTTTACCGATACTCACCCCGGATATCAGGGATTGGTTCCGTTTATCTGGAAGATGGAAACAGCCTTCCATGAACCGATCCTGTCCCATCTGGAAGATACTTATAGCTTTGAAACCTCACCTTCCAACCTTCCGGACGCACTTCTTGAAATAGGGAAGAACGCAGCGGCAGAAAACTATCCGGATTATCTGGAGGACTTCCGCCGTTCTGTCTCCGGCAGTTTTCTCTCCGACCTCGACGACCTGAACCTGGAACTCCTTTTCCGCCGGACACTCACTGCCAGCGTCCAGTATACCTTGCTGAAACGATGTGGCTTTGACCCGGAAGATTATCTGAGCCGGGAGGATTTTGCCGACATCCACAGTTTTAATACAGTAGATACGTTATCTCAGGTAGGTTTCGCCGTAAACGAAACAGCCAAGCCCGTCCTTATAGATATCGGGCGTGAAATTCGTTCCATAATTCTCGAAAAACTGCGGGACTACCCTCTTGCAGATCCTCAGAGGATGCCTTACAATGAATTTATCACGTTAATTCGTGAAAGCATAGTAAAAGGAGGACTAGCATATGAGCAATCTGTCATACAGGACAGCCGGAGATTACCTGATTCCGGAACTGACCATAGAGAAGCCGCCGACAGTGCTACTGGGCAAATACGGGATGATGCGCAGGACTTATCTGAAGCAGCACCGGGGCGGCACATACCAGAGCCTGCTTCTGAGCGGCCAGCTGAACGAACATCTGCAAGAGATCGAGCAGACCGCCCAGGAGCGGATCGAGTTGCTGATGAGCCAGCTGCTGGAGAACGAACCGGCCCCGGAGAAGAAGAAAGATCCGATCGGCTGGGCAGCACACATGAACATGCTCCATCAGATGGCGGAAGAGACCGTCTTGAGCGAATTGATCTACAGTTAGAAGAGACAGGCACCTCCCCGGATTCCACTACAGAAGAGGCGTCTCTTCCTTCTTTTCCATCTGCCGATGACCAGATCCGGGAACTGGGTACTTCCGATCTTCCGGTGATGTTCACGGAACGTATCCCCAGGGAACTATTGGATGAAGTCCTGATCTTTGGAAGCAATGAAAAAGAGAGTTCCCTGCGGATTGCCGCTCTTTTCATGGAAGAGATCCCGCCGGAAAAGCGCATGGCGCTTCTGGCGCAGGAATACGGCACGGGTACAGTCGGGATCCGTATCAATAATACCCCCTTTGTCGCTGCTTATGACCCATACGGCATACATCTTTATGCAGGGGACAATCTCTATACTTCCCAGGAAACGTTCAGCATCTCCTGGGAAAACGCCCATGACCGGATTCGGGAGTTGCTGTCTCTCGGTCAGTATCTTCCCCAGGAACTGCTGGATCAGGTTTTTCCCAACGAATGTCAGGAAGCAGCGCTCTCACTGCTCTATCTTTATCACGATTTTGATTACAGCGGGCATGATTTTCCTTATTTCGACCCTTCGGAAATCACGGGGAACTATCCAAAAGATGTCGAAGTCTTTACCGGAAAACTTGCTTCCCCGGGAGGCCTGTCAGAACAGATTTCCATATTGGAAAGGCTCTATCGGGATTATCAGGAGGATGCTTCCATTCTCCGTTTTCACTACCACAAAATACCCAAACTCTTAGACCGTCTCCAGCGGCTTTCCCTGCCCCGTATCCAGTATCCGGCGCAGGAAGACTATATTCTCCACCCTCTTACCAAATATATCCCCAAAAGCGATATCGAAGACCTTTTATCAAGACACAGTGAAGATGGGAAACTCTCCATCTATTCCTTCTTTCTCCAGCATCCGGATTCCAAAGAAAGAGCAGAGTTTTTAAAGAACTCCTACGGAACCGGCGGACGTTATCCGGCAGGGAAAAATAACTTTCTCGATATGGATTATGAGCCACGCCGTATCCGTTTTATGCTCCATACGCCGGATGGCTCTGATGATCAGGTGTCCCTGAATTGGAATCAGGCCAGTAAGATCATTGATGAAATGATCCGGGAAAACCGATTTTTAGAAGAGAACACGATTCAGCACATCCCGGTATTTCAGGTGAAGTATCTTGCCAGGGAATTAGACCATTTCTTACATACTCTTCCAGACGATCTCCGAAAACAGATGCCCTTCCCTGCCAAAAGTGAGGATACAGAACAGGCAATCGCCTCTTATATGGAATCCATAAACTGCACCGGGAAGGTGTTGAAGATACTTCCGCTGTAGAAGCCGGCTTTGACGTTTATTATGACAGTGGCGGCGCAGACTATCTGAAGCCCTCTAAAAGTCAGCAGGAAAGGTATGAACTGATTGATTTTTCTTCCTGGGATAACCCTTACTTTCAATTGCCAGAAAGCATCCAACCGGTCGAGTTTACGCCTGAACAGCAATTTGCACAGGATCTTGCACAATTCTGCAGGGCTTATGACCCGTATTCCTTTCCTGCGCCGGAAGGAAAGAACGATCCTCTGCCGGAAGATATTTTAAAGGACTTATCCTCCGGCACTAACCTGGGAATCCGTCAATGGCTCCAGCAAGTCATTGACGCCGATGATGAAGACAGTATAAAGGCACAGCCGCTCATGGAACGATTAGAGAAGCATTTTCCCTTGGAAAATGTACCCGAAACCATACCTGCTGAGCCTTCCATCTCCTTTTACGCTGCAGAGTGTATGGAATTTTCCAACGTAGGAGAATACCAGAATAATCTACCGCTTGAGGAAGCACTTGCAGTCTATGATTCCATACCTCCGGAACGTTTGAACGGCATTCCCTGTGTCGGCTTTCATCTGAAAGACGGAAGTATTTATGAAGGAGATTATCCGCTGATGTACGGCGGGAAGATCGACCGGGATGGGATCAACCTTGTGGAACACTATAAGGAAAGTCCTCTTGTCCAGAAAGCCATATCCGATCTGCAGGCGATTTTAGACCACCGTACCGCCATGCAGCAGCGTTCTGCAGAAAGAGACGCTGACCCTGATGAAGTATGTTATAAAGTCAGTTCCATGTATCTCCACATCCAGGAGGCATCAGACGGATGCTGGGACTACACACTGTACGACAATCAGTTAAGGGAAATTGACGGCGGGCAGCTCGGAGATCCCGATACACCGCTTTCAGAAGTCCGGGACGACCTTATCTCTGATATTCTCCATGGCGATAAGAAGCCTGTCACGGAAATTCCTATGGAACAGTTCGAACAGATGATGGATGAAAAAGAACACAACTTGAAATGCCCTATCTTCCCCAAATCTCTGCCTGAAGTTTACGGCACTCCGGAGATGGATACCTGGAGTATCTGTCATCAGGCAAACTACGCCTGCAAAATACAATTTGATAAAGAGTACGGTCCTGCCTACCATGACCGCCGGGTTCCGGAATTCCTGCGGGAAATGACGGAACGTTACGGGATTGACCGCTGCAAGCTGGTGCTTGCCAGCACGATCCAGCTTGCCGATCATGACGGCCGTTACTATCCCGACATCAAAGAAGCGGCAGCCAAGGTTCATATTCCCGGCGCTACTAATGATCATCACGATGTAAGGAGAACCTATCAGGTCACCTGCCATCCTGTTATGGTCAATGTAGCCTTCCGTGATCTGCTGGCTATGGAGAAGGAACAGACACACGCAAAAGATGCAGAACACAACGAAGAAAGAACTGTAAGAACAGGCAGAGAAGAGACCGGACAGAGACCATCTGTTCTTCAGAAACTAAAAGCAAAACAGAATGCGATTGCCGCTTCTGACAAGAAACCTCCCGCCATCACCCATGATAAAAAACAGTTGGAATAAATAAATTATCTCAAGAAAGGAAGGAAACTGCCATGAGCAAAACAATGAATTATACTGTTGAAGAAATCAATCTGATGTGTATTTACCATACCAGTGACCGCTATATTCTGATCAAGGAGATGGAAACTGCGCTCCCCTTTGTCAGAGATGGAAAGATGCGTTCTCTGATGACAAATACGCTGAACAAACTGTATGGCACCAGTGACGCTGATTTTGATGCTCTTCCGCTCTCCCCTACCTGGGAAGGTTATGACGATGATGAAGAGATCCCACTCCCGGAGACATCATAAAATCCACTTTTTAACATGCGGCAGAAATAGACCTTGCCACAATCAATCAAAGGAAGGAGACTTTAGTTATGATCAACTATGATATTTACCAGTTAAAAGAAGATCCCACACTTCACTCGATCCGCTTTGCAAACACCAAGTTTATGAATACCCACAATATTCCCATTGATGCCGGAAATTATGATAAGGTTTACTCCGGCGCTGTTGACAATGAGAGTTCTGCAGGTAAGAAGCCTACTGATGAAGTATTAGAAAGCCTGTATGAAAAATTCAACATGCGCCACCCGGCAGATTTCCGTGGACATTCCCTCTCGGTAAGTGATGTTGTCGTACTGCATGACAATGGCGTAGTGACTGCCCATTTTTGCGATTCTTATGGATTTGCGCAGATCCCGGAATTTATCCAGCCTGATGCTTTCATCAATCTGGATTCTTCCGGTATAGCCGTTTCCGGCCATTATGGGACGTGGCACACTCTTGAAAGCCACAATATCCAGGGCAGGGAATTCTATCTGATGGAAAGTGATGAATTTGGAAGAGACGCCGCCAACGTTATTGTAGACGGCACAGGAAAACTCGTTGCCGAAGATGTGCTGACCGGCTTCACACCGGAAATCGTCCAGATGATCACCGAAGAACAACAGCTGGCTCCACACCTAACAAATCTTTTGCAGGATGAGGAAACGCACCGCCGTCAGACTTCCGAACTTACTGCCCAAAATCCAGCTGCAGAGCCGGGAAATCAGCTGGAAACACCGGCTGAAAAGAACTACCTCAAGGCTGCAGAAGAATATCAGGAAGAAAACTATAACTGCATTGATGGTAATATGTTCACTCAGAATAAGCTGACTCCAGGAGACGACACTCTTGTTGTTGATTTCTTAAAATAGCATATTTATGATCTACTTGCCTGTCAGCGGATTGCTCTGTATACTGTCATAAGACTACAGAAAGAAAAAGTCTCAGAGCACCCTCCCTGGAAAGTCGTGTACTCTGAGACCCAGTTATAAAAACCATGGTTATTATATCAGAATACACACTGACCTACAAGGCGGACTCCAGTGTTTTTTGTTATGAGCAGTGATGACACCCTTGTCTGCCCCGTCTGCGGCGGTACTTTGAAGTATCGCGATACCAGACCACGTATCCGGAAGAAGGAAGGTGGCGTGAAAGAGTATCTTATGATCCGCAGGCTCCGCTGCACGGAATGCCACCGACATCACAACGAGCTTCCTGATTGTCTTGTACCTCACAAGCATTATGAAGCCGAGGTAATCTCCGGCGTGATCGACGGGATCGTAACATCTGAGGATGCTGATTCGGAAGACGCGCCTTCCTTGCTGGCCATGTTACGATGGCTTCAGTGGTTCCAGATGAACCTCGCAAATATTGAAGGATCCCTGCGCAATGCCGGATACCGGATACTTGGATTGGGAGAAGAACTTCTTTTCTCTCATGCATCACTGCTCGATACCATACGCCAAACACATCAGGACTGGCTGGAGCGTATCCTCCGTATCATCTACAACAGCGGCGGTTTTTTACCTGCTGTACCATGGTGATGCTATTGCACCTGTTTTGATTCGTCTGTCACCGGGCCAGTAGGTATAGTGGTCTCAGAAGGAGGTCACTATATATGAATACCAATACAAACAGAATCAAACAATGGCAGGAACAGGAAGCCCTTTCCCGGTTCCAGCTGATT
>NZ_VMSO01000021.1 GCF_008691045.1 Mediterraneibacter catenae
ATACCGGTTTCCACTTGGAAAGAATAGCGGTATGCCATAATCTTGCCATTCTGCCGTTACCATCAGAGAACGGATGGATAAAAACAAATTCATAATGGAATATACTGCTGAGAATCAGTGGATGAACACTATTATTTGCTTCTTTCATCCAGTTGAAGAGGGAGTCCATTAACTGCGGAACTAATCGTGCAGGCGGAGCCATAAAGATACACTGGTCACCGTTAAAGACACCTTCCTCCCCACAGCGGAATTCACCGGATTCTTCCACAACATATTTTGTCATAATGCTATGGAATCTCTTTAGATCTCTGATACTATATGGATCTATTTCAGAAAATTTTTCATATGCAGCATAGGCATTTTTAACTTCCCGGATTTCTTTCTGTTCGCCCAATACCGTCTTACCATTGATGACATCCCTAACCTCCCCCAAAGAGAGTGAATTAGCTTCAATCTTCAAAGACGAGTGAATTGATTTGATACGATTGTTTTTTCTAAGATGTGGTCTTGCTTCTAAATTTCCAGTAGCTGTAATGCGTCCAATCTTTTCTGAAATAGATGAAACATAAGATAAAATCTCATTTGTAATTGTAAAAGGCGGTTTATAATCTCCCACAACAGCATCTCCATATACTTGCGTATTATCTTGCGTATTATCTTCCTCTATTATACAACAAGATACATGAAACTCAAGTCCTGTATGCCATTCATCACCTTCTGGTATAAACAAGCTCTGCTATTCCGTTATACATCATCGTCTTATTCAGCCGGAGATGCAGTTCTGTTTCCCTGTCCCCAAACAATGGGATTCCGTCTCCCAGTATCGTTGGTATGATCGAAACACGGTATTCATCGATCAGATTTTCACGGACCAGGGGCTGAATGATACTGCTGCCGCCGCAGATCCAGATATCTTTTCCCGGCATTTCTTTCAGTCGAACGGTCAACTCACAGGGCTCTTCCCGGACAAATTTAATATTTCCTGTTGACTTCTCATTTCTGTGAGTAATGACATAACTTTCCATCTCCTCATAGGGCCATATCTCCGGTGAGAGTTCCGTCCTTACCTGGGCATAGGTATTCCATCCCATTACAACCGTATCGATACCTTGTACAAATTCTGAATATGTCCCCTCATCTGCTACCTCTGCATCCTGCCCTGCCAGCCAGGCCACACCGCCGTTCTTATCTGCTATATACCCGTCAAGGCTCATTGCTATATATAAGATGACTTTTCTCATATTCTTATTCCTTTCCGTTGTGGATGTACATTCTTGTCATGCCACCCTCATCTTCCTCGACCATACAGAGGTATTCCCAACCATATCTCTCATAAAACGATGTATGATCTGTGATAAGATAAAGCGTATCGATTCCTTTTTCCCGCATATCATTGCACATAAAACGGAGCAGTTCACCCGCAATCCCGCGGCAGCGGCAGTCCTCTTCCACATAGAGAGCGCACACATTCGGCGTGAGATCTTTTCTCTTATGAAAATCATTTTCGATCACTCCTGCTCCGCCTATGATCCTGCTGTCTTCCACTACAAGATACCACTGTGGCACAGAGGTCCCGCTTTGCAGCGACTCCTCCATACTTTTCCTGTATTCTTCTGCCGGAATATGCCACTTGTGATGGAACCATTCTGCTGCACGGCAGATAAGCTCCGGATGATTTTTGATCTTTATGATGTTATATTCGTTCATTTCCATACTTGTTCTGAAAGTTTCTCCTTTAAAACAATATTAATTTCCTTTTGTGTTCAAAATCGCTTTCCCTCTCCACTCATTGTAAAAACGTCATCCATCCCCTCACTTGCATTGCAGACTCTTTAAGGATGCTCTTCGACATACTTAAAAAACTCTGGTGTCTTTGACCAGTATTTCACGCCCCAGTTTTCAAAATTCCATTCTTCCATATACCTGTTGCACTCATAGTCAACGTAATACAGCACGCCGTCACACATGATAAAGTTTGTGGGAAAATAATCTATATTCATGTCTGCCGCGTAGAGCAGGCGGCACATCTCTTTTACCTGTCGCAGACATTCCTCCAGCGGTCTGTCTTTTAAGACCATCTCATAGACCGTATCTCCCTCGATGTATTCCTTTATGATCCGCTCATTTTCCATATCCACATCAAGCATCTCCGGCAGTGGTATCCCGATCTCTTTCAGCCGTTTGTAATCATTGGTTTCTTCAGACCGATACAGCCCGCCGTTTTTCCGTCGCAGTATGCCAGATAAAGGCGTCCGGCAGGCATACCATATTTGTCTTCCAGATGCTCCAGCTCAGCGTCATAATTCTGAATCTCGAGATACTCTTTAAACGCAGGATCGCCGCTTATCAGCATTTCCGTATATTCTGAAAACAGTTCTCTTATTTCCTGCGAGTGATGATATGCAGGTATGATTTTAATGTCCATCTTCTTTATTTCACTCCTGCGCTGCGAAGCACCTGCTCCGCCTTTTCTTCTTCTTTTCTTGCAACAAACAGATGATACTCATATGCCGCTGACGCATTAATAAACGGTGTACCATGATACCTTCCCGGATTTGTCATCGGATTGGATTTCGATGTATACTCAATCCCATGATCTGCGAGAGCCGCTTTCGCACGATTATATTTTTCCATATCTCTTGTAAAATAGACTTCTTTCCTGAAAATCATATTGTATCCCCCTTTCTTGCACGCACAGATCTACTCATTTTAACTATTTTTCTGTATCTTGAATCTTTTTGCTGAATATGCTATATTCTTAATAGAAAAGGAGCAGCCGCCCACAAGGGGTTGACCTAATAATAAAGAGATAACATAGAATTACCACCTCATTACTCGCCAAAGTTACCGGGGTGGTTTTTCTATACTTAACACACTACTTCAAATTCGCAAATACGAATGTCAGCAATGCCAGTATGAACATTCCAAAAGCCATAAGATCTTTAAAGTCAAACGGTTTCTTGTCCATCAGCACCACCCCCATTCTATGTAAGAATAGAGGTCAGCCACCCTGCAACACGGTTGCTCCGTAACTCATTCTATCATGATATATTCCATATATTCAATCTTCTTTTTCAGTTCCACATAACGCTGCATTTTCCCGTCGCATTGTTGAACCGGAAGACCATATAATACCTCTTTTTCTCTTCCACTTCCAATTTGGCCGCATAGTTCATGCCCATACAGGATATCAATTCCCGTCTCTTCTCATCCAGAATCTGTAATGTCACCGCTCCCTCTGATATTTCCGAGCGATATACAAACTCATAATTTCCCGCCTTGTGAAATCTAAGCACACGCTTCACCTGTCCGTTACATCCTGCAAATTGCAGGGCTGCCTCCCCGTTTTTTCTTATATAGCCCACAAATATCACCGCAATCTTAGCGCTGAGCATGAACAGACCATTAATATAAAGCAGATAAAACCCAAGGCATAATCCTGATACAAATAATAATCCCCATCCCATAGTGCTGCCCTTTCTGCCGGTATTCCTGAAATCACATCAGTGCAAGTCCGCACTCAAATGCCAGTGCCATATATTTATCCGCACTATCCAGTCCGTACTGCAGCAGATCTCTGATTTCCCATGTGTCCGTTCCAACGCTGTCCGCGCCATACAGGAACTGGATAAAAGGGATCTTCCTGTATTGCGAAGCTGCAATCATGGATGCACATTCCATCTCTACTGCAAGGCATCCCTGTTCCTTTCTCTCCTGTATCACTGGAAGAGTTTCTCTGTAAATGCCGTCTGTCGTCCATGTCCTGCCTTTTACATACGGACAGCCACATTCCGTTAATACGCGCTCCAGTATGTCCACATACCGTTCATCTGCTTTTATTTCCGGTGATGGCGCCGCGTAATGATAGCTCGTTCCCTCGTCCCGTACCGCCGAGACGGGAATGATGATCTTCCCCTGCACTTTCTTTTCATCAAGTACGCCGCAGGAACCAAACAGGACAAAACGCTCCGCACCCATCGCCACGATTTCCTCGAAGCCGACGACACAGGCAGGAGCTCCTACTCTTGACTGGAAAAAAGCGATATCAGTATCTTTATAGCGGATCTTATAAACTGGCATTGCGCCGTTTGCAGTATATAACTCCGCTATCTGATGCACGTTTTCCAGAGACGCAAATTTCCGGATAATATTGTCAGAAAATGTAGACACACAGATTTTCGGGAAATCTTTTCTCTTCTCTGTCGTATCTGCCGGATTGATCAACGCCGGTGCGGATATATCCGCTCTTTGAAATATTGTCTCCACAGACATCACCTGCTCCTTTCTCTTCTTCAGGTACAGTTCAGTACAGTTCACACCTAACCCCTGCCCACATGCGCACTCGTCGCGCTGACGCGCTTCAGTTCCGCACTACGTGCTAAGACTGCTTATGTGGGCGGGGGTTGCGAGTTCCACTCGCCCTCAGGTATAGGAGAATGCTTCTTACATGCGAGCATGACGCTGCATTCTCCTATACCTGAGTACGGTGTGAACTGCAACCTTTTTTCATCACATAATTTGTCAACAGTACTCCTTTTCTCTCCACCTGCTGTTCCCTCACAACCTTATATCCTCTCTTTTCAAAAAAGGGCCTCGCCGTGATCGACGCATGTGTTGTAATCGTTTCTGCATCCACCGCCTGTTCCAGCCTGTCGCAGAGCTCTGACGCAATCCCATGCCGCTGAAAATCTTTGTGCACATACAGCCGGTCGAGATATCCCGCACTGTCCATGTCCGCAAAACCCACAATCTGTCCGTTGCCCTCCTCTTCATTTGAAGCCATTACTGCTACCAAAGTCATATGCTCCCGAAATGATCTGTCCCACGCTTCCAGATTTATATTTCCATCGGCCCACGCATCAAGCTGTTCATCTGTATAGTCTGATGCATTTACACTGTGTACTGTATTATAAAATAGTTCGGCAATCACTTTTATATCTTCCTGTCTGTAACTTCTGATCTCCATCCCTATACTCCGATTTCTGTCCTGATACATTAAAACGACGCATACTAATTTCCTTCATACTTTTTCTTATTCTTCAATCCTGCCTTTTCATATCTCTCACATCCATATTATTATTTAACAAGATGGGCTGTAATGATCGTATAACTTGAAGCGTTGACTGTAATCTTAATATTGTCTGTATGACAATACCAGTTCTTACCCTCTTTATAAATGTTACAGTCTGAAGCCAGTATCTTATCTCTGCAATATTCCACAACATCTGCTCTTTCCAGCCGAAGATTTTTCTTGATCCGGTCTCCTCCCATCTGGGTTGTATGAAGCTTATCCAGATTTGAGAGCAGCAGCTTCCCATCTGCCTTCCAATCATCCGGTTCTTCACCCTCAGCTTCATAGCCCTCCCGGGCCAGCCATCTTCTCTCTCCATGCGGTGTTCCCACCTCGATCAGATTCCCGTCCGGATCATAAAATCGAATTACTTTCTGTCCCCAGCTGTGAGTAGTAAGTCTGTTGACATATTTGACCGAGGGATAGATTTTCTCAAGTTTTTGAGCAAACGCCTCTATATCACGCTCTTCAAAATACAGTTCGCAGGCATTACTTTCCGGAATAATATCTTTTTCCAGAAATTTCTCCCAAATTTCTCTGTCCTGAAGCACAAGACCTTCAGTTAAAATCATATTTCCATCATTATCAAGCACCATATCAAGACCGAACAGATCATGATAAAACTGCTTTGACCTCTCAATGTCCTCAACAACGATCAATACATTTTTTAATCTCATCACTGCACCTCTTTTTTCCGTATTTTTTCGCTATATCAAGAAGAGTCAATCCCTCAAACATTTCTGTTTTTCTTTTCAACCTACCAGACTGTCTGCAGAATAAAAGCGGACATCATCAACACCGCAAACGATTGGATAACTATGCTTAACCCATCAACCAAAAAGGATGGCTGTCTGGTTTTTCTTACCTCCTTGATATATGGGATGTCATATCCCAGTGTAAATACCAGATTAGCAATAATTTCAATTACAAAAATTATAATTAATGTATATTTACTTCCATAGGAAACCGATACAAAACCGATATGCGTAATAACAGATGCAGGGATATTCTTCCAGTTTACAACAAATATAAGTCCGGTTATTCCGATGATTCCCCACGAAACATAGTTTATGATTCTTTTGATTTTATCCATCTTTTTCTTCTCCTCACACCACACATAAACGCATTCTTATGCTTCAAGTTTATCCACTATCTATTCATTGCATCAGATGATCACTCGGAAGGAGTCCAGAATCCGTAATCCGCTGTTCCGTTTTCCCACTGTCCCTGTACCAGATATACACATCCCGGCTGCGCGGTAAATTCGGGATTTCCTTCCTCATTTTCCTGAATTTCTACAGGTGTTCCATCCGGGATCTGATCCGCGCTGTCCTGATACTGCCCCAGCAAAGAATCCTCCCATGAAAGAATCTGAACGCTCTCAGGTTTTACATCAAACATCAATTCCATTTTCATTGGTTCTGAAAGCTTCGTCACTTCTGTCGGATTTGTCTGCAGGATGTGCGGCGCATCTGTAGTAATAGTATTGCCTTCGCCGTTTTCCTCGTAAGTCCATGTATATCCCAATGCTTCCGGAATCATTACCGTCACGGCTGCCAGATCATCCGTATAGCATACGTTCAGTTCAGGACGCTGGGAAGGTTCCTTCTCCACAAAAAATTCGTCCAGAAAGTGGCTGTATTCTTCAATGTACTCCTGATTTTCCTGCTCCGTTCTTTCTATTTTTGAAATTCCGTTGTACTGGCCGGGATAAGATTGGGCCATAATCCCGTTTCCGTAAATATTCAGGACATCCCCGTTATTCAGATCCTGCTCTGTGATCTTTTCCCCATTTTCATCGTAAAGTTCTTCCTGTGGTATTTTTCCGGTAAAAGGCATGTCATTTTCCAGTTCAACGAAGATATTATTACCATCTTCTTTTTTTAAATAAACTGCCTGCATAGTATAGGCGCTATCCGCCTTTGGCTTATCCGCCGGTTCGTCCTGCATAAAGTGGTTTCGTATACCTGCTGCCACTAAAACGATCAGTATCAGCAAAGCCACGCCGATACCTACTATAAGTTTTGCTTTTTTACTCATAAACCCTCCATAAAATTGGCACAAATTATTAAATCTAATACTGTACCATAAGTTAATTTCTTTCGAGAAAATGACTGTATTCTTCTATATATTCCTGATAGCAGTATTACACCGATAAAAACTATCTGCTTTTTACGTTCCTTCATTTTACTTTTCTTCTCTCTACTGTTTTATATAATCGATCAACGGTTCCAGATACTTCTTATCCGTCCAGTCGCATTTCTGTCCGGCTGCGCACATGAGCGCTGTCATCCACGGCTCATATTCGGACGGATCCTTTTTCCCGACTGATTTCTGAAGCATCCTGCACATCGTGCGGTCTGTGAACGTCATCGCTTCTTCGTCCCATGCTCCGCGCCCGTAGAAAAGAGGAATATCTTTCAAGTCTTCTTTCAGGTTATGATTTTTAACTTCTTCTAATGCCTTGTCGTCATACGGAGACGCACCGACACAAAATATCGCTGTCCGCTTCCCTGATAGTGCATTTTTATTCTTTCTCAGATATGATATTCCGGCAATCCCCGAGGCATAGACAGCGCCGCACAGCACTACTGTATCATAACCGTTCATCGTATCTGCTTTCGCTTTTTTGGCTTCAATGACGTCAAACCCTGTTGCCTCTTTCAGCCACTGTACATATTTTTTCGTGCTTCCGTATTTGCTCTGATAGATGATAATTCCTTTCGCCATAGCTTTTACCCCCTATGATTCATTTTTCACTGACAGATTATGAAGCGCTTTTTCAGTCACCAAATGCCTCGACATCTCCTTTGTCTGCCGTAAATTCATATTCCAAGCCCGTACCTTCCGCGCCCACAAGCCGGATACGGTTCTCTCCTTCTCTTACTTCTATTGTTTCCGATGCAGACTGCCCGGCATCTTCCCCGGCGCTGCATTCCAAAAGTGTGGACACTGTGCCTTCCGGATCGACATAAACAAGTTTCGCTTTTCCCGATGTGACCATCAGACTATAGGAGATATTCACTTCTTCCGGCTCTTCCGCGTCGAGCTCCCATATTGTATCCATTCCTTCCAGTTTTTCTGCTGAACCGGACACTGTGTTTTCTGACTGATTCCCACTGAAATTAGTCAGATTATAGCTGCTGTAATCATCTTCCACACCTTCATCCTCTGCATCTCCTTTCGGCTGTATTTGTGTTTATTATAATATAAAAGAGAGCATAAAAGTATATTTTCTTCTATGCTCTCTGCTACAATTGATATTTTTCTCGTCGCTTTGCTGCTTCTTTATACACTTGTTCATCCGCCCGTGCAGATACGACAACAATTTTCATAATTCCATCATCGAAAATAATCTTATATACAACACGGATCCCCAGATCTCTGAATTTAATCTTTAATAGATTCGTAAGATTAGTTCCTGATTTACTGCCCAAAGGCTTTCCATATCCTCCCTCCTGTACAGGAAGAGGATTTCGACTTACTTTCTGAATTCCTTTTAAAACCTGAATACGGACAGAATGATCAAGCCTTTTTATATCTTTTGCCGCTTCTTCTAAAAATTCAATATTCCAGGTCATTCGATTTCCACATCCCCCGCTTCTTCAAGTTCCTTTTCGCTGATCCCTATATCAGCAAGTACATTCTCAAAAGATATAGTTGGTTTATCGCCGTTTGCTTCAAGCCTCTTCCCGGCTTCAAGCAATAGCATATAATCCTCTTCAATCTCCGTAAGTCTTGTATATTCCTCCGGTGACAAAATTACTGCAGAAGGCTGATTATTTTTTAATACAACCAGTTCTTTCTCCGTACGGAGCCTGTCAAAAATCTGTGAAGCTTTACCTTTATTAAATTGAGAAATCGGGACTAAACTATGCAGGATATTTAATGCCTTTGCCACTATTAACACCTCATTTAATCTTTTTCTTTATTATATACGGCTTTTAGAAATACTTCAACAGGAAGCATTAAAATATATCGATAAATTTACATTATTATTTTAAGTGGTTATATTCTTTGTGTCACTCTCAGCACTTTCCTGCTGTTTCTCCATTCCTCTCCTGACACTTCAGCCACATATCCGCCGCCATTTTCCACCTGCCAGTGGTAGAACTCGTGCTTATCCTCAGCAAGCTCGGAAAGCACCGCCATGATCGTACCTCCATGTACGACGAAAGCCGCGTTGTCCGCGCCATCCTCAAGAAGTCTGTCGATCCATCTCTTCACTCCGTCCACGCATCTCCTGCGAAAGGATGTCTGATCTTCCCCGCTCGGGAATGCAGTCATTCCTCCGGACTCTAGCCATCGGATATACTCAGGCTCATTTTTCAGGTCTTCATAAGTCTTCTGCTCATATTCTCCGAAATCGCACTCCCGGAGCATCGGTTCTGTGACAATCTCCATTCCGGGATAAATGAGTCCTGCTGTCTGGATACACCGTTTCAGAGGACTTGTGATAATATACTGTACAGACGGATACAGTCCGCCGGTACTCTTTTCCTGACGCTGACGGAACTCTTCTGCCACACGTTCGGAGAGATCTTCATCTGTCCGGCCGATGTATTGTCTCTTTTCATTTCCCGGCGTGCACAGATGCCGGATGAATACTACTCTCATAGTCTTTCCCTTTCTGTATATCGATGACAAGACTTCAAGATATCTTATATTATCTTTCCTGCAAACACGATCACTGCCAGCATCGCCAGTTCACACATCTGCAGGAAGTATCCCGCCAGATCCCCCGTCGTTCCGCCGAACTTCTTCCTGCTCATCCAGTAATAATAGGCAAACACCAGAAGAGCCGCCGCGATCACTGCCGCTGCTCCGGCCACGGCAGCGCCGCCCTGCTGCCATCCCAGATACAACATTAGCCCTGCACAGATACATGCCCATATGATAAGCACAATGCGCACTCTCTTTTTCTGTGCTCCGTCCTGAAATGTCCGAAGCAGCCCGCTGTTTTTAGCCGGATGAAAGGACACGACAGAGATCCCGCTCAGAGATCTTGAAAGAGGATACATACAGGCTGCTATCGGCAGCATGTAAGACTCCGCCTCACTCCACAGCGCAAGTACCGCCACAAAATAGACACACAGCCCTATCACGGCAAATGCGCCCGTATGCGGATCTTTGAGTATCTGCAGTTTCTTTTCTCTGTCGCCGTAAGAACTGATCGCATCGATCGTATCCGCATATCCGTCCAGATGGATGCCGCCCGTGACCAGAACGGGAATCAGAGACATCACCGCGGCAAAGAAAAACTTTCCGCAGGATGTATATTCTAAAAGCGCATATCCGATGCCAAACTGGAGTATCCCTGTTATCACGCCGACAACAGGAAAAAAACACATCGCATACTTCATATTTTTTTCATTCCAGTCCACGGTCGGAACGGGGATTTTGGAATACATAGATATAGCTATGTCCAGTGAATTTAACAGACGCATTTCATATTTCTCCCTTTCCCTGCAATGCTGCTACTCAAACTCCTCATACTGTTCTACATGGATCTCATCAAACGTACTCATCTCATGGTAAACGGCAAGCCCCATCTCAAGCAGCGGAATTGCTGCCACTGCTCCGCTTCCCTCGCCAAGCGACATGTTACATTCGATATAAGGAGAAAGCTTCAGCGCCTCAAGCACCATACCCCCTGCCGGCTCTCCTGACTTATGGGAAGGCATCATGTAGTCTGCCGCGGCAGGGCACAGCTTTGCCGCGCAGAGGGCTGCCACTGAAGAGATAAATCCGTCAATAATCACGGGGACGTGGTACAGCGCTCCTCCGAGGAACACGCCTGCCAGACCGGCAATGTCCAGACCTCCCACTTTGGAGAGCACATCAAGAACATCCTTTTTGTCCGGCTGATGCAGCTCGATCGAACGTCGGATCACGTCAATCTTACGGTTCAGTCCCTCAGAACTCAATCCTGCGCCGCGTCCTGTCACTTCCGCGGCATCCCGCTCAAGAAGTACAGCCGCTACAGCGCTGCTCGTTGTAGTATTTCCGATACCCATTTCTCCCGTAGCGAGCAGATCGTACCCTTGTCCGGCCAGTTTTTCAACCATATGTATTCCCGTGAGTACTGCCTGTGCCGCCTGCTCCCTCGTCATGGCAGGTTCGAGAAGCATATCTTTTGTCCCGCTCATCACCTTGTATTCCGGCTTGGTCACTGCAGGTACATCCACCGCCATTCCGATATCCACCGGGAAAAGTTCCACGCCCGCGATCTCCGCCATCAGACATACACTTGTTGCGCGCCGGGTAAAGTTCTCCGCCACAATGGCAGTCACTTCCTGTCCGGTCTGAGTCACACCCTCGGCAACCACACCATTGTCCGCGCACATAATAACAAGACCTTTTTTCCTGATTGTATAGTCTGCTTTTCCTCTGATACCGGCCATACGCACCACCGCCTCTTCCAGCTTCCCAAGGCTGTTCAGCGGCTTGCCCACTGTCCTCCAGTGTGCTTTTGCCGCCTTCATGCTGTCCTGGTCAGCCGGACGGATTTCTGCGATTTTCTGTTGTAATTTCTTCTCAAACTCCTCAGACATTTTCTCTTTCCTCTGCTCTTTCTGTTTATTATTTTTTACTACATTCGCCTGTACTATGGCAGTTACCGCACCGCGTCCGTTCCCACTCATAACAGCGCACGGCAAACCGGCGTGCGAATTCCGGCATGGACGGCAGATACAGATGAGGATAACCGGCAAACATATTTTCTCTCATATGAATACAGTTCCACTTTCTCTTCCCGTCCGGTTTTACTGCCATACAGTCATTCCCCGAATCGGTGCTGTCCCAGTAATGGAATTCATGCCCTCTTATAGTTTCCCCGGGAAGGAGCCAGTCAGCTTCTTTATCGGCTGTTATATTGACATATCCGAAGCGTACCAGTTTTCCCGCAGGGCAGGTCTTCCCCTTTATCACCCCGGCCAGAGGATATACATTCCCATCCCTGTCTTCCATCTGCTCATGGAGATACATGAACCCGCCGCACTCTGCGAGACAGGGCATCCCTGTGTCCAGAGATCTTCTGATCTCATCCAGCAGCCCTCTGTTTTCAGAGAGTCTTTTGCCGTAAAGCTCCGGATATCCGCCGCCCAGGATCAGACCACTGATATTTTCCGGCAGTTTCTTATCTCTGAGCGGACTAAAAGGCACCAGTTCACATCCCACTTCTTTCAGCAGTTCCAGGTTCGCCTTGTAATAAAAGCAGAACGCCTCATCCCGGGCAATCCCGATCCTGAGCTGCTTCTGCCCCTCTTTCCTGTCTTTTCCGTCTCTGACAGAGCAGCCGCCTCCCGTCAGTCTATTTTCCGCCAGTCCGTATCCGTCCGCCGGATGTACTGACCGCGTTTCTCCGGCTTCCAGTTCCGGCGCCGCCTGCGCGACAGAGAGTATCTGATCCAGATCCACGCTCTCATCCAGTATCCTGCCGGCGCGTTCTGTCTGTTCTTTCAGATTGTTCAGCTCCTGTGGCGTCACGAGTCCGAGGTGACGGCTCTCCAGACGAAAGGCTTCGTCTTCGGGTATATATCCCACCACGGGGATGTCATATCCGGATTTTTTCAGTTCCTGTTCGAGCATGTCTTTCAGTCTGGGATAAAGCATCTTCGACGCGCGGTTCAGCAGGATTCCCCGGATATTGCTGTCGGCACGGAATCCGATCATTCCGCGGACAAGCGCTGCAAGAGAGAGCGCCGCTCCCCGACAGGGAACCACGAGTATAACAGGGATCTGAAGTGTCCTTGCCACATCGTAGGAGCTTCCCTCATCCGTATCCGTCCCGCGGCCGTCATAATATCCCATAACTCCCTCTGTCACAGTGATATCCGCGCCGGATGTATGCCGGATAAATCCATCGGTCAGCTCTTCCTTGTCCGAGAAGAACAGATCCAGATTCCGTGAATCCACCCCCAGTACTTCCCTGTGGAACATCGGGTCAATGTAGTCCGGCCCGCATTTGCAGGCCCGCACTTCCATGCCTCTCTCCCTGAATGCGGACATCAGGCCGCAGGAGATGGCTGTCTTCCCGCTGCCGCTCGCCGGAGCAGCGATCAGTATTCTGGGGATCTTCATCTGTCCGCACTTCCTTCCGTCTCATCCTCGTTTTCCTGCCTCTCTCCCCCTGCGGAAATGATGTACACCGGATTCTGTCCGGTCATCATATGATATCTTCCGAGCACGCGGGCGCGCGACGCCATGATCTGTGTAATCTGCGCATCTCTCAGCAGACCTTCCTCTATGGCATCCATAACTTCGCCGACTGTCTCAAGCGATATGGCGTTGATCACGATGCGCGCTGACGGATTTTTATCAAGTACAGTGCACAGGATTTCTCTGAGATTTCCGGAGCTTCCACCGATGAACACATGGGTCGGCGGCTCCAGTTCCCGGAGTGCATCCGGCGCCACCCCCTTTATAATGTGTATTCCATCCGTCCGGAATTTCTTCTGGTTCTGCTTGAGAAGCTCAGCAGCCTCCGGTTTTTTCTCTATAGCATATACCCTGATCTTATCTCCGGAACGTGCCGCTTCCACAGACACCGATCCTGTTCCCGCACCGATATCGTACACGACCGCATTCTCTGTAAGCTCCATCTGCGCCAGACTGACAGACCGCACTTCTGCCTTTGTCATGGGCACATTTCCGCGTATGAATTCCTCATCCCGGATGTGTGGTCCTGTTCTTTTATCCGGATGCGGATTCAGGATCATGGCCGCACACAGACCGTCCGCCTCGTCTCCTGAAAAGTCACCCGGATGCCCGGATACAATCTGCTCATCCGGGTATGAGAGCCTGCTGCCGATATGTACGGTCACATCATCCATTCCGTATTCCTTAAGCCGCGTGATCATCTTCTCCCCGGCTCCCTTTCCGCCCAGAAGAAGGAATGTCTTTCCGTTTCTGTTCACTGTCTGTATGAAGTTCCCTTCCTGTCCGTGGAGACTGAGCACCGCCCCGTCTTCCCACGTCGTTTTCAGCCGGGCGGCGAGACAGATGACCGAGGAGATCCCCGGGATCATTTCCACCTCATACTGGTCAGGATGCCCAGCAAACATTTCCGAGAGCTTCTTCGCTCCGCTGTAGAATCCCGTATCTCCTGAGAGCAGTACCGCCACATGGGCATAGTCCGGATGTTCCTCTATATATGCAAGTATCCTGACTGAATTGTACTCGCACAGCTCCGGCACCCGGACAGCCGGGTCTGTTCCATACCGGAGTTCCCTCGCTGAGTCAATCATCCTCTTCGCACCGATCATGCAGTCACAGGCACCGATCGCCTCTACTGCCTCCACAGTCATCGATTCCCTGCTTCCCATACCGATCCCGATCAGTGAAATCTTCTGGCGTTTCTTACACATCCTTATACCCTCTCGGCGTTACCATCCTGCCGTTTAATTCCATTGTATTAGAGTTTCCGATAAATACCGTTGTAAACATATCCACCTGCGTGTCTCTCAGCTTTTCCAGAGACATGATCTCGTATGATTCCCCGTCTCTTCCGATATTTCTGACAATCCCGCACACTGTCTCCGGCCTGCGGAACTCCAGAATCATTTCGCAGGCTTTCTTGAGATAGTCCGCCCGCTTTTTACTTGCCGGATTATAGATGCAGATGACGAAATCTGCTTCTGCAGCGGCTCTGACACGGCGCTCGATCTTCTCCCACGGTGTGAGCAGATCGCTCAGGCTGATGACTGCGAAGTCATGCATCAGCGGAGCCCCAAGGACCGCAGCTCCGCCGGATGCGGCTGTGATACCCGGCACGATCTCGATCCCAACATCCGGATAATCCTTTCCGACTTCACAGATCAGGCCCGCCATACCGTAGACTCCCGCATCTCCGCTGCACACCATTGCCACATCCTGCCCTTTCTGCGCCTCTGCAAATGCCATGCGGCATCGATCAGTCTCTTTGCGCATCGGTGTGCTCAGAAATGTCTTATCCGGAAATTCTTCTCTGATAAGGTCAATGTATACTGTATATCCGATGATCACCGGACATTTCTCCAGCACCTTTCTCGCCCGTATCGTCATCTGGTCAGCCGCCCCCGGGCCCAGACCTGTCACATATATTTTACTCATTGTCCCTGTACTCCGTTTCTCTGTTTGATACTCACTGTTATTTCTCGCTCTGCACCGGTGCGGACGCTTCGCGGAATTCTGTCGTAAACGACGGATCATAGAGCTTTGAGCGGTCGTATTCGCTGCCCAGGATCCTTCCCACTACGATGAGCGCTGTCTTTGTCACATTTTCCTTTTCCGCAGTTTCCGCAAGTTTTTTTATCGTACAACGCATTACTTTCTCCTCAGGCCATGTCGCCTTGTAGACAATGGCTGCCGGTGTGTCCGCCGCGTAGCCTCCGCGGATCAGTTCCTCAGAAAGTTCTTTGAGCATCCCCGTACTCAGAAAGATCACCATCGTCGCCTGATGCGCGGCAAAGCTTCGGATCGATTCCCTGTCCGGAACCGGCGTACGTCCCGCCATTCTTGTGATCACTACGGACTGGGAGACGCCGGGGAGCGTGTATTCAGCTCCCAGAGCGGCTGCCGCCCCGCAGAACGAACTCACTCCCGGGCATACTTCATAGGGGATATTCTCTTTCTCCAGCTCATCCATCTGCTCCCGGATAGCTCCGTACAGACAGGGATCCCCTGTATGGAGACGGACAACTTTTTTCCCTGCCCGTTCCCCGGCAGTCATGACCTCCATCACTTCTTCCAGTGTCATCTTTGCACTGTTATAGATCTCACAGTTCTCTCTGCACATTGACAGAAGCCCCGGATTGACAAGTGATCCGGCGTAAACCACGATGTCGGCCTCTCTCAGGAGATTCTGCCCGCGCACCGTGATCAGATCTTCAGCTCCCGGTCCTGCTCCTACAAATGTGATCATCTTTCTCTTCCTCCTGTCTGCTTTTCTTTTACCACGAGCAGAGAATAATACCCCGCCTGTTCCGGGATCTCCTGTGCTCCGGAATAGATCTTCTCATTCTTCATCCCGCAGTTTTCCACCATCACCGCGTCAATTTCCTTCTCTCCCAGCAGACGCTTTACTTCGCCCATCTTTCTGCCCGCTTTCATGAGTACTTTCGTCCCCGGCAGATTCAGGCTTTCTTCAATGTCATAGGATGCCGGAAGCACATGGAGCTCCTGACGGTTCTCAACGAGCGGGATATCCATACGCGCCGCCGCCGCACAGAACGACGGAATGCCCGGTATGATCTGCGTAGTATACCCTGCGCGTTTCAGGCGCTTGTGTACATACATGCATGTAGAATATACTGTGGGATCCCCCAGAGTGAGAAAGACTACGTTTTTATCTTCATCCAGCAGTTTTGCGACCGCCGCCGCATCCTGGTCATGGATTGCTTTCAGTCTTTCCTTCTCTTTGATCATAGGCATCGGGAGATAGATCCTGTCCTTTTCTGTCGTCTCAGGCGATGCACCTGCCGCGATCTGATAAGCCACGCACCGCTCCAGATAAGCCGCATTTCTCCCGTCTTCGCTTCCTGCCTGCTCATACACCGGCGCCACCAGCGTACTGTCTGACACAGGTATGGCGATCACGCTGCACTCTTCTATCGCGCGGACCGCCTTTAATGTCATAAGCTCCGGATCTCCCGGGCCGACACCTGCTCCTGTAAATATTCCGCTCATTGCTGTCTCCTCTCTATTTTCTCTGACAATCGGGCTGCATTCTCTGTCTGCCCCAGTATCCCCTCTTCACTGGAAAATACAACCGCTCCGATCTCCAGCTCTTCTCCGGCTCTCTGTCTCAGGTAAAAGCTGATCCTTTCTGTCACCGTTTTCATCACATCCTGAAGCAGACCTTTTTTCTTCAATATCCGAACTGCTTCTGTCGTATTCAGACAGGCCATGACCGCTTTCACCGTGTCAGCGTCCGCTCCTGCCATGGCCGCGTGGGACGCGAATACTTCCATCCTGCAGTCTGCCTGTCTGGAGTGGGTATTCATGACTCCTGCGGCAAGCTTGATAAACTTCCCCACATGACCGATCAGAAGCAGCCCTTTCATCCCCAGCAGTCTGGCGTCATCGATTGTCTCTCCCACATAGTTACTGCACTTCACTGCAAGATCCGGGTCGATTCCCATACTCTCTGTCAGGAAATCAATGCCGTAATTTCCCGGAACGGCATAGCAGTATGCGCATCCGCTCTCGTGCAGCATCTTCATTTCCAGATAGATCGTATCTGTGAGGGCTTTCTCACTCATAGGTTCCACGATTCCTGATGTGCCGAGCACGGACAGTCCGCCCGTGATACCGAGTCTGGGATTAAATGTCTTCTTCGCCGTCTCTTCCCCGCCGGGAATTGAGATGAGCACCTTCACCCCTCCGCAGTATCCGTATTTTCTGCACACGCCTTCCACTTCTTCAGCTATCATCTTTCTTGGCACTTTGTTGATCGCCGCCTGACCGATCTTCTGTTCCAGGCCTGGCTTTGTCACCCGCCCGACTCCGGCGCCTCCGTCCAGTAAGATCTGATCTCCTCCGCACCGCTCCACTTTTGCGAAAACAAGCAGACCGTCCGTCACATCGGGATCATCGCCGCTGTATTTTCTCACCGCGCACTCGGTATATTCCGGCGTCTGCGTGACGCACTCCACATCCAGATACAGCTCGATCCCTTTCGGCGTCATAAGTCTTACCTGCCTTATCTCCTCTCCGGCAAAGAGCATCTGCGCCGCCGCCTTTGCTGCCGCCGCGGCGCAGCTCCCCGTTGTCCATCCGTAACGCAGACCGGATCTTGTCCTGCCGATTTCCCTGCTGACGATATCCTTATCCATGCCGAGATGTCTCCCTCTTTCTCTTTCTTGTCAGCGTCATTTACAAAAACGTGCTGCTTCCTATAATTCTCCCAGCATCTGCGCCGGATTATCTGCCGCCTTTACTTTCCCGAAAGCCTTGACGATCACGCCCTCCTCATCGATCAGATAAGTGGTCCGCACAACGCCCATTGTTTTCCTGCCGTACATATTCTTCTCTTTCCACACGTCATAATCCTGGATGCACGTAAGCTCCGTGTCTGAGAGCAGCGTGAACGGAAGTCCGTATTTTTCCTCAAATTTCTTATGCGAGGCCACGCTGTCTTTGCTCACTCCCAGTACGACCGCCCCCTTCTCCGCGAACTGCGGATACAGCTCTCCAAATCCGCACGCCTGCTTCGTACATCCCGGTGTATTGTCCTTCGGATAAAAATAGAGGATCACCTTTTTCCCTCTGTACTCCTCGAGTGTATGCATAGTTCCATTCTGATCCGGCAGTTCAAATGCCGGTGCTTTTGTTCCCGCTTCTAACATATTCGTCTCCTTTCCTGCGTCTGCGCTCTGTCAGTCCTGTTCTTTATTCCATCGTCTCTTCGATATGATCCAGAAAAATCCTGCGGATTCCGTCGAATTCACCAAGTCCTTTCATGATGATACGCACGTCATAACCTTCATCTTCAAGCTGGCTCTTCCATGAATCATCTTCTCCTGCCATGTCATTTTTTGCGTGGTCTCCCGCAACAAGCATGAACGGCATAAGAGCAACCTTTTTCTTCTCTGCGATCTCCAGTTTCGCCATCACGTTTTTCAGCTCCGGAAAACTCTCTACAGTTCCCACTAATACCTGATTGTATCCGAGTGCATGGAAAGTATATTCCAGCGTCGGGTATGCCGAGTTGGCATGATGGTCCGTGCCGTGCCCCATAAATACAAGCATCTCATCTTCGTCAAGCTCTGTCTCCGACATGACAGCGTGAATGGATTTCTTATAATCATCCACACTGCTCAGGAGAGGTTTCCCCACCCGTATCCGCTTAAACAGTGACATATTCTCCATCAGGTCTTCCATCATCCGGTCGTTCTCTATGCCGTTTATGATATGGGTCGGCTGAACGATCACATCCTCGATACCGTCGGCGGCCATGCGCTTTACCGCTTCCTTCACTGTATCAACTTCCATAACACCCGTGCGCTTCAGTTTGCGGATGATCATGCGGCTCGTAAACGCCCGGTACACACGACAGTCAACAAATTTTTCCGCGATTTCTCTTTCAATGACGTCGATCGTCTTCTCCATTGTATCGAGATGGCTCGTCCCGAAACTCACTACAAGAATTCCTTTCTTCATCTTCCATATTCCTTTCCTGTACACATTTTATATCTTTTCTATATAATTATCGGGCACATTTTCTGATGCTGTACTGTTTTTTAACAGCCGCATCGCTCAGACCTTACAGGATTTCTACAAGACCGTCCACATTTCTGGGCGGAACCGCTTCTCCTGATAACAGCCCCTTTTCCCTGAGGCGTTCATATATCCTAAGTACGGCAGGTACTTCCAGGCCTGCCTCAGTAAGCGCCGTCCGATCGGCGCACACCTCAGCAGGCGCCCCCTGTCGGATCACTTTTCCCTCTTGCATGAGGACAATCTCATCTGCCCAGGCATAAGCGTAGTCAATATCATGGGTAGCCATCAGTACGGTTATCCCCTTATCCGTCAGACCGTCAATGATCTCCTGTACTTTTTTCGTATGTTTCGGATCAAGCGCTGCCGCAGGCTCATCAAGAATCATCACTTCAGGATGCATTACAAGAATATCGGCGATAGCAACCTGTTTCTTCTGTCCGCCACTCAAAGCATGAGCGGGCCGGTCCTGAAACGGAGTGATTTCCAGTTCTTCTATCACACTTTCCACTTCTCTTCGTGCGGTGCTCTCATCCACCCCCAGATTTAATATCCCGAATGAAATTTCCTCATATACGCTGGCAGAAAAAAGCTGGTCGTCCGGTTCCTGAAACACAATTCCCACTTTACTTCTCACCGCCAGCAGGCCTTTTCTCGTATATTCGATCGGCTCACCCTCAATACATATCCTTCCATCTTCAGGTTTTCTTATCCCGTTCAGGCAGAGAAAGAAAGTAGACTTCCCCGAACCATTTCCGCCCATAAATGCAACTTTCGTTCCGCGGCGTATTCTAAGATTCAGGCCATCGAGTGCTCTCTTTGTATTCCCATCATAAGTGTAAGAGACATTCTGCGCCTCTATTACCCAATCTTCTTCTCGTTTCATCTCATTATACTCCATGTTTTTGCATTCATCCACATTAGCTCCCGCAGCCCGGAAACACCGGAACTCTCTGAGCACCATCGCCCAGGCAGCCGCACTGCAGGATCATAAACAGAACCACACTGCAATCAGAACCGCTTCGTACAGAACGATCATTACAACTTCCCCCACTCTCACCGGCTGTTCCCTGGACAGTACCTGTATGCGTCCGTCATAACATCTGGACTCCATAGCATCATAAAGCGCATTTGAGCGTTTCAACGACAGGATAAAAAGTGATGTCCCCAGTGCTCCGAACGATCGTACTCTTGTTTTGAAATCCCGGTTACCGAGACGGGACTGCTGCGAGATCATGATTGAGGACGCCGTCTCAAACAAGACAAAAATAAAACGATAGATCAGCAGCATCAATTCGATCAAAAGAGACGGCAGACGCAATTTCCTGCATGCCCCGAGTATATCTGTCATGACAGTATTGAGCGACAGAAAATACAGACAGGTCACAGCTGCAAGTGCTGTCGCACACAGCTTCCATCCCTGATATAACCCGTTCCGGCTTCCTGTGATATACCATTCTCCCACAGAAAATGCGAAGGCATCCAGAGGCATTTTTGATATATTTATCATGATCGCCGCAGTGCCCGCCGCCAGAAACGCAAGCGGGATTGTAAGCAGCTTTATATAGCGGAAAAGGGGGATCCCCCCCTTTCCTACTATCAGAATTCCATTTACAGTAAATACCAGTACAGCCACTTTTACTGATCGGCTTAAGATGCATAATACAAGAGTCAGCACGGCATACACAAGCTTCTCTGATGCATTTATATATCTTAATTTTGACTGGTAGCTCAGTTTGTCAATAAGGAGCATCTTCTTCTCCTGTCTTCTTCATCCATTTTCTTCGTTCAACAAAACGTCCCATGAAGAACGCGATCACTCCCACGCCTATACCGGTCTGTACACAGAAAAGCAGACTTTCCAGTTCTCCCGGAAGCTCTCCGCCCAGTGCTGTCTCAAGCACAGGTGTAAACCACGGTTCATATTCCCCATGTATTTCCTCGACCATCATGCTCCCTGCATCATCTGAGCCCCCAAACTCTGCTCCTCTTAAGGCCGCTACCGGTATAACAGCGATCAGGACAGCAAGGGCGAGCAGTATGATAACTGTTTTCGTGTTCTTTGACATAACGTTTACGCCTCCTTTTCCCTGCTTAAGAATCCGATACTCTTAAGCTCCGGTTTTGCATATGTCTCAAGTCCGATCATAATGACAACCGTAAGGATCCCCTCGATCACTGCCAGAGGAAGCTGCGTCGGCGCGAACACGCCGAGGAACTTCACTGCGGACGCCGCCACTCCGCCCGCTTCCGACGGGTAGGCCAGGGCAAGCTGTATACTTGTAACACAATATGTGAAAACATCTCCCATAAATGCCGCCAGAAAGACACCTGCTCTACGGTTGACTTTCATGGAACAGCATAATTTATATATTCCAAAAGAAATAAGTGGTCCTGCGATTGCCATGGAAAATGTATTTGCTCCCAGAGTGGTCAGCCCGCCATGTGCGAGCAGTACGGCCTGGAAGATAAGGACAATGATCCCCAGTACACTGACTGAGGCAGGTCCGAACAGGATCGCTCCGAGCCCCGTACCCGTCATATGGGAGCAGCTTCCTGTCACGGACGGAATCTTCAGTGATGAGATCACGAAAATAAATGCTCCTGACATGGCAATCAGCGTCATATTCCTTCTGTTTTCTTTTACTTTGTTCCTAAGTGAAATGAATCCTGCGATCAGAAACGGCAGGCAGACGACTCCCCATGCCACGCAGTAACCTGCCGGCAGGTAGCCTTCCATGATGTGCATCGCATTGGATGCAGGTGCGATCGCAAACATCGCAACAAATACGATGTAAGCACGCAGTAAGATTTTCTGTTTTTTTGGCATTTTTTCTCTCCTTTTGATCATATTCCCGTAATCCCCAGATCCATTTAAAAGCGAATATTCTGACTTAGGTATCATCGCATATGTCTCTGCCTTCCCGGAACATAAGTTCCAGTGACGTTTCTAATGAGACACCGCTCCTCCAATACAGCAACGGGTATTGTGCAGGATTCTCACCTGACTTCCTCGCAGCCTGCTCATCCGACAGCGCAGAGGCTGTCATATTTCTGTCTGAGACAGACTGTGTCTTTTAAATGTATGCCGGACCTGGTTTCACACGGCGCTGCCGGAAAATGCAGCCTCCCTGCTAGTACTCGATCCCTCGCCTTGCCCGGATTCCCCGGTCAAAGGGATGCTTTACCTTGCAGATCTCTGACACATAGTCTGCCAGCTCCACAAGCCTGTCATCCGGATTCCGCCCTGTCAGGACGACCTCCAGATCTTTTGGTTTTTCCCTCAGAAATGAAATCGCCGCTTCCGGTTCGATCAGTCCGTAATTGTACGCCGCCATGAACTCGTCCATAACAAGGACACCATAATCACCTGTGCCTGTTTTCTCCAGGATGTTGAGCCACAGACCGCCGTACAGCTGCCCGGCTTCCTCCTTCTCATATTCTGAGAGTGTACTGTAAAAACCGTATGATCTTTCCAGATGGATGACTTCGATCCCGGGAATTTCATCAAGAATCCTGAGTTCTCCGGAGTCCTCATTCTTAAGGAACCGTGTAAAAAGAACTTTGACTCCGCATCCCGCTGCCCGAACGGCAAGCCCGACGGCTGCCGATGTTTTTCCTTTTCCGTCTCCGCAGTATATGTGAATCAGTCCCTGGGTCATCTCGTTCTTCCTCTCTGTAAAGTCTTATTCATTTTAGCACAGAGGAGAATGTCTGACAAGACTTCCGCCCGAACTGTTATTGATCGGATGCCCGCCCGTGCAAGCACGGCGGTCGCCCTCCGGGCGTATCGTGCAAAAAAATCCTGCGGCAAAAGCCGCAGGACTTAATTTCCTAACTATATTCTTTTAGTAACGAACATAAATCATATTGCTTGCAACAGGTCCGATCGTCACCTGAGCTCCTGTGTGCGGGGCATGTATCATCTGTCCGTTTCCTATGTATATACCACAGTGAGTAGAGCTTGTACAAATGTCACCCGGCTGAGGATTGCTTACTCTTGTCCATCCCATAAAGGTGTATGTTGTACCAAGTCTTACATAACTTCCTGTCAGTGCGTAGCTCACAAGTCCGGAACAGTCAAATGTATTCGGTCCGACTGCACCCCACTCATACCAGCATCCGATCTTACTGCGGGCACGGTCAACAACCGCATTACCTGTTGACGGGCTGTAACTCGGCTCGCTAACTGACGAACTGTTATCGCTGCCACCACCGCTGTTATCAGAACCGCCGCCAGTGTTTGTCGTACCGCCGCTATTATTTTCGGACTGGGCAGCCTGCTGTTGCTGCTCTTCCAGCTGACGCTGTCTCTCTGCTTCAGCTTCCTGACGATCCTTTTCTTCCTGAACTTTTCTTGCAGCCTCCTGGATCATACTGTTCAGATCTGATACCTGATCCTGCTTCGTTGAGATCGTCGCATTCAGATCTTCCTGCTGCTGCTGATATTCCGCTTCGAGGTCCTGCAGATTAGTCATCTCTGTTTCAAGCTTATCCTGCAGGTCCTCAATTTCCTGTACTGTGTTGGCGTATTCCTTAAGCTGATTACGGTCATACTCGTGAACCTGCTGAGAATACTCTGCCTGTGTCAGTATGCTGGAAATATCACCGGAAGTCATGACCTTTTCCATCGTTGCAGTTCCGGTACCGGCCTCGTACATATATTTAATACGAAGCTTCATAGCCTCATACTGTTCATCCCTTTTCTCCTCTGCGGCCTTCAGATCCTCTTTTGCCTGGATGATCTCCTCACCTTTTGCGATCAGCTGATCCTCAAGATCTGCTGTCTTCTGCATGATCGTATCCAGCTGAGACTGAAGACTGTTGAGCTCATCCTCTGCCGCGTCTTTCTGATTCTGAAGGTCTTCCTGCTTATCCTGAAGACTTTTAAGCGTATCAGGTGCGGCAAATACCGGAGTGGCTGCCATTGAACAGGTAAGAACTGTAGCGATAATTGCGCTATGTACTCTTTTTAATCTCATTTCTTCACCTTTCCCTATTATATTATCTATGTCCCCACACATATGCATGATACAACAGAAAGAACAGTTTTTCAACATTATTTCTGAAAAATTACATTTATGCAGGGCATGTCATCCTCTGTATTTCAGTCTGTAATAGATTATAATAAATCCAAGCAGAAATTTCAATAGTTTTTTAACATTTTTGTAATATTTAATGTAACAGTTCAGCGATCTGATGGCAGGAGACGGATTTATGCTTGCATAAGAATCCGGCGACTGACAAACAGATGTGCAGAGGATTTCCTCCGGTACAAAAAATGATTCCGCAGCATCAGCTGCGGAATCCTCTTCTTTCCATATTCATATTAATAACGTACATATATCATGCCGCTATGGACTGAACTGACCTTGACAACATCACCTGTCTGCGGTGCATGGACCATCTGTCCGTTTCCTATGTATATACCACAGTGAGTCCAGGATGTACAGATATCTCCGGGCTGCGGGTCGCTCACCTGCGTCCACCCCATAAAATCATAAGTTGACCATGTATGTACATAGCTTCCTGTCAGCGCGTAGCTCACCAGTCCGGAACAATCGTAAGAATCCGGTCCTGCTGCTCCCCACGCATATGGCTTGCCGCGCTGGCTAAGCGCACGATCCACAATGCTGTTTCCTGTCACTTCATCATAATCCGAACCACCTGACGAACCGCCGTTATTGGAATTATCATTTCCGGTATCATTATTGTCACTGCTGTTATCGGAGCCGCCCGTGTTTCCTGTATTCCCTGTTCCACCGCCGGTTTCTTCAGTCTCATCTTCTGATTCTTCCGCTGCCGCCGCGGCCTGCTCCTGTCTTTGCTGTTCCTCGATTACCTTTCTCGCAGCCTCCTGAAGCATCCCGTCCAGATTAGAGATCTCGTCCTGCTTGGAGGTTATCGTTGTGTTCAGTTCCTCCTGCTGTGCCTGATATTCACCCTCAAGCTCTTCCAGATTCGCCATCTCCGTCTTAAGCGTACTCTGGAGATCTTCAATTTCCTGAACTGTCTGTGCATATTCCTGAAGCTGCTCACGGTCGTATTCATGTACTTTCTGGGAATACTCAGCCTGAGTCAGCATACTCGTGATATCTCCGGAGGAAAGTATCTTCTCTAAAGTAACAGCATCGCCGCCGGACTCATAAATATACTTAATCCGGAGCTTCATGGCATCATACTGATCCTGCCGCTTTTCCTCCGCCACGTCCAGATCATCCTCAGCCTGAGTGATCTCCTGTCCGGTCGTGATCAGCTTATCCTCGAGTTCTGCTGTTTTCGTCAGCAGCGTTTCCAACTGGGACTGAAGACTGCTCAGTTCGCTCTGCGCCTCCGACTTCTGTTCCTTCAATGAATCCTGCTCGTCCTGAAGACTCTCCAGAGAATCCTCCGGAGCCGCTAAGGCCGGAGTCACCGCCAGTGAACAGGTAAGCGTTGTTGCAATAAACACACCACGTACTCTTCTATAATTCATTCTGTCACCTTTCGTAAAAACTGCGTTAAGTATAATTCCTATACATAATATAGCAGAAACGTGGTTTTTTCAACAAATTTCAATAATAATTCACACAATTACTGTATATTCAGGTTCGTGTATCCCATCAGGCTTTCATCCACTTCCCTTGCAGCCTCGCGTCCTTCACGGATCGCCCACACAACGAGCGACTGTCCTCTGTGCATATCTCCCGCAGTAAAAACATGCTTTATATTTGTCGCATATTTTCCCGGTTCGGTTTTTACATTCGTGCGCTCGTTAACTTCGACGCCAAACGCTTTTGTAACATACTCCTCGCTTCCGAGAAAACCTGCCGCAATCAGAACGAGATCTGCATCTACTGTATACTCACTGCCGGGGATTTCGGCCATATACATCCTGCCGGTCTTCTCGTCTTTTTTGCTCTCCAGCTTTATAAGCACAGCCTTACAGAGTTTCCCTTTCTTATCCTTCACAAACTCTTTAACTGTAGTCTGATACACACGGGGATCATGACCGAACACCGCGATTGCCTCCTGCTGACCATAATCAGTCTTGCACACCCTCGGCCACTCCGGCCACGGATTCATCTCTGTTCTCTCATCCGGAGCTTTCGGCATCATTTCCAGCTGAAGTACAGACTTCGCTCCGTGGCGGATGGAAGTCCCCACGCAGTCATTACCCGTGTCACCTCCGCCGATAACGATAACATGTTTTCCTTTTGCGGAAATGTATGTGCCGTCTTTTAATTTCATATCATTTGCCCACAGCGCTTTTGTCGTAGACTTCAGGAAGTCAACCGCAAAATAAATACCATCGGCATCGCGCCCCGGAGCCTTGATGTCTCTCGGATGAGAAGCTCCGCAGGCAAGGACGATACGGTCAAACTCTTTTAAAAGCTGTACCGGTTTTACATCCTTTCCGGCATTGCAGTTCACTCGAAACTCAATCCCTTCTTCTTCCATGATCTTTAACTTCCTGTCAATATACTGCTTCTCCAGTTTCATGTTCGGGATACCGTAGCGCAGCAGTCCGCCCGGTTTATCCTCCCTCTCGAATACAGTAACAGAATGGCCTCTTCTGTTGAGAAGATCCGCCGCCGCCAGTCCGGACGGGCCGGAGCCGATGACAGCTACCTTTTTGCCGGTACGTACTTTCGGCGGATGGGCCTTTGCGTATCCCATCTCGTACGCGTTTTCAATGATGGCATACTCGTTGCTCTTCGATGCCACCGCCTCCTGATTAAGCCCGCATGTACACGCATTCTCGCAGAGTGCCGGACATACCCGCGATGTAAACTCCGGGAAGTTGTTCGTCTTTGCCAGGCGGTAATAGGCTTCTTCCCAGTTTCCATTGTAAATAAGGTCATTCCATTCCGGCACGAGGTTGTGCAGAGGACAGCCGCTTGCCATCCCCATCAGGTTCAGGCCCGACTGACAGAACGGCACACCGCACGCCATGCAGCGGGCTCCCTGCAGTTCCTGCTCTTCTTTCGGAAGCGGCGTGTGGAACTCATTAAAATGTCTGATTCTCTCAAGCGGCTGTTCCGCTGTCTTGTCTTTTCTTGCATAATCCATAAATCCTGTCGGTTTTCCCACTTTTCTTCGCCTCCTATCTTCCGTTTTTGATCTTGTTAAACGCTTCAATCTGTGCTTTTTCTCTGCTCAGGCCTTTCTCTTCCATCTGGAAGATTGCCGCCATCATTTTCTCATAGTCTTCCGGAATGATCTTTTTGAACTTCGGAAGATACTCTTCAAAGTGATCCAGTATCCGTTTTCCCACTTCAGAATTCGTATACGCCACATGCTCCTGGATCATGCTCTTTAATTCCTGCACATCATACTTGTCTGTCACGCGACGAATCTTCACCATCGCTTTATTAACTCTGGTATAGAGCGTACTGTCCATATCAAGGACATACGCGATTCCCCCGCTCATGCCCGCAGCGAAGTTCTTTCCGACTTTGCCCAGAACCACGACACATCCGCCGGTCATGTATTCGCAGCCGTGATCACCAACGCCCTCGACTACCGCACGTGCGCCGGAATTTCTTACGCAGAATCTCTCGCCTGCGACACCGCCTACAAAGGCCTTTCCACTTGTTGCTCCGTAGAAAGCAACGTTTCCTATTATTATATTCTCATCAGATTTGAACCTGGTCCCATTCGGCGGGCATACAACAAGTTTGCCGCCGGAGAGTCCTTTCCCGAAGTAGTCATTGCTGTCTCCTACGAGCTCTAAGGTAAGACCTTTCGGGATAAACGCGCCGAAGCTCTGGCCGCCCGCTCCCTTACACTTGATCACAAAGCTGTCGTCCTCCAGCCCATCCGGATATCTTCTCGTAATCTCGGAGCCAAAGATTGTGCCGAATGTACGGTCTGTGTTGGTTACATCTACTTCAAGCCCTCTCTTCTGTCCTTTTTCAAGAGCCGGAAGAAGCTGTTTTACGAGGACTTTCTCGTCCAGTGTCTTTTCAAGCTCAAAGTCATACACTTTCTTCGGATTGAAGATCATTCCCTTCTTCTGTTTTGCATAGGGATTGTACAGTACACCGGAGAGATCCAGCGTTGCCGCACGTTCAGAAGTCGGCTCGTCTTTTACTTTCAGAAGATCAGTGCGGCCAACAAGCTCATCCACTGTACGCACTCCTAATTTTGCCATGTATTCTCTCAGTTCTTCTGCGATGAATCGCATGAAGTTGACCACATATTCCGGTTTGCCCGTGAAGCGTTTTCTCAGCTCCGGATTCTGTGTCGCCACACCCACCGGGCAGGTATCAAGATTGCAGACACGCATCATGACACATCCCATAGTAACAAGCGGTGCAGTCGCGAATCCGAACTCTTCCGCTCCAAGCAGCGCCGCAATCGCAACGTCTCTTCCACTCATAAGCTTTCCGTCTGTCTCAATGCGGACGCGCTCACGAAGGCCGTTCTGGATCAGTGTCTGATGTGTCTCCGCAAGCCCCAGTTCCCATGGAAGTCCTGCATTCTGGATAGAGCTCCTCGGGGCCGCCCCTGTTCCTCCGTCATAGCCGGAGATCAAGATGACACCTGCGCCTGCCTTTGCCACACCTGCGGCCACTGTTCCGACGCCCGCCTCGGACACCAGTTTTACAGAGATCCTTGCATTTTTATTTGCATTTTTGCAGTCGTAAATAAGCTGTGCAAGATCCTCGATAGAATAGATATCGTGGTGCGGCGGCGGGGAGATCAGACTCACGCCCGGAGTCGAGTGGCGGGTCTTCGCGATCCACGGATAGACCTTGCCGCCCGGCAGATGACCGCCTTCACCCGGCTTCGCGCCCTGTGCCATCTTAATCTGGATTTCCTGCGCGCTCACCAGATATCTGGAAGTCACGCCGAATCGTCCGGAGGCCACCTGCTTGATCGCTGAACAGCGGTCTGTATCAAGTCTCTCTATATCTTCACCGCCTTCTCCGGAGTTAGACTTTCCATGAAGACGGTTCATAGCGATTGCCAGTGTCTCGTGGGCTTCCTTGGAAATAGAACCATAGGACATAGCGCCCGTCTTAAATCTGGTCACAATGGAATCCACGCTCTCCACTTCCTCGATCGGAACGCCTTTCTTCGGATAATTGAAGTCAAGCTGGCCTCTTAAATTGACCTTTTCTCCTTCTTCATCCACCATCTTTGTATACTGTTTGAACATGCTATAGTCGCCACGTCTGGTTGACTGCTGGAGCATGTGGATCGTCTGCGGGTTGTAGAGATGCTCCTCTCCACCGCTCTTATATTTGTGTCGTCCCACACTGTCGAGAGTCATATCACCGTCAAGCCCCAGCGGATCAAATGCCTGCGTATGGAATGCCGTGTAATCTTCAGCGATTTCTTCTATTCCGATGCCGCCCACACGGCTCACCGTATCTGTAAAGTACCGGTCGATGAACTCTTTCTTCAGACCGATTGCCTCAAAGATTTTCGCACCCTGGTAGGACTGGATTGTAGAGATACCCATCTTGGACGCAATCTTGACAATTCCGTGGATCACCGCACTGTTGTAGTCGTCTACAGCTGCATAGTAATCTTTGTGGAGCAGCCTTGATTCGATCAGCTGACGGATGGACTCATGTGCCAGATACGGATTGATCGCACATGCCCCGTAACCCAGCAATGTTGCAAAGTGGTGCACTTCTCTCGGCTCACCGCTCTCCAGAATCATTGCCACGGAAGTTCTCTTCTTCGTACGGACCAGATGCTGCTGGAGACCAGATACCGCCAGAAGCGACGGGATCGCCACATGATACTCATCCACGTCACGGTCTGTCAGGATCAGAATATTTGCCCCGCCCCTGATCACCCTGTCAACCTCGACAAAGAGATACTCAATCGCTTTCTCAAGGCTCGTATTCTTATAATAGGTGATCGGGATCTCTGCGACTTTAAATCCCTCCACATTCATATTCTTAATCTTTAAGAGGTCTGTATTTGTGAGGATCGGATTGTTTACCCGGAGCATCTTACAGTTCTCTTCTTTCTTCTCAAGCAGATTTCCGTCTTTTCCTACATAGATTGTTGTGGAAGTGACAATTTCCTCACGGATCGCATCGATCGGCGGGTTAGTAACCTGCGCAAACAGCTGTTTAAAATAGCCGAACAGAGGCTGTCTTTTCTTGGATAAAACTGAGAGAGGCGTATCGATGCCCATGGCCGCAATCCCTTCTCCCCCGCTTTTTGCCATCGTAAGGATCGAAGTCTTAACATCCTCATATGCATAACCGAATGCTTTCTGCAGGCGGGTACACTCCTCTTTTGTGTATTTCGGGATGTCCTTGTTCGGAATCGGCAGATTTTTAAGCTGGATCAGATTGCTGTCAAGCCATTCTCCGTAAGGCTCCTCGTTCGCATATTTTTCTTTCAGTTCTTCGTCATCAATAACTCTTCCTGCGACCGTATCGACAAGCAGCATCTTGCCCGGATGCAGACGCTCTTTCACAAGTATCTTAGACGGATCGATGTTGAGCACTCCTACTTCCGAAGAGAGGATCAGGTTGTCGTCATCTGTGATGTAATATCTGGAAGGACGCAGACCGTTCCGGTCGAGTACAGCTCCCATCACATCGCCGTCAGAAAACAGGATTGAAGCCGGACCGTCCCACGGCTCCATCATCGTCGCATAGTACTGATAGAAATCCTTCTTATTCTGGGACATACTTCTGTTATTTACCCACGGTTCCGGAATACAGATCATCACCGCAAGAGGAAGCTCCATTCCGCTCATCACCATGAATTCAAGCGCATTGTCGAGCATCGCGGAGTCAGAACCCGATGTATTGATGGCCGGAAGCACCTTGTGCAGCTCGCCCTTGAGCTTTCCTGCCTCCATTGTCTCCTCGCGGGCGCGCATCTTATCTGCATTTCCGCGGATCGTATTGATTTCTCCGTTGTGTACAATAAAACGGTTCGGATGAGCTCTCTGCCAGCTCGGCGCCGTATTCGTGCTGAAACGTGAGTGTACCATTGCGATGGCCGACTCATAATCCTCATCCTGCAGATCTCCAAAGAACTGGCGGAGCTGCCCCACAAGGAACATTCCTTTGTAGACGATCGTACGGCTGGAAAGAGAAACTACATATGTATCGTCGCTGCTCTGTTCAAATACACGCCTTACAACATAGAGCCTGCGGTCAAAATCTATTCCTTTCCGGATCTTCTTCGGACGTTCTATAAACGCCTGCATGATACATGGCATACAATCAACAGCCGCTTTTCCGAGCACTTCCGGATGTACAGGCACCTCTCTCCACCCGAGGAAATTCAGTCCTTCTTTTTTAACAATGACTTCAAATATATTTTTAGCCTGATTGCGTTTCAGCTCATCCTGCGGCAGGAAAAACATACCAACTCCGTAATCCCTTTCGCCTTTCAGGTCAATGCCCAGCGGCTTACAGACTTTCTGAAAGAATTTGTCTGATATCTGCAAGAGAATACCGACACCATCTCCCGTTTTCCCTTCCGCATCCTTCCCGGCTCTGTGTTCCAGATGTTCCACGATCTCAAGTGCTCCGGCAACAGTACTATGGCTCTTCACGCCCTTAATATTTACGATCGCGCCAATGCCGCAATTGTCGTGTTCAAAATTCTCCCGGTACAGTCCCTGAGGGATATCACCCTGCACAGCCCGGCTTTGCGCGGTTACATTCTGCTGTCCCTTACTCTGAAAGGGTTCTTTTGCTTTTCTCATGATCGCTGTCCTCTCCTTCTCAATTTATGAAAAAGACTATACACGATTTTTTTTCATTTGTAAATAACAAAAACCTTATAATTGTCTGACAATTTGATAATTTATGGTTTCAAATATTATTATCTGATAATTACACTCTTTTCAAATCATTAGTAATATTTCTTAATATTTCGATTTTCCCTTAAGTTTACTGATATTTGAGGCATTTATAAAATAAAAAAAGTGACAGAAATCATATTCTGTCACACACAATTTCAAATTGTTTTTTTCTAAAAACATTTCATCGAAACATATTCGGACGCTCCGAATCGTCTGACGCACGCTCAGTCCTCACGCTGCCAGGCATCTTCTGTACCAGCACGAACATCACCGAACATATGAACGCTCCCATAATAACCGTCCCCGCCATCCGCATCGGATTACCTGCCAGCCAGCGGAACACTCCCAGTTCCGTAAAGATAACAGATCCTGTATTGAGCAGGATATGGAGCAGCACCGGGGCTCTGAGTGAGCCGAATTTTTCATACAGATAAGACAGCAGCACACCCAGCAGGAATGTATAGATCATCTGCGTTGTACTGGAATGCACGAATGAAAAGAGCAGTGCGGACCAGACAGCCGAGTACCAGAAGCTCTGTCGTTCATGGAACCGTTTGTACAAGATTCCCCGAAACATCAACTCTTCCGCCACCGGAGTAATGAGCCCCAGTCCGATGATCTCCACAAGCAGGCCCGCAGAATACGTGATCTGCGCATTCTGCTGATACTGCGCATCGTAAAACGCAAGCTGAATCATCGCCATCAGGCAGGTGGCCACAATACAGCCTGCAACCCCAAACACAACTACAGTCCAGTATTTCGACAAGGGCGCCTTATCCGGAAGTTTTACCCCGGCCTGCCGTTCCAGTTTCCGGTCACGTGCAAACAGTATCCCTGTCAGGATTATCGTCCCAAGCGCTGCCAGAGAAATAATACCGACCTGATATTTTGCAATTGCCTCAAGCGCAGGTTCCAGCGCCTGCATATAAGAATCCCATATCTCCTGCATAGAAAGAGCAGTACCACTGTTATCGCGCAGGATTTCCGCATACGCCCGTACCATATAAGGCATCTCGATCAAAAACATCAGTGCAAACTGAATCACAGCCTCAATTGCCAGATAGCCTAACAGGGGGCCTGCCAGGCTCCAGAACGGGCTTTTCCTGTAGATCCGGTTCATCACGCCTCACCTGCTTTCTCAAGTATCCACGCGCGCATCTCATCTTCGCTGCCGCGTGCCGTCCCCTGCACCATCTCCGGTTTTCCGCCTCCTCGCCCGTCAAACGCAGCGTTGAACTCTTTTACAAAATCACGCATATTTATCTGCCGGCCATCCTGTTCCCTGCTGCCGATCACATACCGGTACCCGTCACTTTCGTTCCCATGGAATATTGCGCACACACCGTGCCCGGCTTCCAGCACAAGATTCATGAACAGACGCATGGAGTCCCCCTCCACATCGTCTGTGAATATGCAGACCGGCTTCCCGTCTTTGGGTATCATATCAGCTTTTGCAGCAATCAGCTTTTTTTCTTTCTCCCCAAGCTCATATTTCAGCGAGTCTGACTCTTCTTTCAGATGGCGGACAGATTCTGCAATTTCGTTTTCTTTCGCACACAGAAGAGCAGATATTTCTCCTGCCTGTTCCTGTTTCACAGCATAATCCTCAAGCGCCCTCACGCCGCACAACATAGTCACCCGTGCTCCGCCCTTATACCGCTGAACACGGGTCAGCTTGATCAGGCCGATCTCACCTGTGCGGGATACATGAGGCGCACAGCACGCACACACGTCATATCCAGGCACTACAATGATCCGCACCTGTCCTTCGATCTCAATCTTGCTCCGGTACTCCATCCCGTCAAGTTCATCCTTCGACGGGTAGAGAGTCTGTATCTCAAGGTTCTTCCAGACAGCACGGTTCGCCTCACGTTCGATCCCGGCAAGCTGCTCTTTCGACAGCTCCCCGTCAAAATCCATCGTACAGTCTTCGCTTCCGAGATGAAACCCCACGTTATTATATCCAAACCAGGAATGAACCAGACCGGACACGATATGCTCGCCGCTATGCTGCTGCATTTTCATAAACCTCTCTTCCCAGTCGATCGTTCCCGTCACATGAGAACCTGGTTCAAGCGGACCTTCCAGCAGATGCAGGACATGTTCGCCCTTTTCCTGCACATCCACAACCCTGACACCGCCCAGTATACCGGTATCTGCATACTGTCCGCCGCCCTCCGGAAAGAAAGCTGTGCGGTCCAGTTCCGCCGCCCAGAGTTTCGGCGTTTTCTTGCCGGAGGCATCAGAAAATGGTTCGCATGATATGACCTCCGCCTCAAATTCCCCAAGATGACTGTCCTGATAAAAAAGTTTCTCCGTCATTATGTGATTACATCCTTTCCGGCGCCTCGAAGCCGAGCAGATCGATGCACGCCTCAAGCACGCGTCTTGCCAGTACGAGAAGCGCAATATATCCGGACTTCTTCTCTTCATCCTCCTCTGACAGGATCTTTGTCTCATGATAAAATTTATTAAACTCATTGGCAAGTTCGTAGATATATGCGCAAAGCTTGTGAGGCGCTGTCTCATCATACACAGCTTCAAACACATCATTGAACTTGAGTACCTGCAGCATAAGCGCTTTCTCATATTCATTCACTGCAGGAAGAATCTTTAATCCCTCCAGATTGCCGCCGCTTTCCTGATATTTGTTCAGGATTGACTTGATACGCACTATTGTATAGAGGATATATGGACCTGTATTTCCCTCAAATGATGTGAATCTGTCCACATCAAACACATAATCTTTGGACGCCTGGTTAGAGAGATCTCCGTATTTGATCGCAGCAAGACCTACAATCTGGGAAGTGCGTTCTGCCTCTCCCTCTTCCACCGTACGGTTGTCCATGATCTTGCGGTACATCTCCTCGTCGATCTCACGGATCAGATTTTCAAGGCGCATCACTCCGCCCTCGCGTGTCTTAAACGGTTTTCCGTCCTTGCCGTTCATCGTACCGAAGCCGAGGAATTTAAGTTCTGTCTCCGGACGTACGATGCCTGTTTTCTTCGCGCAGCGGAATACCTGTGTAAAATGAAGTTCCTGCCGCTTATCCACAACATAAATAACCTCATCCGGCTTATAATCTTCCTCCCTCTCTACAAGCGTAGCAAGATCAGTCGTATCATACAGAGCAGCTCCGTCAGATTTCAGGATCATACACGGAGGTACTTCCTTTTTATCTGTCTCTTCCTGAACATCCACAACAAGAGCGCCTTCATCATAGCGCGCGTACCCTTCATCCTTTAACATCTGTACCATGTCCGGGATATACTTCTGAGCATCCGCCTCCCCTTTCCAGAGGTCGAACTCTACATTCAGTTTCTCATAATTCTTCTTAAGGTCAGCAACAGATACATTCATGATATGATTCCAGATTGCCCGGTATCCTCTGTATCCGTTCTGCAGCAAATAGGTAGCATGCAATGCTTCTTCTCTGTAATCTTCGTGTTCTTTTGCATATGCACTCGCAGTCGGATAAATCTCTTCAAGCTCTCCGATCGTAAAAGGCGCTCCCTCCGGATACTCCCCTTCAAAAGATTCATCAAAGTAAGGCAGTTCCGGCTGACGCTTTTTAAGCTCTGTGATGATAAGCCCCATCTGATAGCCCCAGTCTCCCAGATGGATATCCCCGATCACGTTATTTCCCTTGTAGCGAAGAATCCTTTTAACACTCTCCCCGATGATCGCAGAACGCAGATGCCCAACATGCAGCGGCTTCGCCACATTCGGCCCGCCGTAGTCGATCATAATGGTCTTCGGCGCTTTCTCATCCTCAACTCCAAGCTTTTCCTCCGCAGCCATATCATTCAGATAGGACGCTACACTTTCTTTAGACAGCTTCAGGTTGATAAAGCCAGGCTTAACCACATCTACTGTCTCAAAGTATGAGCTGTCTTTCAGATATGGAGCCACGTCCTCTGCGATCATAAACGGCGCTTTCTTATATTTCTTTGCCCCTGCCATCGCTCCGTTACACTGATATTCGCACAAGTCCGGGCGGTTGGAAAGAGTCACCTTCGCAAGCGCTTTATCATACCCTGCTTTCTCAAATGCCTCTTCCATCTCTATTGTGATCAATTCCAGTAATGTCTTCAATTTCTTCCACACTCCTCATCTTTGTCCGTATGAAAGATATTCTACCATGTATGGGGATGGACGGCAAGTTTTCGTTGAGAAAACCCCTGCGCTGTTTTATAATGGAGCAGGTCAAAACACCTTTTGACACCAACATCATTTAATCAGAAAAGGAGATTCATCATGATATTAGGTTCACACGTCGGCATGAGCGGCAAAGATATGCTTCTGGGATCAGCTAAGGAAGCTGTTTCTTACGGTGCCGATACTTTCATGTTTTATACAGGCGCTCCCCAGAACACAAGGCGGAAAGATATAAGCGAACTGAACATCGAGCCTGCCTGGGAATATATGAAGGAACACGGAATCAGCGACATCATCGTCCACGCACCGTATATCATTAATCTGGGGAATTCCGTAAAGCCGGAAACATACTCTCTCGCCGTGGAGTTTCTTGCCAAAGAGATCGAGCGGACAATAAGCTGCAGAAGCCATACACTTATCCTTCACCCCGGAGCACATGTAGGCGCCGGAGTCGAGGCCGGCACTTCCAGGATCATCGAAGGCCTGAATGAAGTACTGACCTCTGATACTGATTGTTTTATAGCACTTGAGACCATGGCGGGAAAAGGTTCTGAGATCGGTCGTTCCTTTGAAGAGCTGGCCCGGATCTACGACGGAGTAAAGTACAGCGATAAGCTGCGTGTGTGTTTTGATACGTGCCATACAAGCGACAGCGGGTATGATATCATTCACCATTTTGACGACGTCATCGAGAAATTCGATCGAATCATAGGCAAGGATCAGATTGCAGTATTCCATATCAATGACAGCAAAAATGTACCCGGAGCCGCAAAAGACCGTCATGAAAACATCGGATTCGGGGAAATCGGATTCGACGCGCTGAATTATATCGTTCATCACCCGGATTTCGAAAAAATCCCTAAAATACTGGAGACCCCCTATATCCCCTCACCCACCGCACCAAAGAAATCTTACGCCCCTTATAAATATGAGATTGAAATGCTCCGAAACGGCGTGTTTGACCCGGATATGAAAGAAACCATCATTAAAGAAAACAAGGCTGCACTGTAACAGTTCCACCCGCAGCATTTACAAAACCATACACGTAAACTCTGAGAATTTCTAAAACAGTCTTGACATTTCCCTTTAACAAACATATTATTGTATTATATCAATAATACAGTTGCAGATCAGGGGATATCCCCTGATCTGCTGGGAACTGCCTCCGGCAGCTCCCACAAAAAAAGAATACGAGGTGATCGAATGCCATGGAATCTGGATAATGACCGTCCCATCTACCTGCAATTGATGGAACGCATTCAGCACGACATCATTTCCGGTGTCTATCAGCCTGGGGACAAACTCCCCTCTGTACGTGATCTTGCTGTTGAAGCCGCTGTAAATCCGAACACGATGCAGAAAGCACTGTCTGAACTGGAACGCTGCGGACTCGTCTATTCACAGCGGACAAGCGGCCGTTTTATAACAGATGATACAGCCATGATCAAAAAAATGCGCACAGAGCTGGCTCAGGAACACATCCGGGACTTTTTTGACCAGATGCGTAAGCTGGGCTTTTCCGACAGGGACACACTTGAAATGATAAGAGACACAATAAGGGGGATTAACAATGAGACCAATACTTGAATGCCAGAGGCTCACCAAAAAATACGGCAGTTTTTTTGCACTGTCCGAACTGACACTCTCTCTTGACCGCGGACAGATCGTTGGCCTCCTGGGTCCCAACGGGAGCGGGAAAACTACACTGATCAAACTTGCAAACGGGCTTCTCAATCCCACAGACGGACATATTATGATCAACGGGCTTGCTCCCGGAACAGAGTCCAAAAAGATCGTATCTTATCTTCCGGATCGCAGTTTTTTCAGCGAGCACATGAAAGTAAAGGAGATTATCTCCTATTACACAGATTTTTATGATAACTTCAGCACAGACCGCGCCTCAAAAATGCTTGACACACTGGAGATTGATATAAACTCACGTTTCAGCGCCCTGTCAAAAGGCACAAAAGAGAAAGTCCAGCTTGTGCTTGTAATGAGCCGCGATGCAGACCTGTATATTCTTGACGAACCAATTGGCGGTGTAGATCCCGCTGCAAGAGATTATATCCTGCAGACAATACTTACAAATTATAACGAGAATGCGACTGTCCTGATCTCAACTCATCTGATCTCAGACATCGAGAATGTTCTGGACCGGGTGATCTTCCTCCAGAACGGACAGCTGGCGCTTAACGAAACCGTGGATGATATCAGATTAAAATACGGGAAATCCGTGGACGCTTTATTCAGGGAGGTATTCAAATGCTAGGAAAACTGATCAAATACGATTTAAAATCTGCAGCGAAAATATTTTTCCTTCTCCATGTAATCTATCTCCTTATCTGCCTTGTGGCACGTTTTTTCTATATGGACAGACTGCGTTTTGAAGAGCCCGTGGAGCCGCTTGTTTTCTCTCTGATTCTTTTTGTCACGCTCATGACTCTTCTTATCTCTGCCCTATCGATTTTTACATGGATGCAGGTTGCATTTCGGTTCTACCGTAATCTTTTTAGTAAAGAAGGATACCTTTCATGGACCCTGCCTGTATCTGCGCCACAGCATTTATGGTCAAAGATCATATCCGGATATATATTAATGGCGGCAGATCTTCTCATTCTGTCGGCCGGGGTCCTGTTACTTGTAACAGGAGACAATGTAACGTCAGCTTACAGCATGATTGCCGATGAACTTGAAAATGAGCTTGGCTTCTCTCTTGGTTCATTTGTCTGCCTCCTGTTTATAACCTGTCTCATCAACTGTCTATGCACCGTTATTATGCTCTATTTTTCCATCCTGGTCGGGCAATTGTTTCCCAGTCACCGTGTGCTGGGGGCCATCGCCGCATATTTTATCACGAGTTTTGTTGTGCAGATACTCACCATGCTCCTGATGCTGGTATTCGGATTTTTCCCGGGATACAGGGGTTACAGTTCCGCCTACGGGCTTGATTATACAATCAGACTTCTCTACATGAGCCTTATATTAATGCTCATTGTAACCGCCATTCAGTACATCGCAGCTCATTACATCATAAAACGGAAAATCAACCTTATATAAGCACAAAAAAGGATGTCCCGAAATATGTCAGGGCATCCTTTTTTGAGTTCAGCGTCTGAGCGGAGTCGAACCGCCGCACATGCCTCCGGAGGGCATTGCTCTATCCACTGAGCTACAGACGCATTCCAACTGTAAAAGGGGAACCGGAAGATTCCCCTTACAGCCTTAATTATCCTAGCACAAATCATCAGAAATGTAAAGTACTTAATCTCATGATTCACTTATTTCCTTCCGATGTGAATTCAGTTCCTCTTCTCAAATATCCCGCCTTTACATCATACAGATAAACATGATCACTCAAAACCTCTTCCTCAGCCACCTGAGTAGCATTGATATTTTTTACCATTTCATCCAGCTCTGCTGCACTGAGCCCCTCGCTGCAGGGCACGATTACAACCTCATGTACACTGCTTGGCAGTACATAGTAATCAGATCTTAATATTCCCCCGATCATTTCAAGTATGTGCGGATACGCAATACACGCCGCTCCATAATTTCTCAACTTATTTGACAGTACGTACATTCCGTCTCTTGATCTTCCGCTCCCGATAAGCAGGTTTTCCGGAGGTGTCTCCGTACAGTACTCCGCATTTTCTCTAACCATTTCTTTCAATGCATAATTCATGGTAAAGAACTCCGCCGGCAGAAGATTCCTGGAATTTCTTACAGCGTCTGACCACAATGTATCTGTGCGGACACGCCACTGTTCCATATGGCTTTCATTGACCATCATAGCAGCAGAGCCTTCTTGCGTCACTTCAATCAGCACATAAAATACCGCCGAAAGATCCAGAAATGGAATATGCGGAATCGATTTTAAAATCTTTCTGTTCTTGGCCGTATTAACAAGTTTAAAGACGATCCTGTCCCTCACTCCTTCATAGCTCATGACTTTTTCATAGTCCCACGATTTCTCCTGTTTAATGCTCTCGTAAAATGCCAGAATCTCATCTACGATGGTTTCAAGCGTCTCCCCCTGCTTATAAACCTGAAAGTATTCTTCCAGATAAATTGTCGGAGATATATTAACCCCCGGGGTCTCAATCAGCACCCCCGTCCGCTCTTTTCCATTATTTTTTGTTGTTGTATATAATCCCGCCTTAGCACCTCCCGCCATCTTCTGATTCATCTGTTTCTCTACCGCGCCTGCAAATGCTCTGTAATCCATTTTTCTCCTTTCGTAACGCGGTGCATTATAAATTAAATGAGAAATCCGGTACGATATGTACCACATGAAGGCGTATGCCTCATGAATCCGATGAAAAAATAATTGAACAATATTATGTGACCTTGATTATAGACGAGACAGCATATAAAATCAATGAGACATATTACACAAAAAGATCCTGTGATTTTCTCCTTATTTCACAAAAGCTTCTCTGATCGGATAGGAGAAGATGCCCGCTCGTGCAGGCACGGCAGTCGCCCTCCAGGCATATCGCGCAAAAAAGGATGCACTCTGTATAAGTGCATCCCGAACGTGCATATTCAGACTGTCTGAAACTATACTCTTGACAGGTACTCTCCTGTACGTGTATCAATCTTGAGCACATCACCCGTCTCACAGAACAGCGGTACATTCACAACTGCTCCAGTCTCAACAGTAGCCGGTTTCGTAGCTCCCTGAGCTGTATCACCTTTAAAGCCCGGCTCTGTCTCTGTGATAGCCAGCTCCACAAAAAGAGGCGGCTCTACAGAGAATACATTACCTTTATGGGAACAGATTTTAACTGTCTCATTTTCTTTGACAAATTTAAGAGCATCCCCAACTACTTCTGAATCAAGCGCGATCTGATCATATGTTTCAACATCCATAAAGTTATACAGATCTCCGTCTTTGTACAGATACTGCATATCTTTTCTGTCAATGTGGGCATTCTCAAATTTCTCAGTCGGACGGAACGTCTTCTCAACCACACCGCCGCTGATAATATTTTTCAGCTTTGTTCTTACGAACGCTGCTCCCTTTCCCGGTTTTACGTGCTGAAATTCCAAAATCTGATAAATATTTCCGTCGATCTCAACGGTAATGCCATTCTTAAAATCTCCTGCTGCGACCATTTATCTTCCTCCTTCGATTTACGCGCCGTACCGGCACTCCATTAATTAATTTTATACTAATTCTCCCTATTTTTCAATCTTTTTTTATAGAAATGAAGAACGATCTTCTCAAGGTATCGTTTGAGCACGATCTGTATTTCCTCTTTAGGATGTATCGGCTTTACAAGGATGTTGTGGATCCCTGCTCTTTTTGCTCCCCAGACATCCGTAAAAAGCTGATCTCCGACAAAGACCGTATTCGTCCTGTCAGTCCCCATGATCTCCATCGCCCTGATGTAGTTTTTCGTCGATGGCTTGTGTGCATTAAAGATATAATTCGTTCCGATATCTTTGTTGAACATCTTCACTCTAGGCTCCTGGTTATTTGAGATCAGACAGGAACAAAATCCGATATCCTCAAGCCGCCGGAACAGTTTCTTCGCACGTTCATCTGCAGGCGCCCCGTGCGGCACGAGCGTATTGTCAATATCAAAAATAACGCCCCGATAGCCGTCTTCATATAACTTTTCAAAAGGAATGACATATGTAGATGCCACATATTCATCCGGAAAAAATCTGTCAAACATCATTTCCCATCCAATTCTGTCAGCTTCGTGATCAGTTCCTCGCAGATCTGGACGATCGACTTATCATCCGTCTGTATAACAACATCGGCCGCCGCCTCATATTTCTCCCTGCGTTTCTCCATCAGATCTGCTATAAATTCTACATTGTTGTTTCCCTTCAGCAGCGGTCTGTCATTACTGTCTTTTACACGCTCGTAGATTGTCTCGGGACTTGCAGTGAGAAGGACGACACGTCCGTTCTTTTTCATTTCCACTACATTTTCCTCGCGAAGAGCTACACCGCCTCCGCAGGATATAATACAGTTGCTGCCTGTCTGCAGCTCTTTTAAAAGCTCCGTCTCAAGATTACGGAAATATTCTTCCCCGTAGGTTGCAAAGATATCCGGAATACTCATCTCCTGGCGTTCCGAGATTTCCTGATCCATCTCCACCAGCCTCATATCAAACATTGTGCTCAGATAATCTGATATAGTCGATTTTCCTGCCCCCATAAATCCGATCAGAACAATATTGTACGAAAACAGCTTTCTCGCCTGGATGCGTTTGCTGTTTCTTAAAATACGTCCAAACACATCCTGGATCTCCTCCTGATATTTATTACCTCTCAACTTTTCATCAAGCTGTTTCTGCTGTTTTGCCTCCTGTGCCGGCTGCAGGATCGGCATCCCGTAAGTCTCCTTGTAAGCCATGATTTTTTCGATAATGCTGTTGCGTTCCACCAGAGCATCTATGATCTTGTCATCGCAGAGCGCAAGCTGCTCGCGATACATTTCCAAATCATTCATATTCTTCCTCCACATCTGTAAAAATCGACGATACGACCATTTATTATATCAATTTTCAGATGCGATAGCAAGACTCACATTTTCTTTAAATGCCGTCCATGCGTCCTCATTTTCCACGAAATATTTCGGACAGTTTTTTCCTGTTACATCGTAATGGCGGATCACATCATCCGCTGTAAGATCGAATTTTACACAGAGCCATGCGGTGAGCTGCACAAGAGAACGATATGTCTCATCCGTAAACTTTCCGCTTTCATCCGGATGGCAGACCTCAATGGATACCGTATCATAATTTCTGTCATTTGAAGCATAAGCGACTTCCCACGTCGGAACGCACTGTATGATCTCACCATCGAGTCCCACGACAAAATTGCTGCTCGCCGAAGTCTCCTGCGAATACTGCAGACCGTTAAAATAGTCTCGGTTGTCCTGCGCAGTGCTTCCGGGATTAGCCGTATAGTGGATCACAATCCCTGTAATACCGTCACTCTCAACCCCCGGCCTGGAGTAAGGGTTGACATCGAGAAGCTGGACATCAATATCCGGTTCCGAGGCATCCACATCGACATACTCACCGCCATGCGAAGTAAAGCTGCGCACGGCCAGCACCAAAGTCAGGACAGCAAGGATCAACAGTCCCCACTTTATGTATGGATTGCCCTGAAAAAACCGTTTTTTCTTTCCGTTTCTTTTTCTTCTTCCAGCGGTTGTCGCTCTCCCGCCTGTTCCTCTTCTATTTCCTCTGTAAGTGTTCATCTGCAAGCTCCGCCTTCCAAATTATGATAGTATCACACATTTCTTTCACTATGATGAACAAAATCTTATAAATTTATAAAGAAGAAGGCTGCTGTTACAAAGTTACTGTGAACAGTAATAAGAAAAGCCGCAGACACAACGCTGTTGCCGGAATATCCGGTTTTCTGACGTTATGTATGCGGCTGTATTTTACCGATAACAGCTGCTTATTCGTCTACACTGTAGTTCGGAGCCTCTTTCGTGATGTGGATATCATGCGGATGGCTTTCTTTCAGGGATGCAGCGGAAATCTTAATAAATCTTCCGTTTGCTTTCAGCTCTTCAACTGTATGTGTGCCACAGTAACCCATACCGGAGCGGAGTCCTCCCATGAGCTGGAACACTGTATCCTCAACAGTTCCTTTATATGCCACACGACCCTCAACGCCTTCCGGAACGAGCTTCTTCGCATTCTCCTGGAAATAGCGGTCCTTGCTTCCGTTTTCCATAGCAGCAATAGAACCCATGCCGCGATATACTTTGTATTTTCTTCCCTGGTACAGTTCAAATGTTCCCGGGCTCTCATCACAGCCCGCAAAGATGCTGCCCATCATACATACATTTGCACCGGCTGCGATTGCTTTTGTCATGTCTCCTGAATACTTGATACCTCCGTCGGCAATGATCGGAATACCATATTCTTTTGCCGCCTCATAGCAGTTCATGACCGCTGTGATCTGCGGAACACCAATACCTGCTACAACACGCGTCGTACAGATCGATCCCGGTCCGATACCGACTTTAACCGCATCTACGCCCGCCTCAATAAGAGCTTTTGCACCTTCGCCTGTAGCGACATTTCCTGCGATCACCTGAAGGTCCGGATATTTTTCTTTCACCATTCTGACTGTACGCAGCACGTTTGCAGAATGTCCATGAGCGGAATCCATTACGACAACATCCACTTTCGCTTTTACAAGCTCTTCCACGCGGTCCAGACAGTTGGCTGTGATACCGATTGCCGCGCCGCAGAGCAGGCGTCCCTGGGAGTCTTTTGCAGACAGCGGATATTTGATCTGTTTCTCGATATCTTTGATCGTGATGAGACCCTTCAGGTTGCCCTCGTCATCCACGATCGGGAGTTTCTCCTTTCTTGCTTTTGCAAGTATCTTCTTCGCCTCTTCAAGAGTGATCCCTTCTTTCGCAGTGATCAGCCCTTCAGAAGTCATGGATTCTTTAATCTTCTTCGAGAAGTCTTCTTCGAATTTCAGATCACGGTTCGTGATGATTCCGACCAGTTTGCGCCCCTCTGTGACCGGAACTCCTGAAATGCGGAATTTTGCCATCAGATTATTAGCATCCTCAAGAGTATTCTCCGGTGAAAGGAAAAACGGGTCTGTGATAACACCGTTCTCAGATCTCTTTACCTTGTCTACCTCTTCCGCCTGAGCTTCGATAGACATGTTCTTGTGAATGATACCAATACCGCCCTGACGCGCCATAGCGATCGCCATGCGATGCTCTGTAACCGTATCCATTCCTGCACTCATCATCGGAATGTTCAGTTTGATCTTCTTTGTCAGATATGTTGACAGGTCCACCTCATTCGGAATCACTTCTGAATACGCCGGCACAAGCAGAACGTCGTCAAATGTAATTCCTTCACCAATAATCTTTCCCATAGTTTGCTGACCTCTCTTTCTTTTGAATCCATATATATAAGTAATTTGAAATATTTATCTGATATACTAACGAAATTCCTTACGGATGTCAACAGTTTTCAGATGGGCCTCTCTCGATTTTGACTTGATTTATTTTAAGATTTATTTATAAGTAGAGCTTATGTATTAATTGAATTCGTATTTATCTGACTGAGAAAGAGTCCGCCGGGAGGTATGTATTGTTATCGCACACGTTTTCACTCGGTCGCGGCGTAACGGTACATAAGAGCGCAGAAG
>NZ_VMSO01000022.1 GCF_008691045.1 Mediterraneibacter catenae
ATGGCGAAAATCGCCCGACGCTAACACGGTTAAAATCAAGGTTTCTAGTATCTGAGCCGTATCTTTCCCCTGATTCTTACGGTTGAATTTGGAATTTTGGGTATTTAAACCGTATTCCTGTTGCGATATTTACGGTTGAATTTGAAGTTTCTGATATCAAAACCGTACTTCCGCCGTAATTCTTACGGTTGGATTTTGAATTTCTGGGTGTCGAACCGTATCCCGTCGCAATTCTTACAGTTGGAATTCGAGTTTCCGGTATCTAAACCGTATTCTTTTCCTGATTCTTACGGTTAGGAATTGTTTTTCTGGTTATAGAACCGTCCGGCAGTTCATCTGTTACCAAAAAAGTAAAAACTGCCTGCATATATATGAAATGATTTCAGATTTGTTTGAAAAATCCCGGAAGTCGAAACTTCCGGGATAAGATTTCTCTTGGTATTCTGCGTAAACGCTTTGATTATCTCTTGGGTAACCGAGATTAACGTTTGGGTAACCGAAAATGGCGGAAATACGGGGATGCCGCTGGAATTTGTTGCAAATGCGTTGCAAACCGCAGAAGACTGAACACGATTGAGGACGCCTCTCTTCTCAAATACTCATACCTCTTTTTAAAAGTGCTTCTTGGAATTCTTTTTCTTCTTCTTGCGATATTCCTTTGCATTCTCTATAAATATTACCAAGATATTCCCCGTAATAATCAAATTTTGTACCATCATTAAGCATTTTGGTCAGCAATCGAATCATCGGATGCGGGTATTGTAAAACAAGTTTACTTTTATCAAGTCTGCGTAAAGATAGCGTATCTATGTGTTGAGCCATCTTATCTTGGCAAATAATATTTACAGCCTCTTCAAAAAGTTGTCCTAACTCCGGAAGCCAGCTTAAGAACAATTCTTTCTCCTTTTCAGTAAGCATTGTTGGTTTGTTTTCATAACGATAGGTCAAATACTGCTTCAACCATCCAGTCCACAAAACTTTCTTTCCGTTGTCATCCATATCCCCTAATCTATATCCCATTTCCTGTATAAATAATTCTAAATCCTGTTCCTCTGCTATATCATAAAATCGAGGAATATATTCTAAACAGGGGTCCTCCACAACATATATCAAAAGAAGCAAATATAAGTCTATAAAACCTCTTCTGGCTTCTCCTTCCAGCCAATTAAGATTCTTGACCGCTCTCAAATATATTGGCCCCATAACATCTGCCACATCTTTATTTAAATACCGCGAAAAGTAAACTATCCCTTCCCATGCAGCCACAAAGGATTGTTGATCTATTCCACTTAATATTTCAGCAAACTTATCCGTGCACCATTCCTGATCCCTTAAATACAAAAAATTGAAATAACCAGCCAATATGCATAATACAATATTCTTCTCTTTCCCTTCTAACAATAAATTCTTTTCCCAAAAACTTTTATATCTTTCTGGAATTCCTTGGGTCTCATCACAATAAGAAAGCATATAAATACTGCTACGCAAAATATTTCCCAAACCGGTATTCATCGCCGTTTCTATTAATCTGTCAGACTGAACAAAATCTTCCTGCCGATAATTCCAAATCGTATCAGCAATTCCAAACAATTTATTTTCTATAGTAATAAATCGTTTTTTCGTTTCTTCGCTTTTTACTATTTTTAAAAATATTTCAGACAACCCACAAATATCTTTTACAATCTCCATCTTTGCAGCAAACCGATCAATCAAAGCGATCAACTGATCTACTTTAAAATTTGAGTCTTGGATACCGATCAATAATCTTTGCCATGCATCCTCTTTCTCGATACACCCATCAATGAATATTTTTATAATTTTTGACGTCCACTCGTAATCACTTTTAATGCACTCAGAAAATGTCTTCAGCATTCCCCACCTGGTTGGACCCTCAAATGGATCTTCATTGTAGTTGTTTAGTAAATCGACAAGCTGTTGCAAATCAGATTCAAGCATTTGCTCTTGTGTAATAGGACTTTGATCACCGGACCATACAGCTTCTCCCATGTCAATATCTCGTTCTGGATGCTGACGTGGTTCAAAATGATTTCGAGACAATATTTCTTTTTCTAATTCATTTATTCTATCGTTAGTACTACAGAATTTCTTGATCCATACACACCAATTATATATAGGGTATTCACTGACATGCGTATCCAGAGCCTCAATTTCATCTATCAACTTCTTTTGTTTATCTTCCGTTAAATCATTAAATATTTTCTCGATCAATAAAAATATCTGCTCTTTCCCTTCAAAAAAAGAAATAGAAGAATTATTTATAAATATATCAAATTTATCGCATGAAGAGATTCTTTCACATTCCCTTAATGCCTTTAAACATAGCTTTTTTAACAAAGCAGAGGATTCACTTAAACAGCTTTCTAAAAATACTTTCATTCGCTCTGGATGTTTGCATTCCAGAAGCTTACAACTTTCACAAAAAATAGTGCATAAGAAATAGAGCGGATTTTGTCTGGAATAGTCCTCTCTATCCTCTATCACAAGCATAGCCATTTCCCATGGTTCTGGTTTGTCTTCTCCGTTTAAAAGCAAGTACGTATTATGCAGATTTAAGATGGTTTCTTTTACAAAATATAAAAATTGTTCAGCATAAGAATTTAAAAATTGTTCTTTACAGCGTTTCCATGATTCCTCAATTTGACATTGTTCTCCTCTGAATCTATGCTTATATGCAATTCCATCCTTACTGCCAAATGCATTATTCTTAAACACAAATTGAACTTCAAAATATTTCACAAACAATTTGTAACAAAGAGAATACATCCCACGTTTTGATAAAATTTCTATCAATCGTAATATTGTCCAGGAATCTGTTATGTAAGAATCTAAAACAATTATATACTCTTTATATACAACATCTGGAATGCTATCATTACCTAATTCGAGTTTTCTAAGTATTAGCGATGCAAATTGGAAATGAATCTTATTGCCATTATTTAAATATAAGATTTTAAAAGTCTCATTCTCTTTTCCCAAACACTCATCAACAATCCATTGCATCCAGATTTGATCTTTCTCTGACAGAACCGCCTCTGGCATAAACAGATTGTCAAAAACACCTTTCTCGTTTAATGCTAAAATCCACTCTTTCCCATGAATGTTATTCGCCAAAACTCGTGATCTTTCCACACTATCCAAACAATAATCAATCTCTGTATCTAATGCAATATCCCGCGGCGGCTCACTCTTAAATTCTTTAATCATATTATCCCAATCAAGCAAGCCTCTTTTGGCTCTTTGACCAAGTTTAATAAGCCCTTCTCTCATTTTTCCGTAATTCTTAGACGGAAAATAGATAGGCGTTAATCCAAGCAGCTTCCAATCTGACTGTTCTTCATCTGTTAAGATAAACCTTGTCTTTTCAGGGAGCCTGTCCATAGCACGTGTTAAATAACGTAAAATGGTATCTCTATAACTATATCCAATAAAAAGGATTGTATATGATTGAAATAATTTTATTAAGAATCTGGCGGCATAGCCTTCCGTCAAATATGCCTTTCCAAAATCTTCATCTGTAAGCACCATATATTTAGGATTATTAATATTACCATGAACATGAATAATACCGTCCACATCATTTCCTAATGGCAGTGCCGGAGCATTATATGCAGAAACGCTCAGTCCTCTTGACTCCAATACTTGCTCAAACATCTGGTCATAATTGGTTGTAATAATTTTTATTTTGGAAGGATCCGCAAACAGATCAATGATTGCTTCATGTGTTTGATTGTGCTTAAGGCATGTACCCGATAATAATTCTGCAGCCTGTTTATTTACATCTATACTTTTTGACTTCAGATATCCGAGAAATGCCTCGCAAGTATCATCTTCTTTTAATATTTCTCCAGTCCCCTCAGCAATCTTCTTTGCCAGGTCTACAAAATCGGGAAGTGATGTGGGCGCATCCACAGATGCGCCTGCTCCTGCAAATACCACAAAGTTATTCTTTCTTATTGCTTCTATTATTTCATTAGGGAAATTTATTCCATCTATAAACAATTGCTTCCTCCTGAATTTCTATCAGCACTTTTACAATATACGATAGTTGTATCCCAAATCCTACATTTGGGGCTATTACATGTTAAAATAGTACTCGCCATTTTTCTCTTTTCGCATAATTCCGCAATCCACCGATTTTCTAATAATTCTTGATGCTGTGTTCTCCGAAATACCGAAAGCATTTGCTATTGCCGTCCGATTAAAATAATACTCTGATCCGTATTTCTCCAATAATTCCAGCAACTTTTCTAAATTTCTCTTATTGAAATTCCTTCCTGCCTTACATTTAAGCCACTTTCTCAACTCTTCTTTCTCCTTTTCCCCCATAGAAAATTGCATATCTCCAAGAGAAAGTTGCGGTTTATCAGAAGATTGTTGCAGTTTATAGGAAGATTGTTGCAGTTTTGCGTTTCCAATTTCTAATTCTAGTTCCAACTGTGCGGAACGGGCTTCACTTCGATTTGGCAAAGTTACAACAAAAAAATATTCGTCAGAATAGAATTCCGGTTGCTCTGCATAATCAACATAAGAATTAAGGATTCTCCGAATACCACTTCCCCGGCGTTCCATATAATGAAGCCTTCCAAAAGTATCGGAAATAATCTCATTTCGCCGCATGGATGGCACACGCCTTAAATCCATATCTTGTATCCGACTCCCATTAATCATTCCGCCAGGAGAGGATATTTCCATTCTGTCATCGTACATATCCACATGCACTTCTGCGCCTATACTCTGATAATCCCTGTGAATGAGCGCATTCACCAACACTTCCCGGACAGCTTTAAAAGGGTAATCACTTTTCTCTTCCCGACGCATTCCCCGAATCGACCACGGATTCTTCGAGTTAGTGCGGATAAAAGCCTCCGCATTTGCCAAAAGCGTTATTAAGCTTACGCCTGTAAATTCCTCATCATCTAATGCCTCTCCTTCTACAGAGCCTTTTTCTATACCTTTCCATCTAGTGCATACGACTTTTGATTGTTTTAAATAGCCTTGATCACAAAGAAGCAATCCGGCATTTGTTACTATTCCATCTTCTGTCACGAACCCCATCGAAACAAGATCTTTTGTCAAATCGAAATCGTCCCCTGTTTCCTTTTTAAATGTAGCTGCGAGCAGTGTAAAACTGACATCTGATAAGTTATAGGAACTGGGAAGGGAATCATATGTTTTATTCATTCCTTTCAGAATCAGATTGTTCTGTTCAATTACAGTAGCGATTTCAGATCTGTCTCCTCGCCTTACATATATTTCTCTTGTTTTTTCATGAACATAGTAATATGGATAATGAGGTCCATTAGCTACTTCAAGGTCAATACATAACCTGCCTTCTATTCTGCTGCTGAAAGGCGTTAACGTGTAGCGTACCGGTGGTTCTACTCTTGAAGTTAAAAGCTCTGAAATTTTACTTGCTGTACTCTGTGCATCATCAAGTCCTACCGGTTCATGCCCATTATCAGTCACACCAAAGAGAATATGACCGCCCTTTGTATTTGCAAACGCCACAACAGATTTTAACCAGCTCTTAGGTTTTTCTTTTTCTAAAGACACTTTGTAATCCAAATGTGTCGCTTCTATTCCCTGAAAATCTTCAAACTTCATAACCGCAGCCTCTTCCTTTTAATGATTTACTTGTTCTAATACACCATGCCGTAATTCTAAATATAAGTAATTATGTTTATTTTAACAGAACACCCGTTTGTTTTCAATTATTGCTTTAAGAAATACAAAAACCTCCCAGTACATCTGTCCTGGGAGGCCATGCAGCGCCTTGCGGCGTCTGGATCGTATATTGTTGTATCCGATTATCGTTTGGGTAACCGAAAATGGCGGAAATACGGGGATTCAGCCAGGATTTGTTGCAGATGCGTTACAAACTGTCTAAGACTGAACATGATTGAGGACACCTCTCTAATACCCAAATCATACCCAAATGATATAGGGAATATTATGTTCACTCTAAGTAAATCGACTGTAATCCATAATTAAAAATGGGAACATTTTGCTTATAAACGGCATTAAATAGTTTATTAACTGTATTTAGTATACTATTTAACGCAGTTTCTACCTGTGTATATGAAATTTGTATCTTGGTTTTTGGATGAACAAGATTATTTCTCAAATCAATCGTTTGCTTAATACTTCTATCCCACTCATCTTCATTTGTTATAGCTTTATGAGAATACTTACAATATATAAATTCTATTCTATCTATCAACCTAATCATTTTCAAACTGCTACTCAGATCCAAGCTTCCGTTATTTATTTTTATCTGTTTTTCAGATAGCAACGATCTCTCGTATATACTTAAATTAAAAGATTTGCATAATTCTTCAGAAATCGAATTAACATATGCTTCTAACGCACTCATGCCTAAAAGCAAACTGGCATGCATAAAAGCTTCTGCTTTTGCAGCATTCTCACTTTCCAACTTTGCATTTTCCAAATAATACTTAGCCTCTTCAAATAATTGTTGTCCAAAAAAATCAAACTGTTCCATTATTTCATCCTTTGTTCAGCCTTTATCACTTCTAAATTAGCCTGTTTTGCAAAATACTTGCTTAGTGCCAAAGTTATTAAACTCTTCCCTATTCCTTGCCCTTTTTCTGCTTGTAGATAGAATAACTCAATTAATCTTCCTCTTTCTTTAGCATCTGTTCTTGTTCCTAGTCCTCTATAATTTTCCGGATCACTCTTATGCCTAGCTGCCGCCAAAGCCTCAGCATTTAATGGATCTTTTTTTGAATTCTCTGGCAAACTATAGTGTCTTTCTAACCTGACTTTATTATCCTTAAGCAATCCTGCTACAAATGCCCATGCGGCTAATACTGCATAATTAAACGCTTTATCAGCGTATTCTCTTGAAACCTTTTTCCCATCTTCCGAATAATACTCTTTCTGTTTATTAGCTAATCTTGCAAATTCTCTTCCTGCAGTCAGTAATTGTTCGTTTTTCCACCAATCCGGATAATCAATTTTTAATGTTTCCCAATCATCATCTATTCCTCCGGTTTTTGCTATAATTCCATCGGTTTTTTCTTTTTCAAATTCTTTAATTTGGGATCCCAAATAATAATTTATTATAAAAGTTCTGGCCTCCCTGACAGTAATACTATCGCCCCTTTGTTTTTTATCTGCAAAGTCACTTTTCGCATCAAGTAACCCCACATTGTGGCACCATTCTCTTAATTCAGGACCTTTTACGGTCTCCATCATTCGGTCCAACAAATCAGAAGAAACTGCAATATTCGTATTAGAAATTAATTGTACATCCAATCTTTGTTCCATATTGAGATTAAAATAAATTTTCACGCCATGATATTCACAAACATCTTCTGCCAAAGCTTCCTCGATTGCTTTTATTCTATGCTGACCTCCTACAATTTTTAAAGGGTGACTTTCATCAAAATCTGTATTATATTCTGCAACAATATTACTAAAAACTCTACCATTTTTAGCATCCATCTTCATTTTCAAAAACGCACCGCTATCTTCAACTAATTCACGATTTGCCCTATAATCTGATTGTTCATCTGGATCAAGCGGAACATCTACAGTACATAAATCCAATAATATATCTGCCTTAATATGGCATTCACAAAATACTGCATTAGTGCATTTATCTATAATAATATATAAATTATTTTCTATAGGCTGAAAGCATTCCAAAAATTCTTCTATATCATGCACTATTAATTTTTTTATCTCATCATCAATAGCTTTATCATAATGTACTTTCATTTTCTTCTCCTTTTCCTTTAATTAATATTTGTAATATTACAGGGCTTCCAATTATTTCAAAGTGCAAATTAAAGTTCTAAATAACTATTATTATCGTTTAAAAACTCTATTACCACTTTAAGGCAGCGATTAAGAGCATCATAATCTTTTCGCATTTTTTTGATTGTACACTCCCATACAATCAAACATTTTATCCTTTTGTCCGCCAACTCTCTTTTTACAATGCTATCTCTTTTAACATTTGTATCAAATTTTTTCTGCCAAAATTCTACCCTTGACTTTGGCATATAAGCATACTTACATCCTGTATGTCTATGCCAAAAACATCCGTGAACAAATACCGCAGTGTTGTATTTCCGCAGATAAATGTCCGGATGTCCTGGCACTTTATTTGTATTAAGGCTGTATCTGTATCCTTGGGAGAAAAGTTGTTTTCTAAACCATATTTCCGGCTTTGTATTGCGCGAACGAATAGCTGCCATATTTCTACTGCGTTGCTCTGGCGTTACAATATCCATAACTACTACATTCTACTTTCATAAAATTTTTGTTTTTCTTTTACTTCTTCAAGAAACATTTTCATAGTATAAAGCCACATTCTCTGAGTTGTTGAATAAGTATCATGAATTGGTAAAGGAACAACCAGTTGCAGTTGTTTATCTATCATTTCATTTGTCTGGTTTTCACTGATAGCTGACTCCAAGGTAAGCAAATGTTTCTTCTCTATCCTGTCTGCCTCCGACAAGACCTGACGCCATCTGTCTTTACATGTACTTTTAGCCCCCAGCATAGTCAGATAAGTTGAATCGTACCTAAGATCTCTATACGCTTCTATACATGGAAATATAAAATCCGGTTTAGATTTGTTCTCTGTTATTGGTGTGTGCGTATAAATGATATTCTGTGATTTCAACAGTGCTTCAATGTGATTTTCCAGTGACAGTCCCGCCCGACTTTTTCTTCTATTATGCACAGAAAGAGAAAACTGAATAAATGCATCCACATCAACTTCTCCCTGCACTACAAACCCTCTTCTTAGCCGTTCTTTTATCAGATATTGCTCCAATAATTTAAAAAGCGCTTCCTCCCTGTTGACCCATTTCACCAAAGTAATATCCGGATCGCCAATCGGATCTACATCTGTAACCGTATTTCTTGCATATTCTGAAAACTCTTTTGTAGAAGGAAATCCTCCGTTAAATTCTGATAAAAGCGGTTCCAAATAAGACTCTATACTTTTATCTTCATATTCTATTCCTATCTGCTCTAATATTGTTCTGGCTGCAAATTCAATTTCGTCATTTCCTGTATCAAAATCAGTTTTACTGACAAACTTGTCTGCGCTATTTTTCTCCACTCCAAATAACCAGTACAGCTGGCTCTCTATGGTACTGTCTTTTTGTGCAATAATAATAAGCAGCGTACCGTCTGTCTTTTTACATATAAACAGGCTGTCTCCTGTTTTTGCCTGCTTTGACACTTCCGTTGTCGGATAATATAAGCGCCATTCTGTTCGTGTTGGATGATTATATCTGGCATCATACCAAGTTAATTTTCCATCAGCACTTATTGTGTCTTCATCGTTCATATATAGAAACAAACTGTCAAATTCCTTTTTTGGTACTTCTGTGCCAAAAATCTGATCCATTGGTTTTTTTGCATTATATTCATGTTGATTACTAACTTTTAAATTTGTTTCTACCTCAGACAACTTTTTTACTGCCACACCTGAAAAATATTTGTTTAAATAACCCGTCTCCATCCTTCATCTTCCCCATAATTTATCTCCGTATCCAGTTCGTTAAGTCGGGATACAATTAACTTTGCCACATTTTCCATCAACGGCACTACTACTGAATTTCCAAACTGCTTATAAGCCTGCGTATCAGATACCGGTATCTTAAAATCATCCGGGAATCCCTGCAGTCTCGCACATTCTCTCGGAGTCAGTCTTCTCGGATTTTTCCCTCGCTGGGCAATCAGTATTTCTGATCCGTCTTTGTAATACCTTGCACTGATTGTTCTTGATACTCCGTTCAGTGGTGCAATTCCATATCCGAAACCATTTCCGGCTGCTTTATGTTTTGCAGCGTAATTCTGAAGATAAGTCCATAATTTATCGGAAAGAGTATACTTGTCATCCACCTTCTTCTCCAGAATATCTCTCATTACCGGTTTAGGATCTTTCGGAGTCAGACTGAATTCAAAATCAACTTCACTTCCGTACCGTTCTCTGTCAAATCCAACAATCACAATACGTTCCCTGTGCTGAGGAACATAGTTCTGTCCATCCAGCACAGCATAAAATACACTGTAATTCAATTCATCCAGAGACTCCAGTATAACTTTGAAAGTTCTGCCTTTATCGTGACTGCAAAGATTTTTCACATTCTCCAGCATAAAGGCTTTCGGTCTCTTTTCCTTTAAGATCCGGCACACATCAAAAAAGAGAGTCCCCTGTGTTTTATCTTCGAATCCCGTTGCACGTCCCAGACTTTTTTTCTTTGAAACTCCGGCAATTGAAAAGGGCTGGCAGGGAAATCCTGCAACCAGAATATCATGATCTGGTATGGATAACGCCGGGACCTGGGTAATATCTCCTTCCGGCTGCTCGCCGAAATTTGCAAAATACGTCTGCTGGCTGTATTTATTCCACTCATTGGAATATACACAGTGCCCGCCGGCCCGTTCAAAAGCAATTCTCATTCCACCAATGCCCGCAAACAGATCTATAAATGTAAATCGTCTGTCTTTGACACTCTGCTGCTTTCTTCTCATATCTGTAACATAATAGGCAACTGCCTCACGCACACAGTCCTGCATTGTCTGATCAGTCATTGTGGAATATGTGTTCAGCTCATTGTATAACTCATCATCAATTCTTAAATGTACCTGTTTCATCCTCATCACTCCTGGGAAATATTCTGTACCTGATTTTTCCCTAATTATACTATCAGGCAGTCTTAAAATCAAGTACTTTTTTCGAATGTATGTTCTTATTTGTAAATATTTTTGTCCACATAAAAAGAGGACCGTAATATCAGTCCTCCGTCTAATTTACACATTGTCTGTTGCCGTTTCTTTTTTCTTTTCAGTCATATTCCTGATCATATCCATCATCAGCAGTATGCCCGCCTGCAGCCCTATTTCTGTATACACGCTGGCTGTCTCACTGCTGAGTTCATTACACAGATCCAACAGTTCGGACGTCGGATTTTTATCATACTTTCCCACAGCCTTTTCAAATCTCATATAAATCTCATCCAGCCGCTCCTCATAACTCCTGTCATCTTCATCCGGTCCCAAGCCAAACAGAAGATAATCCGCAACTCCCCTGATGGTTGCTCTCTCAAATATTTTATCTACGTTCATGTTCTGCCCATCCTTTCTCTATCGCGAAACATTTCTTTATTACGAAACATTATAATCTCAATACTGCATACAATCAAGATATATTTCTTTATTACGAATTTTCAGGAGTTGTACAGATATGCAGAAACTCAGACCGGATATGGATATTGGACATAATATCCAGCGATTAAGAAAAGCTTCAAACATGACGCAGGATCAGGTGATCGCCCGCCTTCAGCTCATGGGAATTGAAATATCCAAAAGCACCTATGCAAAAATTGAAACCAACCGGATGAACATTAAAGTCAGTGAGCTTGTTGCTCTCAGCAAGATTTTCAGCGCTGATATATCTGAATTTTTTAGCGGACTGGTGTAGACCATCTGGCAATCCACCTGCCATTTATTGATCTGTCGACAGCTTCATTCCCGTTCACAGTCGATCAGTACAAATTCATATCAGTTTAGGAAAAGCAACCGTAGCTCTCCGGCATAAAACGGTTGCTTTTCCTGTGAACATTTTTTTACAGACAATCTCTGTCATATCCCCGTTTCTTTGTTCGCTGCCTCTTTTCCAGCTCCCGTTTCTTTTTATCCAGCTGCTCCAGTACACTTTGCCGCTCTGCCCTCTGTTCCGGCTTATTACTTCGGATCACCAGATACTGTTTTTCCGGAACACTTTTCTGATCCCATTCTTTCTGCCTGTTGCGGATTTCTTCCAGTTCCTTCGTTGCAGCTGCATATGCTTTTTTCACTGTCAGCGCATTTTCATATCCATGCAGTCCAGGTATTCCGGCGAGTGTAGCCTTCGCTTTTTTCAGTTCCTGCTGTTTTCCGGCAATCTTCTGATCCATTTCCCGCTTTTCTTTTCCATGAAACCATTTCCCGTCAATATCCTTCCGTTCTTTCTCCAGTCGAATCAGAACTTTCTCGACAGCATAGATCCTCTGCTCTGCTTTCTTCATCTTCTGCAGAATGTTATCCAGCCTCATTACTTCTGCTTCCTGCATTGCTGAAGATGGTCTTTTCCCTTTTGCAATCTCCGGCAGCGGCGCCGGCGTCACATCAAATTTCAGGTCACGGTGAAATATTGGCTGTCCATTCTCGTCATATTCTGCATTTCGGAGTTCTTTGATATACTGGATAAAACCCCGCAGCTTTCCAATCGCCTTTTGCAGGATCGTCTGGAAAATCTGCGGTTTCCACCCTGACCTTCGGATGGATTCTGCCGCCGGATCTGTGATCTCTTTTTTCTTTGCAAAGCGCAGTTCCTCTTCGGTCACGCCTTCCACTACCGCCCGGTCTACCATGTTGTTCCACTCCTGCCGGAGATAATTATCGATCCGTATCTCCTCTGCTTTCGGATTATTTTTCCCGATCTTTCTGGTGGGAAGATACGGACTGTTCTTATCAAACACCTTCAGTTTCTCCGCCGGATCCTGCACCAGTTCATTGATCAGATCCGTATAGAAATATTTCATATCCTCTGTAAATTTTTTTGACTTGAATTCCGGATTCTTAGGCTGGAAGAAATGTTTTTCATAAACCTCCCCTTTTTTGATGATCCTGCAGCCGGAACGGATTTCTCCATTTTCATCCAGAATTTCTTTCTTCGTCCGGACATGTTTCCCTGTTTCATCATAAAACATATTTCTTGAGGCGATCTTCTCCACCGGCTCATCATAAGCCTTTCTCTCTGAAAAAATAAGATGGATATGAAGATTGGTTTTCCGTTTATTGTGGTGAAGGGCGCTTGCCACAGCCACGCCGTACCGTTCCACAAATTTCGCAGTAAAATATTTCAGCAGCGTATCATGATCATAATGGATCAGGCCAAGCGGCAGCATGATGATCAGTTCCCTGGCCTCAATACATTTCCCTTCCGTTCCGCTTCTGGCAAAATCCGCCTGATTCTCCTTTGACAGATACTGCCAGAATTTCGGATCCGCGCTGGTATAGGCAGCATACAGATTTTCCTGCCGCTTTGGATCCGAGATATAACGTACCCTGCCCTGGACGTGAGGCAGCTTGACCGTCTGGATAAAACAATTCTTTTCATTTGCCATACATCTCCTTTCCGGCGGTGGTACGTCAGAAATGAACCGGTCTTTCGGTTCTGAGCCGCCCTGCGGGGCGTCCCGGCCCGACGCAGTCGCGAAATACACAGAGTGCAGATCTTCAGATCTGCGCGATGGGTGTATTTCGCTCTCATGCGCCGAGGGCTTGGTTTCCGGCGTATCCGCCTGTTATTTTATGCCCGTATCCGGGCTGTTTCCTTTTCTCTGGTTTTTAACTTTCAAAGTTTTTTTCATCCTGTTTACAGGTTCTTGTTTACAGATTTCTCATTTTTTTTTGTGTAAACAAACTTTTGTAAACAAGGCTCAAAACATTTTAAAAGTTATCTTTTATTCAAAGGGCAGCTCTGTATTTTCATCTATATTTATAAAGCCGTTCCCGTCTTTTTTCGGATGGATCCGTTTCCACGAACGCTGAGTTCCAAGACTTCCCGGGAACCGGTGTGTCCCGTGTTTTTCCCATCCGATGATCTCATTATCCATCAGGTCGCCAATCTCTTTGGACTGCCATTTCGGCACCATCCCTTCATGGTGGAACACTTCCTGATAAATGATGGTAGAACATACATAGTCTTCCTCATAACGGTCCAGGAACGCCTGGATCATGCCCGTCTGGGTATCTTCCGGCATAAATTCTTTCTGGAGTGCTTTCACATAATCTTCCATATCCGGCGAGAATGTGAGGGAAAAATCTCCGCTGCGGTAGATCTCCATGGCCTCTGCCCATGCCTGCAGGATGTATTCCCTGGACTCTTTCTCATTACTGTAAATGGTCGTTTCCGCTTTTTCCGGGCATACTCTGACCGGTCCGAACCGGCGGTTTCCTGTCCTGTCAAAGGGCAGGAATGCAAGATCATTGGAAGTTCCGCAGAATACACACTGCCGGTACCGGTCTTCTGCCCGCCTCTCATAAGGAATCCGATAGGTGTCCTTCTGTCTGCTCAGGAATGATTTTGTTTCTTCAATACTCCTGGCATTGGCCACTGCGTTCATTTCTGACATTTCTACAATCCAGTGGCCCTGCAGATATTCATAAACCCGCTTATCATCCAGCCGTTTCACATCATCGGTAAACCACTCATCCCGGATCGCCAGATATTTGAAAAATGTAGATTTCCCGGTTCCCTGTCCGCCTACCAGACAGAGCATGATATCATATTTCTTCCCAGGGTCATACAGACGGCTGATGGCAGCAAGCATATGCATTTTCATGATCTCACCGGAATATTCCGGATCAGACGCCCCGAAGAAATGGATAAGCATGTTGCGGATCCTCGGCGTTCCGTCCCAGATCAGACTTTCCAGCAAATCAATGATAGGATGGAAGCTGTTATCGTTTGCCACAATATCCACCGCCTTGGCGATCACCCTGTCACTGGTCAGTCCATAATTCTTTTCCAGATAAAGGGACAGATTGTTCATATCCGTATCCGTCATCTGGACGCCCCGACGTTTCCATGGAACCTTTTTCATAATATCGATCTGGCAGGTCATTTCATTTCTGCAAATTGCTCCCTGCAGATACGGATCATGCTCCAGCGCATATTTGCAGTTCTGGATCGACTGACGGATCTTGCCTTTCTCTGTCACGTCCAGGTTCTCCCGGATTTCTTCCTGAGTCAGCATTTCATTTTCTGCAATACGCTCTAATTTCCGCATGGACTCTTCGCTGATATCGTTCCACATGCTGCTCAATCTCCGCCACCTCCTTCCGCTTACAGATAAAGAATTCTGTAATTTCTTCTCCGCTTCCGGTCAGAAGAATATCCAGATAATCATTGATTTTCCTCTCGTTTTCCAACGCCTCCAGAAATTGTTCCTGCTCAAAGGCGCCCGGTTCCGATCCGTAGAACCGTTTCCAGAACCGGATCCACGACAGATAGTCGGTCAGGACTTTTACCGCATGCCGGTGCCAGTCTGTCATCTTCTTTTTAACAGAAACCGGATTCCTGTTTCTGTATTTTTTTCGTCTTTCCTGACACTTCTCTGCTGTTACCGGCAGCTGAAAATCTTCGATCAGTTTTCTGGCCGCTTCGTAAGGCGCCAGACCGAACAGGCCGGCAGTCAGCCCGATCACATCTCCTTTTGCTCCGCAGGCAAAACAGTAATAATTAGTATCAATTTTCATGCTGGGATGATGATCGTCATGAAACGGACAGCATGCCATCTGGTTCCTGCCGACCCGGATCCCGTACTGCTCCGCCGCCTGCTTTGCGGTAACGTATGATTTTACTTCCTGAAATATATTCACTTATAACCTCCTCTGCTGAAATTTTTCATTGTATCTCGCAGAGGTATTTGCTATACTTGAGTTGCTAGGTCAGAGTGTAGCAATACCTCTGGAGAATTTGCCCCTGCGATCATGCATGGGCTTTTTCTTTTGTCACATCCCGGAAGTATCCGGTTTCTTCCCAGACTTTACGGTCCGGACAGTAATAACTGAATTCGCTGGCGTCTCCCACCTTCATGGCCACTCCGAACTTGACGGCACCCTGCTGGATGGCAAGTCGGACGTAATGGGGATCTTTTCCCATTGCCCGGGCGATCTCTTTGATCGGAACATTTCTGCCTGTAAACGGCGGCAGCTCCACATACATTTTCTTTTCCATTCTCTTCACCTCCTTCCGGATTCCATATCCGTATTTTTAGTGCATTTTTCATTTCACTATTTCCTTTCTCTGCACACGAACCGCACTATTAGTTCGTATTTTATTATACGCATTAAAATTGCGTACGTCAAGATGTATTTCTAGAAATCCGCACTTGTAATTCGTATTTTAATGTGATAAGATGGACGAAAGAGAGGTGAATTCAATCATGAAACATGATACGAAACAGATCGGACTGAGAATCCGAACTGCCCGAAAGCAAAAAGGTATGAATCAGACTCAGCTGGCAGCCGCACTTGGTAAATCCCTCCGCACAATCCAGAAATACGAAAGCGGAGAGATTGAAGTGTCGCTCGCCATGATCAACGAGCTTGCCGGGGTACTGGACACCACTTCTACTTATCTGACCGGCTATGACACGCAGGAGAAGCCGCTGACCAATATGGCAGACGTCATGCAGTTTCTCTTCCAGCTGGATCAGATCCGGGAGCTCGGCTTCCGGATCGATGTGAAGCGTCCGCCGGAACACGACCGCTGGGAGTGCTCCATTACCTTCAATGGCAAAGACCTGTCGTCCTCTGAAAATGCAGATATGTGTTTATTCCTGGAAGAATTCAGGGAAAACAGAGAGGAATATGCTGCATATGGCCATTCTGCCAGTTCCTATCAGGACTGGAAAGACAAGACACTGGCCTACTATGCAGCTGTCCCGTTGTCTGAAACGGAAACGGAAGAACTGACAGAGGAAGAGCGCATCAGCCGCCGGAATGCCTTTTTAAAGGAGCAGTTCAGATCATAAGTCCTTCAAAAGAAAGGAGCAATGACTGAATGAAATTACCAAACGGCTACGGAAGTGTAGTGAAATTATCCGGAAAACGGAGAAAACCATATATGGTCCGCAAGACAACAGGATACCGGATCGATCCCGTAAAAGAAAAGAAGATTACAGAATATATTATCATCGGCTATGCCCGGACGAAATCCGAAGGGCTGGAGATGCTGGCTGATTATAATCATAATCCCTATGATACGAAAGCCGCGAAAATGACTTTTTCCGAGGTGTACGAGGAATGGTCGAAGAAGAAATATCCGACCGTATCTGAAAGCAATGTAAAAGGATACACAGCCTCCTACAAGGCCTGTACCCTCCTTTACCACCGGGTTTTCAAAGACCTGAAGCTGGCGGATCTTCAGCAGGTGATCGATACCTGCGGCAAAAATTATCCGACACTGAAGAAAGTAAAGATCCTGTTTAACCAGCTGTACGGATTTGCCCTGAAGAACGATATCTGCAACAAAGATTATTCCACCTACGTGGATATCGCGCAGTACAAAGACCGGAACCCGAACAAACACAGCAGGAACAAATTTCCCAGGGAAGAGATTGACAGGATCTGGACCATGCAGGATGATAAATATTACCAGATTGTCCTCATGCTGCTCTATAACGGCACCCGGATTTCCGAATTCCTGTCCCTGAAAAAAGTAAATGTACACCTGGATGAGCAGTATTTTGATGTGATCGACAGCAAAACAGAAAACGGTATCCGGAAAGTGCCCATTGCCGACAAGCTGCTCCCGTTCTACCGGAACTGGTACAACTCCTGCCCGGAATGTGAATATCTTCTCCATACAGAAGACGGGAAACCGTTCAAGTACCGCAACTACTTTGACAGTTACTGGACACCCCTGATGGAGCAGATCGGTATCCAGCGGACACCGCACTGCACCCGCCACACCTGTATCTCCATGCTGTCCGAAGCCGGTGTGCAGGAAACGGTCATCAAGAAAATTGTGGGGCATTCCGGAGCCATGACACTGACTGAAAAGGTCTACACCCATCTGGATGTACGGATCCTGATTGACGCCATAAACAAGACTCTTGAGTAAAGATATTTTTGTTGCAAACGTGTTACAAACGCGCTGCTAATCCGGTGATTTTCACCCGGTTTCCCTACGTTCCACCGCGTTTCCAGGACAAAGAGAAAAACCCCGGAAACGTGATGTTTCCAGGGTTTGCCTGCAATTTCAATAACTGTTCGATTATCTCTTGGGTAATCCCGATTAACGCTTGCTTAACGTTTGGAGAACTGCGGAGCTCTACGAGCTGCTTTGAGTCCGTATTTCTTACGCTCTTTCATTCTCGGATCACGTGTAAGGAATCCTGCGCTCTTGAGCACCGGTCTGTAATCAGCATCTGCCTCAAGGAGAGCTCTTGCAATACCGTGACGGATTGCTCCAGCCTGTCCTGTGTAACCGCCGCCTTTTACGTTTACGATTACATCGAATTTGTCTGTTGTGCCTGTAGCTACGAGCGGCTGGCGTACAACAACCTTCAGAGTCTCAAGTCCGAGATACTCGTCGATATCTCTTTTATTGATCGTGATCTTACCTGTTCCAGGTACAAGATATACTCTTGCTACTGATTTTTTTCTTCTTCCTGTTCCGTAGTATTTTGCGTTAGCCACTGTTATATCCTCCTTTCAACCTCTACCTAAAATGTCAGAACTTCCGGTTTCTGTGCCTGATGTGCATGATCCGGTCCAGCGTATACGTGAAGTTTCTTGATCATGTCTCTTCCCATAGGTCCTTTCGGGAGCATTCCTTTAACAGCAAGCTCAATTACTTTCTCCGGTTTCTTAGCCATCATCTCGGCAAGTGTAGTCTCTCTCATTCCTCCTACATAATCGGAGTGGCTGTAGTAAATCTTCTGCTGAAGTTTCTTTCCTGTTACTTTTACTTTCTCAGCATTTACAATGATTACATAATCGCCTGTATCGATATGCGGTGTGTATTCCGGCTTATTCTTTCCTCTGAGCACTTTAGCAACCTCAGATGCAAGACGTCCGAGTGTACATCCTTCAGCGTCAACCACATACCATTTTCTTTCAATCTTGTCAGGGTTAGCCATATAAGTTTTCATGGGTGTTCCTCCTATAAAATCATCAGATAACGTTGCATATTTTGCTTATATATTTGAAATCAGCATACTCCGGGGCTATGGCGCATACTGTTTCTCCTTTAGTCATGCTGTAATATTATAGTCCTCAACACTCTCTATGTCAAGATTTTTTTATTTTCTTCTATTTATGATTATAATCAGTGCTATGACCGCCGCTGCAGCTGCGGCTGTAATAACGCCCCAGACCACTACAGAATTATCATCACCAGTCTGAGGATTGACTGTCGCCCTGACAGTCGATGATCCGGAGGACACACTGTCGGGATATTTCTTTGTAAGCTCCAGCTTATCAACTTTCTCCGTCGGTTCGAGCGAAGACGGCAGTTCGACCTGTTCTTTCTTTTCCATGACCACATAGATTCCCGAATGATCTGTTTCAAACGTCGCCTGCCCATTATTATATGAAAAAGGAACTTCTGTCCTTACCGGTGTCTTCCCGTCCATGCTGAGTTCGCTGATCACAAGTCTGTCGGTATCATAACCTGACGGTACGCTCAGAGAAACTTTCAATGCGCTTTCCGGCTGTACCGGCTGCTGGGTCACAGGATCAACAATTGCCACTGTATATATCTGAAACTGATCCGAACTAAGTGCAAGGAACTGGCTCAGACTGCCGTAAAGATCATTTGTACTGTCCATGGGAATCGCTACCGCTATCGGATCTGCCGTAATTCCCGGAAGGTCTACCTGCTGATTGTCGTCTTCCTGATCATCTATCTGCTCATCGCCAGATAAATCTTCGTTTCCATCCACACTGTCATCCGACTGACTCTGCCCGTCCGATGTTTCCGTTTCCGGATCCTCACCGGTTAATCCGTCGGAAGCATCTGATTCGTCCGCCGCCGGGACAGTATCGCCCGCTTCATTTCCATCTATACCATTCTCTGTATATGTATCCGGCACTGTTTCAATATCCTGCGCCCCCTTCTCTGCACCGCTGTTCGTGAAATCCGACTCCTGCGCCTGTACATTTCCGGGTATGAGCATTAATATCAGCATTACAGACAGAAGCCAAACTGCTCCTCTCTTTTTAATTACACTCTGTTTTTTCATACCGATCACTCCATATCGAAACTATGATTAAATTGGATTTGTAGTTCTATTTTTAGTATATCTTCTGCTTACCGCAGTGTCAATTCGCTCTTCTGTTTCATATGGAATTATGGTACAATATCTATATTCTACGCAGTTCTGACCGTACGCATCGGCAGGACGCAAAACAGCAGTAAAGGAAGGTGCTAATCTATGTGGGCTTACAATGAAACTTTTTACCAGATATATCCGATCGGATTCTGCGGTGCTCCCGTACACAATGACGGCGTCACGGAACACCGCATCCTGAAAATCGGCGAATGGGCCGGGTATCTCCAGGAACTGGGAATCGGTTCTATTATCTTAAATCCGATCTTTGAATCCGACAATCACGGATATGACACAAGAGATTTTACTAAAATCGACTGCCGTCTCGGCACAAATGATGATTTCAAAGAAGTCTGCCAGACGCTTCACGACCACAATGTCAAGATCATGCTCGACGGCGTATTTAACCATGTAGGCAGAGGTTTTTGGGCATTTAAAGATGTTCAGGAGAAGAAATGGGATTCTCCGTACAAAGACTGGTTCTGCATCAACTTTGACGGAAACAGCGGTTATAATGACGGATTCTGGTACGAAGGCTGGGAGGGGCATTATGAACTGGTCAAGCTGAACCTGCATAACCCTGCGGTTGTCGACTATCTGCTCGACTGTGTCAAAATGTGGATCGAAGAATTCGGAATTGACGGTCTCAGGCTCGATGTCGCTTACAGTCTGGATCACAACTTCATGCGGCGTCTCCGCCATTTCTGCGAAGAGATCAAACCGGGCTTTGCACTGATCGGGGAAGTACTCTTCGGAGATTATAATCTGATCGTCAACGATGAGATGCTCCACAGTTGTACAAACTACGAGTGCTACAAGGGAATCTATTCCAGTTTTAACAGTATGAATATGTTTGAGATCGCACATTCGCTGAACCGTCAGTACGGACCGGAACAATGGTGTATATACAGAGGGAAGCACCTCATGACCTTTGTAGATAATCACGACGTATCAAGACTGGCCACCATTCTGACAAACAAACAGCATATTGCGCTTGCATACGGTCTCCTCTTCGGAATGCCGGGCATCCCCTGCATCTATTACGGAAGCGAGTGGGGCGAAGAAGGTGCAAAAGCGCCGGACAATGATTATGCACTCCGTCCGTGTTTCGATGAGCCGAAGCCAAATGAACTGACTGCATTTATCAAGGCGCTGATAGCTCTGCGCAGAGAGAGCGACGCACTGTGTAACGGAACGTATCACAACACTGTGATCACTAACCATCAGCTTATCTTTGAACGGAAGACAGACACCGAAAGAGTCCTGGTTGCGATCAATGCATCTGATTCAGAATACACGGCCTCAAGCCATGAACTGAACGGCACATTCTCCCGGACACTGGTATATCCCGGCCAATATGAGGCACTTTCCGTGACAGATGCTAATACGTCCAAAGACAATGTGACAACAGATGATGCCAAAACGTCGGAAGACGCCGTTTCAGGAACAACTGATACTGAAAATCCTGCGGAAGATATCGTAACATTGAACGGACAACTTACTATGCCGGCTTACAGCGTCCAATATTTTAAAATGTAAATCTGTTCCGGTCACATATCCACGCCGGCATAGAGGAATTGCCTAACATCTCTTCTATGCCGGCATTATTTTATCTTTTATCAACATTCTTATCACAGTTCCTATATACAGACAGCTTGATTTTCAGAGTATTATTATTTATGATATCCGGAGAACCTCATAAGATATAACATATAAACGATCAAGGAGAATTTGTCATGAATCTTTCGCAGCTCACGCGCCTGCAGGCTTTAAAAAAACATTTAGCAGCATTTCAGAAGAATCATCCGAAATTCGGGAGTTTCTGCACTGCTGTGTATCAAAATGCACTGACCGAAGGAACGGTCATTGAAATCAGCGCTACATCACCTGACGGCAGGAACTACGTAACGAATCTGAAACTGACACCGGAAGATCTTGAGTTCCTGCATGCACTGCAGGAACTCAAGCAACTCAGATAAATAAAAAAATTCCTTATTGTATTACCTCTTTATAAGAAGCGTGCTTCCTGAGTGCTTCTGTCATCTTTGCCATCTCACTCAGGTCACCGATCAGAATCACACCGGAGAGCCGGTTGTTCAGGAAATAATATTTCCGATACTGTCCTTTCCCCATATCGCGATACTCAACTGTCTTGTACAGCAGATTTGGATTTTTGCCATTATCTCCTGCTGCGAACAGCGCCGTATTCATTCCGTGGAATGTCAGCGCAGCCTCAACCGGCTCATATTCCAGCTCCTCGCCTGCAGCATTCGCCCCGGCGATCCTCCCCTGCTCCACAGCCTCAGGCCAGATTGCATAATTCACGCCTTCATATTCGGCACAGTCGCCGCATGCATAGACACCCGGCACATTTGTCTCCATATGGCTGTCTGTCTTTACTGCACGTCCGATCTGCAGTCCCATCTCCTGCGCCAGATCGGTTTTCGCCCTGACGCCTGCAGATACGATGACCAGTTCTGCCGGCACAGTTTCGCCTCCGGCCAGACGAACGCCGCTCACATGTTCTTCCCCTTCGATTGCTGCCACAGAAACCCCTGTACGGATCGATATATCATGTTTCGCCGCAATCTCTTTTAATATTTCAGCGGAGCCATTGTCAAGCTGCCGTCCCATAAGGACCGGAGCCACCTCAATCACAGTCACGGAAAGCCCGGCCTTCTTAAGTTCCCAGGCCGCCTCAAGCCCCAGGACACCGCCTCCTATCACAACAGCATTAGCAGCTTTCTCCATGAGGCGCTCTACCTTTTCCACATCGCTCAGTCTGCGGATAGCTACTACTTCCGGAAGTCCGTGTCCCTCCATCGGCGGTATGAAGCACTCGCTTCCAAGTGCATATATAAGCCGGGTGAAACGGATCTTTTCCCCGCTGTCCAAACGGACTTCTTTTTCATCCATATCAACAGATACCACCTGTTTGCCAAGCATCTGGTAGACATGGTTCTCCTCATACCAGCCGGCCCCTTCTATGGCGATCTGATCCGCGTTCAGGCCGGCAACGATAGATTTCGTCAGCATCGGCCGGTTATAGGACGGATACGGTTCGTTGGAGATCATCACGATCGATCCGGTCTTATCGCGCTCCCGGATTGCTTTCGCCGCATTGAAGCCTGCTGCCCCGTTTCCTAGTATTACATAATATTCCTGAGTATCATTCACAAAGCCCGTCTCTTCTATATCGGCTGGAACAAAGTTCTCTTTGCCCACGCCGCACACCGGACAAATTTCCAGCGATGAATCGAATATCTCCCCGCAGACTAGACATTTTACCAGACTTCTCGCGCCCTTTTTCTTCGGTTTCACAGGCTCCTTGTTCTGCACGACACATCCGAACTGATATCCATACTCATAAGCGCTCACCAGATCTGCCTCAGACGGTTTAAAACGCACGCGGAAGCCTTCAGAGACTTTCATCTTAAGCTGTTTTAATCTCTCCGTGATGTTCGGCACACCCTCTCCGCTCCATCCATAGCTTCCGAACGCTCCTGCATATTTTCCGCCGTGAGTCGCCGGGAACATACCGAGCGTCAGATCCCATATCGGTTTTAACGCCTCTCCCACGATCGTCGGCGTTCCGAGCAGGATACCGTCTGCAAACAGGAGTTCTTCATTCACCTTCGCCGCATCCGCTTCTACCATATCATAAGAACGGACATCAATATCTCCGCTGTCACGCACACCCTCGGCAATTTTCTCCGCCAGAGATTTCGTATACCCATACGCACTTACATAGGGAATAATGACCGTCTTCTTCGGATTCGGATTCACAACAGTCGACCACTCTCTGTACTGCTTCATCACTGCCTTAATACGGTCGCCCACGAGCACAGGGCCATGCCCCGTACAGATCATGGATATATCCATATCCTCTACCCTGTCAAGGGCTTTGAGCATAAAAGGCTTAAACGGCCCGATAATGCAGTCATAATAATATTTAAGCGCCTTCTGGTAATCTTCTTCATTTTTGATCGCCGTGGATACCACCTCAGGCAGACAGTAATGGGACCCGAACGAATCGCAGGTAACCAGTATCTGTTCTTCCTCTATAAATGTGTACATCGTATCCGGCCAGTGAAGATTCGGCACAAACATAAACTTCAGTGTCCGGTTTCCGATCACCATTTTCTCTCCGTCTCTTGCAGGAATCCCGACAAAATCTCGGTTCACAATTTCCTTGAGAAAGCCCAGCGCGCATCCGGTTGCTATGATTTTCATCTGCGGGCTGTAATCAAGGAGCCTCTCCACGCTTCCTGCATGGTCCGGTTCCGTGTGGCTCACGACGAGATAATCTATTTTGTGTACATCGATCACTTCCTGCAGTTTTTCACGATACTCATCGAAAAACTTTGCCTTTGCCGTCTCAAAAAGGACTGTCTTGTCTCCGGCTTTCATCACATAGGAGTTATACGTCGTTCCGAACTCCGTGTACATGATAATGTCAAAAACCCTAAGCTGGTCATCAATAATACCCGTCCAGTAAAAATCATCTCTCAGTCTGATACTTTTCATGTCTGCCTCCTTTTCTTTTTCTTATTTTGAAAATATTTATAGTTTTTTATTCGGTTACACGCCGACCTTTTTACATATATCTGCAAGGCAGCACTTATCGCAGTACGGCCTGGTACGCGCGGTGCATACATCTCTTCCATGGTAAACGAGCCTGTGGCAGAAATCGCTTCCCTCCTCAGGCGGAATGATCTTCCAGAGAGCCATCTCCACTTTCTTCGGCTCTTTTATGCCGTCCACAAGACCGATCCGGTTGACAAGGCGGATACAGTGCGTATCCGTCACGATCGCCGGTTTGCCGAATACATCGCCCATGATCAGATTCGCGCTCTTCCTTCCGACGCCGGGCAGTTTCAGCAGTGCATCAAAATCGTCCGGGACCTTTCCGTCGTACTCATCCCGTATCATTTTCATACAGGCGCTGATATCCCTCGCCTTGCTCTTTCCGAGCCCGCAGGGACGTACAATCTCCTCTATGTCGTTCACATCAGCATCTGCCAGCGCATTGACATCAGGGTATTTTTCGTACAGCCCCTCTACAACCACATTGACCCGGGCATCTGTGCACTGGGCCGCAAGCCGTACGCTGACCAGGAGCTTCCACGCCTGATCATAGTCCAGCGTACAGCCGGCATCCGGATATTCCTTTTTCAGTCGTTCGATCACTTCTAATGCACGCTGCTTCTTTGTCATTTATCTCGTTCCTTTCTCTCCGTCTTCCTCTTTACTGATTATTTTAAATTATCCAGTGATTTTTTGAGTTCCTCGAGAATATCGGCGAACTTTCCTGATGCCGCTGTCGGATTTCTCTTGAGCTGGCTCGCAATATGCAGATAACTTCTGTCTGTACGCGAACTCATCCTGTGAAATTCTGCCGCAATAGTCTTCTTAAGCTCCGCAAGTTCCTCACGCCTTTTCTCTCCGATCAGTGAATCTGCTTTTGCGGGAAGTTCCTCTTTCACAAGAGATTCCACCCGTTCTGCCAGTTCTTCAAGCTGAAGCTGTCTCTGTGCCCGCTTCATATCAATCCACTCCAGATATGCTGCCTTTCGGGAACGGCTCTTCTCTGCCGCTTCTTCCGCACGCGCTCTGTACTCCTCCATGAGCTTTTCGGAGCGCATCTTGTAATCTGCTATAAGTTCGTCGGATGCTGTTTTAAGTTTCTCCTGCATCTTCTTTATCTGCTCTTTGCTCTCTTCAAGCTGTACGAGAACACGCTTCAGGTCCATAGCCTCGTTGAACGACTGCGTCAGATCAACGGACATGATCACGGTCAGCACCAGAGCTGCACAGTCTGTAACGAATATCGGAATGTCCAGCACTGCCCGCTCGACGGGCACATGTATGACACGCACGAGAAGCACGGAAAAAACGCCCCAGCAAAGAGATGAGCTCACACAGATGTACCCGTTCAAATTCAGCTTCTGCCTGCTGTAATCCCAGTATCTGACGTGAAAAAGCCGCTCCATAACCGCACCCGTGATATACTCCAGCACTGTCGCGGCGATCATTCCGAATAGGAAGATAAGCCAGGGATTCTCGCGCACGCCGATCGTACTGATCAGGATCACGAGAGCCCCAGAGCCGTAAATCGGAAGCATGGGGCCATGAAGAAATCCCCGGTTTACCCAGTGACGTTTCCTGACTGATACATAGCAGCTCTCCCAGATCCAGCCGATAAAGCTGTAGACAAAGAAGAACAGCAGCCATTGAGTGAGATGATAAGTCTGCATCGCCGCTCCTTCTCTATTGTTCCTTCTCTTCGATTGCTGTTATCATATCTACCCGTCTCTGATGGCGGCCTCCTTCAAACTCTGTATTCAGCCATGTATCCACCATCATCTTCGCCAGTTCTCCTCCTACGACTCTGGCGCCGAATGCAAGGATGTTACAGTCATTATGTGCTCTTGCCATTTTTGCCGTAAATGGTTCGCTGCACACAGCCGCGCGGATTCCTTTCACTTTATTTGCCGCAAGTGAAATCCCGAGTCCGGTACCGCAGATCAGGATTCCCTGATCCACCTCGCCTGCTGCCACAGCCCTTGCCACGAGTTCCCCATAAACCGGATAATCGCAGCTCTCTGCCGAGTTTGTACCATAATCAACTACCTCATGGCCCTTCTCTTTCAGAAATTCTATAATCTCCGCCTTAAGCTCCAGAGCCGAGTGATCATTTCCAATACCTATCTTCATAATATTTCCCTCTTTCCGACAGTGCTGTTATTCAGAAACACTGTCTGTATATTCTACCTGTTAATCATAACAAATTCATATCATAAGAGCAAGAAAAGCCGGAGAAAAGACTCTCCGGCTTCTTTATTATGCTGTCTTTGCCTTGCCTGCGCAGACCGCCTCAAACTCTCTTAACTTCTGTCTTGCCTCCGGGCTCAGACGCTGCGGCACATCGACCTCTACTGTCACGTACTGATCACCGTGCACCGACGGATCGCTCATTGACACAATTCCTTTGCCCCTCAGGCGGATCTTCGATCCTGACTGGGTTCCTTCTCTTATCTTGCAGAGCACGTTGCCGTACAATGTCTGAACGACTGCCTCGCCACCCAGCGCGGCTGTTGCAAAAGGAATCCGTACAGTAGTATATACATCCATACCTTTCCTCTCATATCCCGGTTTGCCTGCCACTGTCACTTTCAGCAGAAGATCACCTGCTGCTCCGCCGTTTGCTCCCGGCATGCCCTTTCCTTTCAGGCGGATTGATTTGCCGGTATCGATTCCTGCCGGAATATGCACCTGAAGAGACTGGATGCTGCCGCTTAGACCGGACGGATCCTGCAGCCGGATCACCTTGTCGCAGCCAAACGCCGCCTCATCAAATCCCACAGTCACTTCTGCCCTCACATCACTGCCTTTCTGCTGAAATCCGCCATATGATGTGCGGCTTTTGCCTCCGGCTCCGCGATGGAAAATATCTCCGAAAATGTCCCCGAAAATATCATCCATACTGCCGCCTTCAAAGTGATACTCCTGATATCCGCCCTGCGGACCGCCATACGTTCTCCAGAAACCTCCTGTGCCTCCGGATCCCGCATCCGCACCTGCAGATTGGTCAAACGCAGCATGACCGAACTGATCATACATTTTCCTTTTTTCTTTATCACTCAGTATGGTATACGCTTCTGTAACTTCTTTAAATTTCTGTTCTGCATTCGCATCGCCCGCATTTGTATCCGGGTGATATTTTTTTGCAAGTTTTCGATAAGCTTTTTTTATCTGTGCTTCGTCTGCATTTCTGCTGACTCCCAGCACTTCATAGTAATCTCGTTTCGCTGACATTGTAACCACCCTCCCGCATGAATCGCTGCCAATCTCTATACTAAGATCATCCGCATAGAAAATACTATGCGGATATAGATATTAACTCATATTGTTCTATTTGTAATATAACAGCCATTTCAAGAAATGTCAAGAGATTGATTCAGATTCCGCGCATCGTAAGCTGGATCCGCTTCTTTTTGAGGTCAACGCTCATGACCTTGACATCTACAATGTCTCCGACACTTACGGCCTCCAGGGGATGTTTGATATACCGGTCTGTGATCTGCGAAATATGTACAAGTCCGTCCTGATGGACACCAATATCTACAAATACTCCGAAATCAATTACATTTCTTACCGTCCCTTTGAGCACCATGCCTTCTTTCAGATCCTTCATCTCAAGTACATCAGTGCGCAGGATCGGTTTCGGCATCTCGTCTCGGGGATCTCTCGCCGGTTTCTCAAGTTCCTTGACGATATCCCTCAATGTGATCTCACCAATCCCCAGCTCTTCTGCCAGCTTTCCGTAATCTTTGATCGTAAGAGACAGTCCGGTCAGATGGTGCCCTGTGATATCTTCCGGAGCGAAGCCCTGCTTCTTCAGCAGCTTCTCGGCAGCATCATATGACTCCGGATGTACACCAGTCGCATCAAGCGGGTTCTTCCCGCCCTGTATTCTCATAAAGCCGGCGCACTGCTCGTACGCTTTCGGTCCCAGCTTAGGCACTTTCAGAAGCTCTTTTCTGTCTGTAAAGCGCCCGTTCTCCTCACGATATGAGACAATATTTTTTGCGATCGTGCTGCTGATTCCTGATATGTAGGAAAGCAGAGGTGCAGATGCGGTATTCAGGTCTACTCCCACTTTATTTACACAGTCCTCTACCACGCCGCTCAGTGACTCACCAAGTTTTTTCTGATTCATGTCGTGCTGATACTGGCCTACCCCGATTGATTTCGGATCAATCTTCACCAGCTCCGCCAGCGGGTCCTGCAGCCGTCTTGCGATAGAAGCGGCGCTCCTCTGCCCGACATCAAAGTTAGGGAATTCCTCACTCGCCAGTTTGCTGGCAGAATAAACAGACGCTCCCGCCTCGTTTACGATCACATACTGCACCTGTTCCGGAATCTCTTTTAACAATTCGACAATGAACTGCTCTGACTCTCTTGATGCTGTTCCGTTTCCCAGAGAGATAAGCGAAATATGATACTTCGGAATGATTTTCTTTAATAAGTCTTTGCTCGCCTTGATCTTCTGAGGAGTCGTCGGTGCTGTCGGATAGATGACTGTCGTGCCGATCACTTTGCCCGTCGGATCTACCACTGCCAGTTTACAGCCCGTACGGAACGCAGGGTCCCATCCGAGGACGACTTTTCCCGCGATCGGCGGCTGCATGAGAAGCTGGTGAAGGTTCTTGCCAAACACTTCGATCGCGCCGTCTTCCGCTTTCTCCGTCAGCTCATTACGGATCTCCCTCTCAATCGCCGGAGCAATCAGCCGATGATAGCTGTCCTCCACTGTGTCCTTTAATACCGGAGCAGTATACGGATTGTCCCTGCGTATGGTTTTCTTCTCCAGATACCGCAGAATATCCTCCTCCGGTGCTTCAACCTTCACCGTCAGGAACTTTTCTTTCTCGCCACGGTTCAAGGCAAGTATCCTGTGTCCCGCCAGTTTCGACACAGGCTCCTCGAACTCATAGTACATCTCATACACCGACTCTGCCTCCGGATCTTTTGCCGCAGATATAACTTTGCCCTTTTTTATCGTCGTCTTTCGGATCCAGCTCCGGTAATCTGCATTGTCAGAGATGGTTTCTGCAATAATATCTTTTGCCCCTGCAATGGCGTCCGCCGCATTTTTGACTCCTTTTTCATCCGAAATATACTGCTGTGCCGTCTCCTCCAGCGGTTCCTTTGCATTCTGCAGCACGATATAAGCCGCCAGAGGCTCCAGTCCCTTCTCCTTTGCGATCGTGGCACGCGTTCTCCTTTTCGGGCGGTACGGACGGTACAGATCCTCCACCGTCACCTGTGTCTCCGCCGCCAGGATCTGCTGCTTCAGCTCTTCCGTCAGCTTTCCCTGCTCCTCAATACTGGAGATAACCTGCTCCTTCTTCTCTTCAAGATTACGGAGGTACACCAGACGCTCATAGAGCTTTCTGAGCTGCTCGTCATTCAGCGAACCGGTAACCTCTTTTCTGTATCTCGAAATAAAAGGAATCGTGTTCCCTTCATCGATCAGTTTTACAGCAGCGTCAATCTGCCAGCGCTTTACTGCTAATTCTTCTGTCAGTTTCTGATTAATATCCATACGTACAGTTGTCCTCTCTGTTGTTTTCACATCTTTTTTATTCTATCATAAAAGCAGTATAAGAATCCAGTAATTTCACCTGCGTGTTGACATCTCCTCCCAGATTCTGCAAAATGTCAGTATCAGTTAAAAGACAGGAGATACATCATGGATCGCAAGATAACTTATCACATTGACGCCGCTTCCGCCGGCCTGCGCATCGAACAGTATCTGCGCCGCCGCGGCTATTCATACCAGAACCTGACGCAGCTGAAAAAGATGCCCGAGAGCATTCTTGTAAACAGCGTCTGGTCTTATATGCGCACAACTTTGAAAAATGGTGATATCCTGACCGTACATATTCAGGAAAACGAATCTTCCCCTCATATTCCTCCGGTGAAGCTTCCTCTCGACATCATTTACGAGGACGAAGATATAATCGTAGTAAACAAACCTGCGGGTATGCCGATACATCCGTCACTCAATAACTATCGCAATTCTCTCGCTAACGCTCTCATGTATTACTATCAGGAGCAGGGAGAGCCCTTTATCTTCCGCTGCACGAACCGTCTGGACCGGGACACTTCCGGGCTGACCGTGATCGCAAAGCATCTGGTAAGCTCCAGCATTCTCTCAAGTATGGGCGTCCGTCACGAAATTATCCGTGAATATCTCGCGGTCGTCCGCGGTTCCATAAAACCATCGGAAGGAACAATAGATGCCCCCATTGGAAGAACCGGGAGTTCTCTGATCGAACGCAGGATAGATTTTGAACACGGCGAGCGCGCCATTACGCACTACCGCGTAATAGAAGAAAAAAACGGGCACAGCCTCGTCTCCCTTATCCTGGAGACAGGCCGCACCCATCAGATCCGTGTCCATATGAAATATATCGGTCATCCTCTTGTCGGCGACTATCTGTATAATCCTGACATGAAATTTATCGACAGGCAGGCGCTGCACTCCCACCGCCTCTCTTTTCTCCACCCGGTCACCGCAAAACAAATGGAATTCACGGCTCCGCTTCCGGCAGATATGCAGCGTATACTTAACGGGTAACTCTGCCGGCCCGTTTTACACACTCAGCTTTTTCTCCGCCAGCATACCGGACACACCGAACACTGCCAGTGCGATAACAATATAAAATATTTTCAAAAAAACATTGACACCAGGCTTAAGATATACTATAATCATTTTTGCTGTGAACGAAACAGCAAATTTAATATGTGCGATTAGCTCAGCTGGATAGAGCGTCTGGCTACGGACCAGAAGGTCGGGAGTTCGAATCTTCTATCGCACGTAACAGAGAGTGTTCCTTTATGGAACGCTCTTTTTGTATTTCTAAGTTATCAGCAATAAAGCAGGCAGGGTTTCAAAAACCCTGCCCACAACGGTCATATATCCATTTTTATACGTGTTCTTTACTCTTCCGTATATTTTACAGACTGCATTTTAATCAGCTCTTCATCATCGAAATAGTTGATCTTCATCGCAGCTTTCACATCTTTGAGCGTCTCCGCAGCAACTTTTTCCGCCTTCTCGCTTCCTTTGCGAAGTATCTCGTATACAGCAGGAATATCTTTCTGCCACTCCTTCCTCCGGTTACGGATCGGTTCCAGCTCAGCCTGAAGTACATTGTTCAGGAACCGCTTCACCTTCATATCGCCGAGGCCACCCCTCTTATAGTGAGCCTTCAGCTCATCCAGATTCTCATACTCCGGAAGGAATTCCGGGAAATACTCCGGCTTACAAAATGCATCCAGATACGTAAATACAGTATTGCCTTCCAGTTTGCCCGGATCTTCGATACGGATATGTGTCGGATCAGTAAACATACTGAACACTTTCTTTTTGATATCCTCCGGTTCCTCCGACAGGTAGATGCAGTTGCCCAGAGATTTGCTCATCTTTGCTTTTCCATCTATACCCGGAAGACGCATACATGCTTCATTTTCAGGGAGAAGGATTTTAGGTTCTACAAGAGTCTCTCCATAAACGGAATTAAACTTGTGCACGATCTCCTTTGTCTGCTCAAGCATAGGCATCTGGTCTTCCCCCACCGGCACGATCGTCGCCTTAAACGCTGTAATATCTGCCGCCTGACTGATTGGATAGGTAAAGAATCCTACAGGGATACTCGCCTCGAAATTACGCATCTGTATCTCGGACTTCACCGTAGGATTACGCTGCAGTCTCGAAACAGTGACAAGATTCATGTAATAAAATGACAGTTCGCACAGCTCCGGGATCTGAGACTGGATCAGGAGAGTCGATTTCTCCGGATCAAGTCCGCATGCTAGATAATCCAACGCTACCTCAATAATATTCTGACGCACTTTCTCCGGATTATCTGCATTGTCTGTCAGTGCCTGCGCATCCGCTATCATAATAAATATATCATCAAAGTCTCCTGTATTCTGAAGCTCCACGCGGCGCCTTAAGGAACCCACGTAATGACCGACGTGAAGTTTCCCCGTAGGGCGGTCTCCGGTAAGCATGATCTTCTTCATTCTTCTTCCTCCTGATCTCATTAATTATTCCTGATCTGATAACCAGTCTCAACTTTTTTCTACACCACCGGCCGTTTCTGCTCTGCATATTTCGGCTCACGGCGTTTATGCGGTGCATAAACAAATTGATACAGCACACACGCCATTACTCCTGCTCCCAGCACATCCAGCACAGAATGCTGCTTGAGGAACATAGTCGCAAGTATGATCAGTCCCGCCAGCACATAGGCTCCGACACACACGCCTCTGTGCTTTCTCAGCGCGCTGCTCTCGCTGATCGCGACACATACACTCAAAGAGTTAAACACGTGCAGGCTCGGAAATACATTTGTACATGTATCCGCGCGATACAGCATTCTCACCATATCCACAAAAATATTGTCTCTCTCAAAGACAACCGGCCTCAAATCCTGTCCGTTAGGAAAAACAGTAGAAATGATAAGAAATACCGTCATTCCCGTAAACATAAATCTTGCCAATTTATAAAATCCCGGCACGTCTGTATAGAAAAAATACAAAAATGCCGCGATAATAAACACAAACCACAGCAGATATGGAACGATAAAATATTCGATAAACGGAATCTGCTCATCCAGTTCGATCTGAATTACATGATAATGTGTGGTAACATGTTTCTCAAGATACATAAACCACGGCATATAGATAAAGATATACAAAAGTACCCACGCATGCTTATACTTTTTGACCATCTCTGTAAATCTATTTTTAAGCTTCATGATGATGCCCCTTCGCATACAGTTTTGCCTGTTTTTTGCTCCCCCTACCGGTTTTTCTTTACTATTTCTTCAATCCGCATCGATTATAGCACGATTTAAAACAGTCAACAACCGTCTTCACGAAACATTTATGAAATCTTATGAAATTAACCCGTTATCACGTTTAGCCGGCTCTGCATAAGGGCGGCCGCAATCTCCCTTCTGGGGAATCCCGGTTCGCCATCTGTATGCAGCGGAAACGGTATAGAAGTTTTTATCTGCACCTTCCTGCATTTTAATAATGTGACTCCTCTGAAACCGACATGCTTTCCCCAGAATGCCAGAGGCAGCAGACACAGGATTTTCATAACAGGGAGCCCGTGCACAATAACCACATCCATCAGTCCGTCCGACGGGACAGCTTCCGGACAGAATTTAAATCCTCCGCCCTCATATGGCAGATTCATAAACGCGGCAAAATATGTTTTTTCAAATATTTGCTCCATGCCTCCCGGAAGTATCACTGTCATTCTCACCGGCCGGTCTTTCTTCAGACGATCCAGCGCGACCACCGCATAACTCAGTTTTCCCAATCCAATCCGATTCAACAGCACCTTCCACCTGGAAACGCATACTTCATGACACACCGCCGCATCGAATCCGATTCCCGCGCTCACAGCAAAACGTCTCTGCCGTCCTGCAGCTGTCAGTACTCCCAGATCCATATGTATTATATTCCGGGGATCAAGTATAATATTCAACGCTTCCATCGGATCCTTCGGTATATTCAGCCCGCGTGCGAAATCGTTACTCGAACCGATAGGAATATAACCCAGTGTAACTTTTTCCGGTATTCTGATCCCGTTGATCACTTCATTGACCGTGCCGTCTCCGCCCAGCACCACAATCATATGTTCCTGCTCATCTGCTGTAATGCCGGCAGCGATTTTTTCTGCATGCCGCCTTTTTTCAGTAAGATATCTCTGATAATCCACGCGCCGTTTCTTAAGCTCCGGTTCAATCATCGTCCAGATCATTTCTCCCATACCTGAACGGGATTTGGGATTTACTATAAAATGGTATTTCATTACTTTTGATCTTTTCCTCCACAAAGCGTCGCATCAAGATACTTGCCCAGCGATCTGCTCATATTTCCCTCAAAATCCGCTTCACCGTGTTTTACGCACCACTCAAATACATTTCCAATCACAATCATTCTGATATCTGTCGTGAACTCTTCTATGCTTACATTCAGACTCACAACTCCCGCCTGTTCAGCTTTTTCCACATATTTCTGCACCGTTATAATCGGATATGGTCTCTCCATACGGATTGCCGCATTGAGTGCCTGATTCTTCGTATCATAATACTCCGACATAAATTCAACGCCCAGCTCCCGACAGTATTTCACATAATTCATATACACCTGGATAATCCCCGCTTTTACCCCCTCCACATTGTCCGGCAGTTCCAGCAGATCCGGATCGATCTTGGGCTGATCTTCGATGTAATAAGAAAGCAGATCATCCTTTGTCTTAAAATGATGATAAAAGCTGCCATTAGAGACTCCTGCCTCTTCACAGATATTTTTTATGGACAGTTCTTCATACCCTTTCTTCTGCAATATCCTCTTTGCTGCCTGAAATATCTTCTCCTTCGTCTCGCGTGATTTCTGCTGCTGTCTGGAAATAGATGCTTTTTCATTCATTTTACGATACTCTCCTGTTCTTTCTATACGATGACAGTATACCACAGCGGCATGCCCGTTTCAAGAAAACAGAGCGGACTCGGTTATTATATAGTCACAGTTCAGCCTATGCCATTTGCAGAACCAGGCTAACGTACCAACTGCAGCCTATACACCTCAAACGCGGAAGGTATCGGGTATTCCTCCTGCAGCTGCTTTATTCCTGCAAATATAACGCCGCCCTCTTTTTCCGGCGTCCCCGTCTGCTCCATATCTTTTTCGAGCTCGTCAACAAGAATTTCATACCCCGTCATATGCCACTCTACATGACTGAATATGTGTTTTGCCTTTCCCAGCTCTCTGATACGGACCGGCATCAGACCGAGAGATTTTCCGTATTCGATCACTTCTTTACCTGTCATATGACCTTCCCTTCCGGGAAATTCATACATACCGGCCAGAAGACCTCTTGCAGGCCGTTTTCTGATAGCCACTTTTTCCTCATCCCGAAAAAGCAGAATAGTCCGTTTCTCTATCCTGCGCTCCTTTGCTTTCTTCTTTACCGGAAATGACGATTCCCGGCCCTGCTCATGCGCCAGGCAGACAGTTTTAACCGGACACACAGCGCATCGGGGTTCCCCGTTCGGCAGACATACAATTGCCCCCAGTTCAATCAGACTTTGATTATAATCTCCCGCTGCATCGCGCGGGATTACCTCTTCGACCGCCCTTTCAATCCGCGTCTTTGTACCCGCTTTTGCTATATCCGCATCATCTGCCATGACCCGGCTCACAACTCGCAGCACATTACCATCGACTGCAGGTTTTGGAATATTATAAACGAAAGAGCTGATTGCCCCCGCTGTATAACTTCCGATTCCCTTCAGGGAGCGGATTTCTTCATATGTTTCAGGAAACTTTCCGCCATATTCTTCCATGATCTGACACGCCGCGTACTTTAGGTTACGTGCCCTGTTGTAATAACCAAGCCCCTCCCACAATTTCAGGAGCCGGTCTTCCGAAACTTCTGAAAGCGCCTTTACGTCCGGCAATTCTCTCAGGAACCTCTCATAATATGGTTTGACAGCCTCCACCCTCGTCTGCTGGAGCATGATTTCGGAGATCCACACCCGGTACGCATCCATTCTGTGCCGCCACGGCAGGTCTCTCTTATTCTCTCTAAACCATTCTACCAGAGGTTTCACCGTCTCCTTCAACCTTGGGCTCTCCAGTACCACATCTACAGGATCTGCAATCCCAATGCTTTCTGGCGTCACTTTACAGTCATAAGCCAGGATCTTTACTCCTGCTGCCGCGGCTTTTTTCAAAGTTTCCGCAAAGGCAGGATGCGTATCTGTATTCGGAGTAAAATATCTCACCCCCTTCATCTGGATCACAAAGAAGACGTACGCGTCATATCCATCTTTCACCGCCCTGATCAGTTCCTCCAGATGTTTTACGGCGCGGTCGCTCGGGGCATCGGGAAAACGGCATACATCCCCCTCCTCCAGCGTTACCCCCTTCACTTCGACAAATATCTTTCTATCCCTGGTTTCCACATACAGATCAAATCTGGAATTTCCATATGTCGTCTCCGGACGCACCAGCCGGACATCCTGAAACAGCCGCCCTTCCTCTATCCACTCCCGAACCACTTTATTTGGGACCTGTGAATCCATGTTGATCAGCCGTTCCTCTTTTTCCACCGCAATCAGATCCCATTTAGTCTTTCTGGCCGGACTGTCATTCTCCTGAATGTAGATAGCCGCCCCCGGAACAAGGAGTTCTGCGCATCTGCCTGTATTTTTCACATGAATCGTCTCTTTCTGCCCGTTTAAATGCGCGTATGCAATAAAACGGTTCGGACGCTCGATAAAAGACGCTTTCTGAATCCGCTCATATTTCATATTTTATCCACTCCCGAAATTTGTCCATATAACAAAATTACGCCAAAATCACACTGCATCACCCGCGACATGCAGGACCATCCTGTATGCCGCCGTAATGCAATCATAATTTCAGCGTTTTTAACTGTCATTATAGCCTGGGCCGGGTTATCACCCCCGGATGATCAAGCAATAATTTCACAATATTTTTGACAAGAATTCTTTTAGCCTCTCATCTTTCGGATGTTCAAAGAACTCCTTCGGAGGAGCCTCTTCACGAATCTGACCGTCATCCATAAAGATCACTCTCGATGCAACTTCTCTGGCAAATCCCATCTCATGCGTTACAACAACCATCGTCATGCCGTCTTTTGCCAGCTCCTTCATCAGATCAAGCACCTCTCCAACCATCTCCGGATCAAGTGCAGATGTAGGCTCATCAAAAAGAATCACATCCGGATTCATTGCCAGAGAGCGGATAATTGCCACCCTCTGCTTCTGCCCGCCGGAAAGTGTAGACGGGTAGACATTCGCCTTGTCATCAAGCCCGATACGTTTTAGAAGTTCAAGCGCCTGTTGTTTCGCCTCGCTCTTAATCTCTTCTTTAGTTGTTGTGATCGGAATCTGCTCTTCTTTATTACTGCGGAATATATTTTTAAAGCGGATCATCCTGTTCTTGCGCTTCGCTTTCTTCAGATCCTTGCATCTTAAATAGGCCGGAGCCATCATCACATTCTGGAGTACTGTCTTGTTGTTAAACAGATTAAAGTGCTGAAACACCATTCCCATATGACGCCGGTGTACATTGATATCCACTTTCATATCAGCGATATCAACACCTTTGAAGATAATACTTCCCGACGTCGGATCCTCCATGCAGTTCAGGCAGCGCAGGAACGTACTTTTGCCGGAACCTGACGGACCGAGCACTGCGACGATATCTCCTTTGTTGATGGTGATGTTGATTCCTTTGAGGACTTCAAGCCCTCCGAAGCTTTTCCTAAGATTAATTACGTCTATCACTCTTCCTCAGGCTCCTTTCCAGTAATTTGACCAACAGTGAGATCACCAGCACAAGCACGATATAGATAGCCGCCATTACCAGATACGGCACCATGAAGTCATAGCTGTTTGATCCAATATAGTTAAACGCCACATAGAGATCAGATGCCGCAACAAAGCTGACAACTGATGTCTCTTTGACCAGTGTAATAAACTCGTTTCCCAAGGTCGGAAGGATATTCTTGACTGCCTGCGGGATCACGATCTTTGTCATACTTGTACCAAAACTCAACCCTACTGCGCGCCCTGCTTCCATCTGTCCAATATCCACCGACTGGATGCCGCTTCGCATGATTTCCGATATGTATGCACCGCTGTTCAGACCAAATACGATCATTGATATCTGCACACCGTTCATATTTACCCCTATAATCGGCAGAATAACATAATAGCCTACAAGGAGCTGTACTACCATAGGCGTTCCCCTGAACAATGCTACGTAAAAACTACAGATTCCATTGAGCACTCTCGGAAGCCGTCTGTACTTCGGGATTACCCTCACGGTCGCGATTATCGTTCCGATCACTATACCGACAATCAGACCGGTAACTGCAATCAGAAGTGTATTCTGAAGTCCCTCTACCACTCTCGTATAGCCGTTCTGGGCAATAAACACTTCTATAAATTTGTCTATTCTCTGACTAAAATTATTCATTGCTTTCCCTTCTCAAAAGAAGGAAAATGCATGCATCCCGGTCAGCCGTCAATGATGCCTGTATTTTCCTTCCTGCTTAAGTCCTTTTCTCTATTTTACTGCCTATGCTGTATAGTCAAAATGCTGCACCTACTGCATCTCATTGATGGACTCTGTAATAGCTGCCGCCGGAGCCGCATCAATGATTACATAATTGATATTTCCGTTCAGCATATCCTGTACTGCCAGAGAGCCGTTTTTATATGTCTTGCAAGTTGCGTTAAGTCCCGGGAATCCCAGATCATCGCTTCCCTCTACATAGCTGTTTCCTGTCGTGCCCTGCTGCACTCCGATCAGCACGGAAGAATCAAGTTCGCCAAGAGCTGCTGCAATCGTCTCAGCATCCGTCATATCGTCAAATGTTGTATCATCGCTTGGAACGATAAGTCTCTGAGACGCCTGATAGTATGATTCGGAAAACGTCACATACTCTTTTCTGTCTTCACTGACTGTCAGACCCGCCATCGCGATATCGCATTTCTGCTGTCCGACTGACAGGCATACCGCATCAAAATCCATGTTCTGGATTACAAGTTCCTGCCCGAGTTCCTCTGCAAGCAGAGCAGCAATCTCCATGTCAATACCAACATAATTCTCGCCTTCCATATATTCGAAAGGCTCAAACGCAGCATTCGTAGCTACTACAAGCTGGTCTTTTGACTCATCCAGAGCTGCCGACTCAACCGGTGTCGGTTCCCCGCCGCCGAAATATTTGTCAAAGATTTCATCAAGTGTTCCGTCTTCCTGAATCTTTGCGATAAATGCATTTACCTGCTCCAGAAGCTCCGGCTGTGATTTGTCAACACCAAATGCATACTCCTCGTTTGTAAGATCGACATCAATAACTTTTGCCGTCTTAGCGCTGCTCTCACCGGATTTTGAAGCGCCGCCGTCGCCACTGTCGCTGCCGCCGCATCCGACAAGCATTCCGACTGTAAGAGCCGCTGTTAAAACTGCTGCCAGTAACTTTTTCATTTTACATTCCTCCATTTAATCTTCAATTTGCATAATCATACAGATTATCTTTTTAAGTTTAGCATGTTTTATGTAAATTTCAAGTCCTTAAATGAAATTTTATGCAAAACAGTTCCATGGCTGAACTGTTACTGTTTATGCAAGCAACGTCTGAATTCCGAAGAACAGGAATACAATCACTCCTAGTACAATCCTGTAATAGCCGAATACTTTAAAATCATTTTTTCTGATATAACTCATCAGGAATTTGATCGCCACGATCGATACCGCGAATGAAACAACCATTCCTACCAGCAGCACTGCCAGCTGTATCGTCGTAAAATTAAAGCCGAACTTGACCAGCTTAAGCAGGCTGGCTCCGAACATGACCGGAATAGCAAGGAAAAAAGTATATTCAGCCGCCAGGCTTCGGGATACACCGATCATTAGAGCTCCTACTATCGTAGCGCCTGAGCGGGAGGTTCCCGGAATCATTGCCAGCATCTGGAATACACCGATGATAAGAATCATAGGGATAGTAAGCTGGGAGAATTTCGTCACCCGCGGCTCTTTCCCTTTCTGATAATTCTCAACCACAATAAACAGAACACCGTATACGATCAACATCAGTGCAACCACATACCAGTGATAAAGTGTCTTATCAATCCAGTTATCGAACAACAGCCCGATTACACCGGCAGGCAGACACCCGATGAGCACCTTGATCCAGATCTGCCACGTCATCATTTTCTGTTTCTGCGTCTTTGTCGGCGAAAAAGGATTCAGTTTATGAAAATAAATCACAACAACGGCCAGAATCGCCCCAAGCTGGATTACAACCTGAAACATCTCAAAAAAGGCCTCCCCCTGGTCAAGTTTCAGCAGTTCTTCCATCAGGATGATATGTCCCGTACTACTGATTGGCAGCCATTCCGTAATTCCTTCAACGATACCGAATATAATCGATTTTAATATATCCAACATTTTCTTATACCTCCCGAATTGTTTTCACAGTCTGATTATTGCCTGATTCAAGACTCAAACCCGCAGGACCATTTTTTCGATTGCCTCTGCAACGCCATCCTCTTCATTAGACATCGTAATATAATCCGCCGCCTCTTTCACCTTTGCTTCTGCATTTGCCATTGCAACTCCTATCCCGACTTCTTTCAGCATCACGATATCGTTGTCTCCATCCCCAAACGCCATAATCTCCCCACGCTTGATTCTGAGCATCTTTCCGAGATTAACAAGACCAGTTCCTTTATTTACACCGGCAGCATTAATTTCGATATTGTATTTTAATGAGCCGACAAGCTCAAGTCCGCCAACCTCCCGGAGTTCCGTCCAGGCCTGCGTCCTCTCTCCCATATCTGCAAAAAGAGCCTGCACTTTATCGAGACCTCTGTTTTCCTCTTTCACCAGTTCCGCTATATTGTCCACTGGTATGCGGGTATTTCTCATGTATTCGCACATGCTCGGATTTCTGTGGTATCTTTCGACACTGGCCATCTTATCAGCAGGCGCATACCCCTGTCCGTCAAAGTACACCTCCTGCAGGGTATCATATTTACCGCAGGTTTCCAATACCTTCAAGGCCAGCCTCGGGGAGAGCAGATGTTCTTCAATCACCCGGTTCTCCTGTGTATCTATTACCCTTGCTCCATTTGACGTAAGAGCATAGCGCATTCCCGGGAAATTTCTAAGTTCTTCCGGAATCCCCATCCATGGCCGCCCCGTGGCGACAAGGACCACAATTCCCTGGCTCAGCGTCCTGCTGATTACCGCCTTCGTACGGGCAGTAAGCTCTTTCTTGTCAGTAAGAAGTGTACCATCCAGATCCAGCCCTATCATTTTTATCTTATGTTCCATATCTGTCTCCGATTATACCTCATTTATTTTGCGGTACAGGCAGCTTTGCGAATGGCATGAGCTGACCTGTTTCCTTTTTACACTTATTTTATTCTATCAGAGTTTGCCAAATAACGCAATTTGTAGTATAATAATTATCCGCAACTGAATAGCGCATATTAAGAAAGGATTTTATTTATATGAAAATCTACAAAAAACGATGGATGCAGTCTGGAATTGCCCTGATCTGTTCTCTCGCAATTGTACTTTCAGTTTTTCCTGTTTTCGCAGATAACGAGGAGATTAAGAACCTTGAGAACCAGACTTCTTCTCTCGAAAACGAACTTCAGGGTATCAACGAAGACATTCTGGCCCTGAGCGATGAGATTTCCACCACTGAGATGCAGGTAGAGATGCTCAACGGTGAAATTGCCCGTACATCTGATGAACTTGCAGATGCAAAGGCAAATGAAGAAAAGCAGTACGAAGATATGAAAGCCCGTATTAAATATATGTACGAACACGGGAATGCAACACTGCTTGAGCTGCTATTTTCTGCAGAAAATATGTCAGACTTCCTAAACAAAGCTGACTTTATTGAGAATCTCAGCGAGTATGACCGAAATGCTCTGAATGAATTACAGAATATTCATCAGCAGATTGAAAATGAACAGAGAACACTGGAAACACAGCAGGCTTCACTGACGGATCTCCAGGAACAGCTTCAGACACAGCAGGATCAATTACAAGCCAAAGCTGATGCAACTTCCACTGACCTTGCCGATGTACAGGCGAAACTCAGGCAGGCGAAGGATGAGGAAGCCGCTCGAATTGCCGCTGAAGAAGAAGCCCGCAAGCAGGCAGCTGAAGATGCCGCTGCTTCTGTAGACAACGGTTCCGGCGGAGGTTACGATGATTCCGTTATCAACGGCGGTGGAATTAGCGCTTCCACAAATGATGTTACATTGCTTGCAGCCATTATCCAATGCGAAGCATATCAGACTTATGACGCTCTGCTTGCTGTTGCAACCGTAATCATGAACCGTGTCGAAAGCCCGCGGTTCCCGAACAGTATCCGTGGTGTCATCTATGCAAGCGGACAGTTCGAGCCCGTATGGACAGGCCGTCTTGATGCCGTACTGCAGGCAGGACCTACCAGTCTTTCCATGCAAGTCGCCCAGGACGCGATCAACGGTTCAAGACTTGCCGCTGTTTCCGATTGTTATTATTTTCTGTACGCACATGGTTCAAACCGGGACGGGATTATAATCGGGGACAATGTATTCTTCCAGTCATGGTAGAAAATTTCCGGATTTATCGTACTGGCTGATAGTACAGAAAACGTCCGAAATACAGCAATATACAGCGACCTGACTTGCGTGTGCGCAGGC
>NZ_VMSO01000023.1 GCF_008691045.1 Mediterraneibacter catenae
CTTAGTCATACTCGAACCCAAAACATTCTTACCATTATTAAGTTTTAATGAATTAATCTGACTTGGGGCTATCCCTCCACGGCTTATTATCACCGCTTCGCAGGTACATTGCCCCTACTCTCACTGACATAAACTGTGTTACCACAGACCGCCTCATTGGAATTGCACTTCCTAATCGTTGTCAGCTTTCCCCGTTCCTATTTTCCTATCTGTACATATACCCTTAGGCGCTCTCTTTGAGCCTGTAAGCTTGGTAGTGCCTGTAACACTACATGGATTTTCATAACGAATGTCTTACTCACCCACACTTACCTGACGTCACGTCATCAATGCATTTCTACATTGCCATTCTTTAGACCCTTTCCTTCAAGAGTTCGCCAGTTGCCCCTGTATAGGTAACATTCTCGCCATAGGTATTTTATAGACTTCCGGCCTATCATCCACTCGACCACCTCTGGTTCGCAGTTCCTCGCCATTACGCGTTAGGGTGGCTCTCAGCCGACTTCACCGAGCTTATAACCTCTCACGATGTGCAACTGTGAGACGCTATTCGGAGTATCAAAGGAGGCGTTTCAAGGCGTTACCCTGTCATTCCACCTCTCGGAAAATAAGTTGTTGTCACAACTAGATAAACTAATTGCAACCCTCGCCCTTTGTTAATTTATGCGGCGAAACGGGTCGCACTTTCATGCACAGATGAAGGAAGCACGTAAAAGTTCCCGTCTAGTTTCTCAGTGGCATCTTCAAAGAAGGACGGCACTGCCAGTACTCCCGCCCCAAACGTATCTCTATCTGTTGTTCCCACATACAAAGGACTGGAAAACATGACAGGCTGATTCTGTTCGATTCCCATACTCTGCGCCATTTCCCTAAGCACTTCATCCATACTCCTGATGCTGTATTTCATCGTGTGCTGCGCTGCATCAAGTGCATCCTGATGAAGCTGATCCTGTGTAATTCCATAATTCCTCAATATCTTATTTGTGATAAGAACAGTTGCATTTCCATTCTCCGTCTCACCGAGAGCAATACGGTAGACTGCAGCGAGATCTTCCAATTCCTGATGCGGTACCGATTGAAGAATCTCGGCATTCTTGTCTTTTCCAACCACTTCTACCGTGAGCATATCTTTCACCGCTCTGTAATCTTCAAGAAATCCCAGATTAAACTGTTCCTGTTCTCCCAGTGTTCCTACAATGTTATCTGCCAGTCCGTTCATTACAGCAGTAAACTGGCTTCCCGTCTGATAATCCAGAAAGGCGTCTTCCAGATTGATGCTTACTCCTACACGGCTTCCTTCCGGTGTAACAGAGATTCCAGAATATGATTCGCCCTGCAGCTTATTCACGGCAGTATCTTTGATTTCAGCGTTTCTGAGATTATCAGTGAGAAAGTCCGGCAGAGCTTCTTTCACCTTTTCTCTGAATTCATTGAATTCCATACTGTTCCTCCTTCGAATCTGATTTTGAGCAAAAAAATAGAGCGTCCATCCATTCTCCTGTGAGAACACATAAACGCTCTATGTAAAATCTTATTCTATTGTACTGTCAGCTCCCTGCCAAGAGCTGACAGCCGTGAAACCCGCCAAAATCAACGCTTTCCCGGCATCTCATCTGACTGTTCTTATTATGACACCATCATCCTTATGTACCGTACTCTTACTGATCCGAAACTGTTTCGCTGTCTGCCTCACCGTCGCATTGTTCTCTATAATATAATTCGCAATCTCCACGGCTCTTTCCTCAATATAATCTTTCAAAAAAATCCCCCTGCAAACATCGTTTTTACAATGTATGCAGGGAAAAAGGAAGTCATGCCCACTTACCGGAGTCTTTTACAAATACCGCTCAAACAAGGGTAAGTAACGAAGACTGTGTTTTTTATTTGCCATGAATCACACTCTTCACACTTCGGAATACGTCATCATGGCTTAATCTTTCTTCCGTGTTTTCCGCTATTTCGTCCGCCTCATCCAGTTTCATCTCCACATTGTCTACAAGACTTGCATATTTCTCCAGACTCAATACAACCATTGCTCCATATCCGTTTTTGATAAATATACCGGTTGCCCCTCATTGACAAGCATTTCAATCTCAGGAAATTAATTTCTCAAATCTGAAACAGGTCTAATCTGTATCATAGTGCTCACTTTCTGTGCATAGATTTTTCTTTTTATTATCTTAATTTTATCATACCCGCAAGTTTTTCATCTCCTATTGCCGAATATCACCATATTTTTCTTAAATTCCCATCTTTCTCACGCAAATAATGTTATTGGGTGTAAAACAGCTATTATTGCTGTCTTCACATATAAGCCTTATCTGGAAGTTTTCGAGGAGCACATATCATCCTCTGTCTGATCACTCATCCGGCATCGGCTCGTCTTTTCCATTGAAAACCTCCGTTTCTTTTGCTAGTATTATATATATTTAAAACAATAAGGAGACCATCACATGAATTTCACATTCGCACACAACAACCTGAATGTCTATGACCTTGACAAATCACTTGAATTTTACAAAGAAGCGCTCGGCCTTACCGTAACGCGCACAAAAGACGCCGACGACGGGAGCTTCACGCTTGTATACTTAGGTGACGGCACCACACCTCATCTGCTTGAGCTCACCTGGCTCCGGGACATGGACCGCCCCTACAATCTCGGCGACAACGAGATCCATCTTGCATTTGAAGTGGATGATTTCGACGCTGCATATGCAAAGCATAAGGAAATGGGATGCATATGTTTTGAGAATCCGAAGATGGGAATCTACTTCATCTCAGATCCTGACGGTTACTGGCTTGAGATCGTACCTGCGAAAAATTAATATTATCTCTTGAGATTTTTCGAACTCTTCAGCTAACCTATAAACTATTAAAACCGGAGGCCGCAGCATACTCATCTGCGCCTCCGGTTTTAATCATTTACGAACTCTTTTCTTTCTTCCTGCTGCTTTTATCTGATTCACGACTGATACTTATCACTTTAGAAGATATGATAATTTACAACCAGTGCCGCAAACACGATCGATACCATCGACAGCAGCTTAATCAGGATATTGATAGACGGTCCCGATGTATCTTTGAACGGGTCGCCGACTGTATCGCCGACAACAGCCGCTTTATGGCATTCACTTCCCTTGCCGCCGTGGTTTCCTCCCTCGATATATTTCTTCGCGTTGTCCCATGCACCGCCTGAGTTCGCCATGAAGATTGCCATGAGGAATCCAGTCGCAGTTGCTCCTGTGAGCAGTCCGATCACGCCATTGTATCCGAGGATCAGTCCTGTCACAACAGGGGTGATGATCGCCAGAAGTGTCGGCAGGATCATCTCGTGGAGTGATGCTTTTGTACATATATCAACGCATGTCTCATAATCTGCATCTGCTTTGCCTTCCATCAGACCTTTGATCTCTTTGAACTGGCGGCGTACTTCAACAACGATACTCTGTGCCGCACGTCCGACAGAGTCCATTGTAAGCGCTGCAAATACGAACGGCAGACATGCTCCGATGAAGATACCCACAAGAACTGTCGGGTTCATAACACTCATATCGAGCGCGATATCCGCACCGCCCACTTCCTGTACTTTCTCCACATAGGAAGCGATCAGAGCCAGAGCTGTAAGGGCTGCGGAACCGATTGCGAATCCCTTTCCTGTAGCAGCTGTTGTATTTCCAAGAGAATCCAATGCATCCGTACGTCTCCTGACCTCTGCATCCAGACCTGCCATCTCAGCGATACCACCTGCATTGTCAGCGATTGGTCCGTATGCATCGGTTGCCAGTGTAATACCAAGTGTAGACAGCATGCCGACTGCCGCAAGAGCGATTCCGTAGAGTCCTCTTGTAGACTCGATAAATCCGCCTGACAGTGCATATGCAGCCATAACACATACCGCAATAATGATGATCGGAACTGCTGTGGAAAGCATTCCGAGGCTCAAGCCTCCGATAATGATCGTAGCAGAACCGGTCTCAGATTTACCTGCCAGTTTCTGCGTTGGTTTATATGTATCCGATGTAAAATACTCGGTAAAGAATCCAATCAGTACACCGGCCAGCAGGCCGCCGAGGATCGCAAAGTAGAATCCGATAAAATCTTTACCAAGGATAAACCATACAAGCGGGAACGCAACGACCGCGATAATGATTGCACTTGTATTCGTTCCGCGTCTCAGCGCTTTCAGAAGTGTGCTCTGATCCGTACTTTCTCCGGTTTTTACAAGGAGGGAACCGATAATAGAAGCCAGTACGCCGACTGCTGCCAGTACCATCGGGATCACGACTGCATTTACCCGGTCCACTGACTCTATCTTATTAAATGCGATAACCCCAAGGGCACATGCTGACAAAATCGATCCCACATAGGATTCATAGAGATCCGCTCCCATTCCGGCTACATCTCCCACGTTATCGCCTACATTATCAGCGATAACAGCAGGATTTCTCGGATCATCCTCCGGAATCCCCGCCTCTACCTTTCCTACAAGGTCAGCTCCTACATCTGCCGCTTTCGTGTAAATACCTCCGCCGACACGGGCAAACAGTGCCATTGAAGACGCTCCCATACCGAAAGTAAGCATTGTGCTCGTAATATCTTCAATTGAAAGTTTAAACACAAGCTTCAACAGAAGATACCAGATTGATATATCCAGAAGTCCCAGTCCGACTACCGTAAATCCCATGACAGAACCCGCAGAAAACGCTACGTTCAAGCCTTTGTTCAGACTCTTTTGACATGCTGCCGCAGTCCTTGCATTTGCCCTTGTAGCTATCTGCATTCCGATAAATCCGGACAGCCCCGAGAAGAATCCGCCGGTCACAAATGCAAAAGGAACAAACCATGTCAGAAGCCCCAGTGCTGCCATCACAAAAAGTATCACGAACATGATCGCAAAGAATCCGATAAGGATCTTATACTGACGCCGCAGGTAAGCCATAGCCCCCTTATGGATGGATGCGGAAATCTTTTTCATGGTATCGTTTCCCTCTGGAAAACGAAGTACCTTCTGCGCTCTGCTTGCCACAAACAAAAGCGCGATAATGGAGCCGCATAGTGTCAGTAGTGCCAATTGATTGTCCATTAAAATCTCTCCTTCCATTTTGGTGTGTACGTGGTTTATTATAGCATCTATCTATATTTTTTTATATATTTTTATGAATATTTTTTCGATTTAATAATTATTTTTATGCAATTTTAAAAGCCATGACCAATCTTCTTACAGATATATCGGTCATGGCTTTGCCCTTTTTAGTTTCTTCACTCTATATCTCTGCGCAGGTCACAGCGGCAGAGAATCACCGTCATATCAAATATCAGAACTCAAACACCGCAACTCCGTATGCCGGCAACGGATATGCAATGGAATATTTCTGTCCATCGCACTCCTGTTTTACAGGCTTATAGATTTTCGGTCTCTCAACTCCCGATCCGCCGTATTTCTTCTCGTCGCTGTTAAGCACAAGTTTCAGCTGTTTTCTTCGTGTAACTCCTACACGATAATCCGGACGTTCCATCGGAGTAAAGTTGCATACAAACAGCAGATTCTTCTTATTGTCTTTTGAATGTCTCTCAAAGCTGTAAATGCTTCGGAAAATATCATCTGCGTTGATCCATTCGAATCCCGCAGGATCAGAATCCATCTCATACAGTGCTTTGTTCTTTCTATACAAGTGAAGCAAATCTCTGTACCAGTTCTGGATTGCCTGGTGCTCCGGCTCTGCCAGCAGGAACCAGTCTAGTTCTCTCTCCTCGCTCCACTCACGAAGCTGTGCGAACTCCTGCCCCATAAAGAGAAGTTTCTTACCCGGATGCCCTGTCATAAATGCATAAGCGACCTTCAAATTCGCATATTTATCAAATCCCAGGCCGGGCATTTTATTAAGCATGGAGCATTTTAAATGCACGACCTCATCATGCGACAGTACAAGGATATAATTCTCGCTGTAAGCATATGAACTTGCAAATGTCATCATATGATGGGCATTTTTTCTGAAATACGGATCCAGCTTCATATATTCGGTAAAGTCATGCATCCATCCCATATTCCATTTCAGACTGAATCCGAGTCCGTCGTCCTCCGGTGCTCCTGTCACTTTGGGCCATGCAGTGGATTCCTCAGCGATCATGACAGCACCTTTGTTTCTTCCGAGCACGACAGAATTCAGATGTTTGAAGAATTCTATCGCCTCCAGATTCTCATTCCCGCCGTATTTGTTTGCCACCCACTGCCCGTCCTGTTTGCCGTAATCCAGGTACAGCATGGAAGCAACCGCGTCTACACGAAGCCCGTCTACATGATAATGCTCGATCCAGAACAATGCATTGGCAATCAGGAAATTCTTTACTTCCGGCTTGCCGTAATCAAAGATTTTCGTCCCCCAGTCCGGATGTTCACCTTTCCGGGGATCTGCATACTCAAAGGTCGGTGTCCCGTCAAAATCAGCAAGTCCGTGAGCATCCCTCGGGAAATGTGCCGGTACCCAGTCAAGGATAACACCGATATTATTTCTGTGAAGTTCATTGATCATATATGCGAAATCTTCAGGAGTTCCATATCTTGACGTTGGTGCATAGTATCCGGTCACCTGATACCCCCATGAACCGTCAAACGGATGCTCTGCCATCCCCATCAGTTCCACATGGGTATATCCCATATCTTTTACATATTTTATGATCGCATCGGCAAATTCTCTGTAAGTATAGAATCCTTCGTCATCTCTGCCCGGATGCCTCATCCAGGAGCCCAGATGGACTTCATAGATTGACATCGGATTTTTCTTGTGATCCCATGTCTCCCGTCGTGTCATCCATGCACTGTCTGTCCATTTCAAATGGGAAATATCTGTCACTCTGGAAGCCGTTCCCGGCCGCAGTTCTGCATAATTGGCAAACGGATCCGCTTTGAAAATACGTTTCCCCTGCTGCGTTTCGATACAGAACTTGTACAAATCTCCTTCTTTTACTCCCGGTACAAAGCATGTATAAATGCCTACCGGTTCCTGACGTTCCATATAATTTGCTTCAAAGTCCCAGCCGTTAAAGTCGCCTACAACAGCAACACGGCGCGCATTCGGCGCCCATACTGCGAAATAGACACCTTCCTTGCCTTTGTAGACCACCTTATGTGCACCCATCTTCTCATAAATCTCATAATGGTTGCCCTGACCGAACAGATACTGATCCAGCTCTCCGATCTCAAACGGCTCCAGTTTCTTCTTTGTGCTTTTTCCCTTTTTCATAAAAGCCACCTCATCGCTCATTTTTTATAATAATACATATATTATACTTGATAGTGTCAGAAAAAGAAAGAGCTAAGCCGGGCAGAAACAGAAAAATAGTTCAAAGGAAAAGGCAGGCGACTGTTAAGCCGCCTGCCCGTATTTCCCCCCACAGGAGATTTTCTTTTAAACATTAAAATCTTTTTCAGATAACAGAATTCTGTCTGAATCATCCGTATTCTTTCCGAATACACGCTTCACAAGTTTCTTCGCTGATGCTTTCTGTGAATGCTGGATTGCTTCATCCATAATTTCTTTAACCTCTGCCACGGTAACCGCATGATCCTCTCTCTGAAGTGAATCAATCTTACTGTACAGAGCCAGAATTCCCATCTCGTCAACTCTGTATCCATTTTCCTGAGCGTATGTCTGCCCGAACGTCACAAGTTCATCGTTGATAAAAATCGGCACTTCCAGGCGCGAGGTAAATTTTCTTCTAAATTCACGGTTCGAGGATAAAAGTCTGTCGATCGGTTTCCTCTGTTCCTCCAGAACAATCAGAAGCTCTCCGGTATCTTTTTCCATCGCCTTATTTAATCTGGCTACCGTCTTCTCATTCATCTTGCCCGCTTTTTCAATGATAAGTGCGCCACCGTAAAGTTTATCAAAAATATCTCCTATCTTCTTCTTGTTCAGTGAATCACCTGTCACGATCGCCACTTTGCCCTGGCGGATATTTCTCTGCTTCTGGATCGCCTTAACAACATCCACCGCAAGTACAGTTTTACCGTTTCCTTTATTTCCTACGATCAGCAGGTTTCCAGTTCTGGAAGTTCCCCGTCTGTTTGTACAGTTCTTATCCTGCTCAAGTACATCCACAAGCTGCTCGCTCATACCGCGTACCGGCACAAAGTAGGAGAATAATTTCTTCTGCTCTTCTGTAAGTCCGGCTCTTGTTCCGATTCCGCTCTGAAGCTCAAGGTCGTAACGGCCATGTACGATAAAGCCTGTATCAGTCATCGACAGTGCATCCGATATTTCATCCAGCGGAAGCGGCGCTGTCTTTCCGGTAGCGATCATCTTTGCAGTCTCTTTCCGACTCAGCGGTTTCGTTGAAGAAAGGATATCCATATTGTCATCGTCGTCATCCGGAATCTCTCTGTCGTCCGGCATGTCGGAATGCTCCGGATTAACCCTGAACTCTTCATGGAAATCTATCGCGTCTTCTACATAGTCTTCACTATCAAAGTACCCGTCTTTATCCAGAAAGTCTTCTTCATCTTCCTCGAAGTATTCTTCCTCGTCCGCCGGCTCCTCTTCATCTACAAAGTCTTCTGCATCTTCATCGAAGTACTCTTCTTCGTCTGCAAACTCCTCCGCGTCTTCATCGAAGTACTCTTCCTCGTCTGCGAACTCTTCCGCGTCTTCATCGAAGTACTCTTCCTCGTCTGCAAACTCCTCCGCGTCTTCATCGAAGTACTCTTCCTCGTCTGCGAACTCTTCCGCGTCTTCATCGAAGTACTCTTCCTCGTCTGCAAACTCCTCCGCGTCTTCATCGAAGTATTCTTCTTCGTCTGCAAACTCCTCCGCTTCTTCGTCAAAGTATTCTTCTGCATCTTCAGCAAAATACTTTTCTCTTCCCGTCTCGTCGAGCTCATCGTCGAGATAATCTTCATCGTTAAAATCTTCATTATCTATACGGAGTGAATCTGCCACTTTTCCCATATTTTCGCGCGGCTCTTCTTTTCTCTTCAAAGTTCTCTTAACCGGCGTTTTCTCAATTTCTTCCTGCGGCGGAATCACACCCTCAATCTCATCGATCATTCTCTGAATGTCCGGCGGAAGGATCGGTTCCGTTTTTCTGGTCTTTTGCTCTTCCATAGTCTCCCCTGTTCTTTCCCCTGCTGTCATATCTATATCTGTCCCTTCTTCTGTTATCATATCCGGCTCGGCTTCTTCTGCTTCAGGCATCTCTTCCGTCAGCTCCGGCTCACTGTCTGCTTCGGACAGTTCTTCGTCTCCGCCTTCATAGGCCCCCTCTGCAATGTCCTCCCCTTCCATCTCAGAAAGATCATCTGCCTCTTCTGCCTCGAGATATTCCTCTTCTTCGAACGCTTCGATCTCTTCCGGCTCTGACGGTGCCTCTTCTACTAACATTTCGCCGTCCTCTGTTTCCGCCTCTTCATCTGCTTCCAATAAATCAGCATTCTCCGGCTCAAACAGATCCTCTCCCTCGTCGAGCTCTAATAATACATCCGATTCTGCCTCTTCCTCAATGCTTTCCGGTTTCCCTTCCCAGTCATTCAGGATGTCTTCCAGATTCATCTGTCCGTCGATCTGATCATCATCATCCGGTATGATTTCTGTCATCTCTCCTGCAGACGATGCCGCCCGCTTCTTTTTCTTCTCTGTAATCTGTTTTACCATATCTGCATCAGCAACGGCCTCGATTTCATCAATAGCCTGCTCGAGATCATCGAGAACCGGCTCTGCTTCCTCATTTATCTCTGACTCCGCATCATCTGTGTTTTTCGGGCGGAGCAGCTGACGGAGTGCCTCGTCCAGCGGCATAGTATTTCCTATTTTCGATTTCTTTTCTGGACTCCTGCCGCCTGCCGCTATGTCAGTAGAACTGATTTCCTTATCCTGGGTATCCTCAGCGACGTCCGTACTTTTTTCTGTACTGTCCGGAGTCCGCGATTCTTCTTCCGTGCCGGAGCTTTCCGGCTCTGCTTCCTGGTCTGTTTTTTCATCTGATGCTGTTTCCTGATCCATATCAGCATCTTCCGGCTCAGCTTCCTCCGCCTGTCCTGCATAGGCTGCTATATCAGGCATCTCTTCGGTCTCTGCAGACCCCTTTGAAAATCTCTTATCATACTTTTCCTGCTGTGAAGGCGTCAACGGCTTATACTGCATCTTCAGCTCCATTGCTTTATAAACATACTGTCCTTCACTGAACCAGAGGATCAGGTCATCACATTCCTCGAGACATTCTGCTGTCATGCCAGCTTCCTGGTATAACTTCGCCAGTTCATACGCCCACTCTTCAATATACTCTGATTTTTTATACTCCTCCAGAGCTTCGATCTGCTGCTCGATCGGTTCGCCTTTGGCACGCAAAATCTGATATCTCAAAATATACTGATTCGGATCTTTCGGGGCAATCTGCATAAAATCATCATAATAGTCGATCGCCTCATCTATATTTCCGGTTTTCAGAGCCAATGTGCACAGTTTGCTGATAATCTTCCGGCTTCCTTCGGCGCGCTGATATGCAAGATTCAGTACATTATAGCTTTTGTCATACTCCTTATTCTTTTCATAAATATCACTGACATTTGTCAGCATGGCTGCATTCCGGACTCTCTTCCAGTCAATGCTGTCCGCGATCTCCGCTGCTTTCCTGTATGAGCCGTCTTCCATAAGTTCGAGCATCTGGTCTGTCTTTAACTTATATTCATACTTATCCACTGCATTCACCTCATCGAAAATATTCTTTTATCGATCTGTAACTCTTTACCGAAAGGCAATATTCTTTCAATAGTTTATCATATGAGGTGCATTATGTCAAAAAAATGCATCCTCGATTGACATCGACGATGCATTTTATAATTTATTTAATTTTACCATCTTTATATATAAATCGGAGGAAATATGTAGATTATGTTCCTGTGAGACCTCTGCCATCTGTTATTCGATCTTCGGTCGATTTATTAAGACCTGCTTATTAAATCTTCCCTCCTTCAATAACAAATTGAGGTTCATAGCAGCATCCGTATCTCTTTCACTTTCGTTCCGGTTCCGGTACTATTTTATATTTTTAAAGAACTGCCGAGGTTATTATTCCTATAATTGTTCACCTGCAACAACATCTTTCCCGATACTCTAACAGCTTACTTAATTATTACTTCTATAACCATATGTTCTTTTCTATAAAAATAATATTCTACTCAATGTTTCTTTACACATCTTTCGAAATTCTGCTATATGTGGTATCTATATTCAATACGTCTGCAAATGTTAAATCTAAATTTGATTTTCATCCGGTTTCCGTACTCTCCGATCATTCTCTTTCATTGTAAATATTTCCGGATTATTAATCTTCTCTCCAGCAAAGGTCTCTTACATCACAGGAACTTTCATTTGCCGTACCACTGACATATTGATAATTAACTGAAACTATGCTGTCCATGGGACTTACCTCCTGGTGCTCTGTATTTTTAATCTAATCGAACAATCTATATTTTGTTCTCTTAGTTAAATATCCTTTTGAGATGTTGTTTTATTTATCTCTTTTGGATGGTTTTATAATAGCACTCGCGCCCGCATTTGTCAACACATTTTCTGTATTTATTTTAAATAAATTTAATACTATTTAATTTTGCATGAATTTTCTGATAATTAGCATTTATTCTTGTTGTTTAACTCCACCTTCACCACTATATTTATTGATCATATTAAATGCAATGCAGACCGTATATACATTTGTTTCTACAAATGTATACAATTCTCCACCATGCATCTCAACCATCTTTCTGACACTGCGCAGTCCGATCTGATTGCTCTCGGTTTCAGACGCATCCGCCTGCCTTTTCAAGCGTTTCATTCCCGTTTTTTGCCTCTTCCAGTTCGTATCCCTCTCCGCTGAGAAGTATCCGGATAATCTCGCGGATCTCGGGATTATCGTCCACAATCAGCACACGGGGCGCTGTATTTCCTGTCTGTTCAGAATATCCTTCCATCTCTGTCCCCTCTCTCCTTACTGCGCCACACAACTAAAAATCGGCTCAGGTATTGTCTTGTATGATTATACATGATTTCAGCCTCTCTGAAGAGTTTCTTAAGAATTCTTTAGATTCACTTCCGGCGTTTTTTAAGAAAGGTGTATTAATCTGTCATTGTTGAAAGGGGGAATGTAAACGATGAAGAAATGGTTTTACCCCGTTTCCCTCATTTTACTTTTTATCATACTGATCACAGCCGTCATGCCGGACGGATATGTATACGGATCAAATACCGACTGGCTCAGCCAGCATGTCACACTGGCAGAAACGATACGAAATGCCTGCCTTGAACAGCACACCCTGCTGCCGTCATGGATCGGTCTGGGCGGCGGCTCCAACGGATATCAGTTCGCCTACTACGGTTTCTTAAGGCCGGATATCCTGATCGGATGCCTGCTGCAGCAGATTCCCATGGTGGATATCATCATCGGATATATGACGGCTGTTTACCTCTGTTCAGTACTCCTCGTATATATCTGGCTGAAGGCAGAGCGGATATCCCCGCTCCTGGCGTGGCTCGGAAGCGTGCTTTTTATGACAGCCGGCTGCCTCTTCCATATGCACAGACAGATCATATTCGTGAATTATCTGCCGTTTCTGCTTCTGGCTTTTCTGTGCATCAGAAAGCAGCGCTATAAATGGCTGCCGCTCTGTCTGCTTCTCATCTGCCTGTCGAGCTTTTACTTTTCCATATCGGCTTTTGCCGCAGTCGGATGGTACTGGTACAGGACAGAAGGGAAACGGTTCTGGCGGGGATCATTTCTGAAACGTTATATCCCCTCGGCTGCCCTGGCCGCGGCAATGGCGGCAGCACTCCTGCTTCCCACGGCTCTTGTACTTCTGGAACACAGCCGGCTTGGCGCAAATGCAGGGCTTCTGAAGCTGTTAGAACTGTTCGGGCCCAATCCGGTATTTAACAATATTCTGTTCAACGAATATGGAATGGGACTTACACTGATCTGCTTTTATGCCATACTGGCAGGACTGAAAATAAAAAATTTCCGGCAGGACAGCATTCTCTTCCTGCTGTTCGGGATGTTCGGGATCTTTTCTTATATACTGAACGGCACGTTGTACACTCGACCGAAGATCCTCATACCGTTTATGCCGCTTGTCATCCTGCACTGTGTACGATATGCAGAAATTTGCAGAAAGACAGCAGGCCCTGTACGTGTACCGGAACCAGACTCCCGATACCCTGAACAGGCCCCGATATACGGAATGCAGCTTCCTCCGCTCTGGCCCTTTGCCGTTATGCTCCCGGTGAGCCTGCTCTGGTTTAGTCAGGAACAGTTTCCCTGGATCTTACTGGAGCTGGCGATCCTCTTCTGTCTGTGCCTTGCCATAAGGCTGAGACAGAAATATGCCCGTCCTTCATTTGTTGCTGCATCGGGGTGGCTGACAGCCGTGCTTCTGCTCATATCTCCGGTGGGCATGTATCTGACGACAGCAGGCACAGAGGACTGGGTGAAAGAGTCTGAGATATCGCCGGGCTATACCGCCGATGAGCTGGATCAGGTACAGTTTGACCCGCTCTATCACTTTGACAGCCTGTTAAGCCCTCTTGTGGACGGAAATGAGTTAAATACGCACCTGCACCGCAGCACAATGTATTCTTCTGTCACAAACGGGGAATATTCCGAATTATATTACGACATCCTCATGACACCGGTCAGGATCAACAACCGGGTAGCACTGCTGACTTCGGATAATCCGTTCATGCTCAATCTTCTCGGTGTACGTTATCTGGAGACGACTGCCGGTCATATTCCTGCAGGATACGAGCCGATTCTTAAATCCGGTGAAAATGTGATCGTCGAGAATCCCGATGTCCTGCCGTCTGTCTACTTTACGGATGACACTGTATCTCAGGAATGGTTTGACATACTTGATCCTATGCAGAAACTGGACATTATCACCCGGAAGACAGTTGTGGAGGACAGTTCGCGGGAAGGATCGCAAGACAGTTTAACGGGCAGTTCGCAGAGCAGTTCTCAGAACGGCGCTGCGGGAGGATCAGTCGGTAATAATATGCGCCCTTACTCGCCGGAGCTGTCTCAGACTGATCTCCCTGAAGGTCTTGACATCAATCGGACCGACAGTGGATGGGAGATCCGGGCAGAAAAAGAATTCACGCTGACCCTTGATATCGGGAATCCGCAGCCCGGCGGCATCGTCCTCTGTCAGTTCAAAGTCGAAAACCTGACTACACAGGCTGTCGTGATCGATATCAACAATATCCGCAACAAGCTGTCCGGCATGTTTGCCCCGTATCCGAATGGGAATGATCAGTTCCATTATCAGTTTTCCGCGGATTCGTCCACAGGAGTGGACCGGCTGGAGATTACATTTTCCAAGGGGCATTACAGACTGAACGATATCCAGTGGTATCTGTACGATCAGTCTCTTCTAAATGAAAAGAACTATGCGCCGCTGACCGCTGACCACTCCACAGGTTCCGGCTCTGCCGGCATCATGGATACCAAATATACCATAACAGCGGAAAACGACGGATACCTCGCCACCTCCATTCCCATGCAGAACGGACTGGAGATACTGGTGGACGGAAAACCGTCGGATCTTGTGAGAGTAAATCAGGCTTTTGCCGGAACTTATCTGGAAAAGGGAGAACACACGATAGAATTTTGCTTCTTCCCGCCGGGAAAAACAGCCGGATGTGCCGTCAGCACAGCTGTATCAATCGGATATGTCGTATATCTCTTGTATACATTTCTGCTCCAGACTAAACGCAATATAGGGAGGAATTGTCTATGAAAATGAAACGGGAACTAATTACTTATCTCATCAGCGGAGGTGTGACCACGGGAGTCAATTATCTCCTGTATGCAGGTTTACTTGCGCTTCACATCCCTTATCTTGCTGCCAACAGCGCGGCATGGGCGGGCGCTGTACTCACCGCATACGCCCTGAACCGTCAATGGGTCTTTCACTCAAAGAAACATATCGCCAGTGAACTTGCATCTTTCGCCGCACTGCGTTTCCTGACTCTGCTTGTGGAAAATATGCTTCTGTGGCTGCTCATCAGCCGGATGGACACGGCTGCATTTCCGGCCAAGCTCATCGTAAGCGTAGTCACTGTAGTCGGGAATTATGTATTATGCAAATTTGGAATTTTCAGAAAGGAGGCTGTCACTCATGGATAAGATCAGTATCATAGTGCCATGTTATAACGAAGAGAAGGCCCTGCCGGAATTTTACCGGGTCACTTCCGATGCGGTAAACGGTATCGAAGGGGCGGTATGTGAATTTATCTTTGTAGACGACGGGAGCAGCGATCACACTTCCGATATCCTGGAGAGCTTCGCCTGCGCGGACAGCAGGTGCAGATATATTTCATTCTCCAGGAACTTCGGGAAAGAAGCCGCCATGTATGCCGGACTCCAGAATGCCTCCGGCGACTACTGTGTCTTCATGGACGCGGATCTGCAGCATCCGCCGCAGCTTTTAAAAGAAATGTATCATGTACTGAAAACAGAGGGTTACGACTGCTGCGCAGGTTTAAGAGAAGACCGGACCGGAGAAAATAAGCTTCGCAGTATCCTCTCACGTACATTTTATAAGATCATCCGCAAAACCTGCAAACTGGATATGGGAGACGGAAAAGGGGATTTCCGCATGATGAACCGGACAATGGCTGATTCCATTCTCGAACTGAAAGAATACAACCGATATATGAAAGGAATCTTTTCTTTCGTCGGCTTTGACACAAAATGGATTCCCTTCCACAATGTCGAGCGGACTGCCGGTGAGACTAAATGGTCGCTCCCCTCCCTGTTCCGGTATGCTATAGACGGTATCCTGTCCTTCTCCTCCGCACCCGTGACCATGGCAGGGACAGCCGGCGCCCTCCTGTTCCTTGCCGCGATAGTGACCGGGATATGGGCTCTGCTATCCGGGAACGGACTGACCGGTATACCTCTGCTCGTCTGCCTGATCCTGCTGCTCAACGGAGTGCAGATGTTCTTCATATCCATTCTGGGGCAGTACGTATCGAAAGATTATATGGAGAGCAAGAAACGGCCGATCTATATCGTCAAAAAGAAAGGAGGATTTACAAGTACTTAAATTCCGGATTTATCGTACAGGCTCATAATTGAAAAACAGCACAAAACAGATTGATACAGCACAGACAATTCACGTATCCACGGACGGAGGAAGATTGATTCCGGCTCCGGTTACAGAATATAACAGGAACTAGCAAAGCAGGACGAGTGCTAAATACAAATCGATCAAACGGAGAACTCCCAAAGGTCAGACACCTCCGTTTGATCGATTAACGCAATCGTCCTGCTTTTAAGTTCCTCTAATATTCTTCCAAAGTCGCCGGAATCAATCTTCCTCTGTCCGCGGAATGTGCATCAGATCGGCTGTATCTGCCTGCTTTTCTGCTCTTTCTCATCCATAAGCCAGTTCGATAAATCCTCATACAAACCAGAAGAGATGGGAGCCTCATCGTAACGATTGATAGCTCAACATTTATTTGCAGAATCTTTTCTGCTTATCGATAGAAAAGGAATCTTAGTCGAAAAAGATCCGGTTTTGTTCCTTCGTTTGAGATTCGATTTTCGGGATGGGAAAGAAAGCAGCCGGGAGGTATGTATTGTGTACGCACCGTTGGAGCGGCGTCGGCACTTAGAGCGCGTTTTTTGCGCTCTTATGTACCGCTACGCCGCGACCGAGTGAAAACGTGTGCGATAACAATACATACCTCCCGGCGGACTCTTTCTCAGTCAGATAAATCCGGAATTTTAGCGATACCATACGGCTGCTTCATACGGCTTCAATTTCATCGTACCATCCTCAGCAATCTCTGTCTCTTCATAATTCCCCAGCACTTTTCTGAATCCGTTAAGATCCGGCGCGCCTTTCCACTGATATTCTTTTTCGTAGAAATTCGCCGTCACAATCAGCTCATGTCCCTCATAGGTCCTGCGGTACGCAAATACGGACGGATCTTTCTGGGCCAGAGGCTCCACATCACCGTAAGCGATAACATCGGACTCTTCGGAGTCTTTTCTGAGGGCGATCAGCTTCTGATAATAGTGGAAGATGGAATCTTCATCTTTCAGCTGGTCTGCCGCGTTGATCTTTTCGTGATTGCTGTTCACTGCAATCCACGGCTTCTTGCTGTCCTCTGATGTGAAGCCGGCATATTGGGAAGCATCCCACTGCATCGGTGTACGTCCGTTGTCACGGGAATGGATCTGGATGATACGCAGGGCATCGGAAGCGGACAGTCCTTTATCCTGAAGGATCTGGTAGTGATTGAGGCTTTCTACATCCTTGAACTGCGAGATGTCCGTAAAGTCTGTATTTGTCATTCCCAGCTCTTCGCCCTGATATACATACGGTGTACCGCGCAGGCAGTGGATGATGGTTCCGAGCATCTTGGCTGATTCTTTCCAGTATCTGCCTTCATCGCCGAAACGGGATACGACACGGGGCTGATCATGATTGCACCAGAATACAGCATTCCATGCATTGTGCTCTGCCATCTTTGTTTGCCACTCAAAAATGATGTCTTTGAGTTTTTGGAAGTCTGCGGGTACAAGCACCCATTTTTCATTTCCCATGAAATCTACTTTCAGATGATGGAAGCTGAAGACCATGGACAGTTCACCAGTGTCACGGCCCGCGTACTGGTAGCAGTTATCGATCGTTGTACTGGACATCTCGCCCACAGTCACGAATCCGTCAGCCTGCCCGAATGTCGTATCATGCATCTCTTTCAGATACTGGTGGATCTTCGGACCGTCGGTATAGAATCTGCGGCCGTCGCCAATATCGTCGTCCTCGTAACAGGCTTTACTGATCAGGTTGATCACGTCAAAGCGGAATCCTTTGACACCTTTCTCCATCCAGAACTTTAAGATCTTCTGAATCTCTCTTCTGACATTTTCATTTTCCCAGTTCAGATCCGCCTGAGATACGTCGAAGAGATGCAGATAATACTCGTCAAATTTCTCTACATATTCCCATGCGTTTCCCCCGAACTTGCTCTCCCAGTTGGTCGGAGGTTCGCCGTTGTCCTTTCCTTTGCGGAAGATGAAGAAATCTTTATAATATGAATCCCCCGCCATAGCTTTCCGGAACCACTCATGTTCTGTTGAAACGTGATTAAACACCATATCGAACATCAGGCCGATTCCCCTCTTATCTGCCTCTGCGATCAGCTCTTCCACATCTTCCATCGTTCCGTATCCGGGGTCAATGTTATAATAATCCGCCACATCATATCCGTTGTCATTCTGCGGGGATACGAAAAAAGGAGTAAGCCAGATGTAATCAACGCCGAGTTCTTTTATATAATCAATTTTGCTTATAACGCCGCGCAGATCGCCAAGTCCGTCTTTGTTTGTGTCACAGAATGATTTGGGATAAATCTGATATACAGTACTTTTTCTGAAATCTTTCATAGTTGTACATCCCCTGTCCTTCCTTATTTTAATTATTAATCCCAAGAGATAACAGTTGTCTCTCCTGCTTTTGCATCCATGCCGGAATGCATCCGGATATTAGCTGCGCTTCCCTCTGCGGTCACGATCAGCATTGTCGTGCACGGATGTCCTGCTGCTTTGATCTTCTCAGGATCGAACTCGATAAGTTTCTGTCCTGCTTTCACATGGTCGCCCTCATTTACAAGAAGCTTAAATCCGTCTCCGCCCATATCGACTGTGTCAACGCCGACATGGATCAGAAGTTCCACTCCGTTGGGAAGTGTCAGGCCGCACGCATGGCCTGTATCAGCCATTACAACGCTAACGTCGCAGTCAGCCGGAGCTGTCACAACTGTATTGGACGGTTCGATTGCAACGCCGTCGCCCATGATCTTCTGTGAGAATACATCGTCCGGAGCCTCCTCGATGGGCATTACCTTACCGTCAAGGATTGATTTCAGTTCTTTTACATCAGCTGCGTCTGTACTGGAAACTGCTGCAGAGTCTGCGCTGTCTGCTGCCTGTGCTGTTTCAGCGGATTCTGTACCTTCTGCTGACTCAATTGCCGGAGCAGCATTTTCTTTGCCGAATCTGTCTTCTTTTGAAAGTTTGATCTTTCCCACGATAAATGTCAGGGTAAACGGGATCACAATCGCGGCTGCCATAGCCAGGAGGAAAAGTCCCCAGTACTCCGGTTTAATGGACAGGATTCCCGGAAGACCGCCGACGCCGATGCTCAGCGCCTCTATCCCGAATCCTACGGAGATCATTGCCGCACAGCAGGAACCGATCATACCGCATACAAGCGGGAATACATATTTCAGGTTGACACCGAATAATGCAGGCTCTGTAACTCCCAGATAACAGGAAATACATGCCGGGACATTGATCTGCTGCGCGCGCTCGTTTTTCTTCTGGAGCACGCTCATTGCAAGCACACTGGAGCCCTGCGCGATATTGGAAAGGGCGATCATCGGCCAGAGGATCGTGCTCTTTGCCGGAGTGTTGAGTAACTGTGAGTCGATAGCATTTGTCATATGGTGCAGGCCGGTCATAACAAGCGGTGCATATAACAGGCCGAATACTGCTGCAAACAGGAATCTGAAGTCAGATGTAAGTCCTGCGTATACTACGTCTCCGATAGCGTTTCCGATGGTCCAGCCGATCGGTCCCACGATTGTATGAGCGATGATAACCGCCGGAACAAGGGAACAGAAAGGAACTACGATCATACTGATCACTTCCGGGCATATCTTCTTAAAGAACTTCTCCAGATATACAAGGACGAAACCTGCCATCATCGCCGCGATGACCTGCCCCTGATAACCGATCATCTCAACCTGGAAGAATCCGAAATCCCATACCGGAATCTCATCCGCCGGTGTGGACGATACGCTGAAGCCGTTCAGGAGCTGGGAAGACACAAGCGTCAGTCCAAGGATGATACCAAGAATCTGAGTCGTTCCCATTTTCTTAGTGATCGACCACACGATACCTACCGGCAGTAAGTGGAATACCGCTTCACCGATCAGCCAGAGGAAATTGTACATTCCCGACCAGAATTGGGAGACATCTGCAAGACTCTGTGTTCCGTTGTTAAAGAAGTTGATCTCACCGATCACATTTCTGAAGCCGAGCACAAGACCTCCGCAGATCAGGGCCGGAATCAGAGGTGCAAATATCTCGCCCAGTGTTCCCATGATCTTCTGAGCAATATTCTGATTCGTCTTCGCCGCTGCTTTCACGGCATCCTTGCTCACACCCTCGATGCCCGCATATTTCGTAAATTCATTATAAAATACAGACACGTCATTTCCGATGATGACCTGGTACTGTCCTGCCTGTGTAAATGTCCCCTTTACACTCGGCAGATCCTCGATCGCTTTCTCATCTGCTTTCTTCGGATCGATGAGGACGAATCTCATCCTTGTCATACAGTGGGAGACAGCCTGGATATTTCCCTTGCCCCCGACGAGTTCAAGCAGACGTTTTACGTCATTATCATACTTTCCCATCGTTTCTCTTCCTCTCTTTCATACTTGTTTTACCTGAAACCTTATTTTTACAAGTCAAACTTGTTTGAACATCTTGAATATACCATTCTTGTTTAAACAAGTCAACTGATTTTTGAAAAATATTTCTTTTCTGTCATTATTCACAAAACAGAGCAAAAAAATTTGTGTACTTCTTCCGAAATAGGTTCTGCATGGATTTTTAGCTTGATTTTGGGAATATAGCTTTCTATAATAAAGATGTTTAAACAAATAGATGTTTGAACAAGACATGCAGGAGAGAAGTGAGTTTATGCCGAAAGCAAAATACGACTATATTTACAGAGACTTAAAAGAAAAAATTGAGACGGAATACTATACTTATCAGGAACTGCTGCCGTCTGAACACGCTCTGATCACAGAATATGACTGTTCCCGCAATACCGTACGCCGTGCGCTCGCAGAACTTACCGCCGACGGCTATGTCCAGCCCATGCACGGCAAAGGGGTGAGAAATATCTTCCAGCCCATTGAGCAGACTTCGTTTACCGTAGGCGGTATTGAATCATTCAAGGAATCCGCCATCCGCAACCATCAGCAGGCATTTACAAAAGTGCTTCAGTTTGCTGAGATTACCGCGGATGAAAAAATAGAGAAAAAGACAGGATTTAAGAAGGGGACAGAACTCTATTATCTCCAGCGTCTCCACTCACTGGACGGGAAACCCCTGATCCTCAACCACAATTATTTTTTGAAAGAGCTTGTTAAGGGGCTGACCCCGGAGATTGCCAGTCACTCCATTTACGATTATCTCGAAGGGGAACTGGGTATGACTATCACAACCAGCAAACGTACACTCACTGTGGAACATGTAACACAGATTGATGAGAAATATATTGATATGAAAGACTATAACTGCATGGCCGTGATCACCAGCCAGACATTCAATGATGACGGAGTACAGTTCGAATTTACACAGTCACGCCACCGGCCGGATTATTTCCGGTTTCAGGATGTGGCGACAAGACGAAAAGGATGACCATTCCGGCCATCCCTTTTTTATAATTGCTGCTGTATCTGATTTTATGCCTGTATCTGTTTTCCGGATACTTGGTGCGCTGGATCCGGCCCTCTCGCCTCTTCTATATCAGTGACTCCTTTTCCTGTATTCGGATGGATCTGCGAATACACCGCATCTGCAAGGAAAGCGACCATCAGCACCGTACAGATAACCATGACTTTCCTTTCATTAAACCTGTTTACAAGATCGTCTATCACCGGCGCAATCACATAGACGATCGCCAGGCCGCCGATACCGAACACAAGCAGGCCTTCTGCACAGATGCGTCCGTTCAGATTCAGGAAATACCCACTGTAATCCCACCATTTCGTACCGCCGGTAGCGATTTCCATGACAAGCGACGTCATATACTCCAAAAAGCCGCAAACCACAATGGTTGCCCCAAACTCAAGCGCAGGATTTCTTCTAAAACGGTTCAATACCGTCAGGATCAGAACAGCACCTGTCCCGTAGATTGGAAGCCATGGGCCGTGCAGAGCGCCGCGGTTAACAAATTCACCATAAGCTACAAGATGCATCCCCACTTCCCACAGCCATCCAAACACTGACATACTCAGGAAAACCGTGATCAACGACCAGATAGAGTAATGGCGCATGTAATTCAATGACTGTACAAGTTTCCGCCGTTCTTCCTCCGGAATCGGATACAGACGCACCGGATATGCCTCCCTCTGTACATCGTCGATCATAGAATGAACTCTTACATAATCTGCCTGATGGCGCTCATATGCGCGTTCCTGCTCTCTTCTCAGGAGGAGGACTCCGAAATTACGCGCCAGAAAGCCTCGCCAGCCGGTCAGTTTCTCTACCGTATCTTCCGGCTCCTCTATCACTTTGATCACATCCGGATATTTCGCCGCAATCACATAGGACTCTGCTTTCTCGTAGAGGTAAGTGTCATACAGAAGTTCCGATCCCGGAATGCCTTTCTCTATTGCCTCCGCTCTCAGTTCCGCATAGTAACGTGTAAAGGACGCCACCTGATACGGATTGGTATACAGAATGTTAAAAATTCCCAAAGTAAGTGCTCCGAGTACTTCCCACCCAAGGAAAGAAAGCTCAAACACAAAACACTGCCACTTATGTCCTTTCATCATCTTTCTGGACAATGTGATAGCCTCCCGCGCCGTCATGTCCGGGTTCTCAGCCACAATATACGGTACGAGAAAGTAGGAGTAATGCTTGACTACGATTCCCACAAGGGTCAGACACCACAATGAATAGTAAACATATTTTACAAACATGATCCAGGAAGCCTTCAGCCATTTCTTCACACGGAGAAGAAATACAAACCGCTGCGTAGTCACTCTGTCATAGATCATTCCCTCAAGAAATACGCGCCTGATCACTACCGGAAATGTATTCTGGATTAAGAACCAGAAAATAAACAGCCCCAGCGCTCCAATGATGATCAATATCAGAATCCCCAGATTATCCGAACCCGTGATTGATCCGATCGCTGCTGCCGCTGTCACGATGATCGAGCCTGAGCTTACCTGATTTACAATATTTGACAGTACGCCCCGCGTACGTCCGAACATGGGATTTCCATTTTCGGAATCTTCGATGGCATTCTGCCGTATCTCCTGCGACATCTCCTTTCCGGCTTGCATGTTGTCCTCTACTATGATCCGGATCACGTCTCCCCAGCCGATACTGTCCACTCCGGTCTTGATTGAATAGGTGCTGTCTCCATTCAGATCACTTTGCACCTGATCATAAGTTGTCTCATAATTCTGTACCGTGGAAAAATTCAGAGAGCTGGTGAACTCCGACGCCAGAAATGCTGCGATCAGGCAGGCGGCCACAAAGATCACATAGTGCTTTTTCAGGGACATCCTTCCAAGCCGTTTCATCTGTTTTCTTGTCTTCATCGTCTTTTGTGCGCAGCGGACACTCAAAAATCCGCTGCTTCCCCCTTTGTTAGTCCACGTACAGTATACGCAGAAGAAGGGGGAATGGCAAGCGGATTTTCGCCAGACTATGCAGTCAGGAATAAACCGATGAAACATTCTCGGATAAACTTTCGCTTCTTCTTTCTTTGATGTTATACTCCTCTTGTAAATTTCGCGTAGCATATTAACCGCATATACCCCAATGCCTGCCGCAAAATAGCAAATCCCTTTTTCACTTTATATATTCCAGCAGTACGCTGACTTCCGCCCCATCTTCATCACAAAACACATACCGGAACCGACTCTCTGCATTCCTGACAAGCATATAGAATTTTTCTCCCGCCTCCAAATCAAACTGAGTCTTTTTTTCCCCTGTAACGTTGACTTTTTCAAAGCACGAACTCTGTTCTACTTCAAGATATCTGAACTGTTCCACCGCCATGTCATAGATATTTTTACCGTCCTCGTTTGCCTCCATGACTCTTGTCAGGTATTCAGCATATTCCGGCGGAAGTACCTCTTCCGACGGAACGGTCATTTCCCTAGTATCGGATCTGCGCATTTTTGCGATCAGAACAGCTATCATATCCGGGGATACGATAAGGAAATCACATTCTCCGGTAATCCATATCCGATAACAGTTCTCTTCATTTTTACCTTCCGGTATTTTACAGCCGCTCATCAGCACTCCATCCCTCTCAGGCGCTCCACCAGCGCTTCTCTGGCAAAGCTTTTCATGGAAACAATTGTAATAAGGAGCGGCACGAGAATCAGCACCACTACATATCCAAGTGCAAATTCAAACGGGAATCTGAACTGCATATAGACAGCGCCTATTCCCCGGAGCATACGGCACAGGATATAGCCGCACAGTGTTCCGATGGTCATGGTCACTCCCACAGTCACACCCACAAGAAGCAGGCTCTCTCCCAGAAGCATCTTCCGGATCTGTCCTTTACTCATGCCGATAGACTCCAGCATGGCAAGCTCCTGCTTGCGGGTCACGATATTTGTAATGAGCGTATTCATCATACTGAGGATACTGAACATCATGATAAATATGGCAAGCCCGCTGATGGCTCCGAATATCTGATCCGCACTCTGTTCGTATGCGATACGGCGTTCAGCCAGCGTTTCCATTGTAAGCTCCGATCTGTCTCCGACGATCTGTTCCAGACTCTCTCCCACTTCAGTCTCTTTTACAGGATCTGTACTGATAAGGAGGCTGCTGTTGATACTGTCATAAGATATCCAGCGAAGCACTGCCTGCTCCGGCATGACAAACCATCCTTCGATCCCGTTGTGATCCCGGTTAAATGCGTCGTTGAGCATTCCCGCGATCTCCACTTCCTTTTCTCTCATGCCGCTGCCGTCATAATAGTGCAGCGTCACTGTATCTCCCACCTGAAATCTCCATCCGTAGATTTCTTCTACAATATCATTTTCTGCCACAAGTACCTGATTGCCACTCAACAGAGCCTCCATATCAGCGGTTCCCTCTTCCAGATAGGAGCCAATCCCCTGCAGTTCCTCTTCCGTAAGCGGATAAATAATATCATTATTTCCATATTCATCATGCTGCGGGAAATCATACTGCACGCCGAAACCTTTGCGTTCGGTTATCTGCTCCACACCGTCAATGGACGCAATCTCTCCGATCATCTCATCTCCAAGTGGTGACCCTGCCTGCATTCCGCTCAGCCCGTTTTCATTCAATTCTACGGCAGACGGAGAATAGCTTATGATAAACTCTGACTCCTGAAAGTCTCCCTGTCTCGCATAGCTCTCCTTGCTGAAAGATGACATATAAGTGGCTGCCGTCATAAAAAGGATACCGCCAAGCCCGAGGGAGAGCATGGTGATGGCTGCCTTTTTCCTGTTTCTGGAGAAATTCATAATACCAAGCCCTGCAGGGGTAAGATCGCGGCACTGTTTTCTGCCGGAAGTCTGCTTCATGCCGTCCTGGGGCACATAACGGAGCGCTTCCATGGGAGACACGTTTCCTGCTATCTTTGCAGGTTTATGCACAGACAGCATCGTAATAATATAAATGATCACAAATACTGCTGCCGCTATGATCAATGTATTCAGTATACTGAATCCGCGTGGTTTCATAAAATATCCTGCCACGCCGCCGATGACAATGCCGATGAGAACAGATCTTAAAAACAGAAGCCGTCCTTCTCTTGAGACAAACTTCTTCAACTGCTTCTTTGTCATGCCGATCGTGCGGAGCTGGCCGAACTGATGGATCCTGCCGATGACTGACAGATAGAATACACCATAGATCACCAGGACACAGAGCAGGATCTGCTGGCTGCCATTTTCGGCGTACTCCTCAGAGAAGAAAACAGAAAACTGCTTTGCCCCATCGCCTCCTGCAAGGATACCGGATACGGTAAATGTCTCCTCAGTTCCGTCATAGAAATCAAGTGTCACACTGCTGCCCACTTTCGGCTCAATCCCCATACGCTCGAGCATGGCTCCCTGCACGGCCGCCTCATTTTCCTTTTCCGGCAGAGTCCCCTCAGTCAGCTCCCCTATCCGGATCTCATCTGACATTTCGCTCACATAATAGGGCATCGCGGAGAAACCGTCCATATCAGAGAGGACTCCTGTCTTCACCCGAATCTGATATGCGATCCGCTCATCTGACGCAAGTGCCTGCACCTGATCATCAGTCAGATTGTAGTAGCCCACCTGCTGGGCATGGAAAAGTTCCCGCGCAGTCTCTGTCCGCTGTCCCTGTACAAACATCAGGATCGCCGTCAGCAGCGCTGCCGCCAGTACGATCGTGATGCTCACGAAAATATTGCGCATCCTGCCCGTCTTAAGGCTCTGTCTTGACATGAGCGCAATCATATGTTTCGCCGTTTTCTTTCCACTCATCTCAAATTCCTCCTTACGCCGTTACCCTGCTGTCTGTTTCATATACGGTTTCGTCGCTCTGGATCCGCCCGTCCTCGATGCGGATCCGCCGGTCAGCTTTCTGCGCGATCTCCGGGTTATGGGTGATCATTACGATCGTCTGGTGGAATTTCTCACTGGTCATCTTGAGAAGATCGATAACCTTGTCACTGGTCCGGCTGTCCAGATTTCCTGTGGGCTCATCGCACAACAGGAGCGCCGGTTTTGTGATAAGCGCCCTTGCGATTGCGACTCTCTGCTGCTGCCCGCCGGAGAGATGGCTCGGATAGTTGGATAGCTTTCCGTCCAGTTCCAGAAAATTTACGATTTCCTTTAAGAACTTCTTATCTTCTTTCTTTCCGTCCAGCCGCACCGGGAGCACGATATTTTCATAAGCTGTGAGATAAGGGATGAGGTTGTAATTCTGGAAGATAAATCCGATCCTTTTCCTGCGGAATACAGTGAGCTGCTCTTCACTCATTTCCTCGAGTTTATTTCCCTCGATCTGTACACTTCCGGAAGTGGGAACATCCAGACCGCCCAGCATATTGAGAAGTGTGGATTTACCGCTGCCCGATGTACCGATAACGGCTGCAAACTGTCCCTCTTCGATGGAGACATTCACGTCGTCCAGAGCCTTTACAAGACTCTCATCCTTTCCATAATATTTTTTCAGATGTGATGCAGTTAAGATTGCCATGTCTGAGTCTCCTTTCACCTGTTACGCTGTGTTCTTAAAATACCCTTGCGGGAATATCTTCTGACATACATCTTATTGAAACCGGAGAATTCTTCAATGGGAACTGCAAAAACTAATATTCAGGGTGCGAAATTTAAAAGAGCCGGGTATTTTCCCGACTCTGTGATCCTGACAGAGGGGCATCTTTGCCGCCTCTGATCCTATTATACAATTTCTTATTTTTCTGTCAAACATATCGTATAGCGCACTAATTTATTTTATGTTACAATAATTGTACAAAATATGATTTGGAGCGTTCTTATTGCTCTGTTTTAAGAGGTGACAGAATATGCCATATGATGAAAAGTCAAAACAGCGGATCATGAAGTATCTCGAGAAGCTGAAAGAAATCCGTTTTCGCGTCAAACCAGACGAATTTACAAGATATGAAGCTGCGGCACGCAAAGCAGGATATCCGAGTATGAGACAGTTTTACCTTGATGCTTTAAATGAAAAAACAGACGATATCCTGAATTCCAAAGATGATAATCGACATATAGCGCACTATATGAAATAATTCTATTAAGCTGCAAAATTTGAGCAGCTTAATAACCAGGCAGGTGGAGAAAGGAGTATATCATGGATGAAATGGGAATCAGCGAAAAAGAATTAAAATTACTCATGAACTTTATTAAAGATGATCTGGTGGAAGCGAAAGAATCCTCCGATGCAGCACAGAAAGACAAAAAGATTGAGCGGGTTCTCGAACATATCCAACAGTATCTCGAAGACTAACGTTAAACAGAGCCGGGTATTTTCCCGACTCTATGATCCTGACAGAGGGGCGGTCCTGCCGCCGCCTCACTTTACGATTTCTTTATCACCGGAAGTAATATCTTTAATGTAAACTTGCCGTCTTCCTGCCTTGTCGTACAGGTTCCCCCGTATTTCTCTGCCCCCACAGGCAGAAGTATCATAAAGTGGTGTCTCACCCCGCCGTACCGGCACAAATGCCAGGTCTGATATAAAAGGATCAGATAACAAAGCAGAGCGATCTTTCCGCAGATTCTGTAAACTGTTTTCATAGTTATACCCTCCGTTTTCTCTACAAAGTTCTTTCTTCTGTACATCTGCTATTCTTTCGCAACTTAATGTCCACGAAAATCAAGTTCTTCTAATAAATCCGGTCCATCTCCCCATGAATAAACAATATAGTATCCATTATCGCCAACTTTTTCCGAAAAACTTATCATGCTATGCTCTACCACTTCAATGATCTGATTCTTTTGCGGCTCAACTACATATGGTCATTCATTTTTCTGATAAGCAGAATAATAATCTTCCAAGTTATTTAATGATAGTTTACTTTTCAACAAAATTGCTCCAAAATATTGCATGCCATTTCCATTGCCGACTAATTTTCCTGCCCGCGAAACAGAATCGATAATCTTTGTTTTTTCCGGCAAAGGTGTTTTTCGTAATTCTTTCTCAACCTGTTTTGCATAGTGATTATTTGCAAGAGGAATTATAACGACAAATACTGAAATACTTATGACAACTATAAATATTATTACGATCAAAATATTCCTTTTTTGAAATATAATACTTCCACAAAGCATAACAACGCCCACTATTTACTGCGCTGCACTGCACATTTCGAATTGGTGCAGAACCCCATTTGGAAACCACCGATAAATAAGGTGAAAAGGTATCAAGTTCATTTAGCACATCATCTTTCCATGCAAAATTTAAGGTTATTTTTGTCAGGCTTATCTCTTTGTCATAGTTTTTAAAAACCTCTTCTTTTGTAGGCTCATTTGATGTACAGCCTAGTTACTCCTTTTTAATTATTACACAGCCATGATCAAAACTCCGCTGTCAAAATGTCCGGTTTCTTCCACACTACGCTACCCGTTCTGGATATCAGCGTAATAATACTGCCATTCTTCATCCGTCAGACGGGGTGTATACCATAGTATTTCCAGAGTGTTATCCCATCCCGTAACCTGATTTGAAACATACTGAAAACTGCCATCTTCAAGTGGGCGCACGACCAATTCACTTGTAACAGCATGGTCCGTCATTTTCCGTTCCCATACCGCCTCTATAAAAAGTCGAATTGTTCCATCTTCCTGTTCTTCATATGATATAACTTCCGGATATGGTCCAAAAGGCAGTTCTGCATCTTTAAATCCTCTTGGCCTGTACCGGTATGCTCTCTCGTGTGGCTCATACGCTGTATTTGCTGCAATCTGTTCTCTCTCAATCTGAAAATAGCTCTGAATCACTTCTTCAAAATCCTGCTCTGGTATCTCATACTCAGCCCCCTCATTGGCTTCATATGGCACATAAGTTCCATATTTTATATAATATAGCCTTTCATACAGATCATAAAAATCCAATTCCGAATAATCTTGCTCATCCCAGTCCGTAATTAATAACTTATTCCTCTCATATCCTACAGGATATACATATTTCCTGTTTAATTCCCGGCAGGTCTGGTCAAGCGGTTTTACCCGAAATGCAAGTTCTCCCGGAGCACCGTCATATCCCGGCGGATGATATTCCTCGATAAAAAAGTATCCTTTTTCTGTATACTTCCAAGAGTGTATAAATCCCCCTGTTCTGTTTTGTCTTCTTCTGTTTCTTCATCTTTGTTCTGTTTACACCCAACACTTAACACCAACATGGCTAAAGATAATAGCACTACACTTTTTCCTCTACTCGGGAAAATATTGATTCAGAACCGCCTTATCTTTTGATACAACATAACCGCTGCCTCCCATGTCTTTTACATTTTCCACCATGCTGATCATAAGGATTGGTGTTTCCACATTTATTTTAACTGCTTCCAAAATATATTATGGTATAAGATTACGTCTGTAATATTTATTTGTCAAGTATTCGTCTGCCATCTTATTTTTTACAAGTCTCGAAAAAATAAAAATAACCCGAAAAGCATTGACTTTTCGGGCTATTTGAGAGGCGCAGACCGGATTTGAACCGGTGAATCAGGGTGTTGCAGACCCACGCCTTACCACTTGGCTACTGCGCCTTACTATGAGCACTCAGCGACGTCATTTTGTTTGCTTATGTGCTAATGACCCCGACGGGAATCGAACCCGTGTTACCGCCGTGAAAGGGCGATGTCTTAACCGCTTGACCACGGGGCCATAAAACAGTCACTGCTTATGCGGTGACCGTTGTTTATATTAACACATAGAGTTTATAATTGCAAGCACTTTTTTCAATAATTCTGCTATAACTCATAATCCGCCTTACAAAACGGGATTTCGAACGCCTTCATCGCTTCATCGATCTGCTCTGCATTTTTAGGGCCGTACAGTGGCGCGCAATCAAAGTCCTGCTGCCCGAAAAATCCCAATACTACCTGGGACACTGTCGCATGATATTTTTCACAGAGGTCTTTTACTCTCTCCGCCATCTTTATGTTTCCTTCAGTACAGTACGCACTATCCTCGACCGCGACCAATCCTTTTGCAATATATTTATGGAAGAAACCACTGCACACTCCCATATACGGCATGAGAAGATTCCCCTTCATTTCTCTGTGGTATTGCTGCATCTCTTCATCCGCATATACAAGCGTGTCATCGTCAAGAGGATTCATATATCTATATCCCAGATTCAGCAAAGCCTGGTTTGCTATAAAGCCTCTGTATCCTTGCTCCCGGCAGTATGCGTCAGCGGCTTTCATTCTGGAGGTTGTCCAGTTAGAGCAGGCGTAATAACGTATCTTTCCCTCCCGGCAGAACTTCTCCATCACCTCGATAAGCTCTTCTACTGGCTGGGATATATCGTCCCTGTGGTAAAAATAAATATCGATCCAGTCTGTCCCGAGCTGTCTGAGTGATCCTTCCAGATCATTGATCATGTCTTCCCGCTTCATCCTGCTGATGTGCGTGTCCGGATTCGCAGCCGTCATATCCGGATGGCCTCCCTTTGTGGCAAGCACGATCTGATTGCGCCTGCCACTGCGCTTCAGCCAGTCACCGATCACTCTCTCGCTTCTTGCCCTCTCCGGCTTTACCCAGTCAGAATAGACATGGGCCGTGTCGAGCAGGTTTCCTCCCATATCAAGAAATGTGTCAATTATCCTGCCGGTTTCTCTCTCATCCCATGCCAGTCCCGCATTGACAGTTCCAAGTCCCAGAGGATGTATTGTAATATCTGTATCGGGAATTGTGATTTTCGTTTTCATTCTCCTTACCTCCATCTTCTGTTTAGACTATTGTATCATTACAATACAAATAACGACTACAGCAAATTCTTCCGATTGCGGGTACTTTTTTGTAATAGTTCTGCCATCAGGGATGGGCGGGTTGAACTGTTACACTTTTTCTCTCCGGTCCATTATCTTGCAGAATATCACTGCCACACCTGTGCTTACCGCTGTAGCCACTATCCCAGCACCTACGATTCCGGCTGGATTTACACTCCCGTACTGGCTTCTGTATGCGATCACATTAACAGGAATGAGCTGCAGCGACGAGATATTTATAATCAGGAATGTGCACATTTCATTACTGGCCACACCTCTGTGCCTCGCCAGGTTTAAAACTTTATTATTTCTCCTGCATTCTTCAAGTTTACTAAGCTCTTCCATTGCCCTCAGGCCGGCGGGCGTTGCCGCCCAGCCAAGCCCCAGAAAATTTGCGATGAAATTCGTAGATATATGTTCTTCTGCCTTATGCCTTTCCGGAAGATTCGGAAAAAGAAATCTAAGCAGCGGTCTCAACTTTCGCGCCGCCATCTGTATGATCCCGGCACGAGAAGCGATCTCCATAATACCGGTCCAGAACGCCATTACTCCGATCATCGTGATACACAATGTCACTGCTTCTTTCGAGGAATCCAGAGCAGCGGTCGTGATGTCCTGCATTCTTCCGTTAAAAGCCCCGAACACGATCCCTGCAAGGATCATCCCGGCCCACAGGTAATTCAGCATATTACTCACCCATCTCCCACATATATTCTTCTACGATTTCAAAAGGCGCCGGTCCTACTTCCAGGACAGCCTCATGAAACTCTTTCTGTGAAAATGCCTCTCCCTTTTCTTCTGCCCATGCCTTCTTCAGCTCCAGAAATTCCACATATCCGATGTAGTATTTCAGATAATTTCCCGGAGATCCTATGATGAGCTCATAAATCCGCTCCACTGTCTCAGCATCCGTAATTCCGTAATTACTGAAAAATGCCACTGTATCCATCCTGCTCCACCCATCATAGTGGATTCCCATATCAGCCAGCGCGTAGAGCCCCAGTATGATCGAGCTGTTCTTCTGGAGCAATGTAGCCTGTTCTTTTGATAAAGGTGTCAGATAGTAACTGCCCATCTCCGCATAGGTAGCCCAGCCTTCTACATAACCTCCGAAGTCCATTATGCTCCGGATCGGATCCGGATCTGTACTCTCGTAGTAAACAGTCTGGTACAGGTGACCGGGATATCCTTCATGGGCAAGCGTCGTAAACAACGTCAGGTCATCACTCATGTGCGCCTGGTTTATATAGATTACATTTTGCTCCGTATTATCGATCGCAGGAATCATATAAAAAGCCGGGCTTAAATGATCTTCCATCTCTTCCGGCACATATTTGACTTCCAGTACTGTATCAGGTGCCTCGGGAAATGTTCCGCTTATCCCTTCCTGAAGACGGGTAAGTATCAGCTCTGCTGAAGTCTGCGCTATGGCTGCCGCTGCCTCCTGCGCCTCTTCTGTGGTGATTCCCAAAACTTTTTCCATTGCTTCAAGGTCATCCGTTATCTGGCGGCGCGTGAGGTCTTCCATTTCTTCTACTGACCGCTCGGAACCGGTTGACTGCCGGACAACCAGTTCATAGTAATCAATTCCCTCCGGCAGATAAGAAAGCCCTTTCTCATTCTTACCGCTCCCTCGTAACTGTTCCAGATCAGAAATCAATTTTTCGTATGCCGGAAATATACAGTCGCTGACCGCAAGAGCATTATCCTGAATATAGTCACTTTTTTCTTCTTCTGTCAACTCATTTACATCTTTGATGCGATTTGCAAACGTTGAATAGAGATAATTTCCATCTCCCATATCTAAAAAAGCCTGGCACTGCTCAATAACAGTATCTAAGGCATAATCCGCCATAAATAATCCCGCAGAGGCTTTCTCCCGCTCAAATTTGATCAGACTGTCAAAATATTCCCCTGTCATTTCCAGAAGTGCAAGATATGTCTCTACATCCTGACGGTCATAAAACTGATATTCCGATAATACGACAGGGAACTGCGTCTGTACTCCGCTCACCAGTCCAAGGGGTTCTTCATACAAAATAAAATCTGCACTTTGATCCGCCGCCTTTATCTGATAATCCAGAATGTCAAACGTAATTTTGTTCTGAAGATCCAGCTCATCATATGAAAAATTCTCAAGTGACCGCCGCATATTTTCCACTGAAGCCTTCACCATATCCGCATCAGTCTCGAAGCTCCCCAAAACAGCTGCATCCTCAGTAATTCCATAATCTTCGGGATTCTTCAATGTGTAATGAAGATTAATGGTATTTGACGATACTTCACTGCAGAACAGTTCTTCTGTATAGGCTTCAAATTCTGCGTTTTGATCTTTCTGTTCCCTCGCTCCGCAGGCACACAACAGAACAGCGCCGCCCAAGATTCCGGCCGCCATAAGTAAATTCATGTATTTCTTTTGATATGTATAAATGGATTTTATGTGAAAAAAAACAGTGTGCAGCATAGGAACTCCTGCCGAAATGTCTTTAATGCATCTTATGATATGCCATACCGCGATATTCCACAGGAGAGGTGCATATAGATAAACAGAGCGTAAATATCTCCGGGAGGATTCCATGAATATTTTTATTTATATTTCCGATTACATTATTCCATTTATCATTCTGAGTATTGTCGTCTACGGAATTTTAAAAGGGATCAATGTATATGAAACCTTTATCAAGGGAGCCAAAAGCGGATTCCTTACCGTGATCCGTCTGATGCCCACACTGATCGGACTGATGGCCGCAGTCGGCATTCTGCGCGCTTCCGGATTCCTGGATCTTATTTCTGATGCGATCGGACAGTTTTCCGGTTTGATAGGCTTTCCGGGGGAACTTGTTCCGCTTACCGTGGTAAAGATGTTCTCTTCTTCCGCAGCTACCGGGCTTTTACTGGATATTTTTAAAGAGTTCGGAACAGATTCCCGGATCGGACTGATCGCTTCAATCTCACTGTGCTGTACAGAAACGATTTTTTATACAATGAGCGTCTATTTCATGACAGCCAAAGTCCGGCACTCCCGATACACTCTGGCAGGTGCGCTGCTGGCTACTTTCGCCGGGCTTGCGGCGAGCGTTGTCCTTGCGGATCTTATGTTGGGATTGTAGGAGACCGGTCTTTGTGCTAAAATATCCGTATAGCCTAACATAATACGCTGTTTTTCTGCGTTACAAAGAAAAAAAGATGTGGAGGTTTCTTTATGGCAAGTGTGACATTAAAGCATCTGACTAAAACCTACCCAAACGGATTCGTCTCCGTAAATGACGTCAGCCTTCATATAGAGGACGGAGAATTTGTTGTCTTCCACGGACCGAGCGGATGCGGTAAATCAACAATCCTGCGGATGATCGGCGGCCTGGAGGACATCACTTCCGGTGAAATATGGCTTGGAAAGGATCTTCTCAATGATATCCTTCCCCGAGACCGTCGTCTTGCAATGGCATTTCAGAATTATACTCTGTACCGTCATTTTAACGCATATGACAATATGGCACTGGGACTGCGGCTCAGAGACCTTCCGCGTACAGTAATCGACAGCCGTGTAAAGTCTGCTGCAGACTTCTTCGGAATCAGCAATATCCTGAACAAGAAGATCCGCGCTCTCTCAGAGACGGACAAGCAGAGAGTAGCTCTCGGACGGGCTGTCGTCTGCCAGCCGAAGGTTCTGCTGGTTGATGAAGACTTTGCCCGCCAGGATGATGCAAGACGTATGGAGATGCTTGGTGACATTCTTAAGATAAACGAGGAGATGCATATTACTGTCCTCTATGTAACAAATGATTATCAAGAAGCTGTGAGCTTAAATAAAAAAGTCATATTTATGAAAGACGGAAAAATAACAGACATCAGATAACTGATGTCTGTTATTTTTCCTCTTTTTGCCACTCAATTCGTTTTTAAATCAATTTTTAAGTTTCTCAAGATAGCTATATACATCTCGTTTAGAGACGCCTCGGTCTTTCGCTGTTCTCTTCATAGCTTCTTTTCTCTCTAACCCCTGGGACAAATAATATCCCACATGGTCTTCAATGCTCATATCCGACCATTTTTCTTTTTCTTCCCGCTCAGCCGTCTCACGGCTCATCCCCTCTACGACAATCACACACTCTCCTTTTGGCTCGTGACTCTCATAGTATTCAGCCGCTTCCGAAAGAGTGGCACGATAAACAGTCTCATGGCGCTTCGTCAGTTCCCGGCAGACACTCACACTGCGCTCTCCTCCCAGCCTGTCTTCCAGCAGTTTCAATGTCTTTGTCAGCCTGTGAGGCGCCTCATATAATACGATTGTCCTCATCTCTCTTTCCAGAGACTGGAGTACATACTCCCTCTCTTTTTTATCCGACGGAAGAAAGGCCTCAAATGCAAATCTTCTTGTCGGCAGACCGGATATTGTAAGTGCAGTGACACATGCGGCCGGGCCGGGAACAGCCGTCACACATATCCCTGCCTCATGGCACATATATACAAGCTCCTCGCCCGGATCTGATATCCCCGGTGTTCCTGCATCAGTGATCAGCGCAATATCACTTCCCTCGAGCAACTTTTCAACCAGTTTTTTCCCCTTGTCATATTTATTATATTCGTGGTAACTGGTCATGGGCGTATGGATATCAAAATGATTCAGAAGCTTCACGCTGTTGCGCGTATCTTCCGCCGCGATCAGATCAACTTCCTGCAGTATACGCACAGCCCGAAATGTCATATCCTCAAGATTGCCGATCGGAGTCGCACACAGGTATAAAGTTCCAGCCATTCTTCTCTCCTCTTCTAAACTTACTTTTCTCGTATGAAATGTTTGTCTCACCCGTGCCCGGCGGCCCCGGTATCAGTCCTTCTGCCGGCTGCCTTCCCCGCCGTATATTATGATCGGAGGCTCCACAGTTACTCTGGGCCTGGCCCCTCTCACTCCTTCGATCAAAACCAAAACCGGCTCCTTATCTATATACGGATGAATAAACCGTATCCGCTTGGGTTCTATCTTATAATAATTCATCTTGATCATGATCTCTGTCAGACGAAACGGTCTGTGTATCATGTAAAACCGTCCTTTATCCTGCAGAAGCCGCATACTCTCCCGCAAAATATCGTCCAAAGTACACAGCACCTCATGCCGTGCAATGGCTTTTGCATCATCCGGATTGCGCATGCCGTGCTCTGAAAGCATGTAAGGCGGATTTGTCGTGATCACATCAAAAAAGGCCGGCCTGAATATCTCTGCCGCCTCTTTGATGTCTCCGGTCACAATTTCAATCTTCTCTTCCAGATGATTATAGACAACACTGCGTCTTGCCATGTCTGCCGTGTCTGGCTGGATCTCCAGTCCGGTAAATTTCTCACCTTGTGTTTTGGCAGACAACAGGATCGGGATAATCCCGTTTCCTGTTCCCATATCAAGTACAGTCTCTCCGGGTTTTACCTTTACGAAATCCGACAGAAAGACAGCATCCACTCCAAAACAGAATCCCGCCGGATTCTGGATCAGCTCAAGACCGCCGATCTGCAGATCGTCCAGACGTTCACCGGGCTTTAACAGTTCCGCTCTCCTGTTATTTGTCATCTAACTTTGACGCTCCTTGTCCTTTTTCAAGTACCGCCAGTTTCTTCATCTCTTCTTTGGAGATTTTTTTCTTCTTCTTTCGCGGTTTAAATTTTAATTCCTCTGCCAGGTATTCCCTGATCTCTTTCTCGTCATTTTCCAGATTCACTACAACTTTCACCAGTTTGCGCAGGACACTCAGAGACTGTACCGTCCCTGTCAGACCTTCCTTTGTTGTAACTGTATCACCGACTGATGGAAGCTGACTGTTCAGCATTTCGTATGTCTCTTCTTCATTTGTAAGGCAGCACATAAGTCTTCCGCAAACGCCCGATATTTTAGTCGGATTAAGCGATAGATTCTGCTCTTTAGCCATCTTGATAGAAACTGCAGAAAACTCTGTAAGATATGTGCTGCAGCACAACGGACGACCGCAGATTCCAATGCCGCCGCGGATTTTTGTCTCATCGCGCACCCCGATCTGCCGAAGTTCGATTCTGGTCCTGAATACAGCCGCAAGATCTTTTACGAGCTCACGGAAATCAATTCTTCCATCCGCTGTGAAATAAAATAATATCTTATTACCATCAAAAGTGTACTCAACATCAATCAGTTTCATTTCCAAATTGTGTTTGCGGATCTTTTCAAGACATATTTTAAATGCCTCTTTTTCTTTCTGCTTATTTTTTTCAACTGTCTTGCGGTCCTGATCAGACGCCATCCGGATCACGGATTTCAACGGCTGCACGACATCCTCATCATTTACCTCTTTTGGTCCGCTCACAACACGTCCGAATTCGATGCCGCGCGCAGTCTCAACAATTACATTATCCCCGCGTTTTATCTGAAATTTTCCCGGTGCAAAGAAGTAAATTTTCCCCGCTGTCCGGAATCTGACTCCTATTACTTTTGTCATTCTGTCAATTCTCCTTTACCGTCAGTAAAAGCAGCTCCATCACCAGTTCAAAATTAACATTGGCTTTCAATCTCGCTTTTGCTTTTTCCAGCGCATCGAGTATGTTCTCGATTCCCTCATAAGAGCTTTTTCTTGCCCGCTCTTTGATATATTTCATCTGATCAGAAAATACAACTCTGTCTACGCTCTTTGTCGCCTTATAAATAAGTACATCCCTGTACCAGATTGCAATAATATCAAGATAGTCGTTGATCTCAAGCTTATAGGTCATGCACCGTTTCACTGCTTCTGTGAGCTCAGGAACCGTCATCTCATCTATGTTCCTGAGCAGGTGGACAGCCTCTTCTTTGATCTCATTAAAATACTCGGAATGTGCCAGCATAATGGCTTTTCCCATGTTTCCTTGAGCAAACGCTACGCATACATCTGCTTTATAATCCGGCACCTCCAGCTGTTCCATGAGATATTTTTTCACGAGCTGATCTTTTATATTGCGCAGCTTCATCATAACGCATCTTGAACGGATCGTCGGAAGGAGTGCCTCCGCATTTTCTGTAAGCAGCATGATCACTGCATATGACGGCGGCTCCTCAATCGTCTTAAGAAGGGCATTCTGCGCCTGCACAGTCATCAGGTCCGCATCCGCTATGATATAAACCTTATATTTGCTGCTGTAAGGACGGATCACGATATCATCATTTACCTGTACTCTTATGTCGTCCACACTGATTGTATTCGGCTTTTCATGAGTTACGCGGATTATATCCGGCTGATTACCACTCATAGCCTGCTTGCATGACTGACATTTTCCGCATGCATCTCCATCTTCATCACGATCCTGGCACTGCATGCTCATCGCGAACAGATTAGCGAGCAGTTTCTTGCCCGATCCTCTCTCACCGTTCAGTATATAAGCATGGGAGACCGCATCTGCCGTTACCGCATTCTGGATATATTTTATTATATTTTTATGGCCGACCACATCTTTGAAACCACTCATTTTTCTCACCTGCCGTATATTTTCATAAATTTACTTATTTAGTATAACACATTATTAAGTGAAGTTATAGCCCAATATATTTTTGAATATCCGATAAACATTCCGAAAGGTCTCTGTTTTCAAACCTGCGGGTAATACCGGCACTCTGCAGATTCTCCTCAGAAAAGTCCCCGGCGTCTGCCAGAAAACGTCTGCACATTTCCGCATACTTAGGTACAGCCTGCTTCTTTTCTCTTGCAAGAGCACGTTCCAGTCTCTCTCCGTCCTCTACTTCAATATAGATTGGTATAAGTACGTCAGCTCCGAAATATTTTTTCATCGCCCGATAGGAGACCAGTGTGCCGATCAGGAGATAATCAAACTGTTCCAGATCGATCTGTCCGTCGTCTGCAGTAAAATATGTCCAGATCCCGCACTTTGTATTATAAGAGCGTACCTCTATAACCTGACCTGTCTCCTGCATTTCATTTAGCCGTTTCTCGTCTACAAAGTAATATTCAACTCCGTTTTGTTCCCCTTCACGGATAGGCCGGGTCGTATAGGGAACTATCGTATGAAACATCGGATATCTTTCCAGCAGCTTCTTGTATATTGTATCTTTCCCCGAAGAGCTTTTCCCCATTACATAATAAATCTTACCCATTATCCAGTACCTCGATCTTTCCTTTTTCCAAAGTGCCCTGAATATCAAATCCTGTCTGCTGATATTGTATAATCTGCCGCACCGTTCCCTCTGAAATTCTTTCCCCCGGTACGATCAGGGGGATTCCCGGCGGATATATATATGCATATTCTTTAGAAATATATCCAGAAGATTCTTGAATGTAGATCTTTTTTGCTTTATTTGTAAATTTATACATTTCTCCGCTTGAGTATACCTGCTCATTTATGTATGATGTCAACTTCTCACAGCCGTCAAATGAATTGTATGATTCATCTTCGTTATTTTTTGCAAGTTTTCCGTCAATTTCATTTAACGCTGCAATTAATCGGCTCATTCCCACCGCTGTATCTCCGGGAGCAGTCATGGCTATTGCGTAATTGGGAGCTGCCATTTCAAGCTGAAGTAAATATTTTTCTCTTAAATCATTATATAATTGTTTTCCTGTATATTTTTTTGTTTCCTCTTCGGTAATTAAACTTCCATCCGTAGATATCAATAATTTTGAATAGTCGTAAACCGGGCATTCCCACAATCTTAAGTGCTCCATACTCTTTAATTGTTCCCGAGTTGACTGCAGCATATCTACATACCTGTTAAATATCTCTTCCCGCTTTTCTTCTAGGAGCCTGATGCATTCATCCATTGACGCCATAAGTACATATGAGGGACTACTGGATTGCAGTATTCCAAGATACATACGTATCCGTTCTCGATCCGCAATATTTCCATTCATATGTAAAAGGGCAGTCTGTGTAAGTGAAGGAAGCGTCTTATGCAGGCTGTGTATTACCACGTCCGCTCCCATCTCATTCCCGTTTTTCGGAAAATATGAATGAAAGCCGAAATGAGCACCATGTGCCTCGTCTAAAATCAGAGGAATATTCCATCTATGTACACAATCCGCAATCGCATGAACATCGGAAATAATCCCGTCATATGTAGGCGACGTGATGACTACAGCAGCAATATCCGGATTTTTCTGCAGCGCTTCCCCTATCTGCTCTGCCGTGACCGGTCCATTCAAATCTGCTTCTGCTTCCCTTCCTGAAGAAAGCAACTCCGGATAAATATACACTGGTCTCAGTTGATTCAAAAATACTGCATTATAAACCGATTTATGGCAGTTGCGCGCCATCAGTATACTGTTTCCTCTCTGTGTGCACCCTAATACTGCGCTTAGAAGCCCTACGGTGCTCCCATTGATCAGATAGTGTGTCTCATCCGCATGATAAGCCATAGCAGCTCTCTTCTGGGCATCCCTTAGTACTCCCTCAGCATGGTGAAGATCATCAAATCCATCAATCTCTGTAATATCAATCTCATAGGGCAGTTTTACTCCCGTAAGCAATCCATTCCGCTTATGACCTGGCATATGAAAGCCATAGATGCCCGAATATTCAAGTTTTTTCAGTTTATCATATAAATATTCCATAGTTTGAATTTCCCCGTTAAATCGCCGTATAGAAGTCCTGGTTCTTCGTACTTTCCTAAATATTTCTTTTTCTATAAACTGGCCAAATCAACTCCAAGCGATAAATTAACTTCTTTTTTATATAATCAACACATATTCCTCACATTTGACGGTTATATTATAGACATCAAAGCAAAAGTGCTTTTTAATATACATTTCCTCTTTTCTCAGCCGGTAATCAATTCCCGGCTTTTTATTTATCTCTGTATTTATGATATTGGGGGCAAAAGCCACAACTATGATGCCTGCGAATTGTTCCGTACTGCGCAGTTTTCGCTGCCGCATCGGCCGGCGCATTATATATGAAAAATAGAAAAATAACCGGGGAAGCATCTTCCTCGGTTTTCTAATTTCACTGAGCGTGCGGGGATTCGAACCCCGGACAACTTGATTAAAAGTCAAGTGCTCTACCACCTGAGCTACACGCCCTTATTTAATTGTTTTCTCTGTCAGTATGCATTATATATTACCTGTTTTCTTGCAGAGAAAAATGCCCAGAACCGGAATCGAACCAGTGACACGAGGATTTTCAGTCCTCTGCTCTACCAACTGAGCTATCTGGGCATTTGACACGTATACATAGCATTGCAACGTGTAAGTTGCGGGAGCAGGATTTGAACCTGCGACCTTCGGGTTATGAGCCCGACGAGCTTCCAGACTGCTCCACCCCGCGATATTAAATTATTGCTATGCCTCTCTGAGGCAAAGCCGATGATCGGACTCGAACCGATAACCTGCTGATTACAAATCAGCTGCTCTGCCAATTGAGCCACATCGGCACACTGGATGAAAAGGATTCGAACCGTTTTAGTTTTAGTAAATCGGCTACTCTCTTGAATCACTCAACATCAGTGGATGGAGAAGGATTCGAACCTTCGAAGGCGTTGCCAACAGATTTACAGTCTGCCCCCTTTGGCCGCTCGGGAATCCATCCATAATTTTTTAAGTGGGGCCTACAGGGCTCGAACCTGTGACCCTCTGCTTGTAAGGCAGATGCTCTCCCAGCTGAGCTAAGACCCCACAGACGACCCAGAAGAGACTCGAACTCTCGACCTCCGCCGTGACAGGGCGGCGCTCTAACCAACTGAGCCACTGGGCCATTCTTCAATTTTCAGGGATTATATACCCTGAAAACTACATACAAAGAATCAATCATCCATCT
>NZ_VMSO01000024.1 GCF_008691045.1 Mediterraneibacter catenae
TAAGACAGGGCTGATCCAGTCCTTGTTCCGGGCAACTGCTACTTTGCAATTATCCGGGGTGATCGTTGGTGTCACGCCGCCAAAATAGGTCAGAGCATTATTATTGACCCGGATCCAGTTCCGGATATCGCATCTGTCTTGTCTGGATTGCAGATATAGTCAATGGCTGCTTTCAGCGTTGACTTAATAGGATGCGTCTTTGTAACTGCCATATTTGCTCCAATCTCTCCCGGATCTTCTCCATGTCGGCCTGGTAGGCGGGATCGCCGGTGTTCAACCGCTTGGCGATCTGGTTGATGTTCCGGCCAATGAAGCCCAGGGCTTTTGTCATCTCCTTGATGTCGGTGGTGTCCACCTGGATGATGTACCCGTCAATCGCCATTTTCCGCAGGTACGCTCCATATCTTTTAGTGGGGAGCTGGCTCATTTTCTCGTCGATGAGCTGCTTCTCCTCCTCCGTCACCCAGAACTTCATCTGGATGTTCCGTTTCCGATTTGCCATTCCGCTTCGCCTCCGTTTTTCATAAGGGTCTGGGACTATCCCAGCAAGCAATTTTTGTGTTTAGGGGCAGGGGTTCCCCTAAACCGAAAATCCGCCAGTGGGTACTCGCTGGCTGTGCTTGCTATCGTATCCCTTCCTTCGGTTATCTCCTCTACTAATACTACAATTCTCAAGGAAACAAATGGCCATGGATAAGGAAATGGGATAGGTTTTTCCTTTTAAGTATGCGAACAGTTTTGGGATCAAACGAAATGACGCAACTCTTTTTCGATTGGCGAGTGTGGCAATCACATTTTGCTCTAATAGTGAAAAAATTCAAACAAGAAGTTTAAGAAAAAGTACGGTTTGTGCACTTGTAAAACTACGGATATTCGTATATAATATAACTTGTATTGTTGTATCAACCAAAAGGGAGGCGGCGTATGAAAGGATATCTTTCCATCCGGGAAACTTCCTATAAATGGGGCGTATCGGAGCGCCGTGTTAATCAATATTGCACACAGGGGCGCATTCCAGGCGCGGAGCGTTTTGGACGCTCTTGGGCAATCCCGGAAAATGCCGTAAAACCGGCGGATCCCCGGAAAGCAAACCGCACAAAAGAGAAAGACGTATGATGTGCCGTTTGCAGCAGGAACCGAATACAGGTAAATTCCAACCAAATACAGAGGAGGTTTCGCCTTGAAGTCTTTTTTAAAGAAATTTCATATCCGGTTTTTCGACTGGCCTCTGGATTTTCGCGTCCGACTATTTCACATACTAGCCTTCGGCGGCATCGCCATCAGTTTTTTTACAGTGACTATCAGCCTGATCATGGGCATGTGGGAAACCGCAGGACTGGCTGCCGTTCTGATTGTCTTTTCCCTGGGGCTGATTCTATTCACCCAGAGAACGGGCAAGTATCAGATAGCTTACTTCCTCACCGTCACGGTCATTTTCATGGTGGTTTTGCCAATGATGTTCTTCACCTCAGGCGGCCATCGCAGCGGTATGCCATCGATTTTCCTTCTGGCTGTACTCTTTACAGTGCTGATGATAAAGGGAAAGGCGGCGCTCCTGATTTCCCTGCTGGAAATCGCGGAATATTCCGCCGTGTGCGTTTTTGCCTATTATAATCCTGAATTTGTAACGCATTATGAAACAGAAGGCCAGATATTGGTAGACATTATTTTTGCCTTCACTTGTGTCAGCCTGATTTGCGGCGTGGTGCTCTTCTTTCATTTAAGGGAGTACGACCGCCAGCGTGAGCTGCTGTATGAGCAGAATGAAAAACTGCGGCGTTACGACGCCTCCCGTTCTGTCTTTCTGACTACCGTATCCCACGAGGTGAAAAATCCTTTGAATGCCATCAATCTCTACGCCCGCGACACTTTGGAACTGATGGGCGAGGAAGAGCCAGACGTCTCGATGATTCAGAGCAACCAGCAGGTCATTGAAAAAATGGTGGTGCGCATCGACCGCATTCTGACCGACCTAAAAGATACTGTGGCCATCGAGCAGGGGCGGCTGGCGTTGAACCTTGCGCCCATGCGGCTTAGTAAGCTGCTGAAGGAAGTCTCGGGCACCTACTTCGGCAAAGATGCTTCCGGCGGCAACGAGCTTGTATTAGATATGGACGAAAACCTGCTTCCTATCAGCGCAGATTACGCAAGGATCATGCAAGTGGTTACAAACCTGTTGTCCAATGCCATACAACATACAAAAGCCGGCAGAATCAGGATTACCCTCTATAAGCAAGGCGGGGAGCAGATCGTCGTTATTGCCGATAATGGCGAAGGAATGAAGGAGGAGCTGCAGGAGCAGGTATTTAAAGGGTACATATCCTCGGACAAAGAATACTGGCGTCACGGCATCGGCCTGTATGTATCCCACCAGATTATAGAAGCCCATGGCGGCAGGATCTGGATTGAAAGTAAACTGGGGGAAGGCACTACGGTAACCTTTACCCTGCCTGATGAGGAGAAATAAGCTATGAAAGAGGAAAAACCGATTATTCTTGTGGTAGAGGACGAAACGGATGTGCTGCGAATCAACGCCAGGATGCTGACACGCCGTGGATATACCGTGTACACAGCGAAAAACTGCCGTCAGGCATACGAGCGGATGGAGGCTCCGACACCCGATCTTCTGATTTTGGATATCATGCTGCCCGATGGCAGCGGCTACGATATCTGCGAAAGGTTCCGCAGCACGAGCGACCACCCGGTGATCTTCCTAACCGGCAAAGGCGAGACCTGCGATAAGGTCGAAGGTCTTGGGCACGGAGGCGATTATTATCTAACCAAGCCCTATGATCCGGACGAACTGCTGGCCGTGGCTGATATGCTCATCAAGCGCCACCTGCAGACAAAGAAAAAGCGCGAACAACTGACGAGAATCGTGAAAGGTTCCCTTGTTCTGGATATCCCAAAATTCAAAGCAACGGTGAACGGTACAGATGCTGAACTTACCGCAAAGGAATTTGCGCTGCTTCTGCTGCTGGTGCAAAGCGAGGATAAGGAGGTGCCTCCCCATGAGTTGTATGAAAAAGTATGGGGTACGCCCTCTGGAGAGGATATCCGTACCATACGGTTTCACATCAAGAATCTACGCAGGAAAATCCACGCGGATGATGCGAATGATTATGATATCGTTTCCGTATACAGGAAGGGGTATATGTTCACTACGGTGTGCTGAAACGAAATCATCCGAAATATGAGTTTTTCCTAACAATTCAAAATAAGGTGCATTTTCTGCTATGCTTAATATGGTAGCAGAAAGAATGCGCAAAAGGCTCAGGGCGGCATTTGCTACCCTGAGCCTTTGCATATTAAGGAGAAATCATGAAAATGAAATATCTCAGAGTCTTTACAATTTTATTCTGCCTGACCCTTTCCATGACGATTCTTAGTGCCTGCGGCAATAAGGAACCGAGCGCAAATTCCAATCCAATGAGAAAAAGGGATCAGAGCGGCAAGCTCAGCCTCTGCGCAAGGGCATCAGCCGTTACGCAGAGGTTGTCTTTTCAAGCGGCGATTTGAATGCAAACAACAATGTACCATTATGATGAAAAATAAGGCGGTGAACAATATATATGGACAATAACCTTCCAAACACACAGCTTGACGATCAGAAGATGGAAAACCTGCGAAAGCGCACGAAGCTGTCAAAATACATAATGATCGCCGGCGGCGTATGCCTCGGTATCGTTGTACTCATGATTCTCCTCAACGGGGGCACTCTGTCTCTGAACTTCAAAACCCCCACGGGCGTAGTTGCTATTATTCTTATAATAGGTGGCTTTGCGTTGCTTTTTACAGGATTGAGGGTTAAGCAGAAGGCCGGCGAGGCGCAGAAGCATATTGCGAACAACTATGCAAGTAGCGTGCTCGGCAGGGTGATGGATCGGCTGGATACATTTGACCACGGCAAGCATATCGACAGGTATTACCTGAACCAGGATTTCGGATTCCCGAAATACGACTGCACCGGCTTTTGCGGCGATTACGTCAGGGGCGTGCTTCGGGGAGTGCCCATGGAGTTCTGTGAGTTTGAGTTACAGGAGAAGCATGTGACGGAAGACAAGGATGGTGATACGGATGTCTCTTACGAGACCGTATTTTACGGTGTCATTGTCGTGTGCCGCCACAATCTTGCGCTGAGTGATGCGGTTATGGCAACGCAGTTTAAAACTTACGAAAATGCCTACAATGCCGATTCAGAAGCCTTTTACAATGCTTTTTCCGTCAGATGCACAAGTGAGCAAGATGCGAAGCTGGTGCTTACGCCCGATTATATGCAAAAGCTGCTGGAATTGTCCGCAGAGAGAGGCAAGCGGTTTGCCATCCGCTTTCTTCAGGACGGTACGCTGCTGCTTGTAATAAAAGATATGAATCTTTTCGAGATGGGCAAATCCGAAAACACGGTGCAGCTTGTAGAAAAGCTGGAAAAGGAAATGGAAGATTTTATCAATATCCTTGATACGCTCGCACTTCCGGCGCAGAAAGTGGCTGATCACCCAAACGCAGAAAGGAGTGAATTACGATGAAGAAGCTGATAACTGTTTTTCTGGCTGCGGTCATTACGCTGACTCTGGCCGCCTGTGCAAACGAACAACAGAATAGTGACGTATCAAACAACACACAAAGCGAGAGCCCGGATTCCACCAGTACGCAAAGCCTGGATCCAGCTTCCAGCACGGATCCGGGCGAAAATGATACAGCCATATTCGCGGCAACTGAGGGCACATGGCGTTTAGATGGCGAAGAAGGCACAGCAAGTATCTATATGGACGGAACAGGCGGATTTATCTCCTATTACGCCAGCGGCTCCGTAGAGGCTTCAGGGTATCTGGAATATGTGGACGAGTACGGAGACGGCAACGGCCGATATGATCTGTATGACGGCGAGCTTGGCTTAATAAACAGCTTCTACTTCGATTCAGACACACAGATCCATATGGGAAATAACAATGGCAATATTTATATCAAGGAAGGCTCTGAAGCTGATATCACACCAGAAATTGGTGTTCTTGTACCCGAAACAAGATTTACCGGGCTGGCTCAAATCGAGAACAACAATGATTTCCACGGCGGCTATTATTATGCCGATAGAACCGAGGACGGATTTACCACGATTATAAACAGCGGCTTTACTAACGATTTTTCCGCTGCTGACGAGACGATAGAGGAATATATTGGCCGCTGCGTTGACCTGATCGGTAAATTTGAGTATCGGGATCTCGAAATTCAGGAAGCAACACTGGACTCCTGGCCGGCATACTATCTCACCTGGCTGGAGGGGGAAAATGAGGATACCCGCCAATGGGATGCTTTACTGGTCACGACCGATCTTTATACTTATATTTACGCTTTTGATACGAAGGCAGATTATGCAGAGGAAATGCTCGATACCTGGTATGAGGTTCTTGACGGTCTCACACTCGATTTTCCATCTGAGTGAGGCAGCTAAGCTCTTTACGTTGTGCATCGCCATTTTTACACATAGCCAACGAATGGCAGTCAATCAGAAAATACAGGAGGTGTTTTTATGACCGGAATGATTATCGCAGCGGTCGTTGCAGTTCCTCTGCTGATCATCGGCATCTATATCGGCGCAACCTATAATGCGCTTGTGAAGCTGAAAAATTCAGTAGAGGAAGCGTTTTCCACGATGGACGTTTATCTGAAAAAGAGATGGGATCTGATCCCAAACATTATGAAAAGTCCACGCAAAACAGCGACCTCATTTTGCAGATTGGCGATGCTGATACTACCGTTACCGGCGACAAGCATTATACAATCTCCTATGACTATGTTCTTGGGCAGGATGTGGCGGACGGCTACGATGAGCTGTACTTCAATATCATTGGTGCCGGGTGGGATACCTATATCGACTTCGTGAGCTTTACAATCACCATGCCGAAGGAGTTCGACAGCAGCCTGCTGGGATTTTCCACCGGCGGATATGGGTTTACCGGTTCGGATATCGTAGAATATTACACGGATGGGCTGGAGATTGAAGGCTTCCTCTGGGAGGAACTGGAGCCATATCAGGCCCTGACCGTAAGACTGGAGCTGGAGGAGGGATACTTCTACTTCGATCAGGTTCTGCATATGTTAAAGCTCAGCACCATGGCGCTTATTCCTCTTGCGTGCCTTATTTTTGTATTTATCATATGGCTCAAATACGGCAGGGAAAAGAAGGTCATTGAGACCGTTGAATTTTATCCGCCCGAGGGCATGAACAGTGCAGACGTAGCGTATTGGTATAAAGGAAAGCTGCCGAAAAAAGATATAGTCGCCCTGCTCATTGAGCTGGCAAACGAGGGCTATATTGCCATTCATGACGGCGACGAAGCGGGGAGCGGTGCGTACCGCATCGAGCGTATAAAGCCGTATCCCCATGATCTTGACGAGGATAAAAAAAGGTTTTTTGAAGGTCTCTTTGAAAGCGGCAAAGACATGGTTACCGGGAGCGATCTCAGGAATAAATTCTATCGCACCCTGAATCGGATATCCTCTAATTACGGTTATTCCGGAGAAAAGGGCCGCATACATACCCTGAAGTCCACGCGGCTGCAGCTTCTCTGCTGGCTGCTTGTTATTGGCGGCTTCGTTCTTGATGTTGTGATACTTGCCAACGTCCTGGGTGGGAATGAGCGGTTCATTCCTTTCGTGATCGGCGTGCCGATTCTTGCCGGAGCGTTCTGGCTGACGTGTTACGTCCCGGGCCGCACAGAGGAGAGCCATAAAAATTTAGAAAAGATAACCGGGTTCAAAAAGTTTTTGGAAACGGCGGAAAAAGACCGGCTGGAGATGCTTGTTCATGAGGATCCAAAATATTTTTACAACATCCTGCCCTTTGCCTATGTGCTGGGTGTGTCGGACAAATGGGTAAATAAGTTTGAAAACATTGCTATCGAACCGCCCGAGTGGTACAGCGGACGTGATGTATTTACGGCTGCTACCATGTGGCACGCTATGGATCGGACGCTAAGCAGTGCGGCCAGCGCCATGTCTTCCGCTCCGCGGCAGAGCTCGTCCGGCGGCGGATCCGGCAGCAGCGGTGGCGGTGTTTCCGGCGGCGGATCCGGTGGAGGAGGCGGCGGAAGCTGGTAAAATCCATGCATTTGCATCTGCAAACTTGTTGCATAAAGGGGAATGCGTATGGAGCTGTGGGTAGCAGGAATTGCCCTGCTTATCATAGCGACGGGCATCTTGGTACTGATCTTGTGTAGAGAGAAGATCCATAAGGGCTTGCGGATTGCTGTGGTCTGTGTTCTTGGCGTTCTGTTTGTAGCGGTGCTGGGATATATTGCCCTTACCTTCTTGTTTCTGAACTCATTAGATTCTCCTCCCCTGGATGTGTCTACGGCTTCCGGGAAGGTGTTATCAGAGAAACAGGCCATAATTGGGGAACACAAAACACCGGTGCCTGTACCGTTAGACTACGAAGTTTTAAAACACATAAATGAACTGTGCCCCTAATAGTAAGCGCAGCTTCAAGACGATTTCACATAAAAAATCAATTTGCCCGCATGAAGATGGGTAAAAACAGTAACGCGGTCGGGCACATCAAACCCGACCGCGTTATTTGTCTTTTTGGAAGGTCTCCGCCTGTTTGCAGAGTGCGATATACTTGGACATCACCGTGTAATCGCGGGTTTTCTCAATGCGGAATACCGCCATGTTGGATACCTCCTTCCGTTGGTTTTGAAAAGTGTTCGTTTCGGTGGTTTTGTGCCCCTGTATCACTGCCCGGCCTCCCATGAGGGAAAGGATATGGGCGGCCTCGTTTGCGCCGCCCACAGGCGAAAAATCAGGGGATTTCCCACCCGTTTTCATACAATTTTGAGTGCCCCCGGCAGGGCATAAAAAACGCCACAGGTTTGTGTTACCTATGGCGTTTGGGACAGGAAAAGGGTGCTGACATTTCATATCAGCACCCTTTGTCCTGCCGGTATTAAATTTTTGACTTCACATCGTGTTCCTTGCCTCTGAAAACATTGATTTTACTGGACTTGCTCATGTTTTCTTATTAGGAGGCAAGTCATATTATCCGTTGATTCTTCCGGCTGGCAGATGGTAAGACGCAGTCTTTCTCCATCCTGATCGTCAATCCATTCTGTCCTTCGTACTATTCCACAGGGACAAGCCGGCAGCTCCATATCCGCCAGCCGGCTGTTTGCCATCCTCAGAAATGGTTTGGACAGGAACATTCCTGGAATAAAAAATTTATTTAAGAACGGGTATCCCTCCGCCAGGGGATACTTTTTATTCCGGCAGATACACCACGCCGCTGCTGCGGCTGCGGCGCCCGCCAGACCGGCATATTTTTTCTTTATCACAGTATCTCTCCGTTTCTTTCGACTATTTTTATCCTGTGATTATTGTAATTTAATCCTCCGTTATGTGGAATAACCGATAAGTTTGCCAGTATATACCAAAAGGCTCTGCCTCTTCATCCCCGTTTTACATGCCGGATCATTCCCAGCACTGTTTCATTTGCATTGATTACGTTCAGCATAATATCCGGATGCTGATTCTGAAAGACGCGGAACACTTCGTCGGCAAATCCCTGCCCCATATAATCGATATCTCGAAAATCAAAGATAATTTCCCGGAACTCATCGAGCCGCCGGAGAATTCTCCTTGCCTGAGATCTGGCTACCGGATCTCCTAACGGGCACATCTCTTTCATAGGGATCAATGTCTTTACAAATCCTTCTTCCAACGGAGCAAATGTATCGAAGACTTCTCTGGACGTTCTTTTTGAATCGTTTTCCAATTTCATCACAGCCATTGTTCCTATCCCCTCCATCTTCGTATAATAAGAAATCAGGTGAGACTGCACAAACCGGTCTCTGTCATCACATCGGTATGAATAAACCGTGTTATCAGACCAGACAGCAAACTCCGAAAGCATTTTCGATACAAAGAAAATTCCTTCCCCTGAATGTCTGGCCGGATCTGTCGTCATCCTGCCTTTATACAGCTCCATGGCAGCCTGTTCAGAATTCAGTGATATTCCTGACTTCTTCCTGAAATAATCCTGTATGTTACGAAAAATCCCCACACCATTATCCGTAATCGAAATTTCCGTATACAGGGCATCTTTCTGTATTCCAAACCTGATCTGATCCCCGCCGGAATGATCAATTGCATTATTCATGATTTCCGTAAATGCATAGTACCAGATATCCTGTACATTGCCGGACAGCCCGCCAAGAAAAGGGCTGATATGCGTCCAGTACAATTCATCTTCTTCCAACATACCTGCATTTACTATATTCCACTGTTCAGACACTGTCGTAAGGAGAAGGCCGTTCTTCCTTTCCGCATCTTCCGCCACTATCCCCTTGTCCAGACAGTCCTTAATATATCTGCGCACGGAGGTCTCAGATATTTCAAAATTCTCAGCAGTCTTTTTTATAAAATCTGCATCATCACATCGTACCTTGTTCAGCATATATTTCCGGATAGCGCTTCTCTTTGCCTCAGTAAACGACATATAATCACCTTATTCATCCATTTTTGAACTATAAACTCTATTTTTATAACTATATCATATTATTATTAAACTTACAATCGTAAAGCACATAGAATCCGTTTCTGCCAATTTGACAAAACTGTCCGCCATGCCTAAAATAAAACAGTGTGATTTTTACAATAAAGGCAGGTTAGATATATGAAAAAAACCGTTTTCTACCGTATTCTGTTCTATGTCATCGGGCTGCTCGTTCTGGCGCTCGGACTTACACTGAACACAGCAGCAGAAAATATACAAAGGAATCCGGCGGAGCACTCTCCCATGCCGGCAAGACAGATTTGAAGCTTATCCTGCTGATGGATTTTCTGCAGATTCCGCTCAGTCTCATCTTCACCCGGTTTCTGAACGTTTTTTCCGCGGTCATACCGAATCTCTATTCAGACCGGCAGAGCACGGCGGGCGAGATGGCCGTCCGTGTGGCTTTCCTTATCATCGCTATCATCCTGACCGGCATCGGAGCCGCCATGTCACTGAATATGCGCATCGTGCCGAATCCCGGCGACGGCATCGTTCAGGCAATCGCTGATACGATCCACAAAAGCGTCGGATTTACAAAGAACTGCTTTGACCTGACAAATATCACGATCACCATCTGTATCAGTCTCACATTTTCCGGCCATCTCGTCGGAATCGGCGTGGGCACTGTTCTTGCAATGGTCGGCGTAGGCCGGACTATCGCGGTATTCAACCATTTTACATATGCGAAAATGAAAGAACTGGCAGCGGTCGAAGACTGATCCGACCACTGCCAGTTCTTATTTATAATAATTATTCAGCTGCCTGTAAAGTTTACCGGCAGATTTCGCTCAGAGGCGCGATCTCGATTCCTTCTGCTTTCAGGGCAGTGCGGATCTTCTCCACAAACAGGAGTGCTTTCTCGCCGTCTCCGTGCACGCACACCGAATCTGCCTGGATATCGATGTCTTGTCCCGTAACAGCTGTCACTTTTCCTTCTTTCACCATGCGGATCACACGAGCGATCGCCTCATCCTCATCGCGGATGAACGCCCCCTCTTTCCTGCGGTTTACAAGACTTCCGTCCTCTTCATATCCGCGGTCTGCGAACACTTCGCTGGCTGCCTTTAATCCGCAGTCTTTCGCCGCACGGATCGTCTCGCTCCCGGAGAGTCCCATGACGATCAGCTCCGGATCATACTCTTTGATCGCTTCGCAGATGGCAAGGGAAAGTTCGTAATCTTTTGCTGCCATATTGTACAGTGCCCCGTGAGGTTTCACATGCTGCAGTTTCATTCCCTGCGCCTGGCACATACCGCCCAGTGCACTGATCTGATACAGCGTATAAGCCTTTGCCTCCGCCGGAGAAACCGCCATATTTCTGCGGCCGAATCCCATCAGATCCGGGAATCCCGGATGCGCGCCGATACGGATGCCCGCAGCCTTTGTCCTGCTGACCGATTCCATCATCACAACAGGATCGGACGCATGGAATCCGCATGCGATATTTGCTGAAGAGATAAGCGGGATGATCTTCTCATCCATCCCCAGTGTATAACGTCCAAAGCTCTCGCCAAGGTCGCTGTTTAAATCAACTTTATACATATTCATTCACACTTCTTTCTCTGATTAATCCAGTCTGAGCATCCGCTCAATAAATCCGGTATCCGCATTACCCGCACAGAACTCCGGATTTCGCATGATCTGGTACTGGAAATCCAGATTCGTGTCCACTCCCATGATCACCATCTCGTCCAGCGCAGAACGCATCTTCTGGATCGCAGCGTTACGATCCGGCGCGTGCACGATAACTTTCGCGATCATGGAATCATACTCCGAAGGAATTCTGTAACCTGTGTAGAGCGCCGTATCCACCCGCACTCCATTTCCCGCCGGGAGATGAAGATGCTTCACTACACCCGGGCTTGGCATAAAGTTTTTCTCAGGGATCTCTGCGTTGATGCGGCATTCGATGGCATGGCCATTGAGACGGATTCCTTCCTGGTTAAAGCTTAAGGGTTCGCCCATGGCTATCCTGATCTGCTCAATGATCAGATCTGTACCTGTCACCATCTCCGTAACACCGTGCTCCACCTGGATACGGGTGTTCATCTCCATGAAATAATATGTTCCCTTCGGGTCAAGGATGAACTCGATTGTTCCCGCATTGGTATAGTTTACTGTTTTAGCCGCAAGAACAGCATCGCGGTTCATGGCATTTCTGATCTCATCATTAATGGCCGGAGACGGAGACTCCTCGATCAGCTTCTGATGGTTTCTCTGCACGGAGCAGTCACGCTCGCCGAGAGCCACCACATTTCCAAATTTATCCCCCATGACCTGAATCTCTACATGACGCGGATTCTCGATGAATTTCTCGATATACATGGTATCGTCGCCAAATGCATTGGCAGACTCTCTCTGCGCCATATTAAACTGGAATTCGAATTCGTCGGCGGATTTTGCTACACGCATTCCCTTTCCGCCGCCGCCTGAAGACGCTTTGATCATGACCGGGTACCCGATTTCCTCTGCGAGACTGATACCCGTCTCTGCGTCATACACCGGCTCCTTTGTCCCCGGTACCACAGGCACGCCTGCTTCCATCATCGTCTTGCGGGCGTGGGATTTATTTCCCATACTGTCGATGACCTCGGCCTTCGGTCCGATAAAAGTCAGCCCGTTCTTCTCACAGAGACGAACAAAATCCGCATTTTCAGACAGAAATCCGAAACCGGGATGAATAGCGTCTGCTCCCATATTCAGGGCTGCTGTGACAATCCGCTCCATGTTAAGGTAGCTGTTTCTCGCCGGTCCTTCACCGATACAGATCCTCTGATCTGCCAGCTGTACATGAAGGCTGTTCTTATCTTCCTTTGAATAAACCGCCACGCTGCGGATCCCCATATTCCGGCAGGCACGGATGATCCTGACGGCAATTTCCCCGCGGTTTGCGATCAATATTTTCTGAAACATCAGCACTCCTCCTTAGTCTGAAAGCTTCTTTACCTTAAAGAGCGGCTGTCCGTACTCGACTTTCTGCTCGTTGCTGACGAGGACCGCCTCGATCTCGCAGTCATAGTCACTCTCGATCTCATTCATCAGCTTCATGGCTTCAAGGATACATACTGTCTGTCCGGCTTTCACCACATCGCCGACTTTAACAAACGCCTCGGCATCCGGTGACGGAGCAGAATAAAATGTGCCGACGATCGGAGATATAATGTAATTCTCATCTACAGTATCCTCAGCCGGTGCTTCTGTCTTTACAACTGTAAGCGGCTCTCCCGGAACACCCGCGCTGCCCCTGCGGCTCATCTTGATCTTCGTTTCTCCTTCCTGAATACTGAATTCCAGCATGGAAGACTTTTCAATAATATTTACCAGTTTTTCGATCTTTTCCAAATCCATATTGGTCACTCTCCTGTTTTTTCTTTTCATTTACTGAAACAGCCTGCTGAGTCGTTTTGCGACAAGGCGGCACTCAAGCACTTCCCGGCATGGCTGATAAATCTGTCTGCGCAGTTCATTGAGTCCTGCCACTTCATCAAGCAGAAGCTGCTGTGCCTCTTCTACTGTCACTGCCTTAAAGCGTACTTTGTTATCTGTTTTACACTGTGCAAGCTTCGGAAGATCTACTGAGATCACGGTTGCGATTTTCGCATATCCGCCGGTCGTCTGACGGTCGGAAAGAAGTATGATCGGTTTTCCGTGGCTGGGCACCTGCACAGAGCCAAATGCAATACCGTCAGATATAATATCCGCCGTTGTCTTATATGCAATAAACGGTCCTTCGAGCCTGCATCCCATCCTGTCAAAATCACTTGTGACCGTATATTCTGAATTCAGAAATGTCTCTCTGCCCGCGCTGGTAAACACCTCTTCCTGGGGACCCATAACGACGCGCAGCGTCACTTCATCATAGTCAAACTCATCCAGTTCCAGACTTCTGGAAAGAAAATACGGCAGGTATCTTCTCTTAATCCGGAACCCGATATAATCTCCGTCCTTCAGTCTGCGTCCTTTAAAACCGCCGATCCCGCATTTGATATTCGTTGAACGGCTTCCCATAACTACCGGAATATCCAGGTAACTGGAAAAAGCAATATATCCGCGGCTTCCGGTGCGGCATCCCGCGAAGTCCAGCACATCGCCTTTATGCATATAAAGTGCCGTGTACATTTTCACCGGCTTTTTATTGACGCGAGGCTGAAAATCACCGCCCGTAATAGCGATGATCGTTTCTGAAGTGAACTCCAGGCTCGGTCCCATCAGAGTAAATTCCAGTACCGCCTCATTCTCCGGATTATCAAGGAGAAGGTTTGCGATCTTGAAGGAGCGTACATCCATGACGCCTGACACGCTGAACCCCTGACTCTGGTAGCCTGTCCGTCCCAGATCCTGCACTGTGGTCAGCATCCCGCCTTTTAATACACGAAAGCCCATAGATTACACTCCTTTCTGGTGGATCGTACACTGATATGTGCCCTCATCCACCTGTTTCTTTATTTCCAGATATTCCTCCTCCGATACGGGAACAAAACGGATATAATCTCCCGCCTCGAAAAGGATCGGCACATCCCGCTCCGGATCGTACGTCTTCACCGGCGTCATCCCGAGGAGCTGCCAGCCGCCGGGGGAATCCAACGGATAGATTCCGGTCTGGGAACCTCCGATTCCCACACTGCCTGCCGGAATCCGTATCCTCGGATTAGCAAGCCTCGGGGTATGAATCCGCTCGTCCAGTCCTCCCAGATAGGAGAATCCCGGAAGGAATCCAAGCATATAGATCAGGTAATCTTTTGCGCTGTGGATGCTGATCACCTCTTCCGGAGTCAGCCCCGCATGATCTGCAATATTCTGAAGATCCGGGCCATATTCTCCGCCGTAGCAGACCGGAATTTCAAATATTCTCGATTCTGAAGCCTCTCCGCTGATCTCAAGCTTTAAAAGCTTCTCCAGACGCGCGCGCAGTCCGGCATAACTTACCACCCTGGGATCATAGTTAATGAGCAGAGACGCGAAAGCCGGTATCATGTCCGTAACGCCTTCGATGTGCTGGGCTTTGATCAGACGTACCACCGCCGTGATCTGTGCGTTGATCTCCGGAGATATTTCCTGTCCGAATTCGATCAGGACAGAAGAATCTCCTGCAGTACAAATTTTGATTTCGTTCATTTCAACCCTTGCCTTTCTTTTCGGGAATCAAGGTCTGTATTACCGCGACTCCCGGATCTGTATGATTCATCGCTTTATAAACGGATGTCTCAGGATAATGATCAGAGCAGCTGGCTAAGGTTAGCTCCGAATGTTGTAATGCCAAGATATGCGGATGCGATCACAACAACGATACCAAGAATAAGGAGCCATGCAGGATGCTTATAATCTTCACCCATAATAGACTTTTTCTTGGAAGCGATCAGGCATACGCCGAGCGTGATCGGCAGGATCAGACCATTCACCGCGCCCGCAAGTACAAGCAGGACTGCCGGCTGTCCGAGGAAGGCCATGATAACCGTGCTCACCGCAATAAATCCGATGATAAATGCATTTTCATGTTTCTCTATACTCTTGTGGAATGTCTTCAGGAAAGACACTGAAGTATATGCACATCCTACGATAGATGTGATAGCTGCACAGAGCAGTACCAGGCCGAAGAAACGGTAGCCGATCTCGCCTGCACCGATGCGGAACGCATCTGCCGCCGGATTAGACGCATCCAGCGTATGTGCTGCCGATGTAGCAGTCTCCACGACAACTCCCAGGATCGCAAGGAACAGGAATACACGCACGATCGTAGCAATCCCGATTCCCATAACAGAACTCTTGTTGATTTCCTTAAGGTTCTCTTTCTTTGTGATACCTGCGTCGATCAGACGGTGAGCGCCGGAGAATGTAATATATCCTCCTACCGTTCCTCCAAGAAGCGTCAGGATCGCAGTTCCAAGCTCTCCCATCGGAGCGGTCGGCATAACTGTCTCTTTCAGAGCCATTCCCAGAGGCGGACGTACGATCACGATCACAACAAAGATTACGACGATCATGATCCCGCCAAGTATCTTGGTAAGTGTATCCATGGCATTCAGTGCATTTTTCATCAGGAAAATAACGATCGCAACACCGCCGGCAATAAAATATCCCGCTATTTCCGGAATACCAAGCAGTGTATTAAATCCGAGGGCTCCTCCGCCCACGTTGCCGATATTGAATACAAGTCCTCCTGCAACAACAAGGAATGCTACAACATAACCGAGTCCGGGGAGTACCTTATTCGCCACGTCCTGGCCTCTCATGCCGGATACGCAGAGTACGCGCCATACGTTAAGCTGAACAATCGCTGATAAGATGACTGAGATCAGAATAACGAATCCGAAGCTTGCCTTCAGGCTCCCGGTAAATGTTCCTGTCTGTGTAAGGAATCCCGGCCCGATCGCAGAAGTTGCCATCAGAAATGCAGCGCCGATCAGGACACTGAGACTCTTTTTGTTTTTGTTTTCCATCTTTTCTCTTCCTTTCCTAATTAGAATAATAGTTAAATTATACAGGAATAATACAATTTCGGCAATTCTTTTTATTTTTATGCAGTTTTAAACGTTAAAACGTATACTCTACTGGTATACCTTTTCTTGCATTCGTATATACGTATTGTATATACGAATAATGTATGATATACTTACTCAGACAGCTGGTAGAGCGGCTAAAGTTCTCCGCCTGAGTCTTGACAGGAGGGGATGTCTATGAATACATATGAAGAATTGCAGATAATCATTTCTATAGCGTTACTAATCATTGCAATCCTGACATACACACATAGAAAATAGCCGTCCTGCTCTCTGGTAAAGAATGGACGGCCATTAGCTAAACATTATTTGCCAGGCGGGGAGTCCTGCCTCCCTTACCGGCTGTCTTGTTAACTGTATTATAGTCAATATCACAATATGTGTCAAATACTATCCACCTTATGGTATTGTTTATTTCACACAAAATAAAAGCGAGGTTAAAAAATATGACCATTAGTGAAAAAATCTTTGCACTCCTTGAACAAAAAGAGTTGAGTCAGAAAGAATTTTCAGAAAAAACTGAAATCTCCCAGAGTACAATCAGTGACTGGAAACGCAAACGGACAAATCCGTCTTCTGACAAGATACTGAAGATCTGTGAAGTCCTGCAGGTGTCCCCCTATGAATTACTCGCAGAAGATGATTCTGTCTCCTCTGAGATTACTGCTGATCATAATATCGTTCTGAACAAAAATGAAATCATACTTCTGGAAAACTACCGTAACTTCTCATCCCGGCAGAAAGAACGTCTGCTTGGCTATCTTGAAGCATTGCGTGAGAGTTAGCTGACGCAGTACAGATATGATTTATTAATATATTTACCCAGGCAGCCGGTAGGACGGTTCTGCCCGTTCCGAGTCTTGCGGAAAGGGTTGGTGCTTATGTACGTGACTTTCAGTGATCTCTTTACTTTCGTTATTATGATAACAGGTATCGTAGCACTAATTTATCAGATACATAAAAAATAACCGTCCTGCTCCCTGGTAAAGAATAGGACGATTATTTCGTAATATACTTTCACCGGGACGGGCAGCTTCCACCTGCCTTCCGGCTGTCTTGTTAAGTGTATTATAGTCAACATTTCAATATGTGTCAAATGTAATCTTTTCTGTACTCCGCTCCCCCCTGCCAATATTGTTATGCTCCCCCTATGCAGTCGTCTCCCGCCGGATCAGTACCGGCGGTATGATCTTATGCACCGGTTCTTTTAACGGTTCCGGTCTTCTCTTCTTCCGCTCCGCCATCTGGGAAGAGAGAATATCCATCGCCTCATATCATCACACTCTCCGAGGGAATGGCGAAGAAACTGAACGGCCGGCAGGGCGGGATGATTCTCGGTATCCGCGGCGAGGATATCAAGATGGATGCCCAGAATCTGGAACTTGGAAGTGCAAACAAGCAGCGCGCAGTCATCACGGACACAGAGGTCATGGGAAATGAGAATAATCTCTACTTTAACTACAGCGGAGCCCAGGCTGTTGCCCGCGTATCCAAGTACGAGATCAGCCAGATCGGCGACAGGATCGACTTCGTATTCATGCCGTCAAAGATGCATTTCTTTGACAAAGAGACCGGAATCAACTATACAGAACTGTAAGCAGTAATTATGGAGGCAGTATGAAAAGACAGACATTACACTTAAAAGCACCGGACAACTGGATAAACGATCCGAACGGCTTTATTTACTACAAGGGATACTACCACCTTTTCTATCAGTATTTTCCCTACGAACCACGCTGGGGGACCATGCACTGGGGCCATGCAGTGAGCAGGGATCTGGTCACATGGGAACACAAGGGGCTCGCCCTCTATCCAACAACCCGTGCGGATCAGAACGGCTGCTTCTCCGGAAGCGCCATTGAGGAAGACGGAAAGCTGTATCTCGTCTATACAGGCGTGCGCTATGAAGTCGTCAATCCTGACGATCCGCACACCTGCCTGAATGAGCAGTTTGAGTCAGCCCAGCTTATGATCTCCTCTGAGGATGGATTCAGCTTTGACAATGAACACGGCAAGGAAATCATCATTCCCCCTGTCACAGATCCATCCATCGGGGACCGGACCCACACAAGAGATCCGAAGATCTGGCGCGGAAAAGATGCATGGTATCTGATCCTTGGCAGCACTGTTGAGGAGAAGTACGGAGAAGTCCTCTTCTACCGGAGCGAGGATCTCCACACATGGACTTATGTAAACAAGGCATGGAAAGGGCCCAAATACGGATGGATGTGGGAATGCCCGGATTACTTTGAGACAGATGGCGGGGAAGTCCTGATACTCTCCGCGATGAAGCTCCTTCCGGATCATGTAAAAGAGAGGAACCAGTCCATCTGTTTTCCTGTAACTTTCGATGAGGCTTCCTGCGCCCTGCAGATTCCCGACGCATACCAGTACCTCGACTACGGTCTGGATCTCTACGCCCCGCAGACTACACTCGATAAAGACGGACTTCGCACTATGATCGCGTGGGTGAGGATGCCCAGGGTAACAGAGGAAGGATGGATCGGAATGTTCTGCTCTCCCCGTATGGTGGAAGTAGCAAACGGCCATATCTTCTTCCGTATGCATCCAAACATCCGGAATGCATATTCCAGAGCTGTGCGTGATGTAAAGGACGTATCGGACGACGGATATATGGCTTCCTTTGACCTCGAAGACGGCGAGGCAGCAGATATCGGCGGATTTATCATCTCCCGGAAAGGAAACCGCATCGTAACTGACCGCTCTTCCGTATATCCGGCCTTCGAAGGCGCGCATCTCATATCAGAGACTCCGGAACTCAAAGGCGGCTGCCATCTGGACGTGCTCGTAGATCCGCACCTGATCGAAGTATATATAAACGACGGCGAATATGTGATCAGCAATGTTGTATACGATCTCAGAGACAAAATACACTGCGACAAGGATAAAGATATTTTGCTGTACACTACAGCCTGATAAACTGTTGACAGCACCGGAACTGCATTCCCCTTGCGCCTCCTTTCCAAACGTAGTAAGATTGAACTACGAAAGGAAGGAGGCGCTTCGTATGGAATGGACACCACTGCCGGTCGGAGTAGATAATTTTGAAGAAATTATTACAAAGGGCTATTATTACGTTGATAAAACATTATTGATAAAAGATCTGATCGATCTGCGGGGAAAGGTTAATCTCTTCACCCGCCCGCGGCGTTTTGGTAAAACACTGAACATGAGCATGGTGCGCTACTTTTTTGAAAAATCCGATGAAGACCGCTCCCGCCTGTTTGCAGGGACGAAGATTATAGACGCCGGAGAAAAATATCTAATGGAATTCGGACAGTATCCTGTGATTTCGCTGTCCCTGAAGTCTATGAAGCAGGGAAGCTATGAATCGGCATTCCACTGTCTTAAAGAGGATATAGCGAGGGAATTCAAGAAACATACTCAGATCGTCCAAAATCTGGGCAGTAATGACGACCGCACAAAGTATGATCTTTTATTGAACCGTAAAGCTGACGATGATGAATATCTTACATCGCTGAAATTTCTCTCCGAGTGTCTGTACGCTTTTTACGGAAAGAAGACGGTCATCCTCATCGACGAGTATGACGTTCCTCTGGAAAACGCGTATTTCAGCGGTTTCTATGATAAGATGGTGCGCCTGATCCGCTCGTTGTTCGAGTCGGCTCTCAAGACAAACGATACACTGGAATTTGCTGTGATCACCGGATGCCTTCGCATCAGCAAAGAGTCGATCTTCACCGGATTAAATAACCTGAAAATTATTTCAATCAGGGACAAATCTTATGCAGAACATTTCGGATTTACACCGGACGAAGTGCGGCAAATGCTTATACATTACGGATTTGAGGGGAATCTTGCATCTGTACAGAAATGGTATGACGGGTATAAGTTCGGTGATACCGAGGTATACAATCCATGGAGTGTCATTAACTATGTAGATTCCTGCTACAAGGACAAAACGGTATTTCCTCGTCCCTACTGGTCCAACACAAGTTCCAGCAGTATCGTCCGCACTCTCGTAGAGCGGGCTGATCTATCGGTCAAGCAGGAAATCGAAGCCCTGATCGAAGGAAAGACCATAACAAAAGCTATCCACGAGGATATCACTTATGATGACATGGACTCTACTCAGGAAAACCTCTGGAATTTCCTGTTCTTCACCGGTTATCTGAAAAAAATCAGCGAGCGTCAGGAGGGTGAGGATATTCTGATGGAAATGGCAATCCCCAACAGCGAGGTGCGTTATATCTATAAAAATACCGTGCTGCGCTGGTTCGAAGAGAAAACAAAGGAAAAAGAACTCACTCCGTTCTATCAGAGCATTCTGAACGGCGACTGCGAAACAATGGCACAGCTCCTCTCTGACAATCTGATGGAAACGATCAGCTTCTATGATTATCAGGAGAGCTATTACCACGGCTTTCTTGCAGGAATGCTCAAGAATATCGGGAATTATATCGTACTCTCCAACCGGGAATCCGGGAACGGGCGTCCCGACATCCTGCTGAAATACCCGAGTGTAAGGGGAAAAGCCGTGATCATGGAGATCAAGGTTTCCAGGACATATCAGGAGCTTGAAAGTAAATGTGATGAAGCACTCAGACAGATTGAAGACCGGAAATATGAAGAAGCACTCAGGCAGGAGGGGTATACTGATATTCTGAAATACGGTATTGCATTTTACAGAAAGGAATGTATGGTGAAACGGCCATGACAAAGTTTGAAGAATTCGAAAATGTAATCGCGCGTCTGAGAGCTCCGGACGGATGCCCGTGGGACCGCGCGCAGACACATATGAGCCTGAAAAACACCTGTATCGAGGAAGCCGCGGAAGTGATCTGCGGCATTAACATCCTTGATCAGACCGGAGATGCCGACAATCTGAAAGAAGAACTTGGAGATCTCCTCATGCAGGTCGTGATCCATGCCCGGATTGCGGAAGAGGAAGGGCTTTTCACAATGGACGACGTGATCCAGTCCATCATCGACAAGATGGTCCGCCGTCACCCGCACGTCTTCGGAGATTCGGACGGTCCGGGCACGGACGGATCACAGGCAAGCTGGGATGAGATCAAACGACAGGAAAAACAGGGGAAAGAATGGACAGAAGAATACCTTCCCGATGCCTTTGAGGAGGCGAAAGAACTGATCGAAGCGGCGAAGAAACGCAAGGGATTTGATACGAAAAAGGCGGAGTGAATATGCACTCACGCCTTTTTCTCTTATTTTGATGGATTTCACTCTTTAATCGCAGGATTGGATCAGATAATATTCCGCGCTGAATGGCTTCAGCTTCAAAGTGGCGATTTCCTTTTTCGCTTTTATTATCTTCTCTTTCTTCTCCTCCTGACCGCCATACTCCTTATACTCGCTGCTGAATACTCTTTTCAAAGATTTTTTATCCTCGCATTTGATCTCGATTTCCTGCTCTTCGTCCGAGAAATTAAAAGCAGCCACAATCCTTTCCTGACGGTTCATTTGATCACGGCTTTTCCCTGTTTCATTCCTTCTCTCTTTCGTGCAGCGTTCAAAGACATAGACGCACTTTTCTTCCGCATGACACTCCAGCCACTGAAATCCTTCCATATCGTAATCCAGTTCTGAAAGCGCCGGATGCTCCAGATAGAAATGATTCAGGTCTTCCATAAACCGGTGGAAATCCTGATGTGCCGGGAATGTGAGAAGATTCCAGTCCAGTTCCCTTTTCTCATCCCACTCCCGGAAATGCCCGATTTCATTTCCCATAAAGTTGAGTTTCTTGCCCGGATGAGTGTACATATACATATAAAACGCTCTTGCCTGAGGGAACTTCTGCCCGTAATCCCCGTACATCTTCTGAAGGATCGTCGCTTTGCCGTGAACGACTTCGTCGTGTGACAGGGGCAGCAGATAGCGCTCGTCATAATAGTACATCATAGAAAATGTCAGCTTATGATAGTCTCTCGTGCGGTACTCAGGCGCTGTACGGAAATAATCCAGTGTGTCATTCATCCATCCCATGTCCCACTTGTAATCGAATCCAAGACCTCCCTCTTCCGCCGGTTTGGTCACGCCCGGGAATGATGTGGAATCCTCTGCCGCCAGTATTACGGACGGATGCCTTTCTTTTAGTCCCTGATTCATATACCTCAGAAATTCAACCGCATTTGAATTAACGCCTCTTTCCGGCATTCCCTGCCAGTAGATCGCGCGGCTGATCGCATCCATGCGTAGTCCGTCTATATGATATTCATTCAGCCAGTATTCTGCCGCAGACTGCAGGAAACTTCTCACCTCACCGCGGGAGTGCATAAAGTTCCTGCTCCCCCACTCACTGTCTCCCACATCAGAATGCGGATACTCATACAGCGCCGTCCCGTCATAATTTGCCAGTGCATAGTCATCCACGGCAAAATGAACCGGAACAAAATCAAGAATAACGCCGATATCATTTTCATGACACCGATCCACAAAATATTTCAACTGATCCGCCGTTCCATATCTTGATGTAGGGCTGAAAAAACCGGTACCCTGATACCCCCATGACTCATCGCACGGATATTCGTTCAGCGGCATGATCTCAAGATAGTTGTATCCGTTCTCCTTCAGATACGGGAGCAGTATATCCGCCATTTCTTCATAATCATACCATGCGTCCGGTTCTTCGGACGGCTTCCTGAAAGAACCGAAGTGGAGCTCATAGACATTCAGCGGCAGATCACTGTGATCTGATCTCTTTTTCATCCATTTCCCGTCATGGAACTTATACGCATCCATATCACGGATAATGGACGCTGTGTTCGGCCGCAGTTCCATCCCGTATCCATACGGGTCACAGTGGTCGATACAGTTCCCTGCACGGTCATAGATGCGGTACTTGTACATCATACCGGGCTTCGCCTCTTTTGATATCAGCTCCCAGAAATTCCCATCATGCACTTTCTCCATCGGGGTTTCCGTCCACCCGTTAAATTCCCCGATCACAGAAATTCTTGAAGCTGACGGTGCAAATGTGCGGAATACGACTTCTTCCGCTTTGCCGCTTTTTCCTCTGTTAATATGCGCACCCAAATACTTGTATGCATCAAAAATCTTTCCTGTGTAAAATCCATAGAAATCCATAATTTTACTCCTTTTCTCTCATAATTAATCGACAGCAGTTGTTTTTTATCCTATAATCAGAGTATACGCTAAAGGTCTGAAAATCCACCGGCAATTTCAGATATTAGTCTGATAAACAACTTATGTCTTAAAACTGTCGGGTAAATCATAAAACTACAGATTATTAAAAAGAAACGCGCACACAGAAATGAGGTATACACATATGAATATCTGTCTGAAAAAAGCAGACCCGGCCAAAAAGGAAATTCTGTTCCGTCTTCTGCAGTATTCTCTTTTTGAAGAAAGCCTGCACGACCAAAATACAATAAACGAAGACGCATTATTTGATTATCCGTGGTTTGACCTGTATTTTACAGAAAAAGACCGGGATGCCTTCTTCATACATGAACAGGACACCAGCCGTCTGCTTGGATTTGTAATGATCAATACCTTCCTGCAAAAATCCCTCACCGGACACAGCATTGCAGAATTAATGATCCTTCCTTCTTTCCGCAGGAATCACGTCGGCAGAAAGGCTGCCTTCCAGTGTTTTGAGATGTATCCGGGAAACTGGGAAGTCTCTCCGTCTTTCGGAAGCCGGCAGGCATATCTGTTCTGGGAAAATGTAATAGGAACGTATACAGACGGGAACTGCAGATATGAAGACGGTATCTTCATCTTTGACAGCCGTATCAGCACACAAAATCGACTGTAAATTCTATGGGCAAATATGTGCCCGCCGCATATTTACAATATACAGGGGTGAAAAATGGATCTCAGAATTCAGAAAACAGAAAAAGCGATCAAAAATGCATTTCTCGAGCTCAGGGCCGGAAAACCGCTTGAGAAAATCACTGTAAAAGAATTATGCGGACTTGCCCTCATCAACAAGTCCACATTTTACTCTCACTATGATGATATCTATGCTCTCTCCGAAGCGATGGAACAGGAAACTGTCGCCTCGATCATCGGGAGTATCGATCATCTGAAAGACTACACAACAGATAACCCGGATGCTTTTACAAGAGAACTCTGCCTCGCCTTCATGTCGCAGATTTCCCTTATTAAAATACTTTTCTCCGGCAGGGAGTTAAGCCATCTGGGCATCCGGCTTGACAAGGCTCTCAAGGAAGTGATCTTCCGCAAATACCCGGAATACGAAAACGATCTGGAAAAGCAGATTCTTCTCTCTTACAGCATACAGGGGACATACTATGCATATCTGAGTAATCCTGATGCGGATACGGACACCTTCGTGCGGACGATCGAAAATATAGTCAGATGCTTAAAACCGCTGCTGTAGGCTCTATATTTGTGCATTCTGCCATCTTGTTTTCTCTCACTTCCCGGAATATAATAGACAGACCATCAGCGGGAGTTTCTTCTTCCCGTCATACTGTTCCAAAAGCAGCAATCTGGTTCAATGAACCACATCCGGCGGTTTCCGCCACAGATTCCTTTTGTTTGAGCTCGCAGAAGGTTGCAACTATTCGCTTTATTTTTTATAATGGAGGTATAATTATTGATCAGACAACAAAATAATCAGGATTATCCTGCAGCAAACAGAACGTACAAGGACGGGCTTTTCCGCTTGGTGTTTCAAAGAAAAGAAGACCTGCTTTCGCTGTACAATGCTCTTAATGGAAGTAACTATTCCAACCCGGACGAACTGGAGATAAATACTCTGGATAACGTCCTGTATTTAACGATGAAAAATGATGTAGCATTCCTAATCAGCGGGACCATGAACCTCTATGAACATCAGAGCACATTTAATCCAAATATGCCTGTGCGGGGATTGATGTATTTTTCCAAACTATACGAAAAATATATCGTAACAAACGGAATAGATATCTATACTTCAACACCAAAAAAGCTTCCATTCCCCCAATACTTTGTATTCTATAATGGCACCATGGACGAACCAGACCGATCTGAATTAAAGCTGACAGACCTGCTTGATATGCCTTCATCTCCAAAAACTTCGTGTCTGGAATGTACTGCGATCATGCTGAATATTAATTACGGACATAATAAGGTTCTGATGGAGAAATGCAGGCGGCTGAAAGAATATGCAATCTTCGTTGATACTGTCCGGAAAGGACTTTCAGCAGGCACGCCATTAGAACAGTCACTTTCTCATGCAGTAGATTCATGTATCGACAATGATATTTTAAAGGATATCCTGATCAAACAAAAAGTCGAGGTGATCCAGATGATTTTGGAAACATATGATAAAGAACTTCATGACAAAACACTGCGGCGAGAGGGATATGAGGATGGATATAATGAAGGTCTGGCTGCCGCTAAGGAGACTGGCATCCGCCAATTCATCTCCACACTTCAGGAACTGCAACTCTCCCGCGAAAACGTTCTGAAGAAACTTCATGAAAAATACGAGCTTTCACAGGAAGAGTCAGAGATCTATATGAATAAATACTGGAAAAAATAGTCATACTCTCTGCTTTCGACAAACCTATTCTAAGTAAGGCCTGCTGCCGGTTCTCCGGACAGCAGGTCTTATGATATCTATTTCATTTTAGCAATCTTTGTATACTTCTCCACAAACTCAGTCTTTGCCCCGGTATAGCCATCCCTTTTCTGTCATATCTCTATATCCTCCGCAAACGCTTCCAGGAGACTCCCGTATCCGTAATAATTGACCACATATTTCAGACCGTCCACAACTTCTTCTCTGGAGTAGTCGTGCTCTGCCAGGAATTCATCCGTCTTCCCGCTCAGCTTCTCATAGAAAAGCAGAGACATCTCAAAATAAGTCCGGTCCCCCTCCCTGAGTCCGTCCAGCAGGATATTCTCCGCCTCATTGATCTCGCCGTCGTCGATCATGGCGTTCAGTTTTCGGAATTGCTCCATCACTTCCAGCGGAATCTCAGCGTCTTCCTCTTTATCGATATCCTTATTAAATATAAGCTTGATAAGCGTGCGGATCCATTCGTGCACGATCCGCATTACATAATCCTTATCTTCCAGCATTTCCAGTCCTCCTGTCCGCTCCTTCTTATCTCCTGTTATCTCCTGCAATAGGTTGCACGTTATTTCTTTTCCGCCCGGATCATCAGCATCATGGGCGGCGCATCTCATCTTTCATCCCCGGCAGATCCATCATCTCTTCCGGCGGCTCCGCCTCCACCACCATCTCGATCACAAAACCGCATCTGATCAGCCCGTTCATGATCTGGGTCAGTGTGTGGTGATACTTGAGCACCTCACATCCGAGGAAATGTGTCTTCCTCTCCCCGGGATAGAAGTAACCGTCCACAGGCCAGTACAGCGCCTTTCCCTTCTCATCACAGATCCATTCCTGATCCACCCCTGCGGTAAACACAGGATGCTCGATATTAAAAAGGAATGTTCCTCCCGCTTTCAGGGTGTGGTACACAGATGTAAATACAGGCTCCAGGTCCTCTATATAATGGAGAGCCAGATTTGAGACTACGCAGTCCCATGTCTCTGCCGGATATTCGTAATCCTCCAGAGATCCTGTCTGATAGGTAATCCTCTTATCAGCATTACGCCGCTTCGCCTCTTCGATCATCCGCCGGCTCACATCGATGCCGAGAACTTCTTCCGCTCCCTGATCCACAGCATATTTGCAGTGCCATCCATATCCGCAGCCCAGATCCAGAACCCTGCTGCCCTCAAGCGGCGGGAACATTTTCTTCAGCTGATGCCATTCCCCGGCACCGGCAAGACCGTCTTTACTGCGTGTCATCTGCGCGTACTGGTCAAAAAAATGTTTGTCGTCATATTCGTTTTTCATATTTACGCTCCGCCATCATTTATTATCTCAGCTTTTTGCTCCGAATAACTCAATGATCTTTCTCACCATCGCATCCATAGAAGCCTGATCTGCGATCTCGATCTGCATCCCGTACTCTTCTGCCGCTCTCGCTGTCTGCTCTCCAATGCACACCGCGCAGATACTGCTGTAATCTGTCTCTGTGTCTTCCATTGCCCGGACAAATCCGCGGACTGTGGAGGCACTGGTAAATGTCACTGCATCGATCTCCCGGTCGCGCAGCATACGTGCAGCTTCGTCCTTCAGTACAGGATTTACTTCATATTCTGTACTGTACAGGGGAACATCTTCTACAAACATCCCTTTCTCTGTAAGCGGCGGTATCAGATCCTCAGATCCTTTTTCCGCCCGGGCAATGAGCGCATATTCTCCCGGCTCCGACATTTTTGCTATCTCTTTTCCCAGTTCTCCGGCGCTGTAAGTCTCCGGTACCGCGTCCGGAATAAGTCCGTATCCGCACAGTGCGTCCGCAGTTGCTGATCCGATGGCGCCGATCCGTACATTGCCTTTTCCGCAGAGAACTGATCGCAGATCCAGTTTCATCTCTTTTATAGCGTCAAAAAAGACTTTTACTCCAATTGGGCTGGTAAATACAAGCCATCTGTCGTCTTCATGCTGTCTGAACAGGCCAAGCGCACTCTTAAGCTGCTCGTTCGGTGAGATCGGCTCTGTATGGATAGCAGGCATTTCAATGACCTGGGCTCCTGCATTCCTGAGTCGTTTTGCCAGAGATGACATACTCTGTCTGGGGCGTGTCAGAAGGAACTGGCGTCCCCCAAGCGGCCGGTCTTCCGCCCAGTGAAGCTCATCTGACAGTGCGCATACCTTCCCCACAATGATGATAGCAGGGGTCCGGATACCCGCCCTGTCAGACTCTTCCTTCAGATTCTCTACCGTTGCAACGACACGCCTCTGACCTGCTGTCGTTCCTCTCTCCAGAACTGCCGCAGGTGTATCAGGATCCATCCCCGCATCCATCAGCCCTTTCAGAATCATTTCCATCGAAGAAACGCTCATCAGGAATACAAGCGTTCCGTTCAGTCGGACGAGCGAATCAAAATCAATACTGAGTGTTCCGTCTTTTCTCGCATGTCCGGTGATCACATGGAAAGACGAGGTATAATCTCTGTGCGTCACAGGGATTCCTGCATAGGCAGGAACCGCCACGGAAGAAGTAATGCCCGGAACCACTTCAAACGGTATATCCTCTTCAACAAGCGTCTCCAGTTCTTCACCGCCGCGGCCGAAGACAAACGGGTCTCCTCCCTTTAATCGCAATACTTTCTTTCCTTTTTTCGCTTCCCGCGCAAGGATCTGATTGATCTCTTCCTGGGGCACCGGATGATTTCCCGCGTGTTTGCCCACATATATCGTCTCTGTATCATGGGGAATACGGCTTAACAGCTCGGCGCTGATCAGCGCATCGTATACGATAACGTCCGCCTGCTCAATGAGCTCAGCCGCCTTAACAGTCAGCAGTCCGGCATCGCCCGGTCCTGCTCCGGCAAGCCATACTTTTCCGCCATTTGCCTTCAAATCTCTGTCATTCATTCTTACGCCATCCATCTCTATACCATCCTCTTCCTACAGACTTTCTCTCATCATCCGCTCTGCCAGAGTCTCTCCTGCCTGCCCTGCCTTTGATGTATCGGCCACGATCACGTCCACCGAATATTCTTCTGTATCTTCATTATAGTAGAGTCCCATCAGTTTCAGTTCATTTCCGATCACCTGTGCATGAGCGGCACAGGGTGAAGTACAGTCTCCCCCGGTCACACGGATAAACTGCCGCTCCGCAAGGGCCGCCGCCCTGCTCTGAGGAATGTCAATCTTATCTGTCCATCCGTACTGCTCACCTTTTCTTCCCTGCACGGCAAGGATCCCCTGACCTGCTGCCGGAATCATCTCATCTACGGAAAAATACCGACTGATCACATGCTCCATCCCGAGTCTCTTAAGCCCTGCCGCTGCAAGAAGCGTTGCATCATACCCTTCTGTTTCCAGCTTCCGCATCCGTGTCTGAACATTTCCCCTGATTCCCCGGAATGTACATCCCGGATACAGCCTCTCCATCTGGATCATCCGCCTTCTGCTGGACGTGCCGATCACCGCCTGCTCCGGGAGCTCTTCAAGCCCCGGACGGTACAGGATCACATCTCTTGGATCTTCCCTTCTGCCGTAAGCAAGGATCGGGAGATCCGGATTTTCCTCCATCGGCATATCTTTCAGGCTGTGCACGGCAATATCGATCCCGCCGTCCATAAGCGCCCGGTCCAGTTCTTTTACAAACAGTCCTTTGCCGCCGATCTTTTCCAGACTCTTATCCAGTATTTTGTCTCCTGTCGTTTTCATCGTAATGATCTCGACTGAAACTCCGGGATCGCAGCTTATGATCTGATCCCTGATGATCTCCGCCTGCTTCACCGCAAGACGGCTTTCTCTGCTTCCGATCCTTATCACAGACCGCATGGCGCATCATTTCCTTTCTCTATGATCTGATATATCTTCTCCATATCAAGGCTTTCCCTGATAATATCCGCAAGCCTGTCGTACTGCTCTTCTTTATATGCTTTCCAGTCCGTCACCTCTATTGCAGACGGATCGTACCCTTTCTTCTTTAGGAGCGCGCTCACAAATCCTTTCGCACATCCCAGGGCATCAAAGATCCCGTGAACATAACAGCCATAGACATTCCCGTTCTGGGCGCCGTCCGCACGGACACCGCCGGAGAGATCTTCCGGAATATCATTGCTCTTATCTGTTATATCTGCAAATTCTACAAGTGATCTTCCGGGTGTCAGCGCAAATGTCTCTCCCATATGTATCTCATATCCTTCAAGCTCTGTTCCCGAAAGTTCTCTCAGTATTCCTTCCATCTTGAGGAAGCGTCCCTGTACCCTTGTTCTTGTTTTCTCAGTATCAAATACAGTCCGGATCGGGAGCAGTCCGAGCCCTCTGACGCTTCCTTTCTGTTCTACTCCGGCCGGGTCGGAGACTTCCTCTCCTAACATCTGGTATCCTCCGCAGATGCCGAATACAAGCCCGCCGACGGATGCATGGCGGAGTATCTTTGCTTCAAGACCGTTCTGCCTCATCCAGAGCAGATCCTGGATCGTATTCTTGCTCCCCGGAAGTATAACAGCGTCAGGCGCCCCGAATTCTGCCGGGGAACCTACGTATCTCACGCTGACTTCCCCGAGCGCCTCCAGCGGTGCGATATCTGTGAAGTTCGAGATTCTCGGCAGGCGGATCACAGCCACATCCACAAGCCCCGCATTATCTTTCTTCTGAAAACGTTCGGTCAGGCTGTCCTCCTCATCGATATCCAGATAAAAATACGGCACGACTCCGACCACCGGAATATTCGCACGTTCCTCGAGCATGGCGAGTCCCGGCTTCAGGATGGATACATCTCCCCGGAACTTATTGATGATCATCCCTTTGATCCTCTGACGCTCCTTTTCCTCGAGCAGCATCACGGTCCCGATCAGCTGTGCAAACACTCCTCCTCTGTCGATATCCCCCGCGAGCAGCACCGGCGCGTCCACCAGTTCCGCCAGGCCCATATTTACGATATCATCCTGCTTCAGATTGATCTCCGCCGGGCTTCCCGCTCCTTCGATCACGATCACATCATACTTGCTCTTTAATCCCTCGTATGCTTCCATAATATAAGGAATGTAGTCCTTTTTATGCCTGTAATATTCCACCGCCGACATAGTCCCCACCGGCTTCCCGTTAATGATCACCTGGGATCCCGTGTCGTTTGTCGGTTTAAGCAGGATCGGATTCATTGCCGCTGCAGGCTCGATTCCCGCAGCCTCCGCCTGCATCACCTGGGCGCGCCCCATCTCAAGCCCTTCTTTTGTGATAAAAGAATTGAGCGCCATATTCTGCGACTTAAAAGGCGCCACACTGTAACCGTCCTGTTTCAGCACGCGGCAGAGTCCTCCGGCCAGCACGCTCTTGCCGGCGTTAGACATTGTGCCCTGTATCATGATCGATCCTTTCATCTGTAGTCCTCCGTTACATTTCCTTTAATTGCCGTTCTTGCTCCTGCTTCCGATATCTCTCAGGGCGTTTATCAGACTTGAGTTCTCCTCATGTGTCCTGACCGCTATCCGATACCACCCTTTTCCGAGTCCTCTATAATTTTCACAGTTCCGTATCAGTATCCCACGGTCTTTCATTGCATCGAACAGATTGATTTCAGTATATAACAGAATGAAATTAATATCAGAAGAAATATATTTCATTCCGATTTTATATAATTCAGCTTCAAGATATTCCCGTTCGCCGGCGACAAGCTGCCGCGCTTTCATCACATAATCATCTTCGTCCAGTGCCGCAGCCCCAGCCTCCTGCGCAGGAATCGATACGCTCCATGGCTGCCGCATCCGCCCCATCGTTTCCAGCAGTTCGGAATCCGATGATATCCCGTATCCGAGCCGCAGTCCGGGCATGGCATAAATCTTTGTAAATGCACGCAGGATAAAAAGCTGACGATACTTATCCGCCTCACTGATCATAGAATACTTCCTGGGATCAGGCAGAAATTCCACAAAGCATTCGTCAAGAACCAGACGAACTCCGAGATCTTCACATCGCTCTGCTATCCTTTGTAACAATTTCTTATTGATCACATGGCCGGACGGATTGACCGGAGAGCAGAGGAAAACAATATCAAAGCTTTCATCCAGTTCATCAATGAAACTTTCATCTATGCAGAAGAAATTATTTTCTTTCGTTTTATGATACATAATTTCGCATCCGACAGTCCTCAGTGCCTGTTCATATTCTGAAAATGCCGGTACCGGTATCAGCGCCCGCTTCGGCCTCTCAGCCAGTACCAAGGTATAGATAAGCTCAGCCGCGCCGTTTCCGAATATGTAACTGTCCTCCGGAATACTCTGCTTGCGCGCCAGTTTCTCCCGAAGCTTCCGGCACTGGCTGTCAGGGTAGGCGGATGCGAGCTCCACGCCTCGTTTTGCTGCTTCAGTCACCCGTTTTGGAGGACCCAAAGGATTGATATTGACAGAAAAGTCCAGCATATTCCTGTAAGTGTATATATCTCCGCCATGTCCGTATTTCATCATACTCCTCCAAGCCTCTTAATTTATATCAATATCCCCAGAGCGTATTTGACTGCTCCGAATACGATCAGCATTAAAAATGCCGTCACATACATGAGCCGCCCTGTTCTTCGGATGTCCTCCGGTTCGACCGGCCGCAGGGCATCCCCGATAAATTCTTTCTTATATACTTTTCCAAAATAGACAGCGTCACCCGCAAGCTGGACCCGCAGCGCTCCTGCGCACACCGCTTCTGTCTGTGCCGCATTCGGGCTCGCATGCTTCCGCCGGTCCCTCCTGTAGATCCTCCATGCATTTTTCCCGTCCAGGCCGCAGAGCCAGGATGCCGCGATCATAAACACTGCTGTGATACGGGACGGGATATAGTTGAAGACATCGTCCAGTTTTGCCGGAACGCGTCCGAAATAAAGATATTTGTCATTTTTATATCCCAGCATGGAATCCATAGTATTCACTGCCTTATAAAGGAATCCAAGCGGCGCTCCGCCGATCAGCATATAAATAAGCGGCGCTGTCACACCGTCTGATGTGTTCTCTGCCACAGTTTCCACCGCGGCTTTTGTGACACCTTCGACACTCAGATTCTCCGTATCTCTGCCAACGATCATGGATACCGCCTTGCGGGCACCGGGCAGGTCATCGTCTTTCAGCCGGTCATACACTTTCCCGCTCTCGCTGCACAGACACCGTGCAGCTATGATCTGATAGCACCAGAATGTCTCCAGCACGAATCTTAATGCAGGATGGATTTTCTGCGCCAGAACAAGAAGTCCCAGTGGAATGAGAAATGAGAGTCCGGCGATACATACCCACAGGACGGCTCCTGCCGCTTCGAGCGCCCGGCTCTCTCCACTGTCCTCTCCCGGTCCTCCCTTTTCTTTCCTGCAGCACAATTTTCTGAGCTTCCGCTCTCCGAAAGCGATCCCCTTTCCGATCAGTCTGACCGGATGGTACAGCCATACAGGGTCGCCAAATAAAAAATCAAGGAAAAAGCCTGCCGCGCAGGCTGCAAGTGACATTATCATAACACTATTCTGAGTCCGACTTCAAGCGGATGTACCATGTTTCCAAGCACGTCCCGCATGATGCGGTACCCCTCCTCTCCGGTACAATGTCCGGTGTAGATTTCCTCCACCCCGGTCGCACGCAATTTCTCTGTCAGGGCCCGCACATACTGCTCTGACTTATTGTACAGATGAAATCCGCCAATCATTGCCCGGATCTTCCGGCCCGGGAATGCAGCGGACACTTCACTTATGATATTAGCTGCTCCGCCATGGGAGCAACTGTTAAAGACTACAAGGCCGGATTCTTCCTCGAACACGAGGCTCTGCTCATGGGCAAAACAGTCAGGCACCCAGCCGCTCTCTTCTTTCAGATACATATGCTCCCGTTCGCCGGCTTCCTCCATCGTCTGTCTGCTGTGAGGGATAAGCCATATTCCGCTGCCCGGCCGGCATTCGCCTGATACATATACGATCCTGTCCTTATACTTTTCGAGAAATCCTTTCATTATGCCTATGTATTTCATACGTCCTTCTTTAAGATCATAGCAGTTTTCGCCGCAGGGCTTTTTTATATATAGTTTCGCCGTCCTGTTTTTCTCAAGAAAAACAGGCATCCCGTCCACATGGTCGTAATGCGCGTGGGAGAGCACCGCATAATCCACATCAGCCAGATTTATCCCGAGCTTCTCTGCATTTTCCGCAAAAAGACCGCTCTGGCCTGCATCCAGAAGTATCTTCTGATCTCTGTATTCTATATAAAAGCTTAACCCCCACTCGCCTGCCAGTTCATTGTTTCCCGTATTATCTGTTAATACCGTTGCTCTCATAATTATTCTCCGCTTAACAGTTCTGATTCTTTTTTCTTTCTGCTCTCAAAGTAGATGAAACGGTCGATGGAATCCAGAATATCTGCAAAATCTTCTCTCGGCGCTGCGTCTATATAACGTCCCAGTATCTCCTGCTCGTTCTCTTTGTACCGCCCGTAAAAGATATCGTACAGATTATGTCCTCTCATATGGATCCTGATATCTTCCATATGCTGTTCCACGTCCTGCTCATTTTCGAGATCATGCCCGATGACTTCGACAAGTCTCCTGCCGCTGCGCAGCCGCCAGAGATACTCACGCCATTTCTCCAGAAATATCCTGTAAAACTGTTCTTCTGAGTCTATAATGCCGATCTCTGCCATCACTTTCGGATCAAGAAAATAATTTTCAAAGGAATAATATCTGAGGATCAGCACATTTTTCTCCGTCACACGGGGCAGGCGGTCCACATCCTCCTCGTTCCTCTGAGCATAGTACCTGCAGAGCTGTGATTTCAATTCTTCACTGTCTTTGCCGTCCCCGTCCCTGATCATGAGGAAATTATCCTTTATGTAGACCTGATTCATATATTTCAGGTTGGCATAGGTTTTGATGTTTGTACAGCTATTTGTCGTGATGATCGCAATGCGTGAAAGATTGCCTTCACTGTCATACGTCTCTGAATAATACTTGCGTATAAGCAGCGGAAGCCTGCTTTTGTCCTGCTTTCCCTCCACGATAAAGACAAAATTCACATTCATCAGATCATTTGCTGAGTAGCCGAGATCATCCAGGACAGCGCTGATATCCGTTTTCTCTTTCACTTCAGAGAGACCGTCCTCATTTAAGAACACCTGCCGGATCTGTCTGCTGTTAAAGTTCGACAGCAGATTAGGCGAATGAGTAGAGAACATGACCTGGTTCTTTCTCGACAGCCGGTACAGGATATCACCTGATACTTTCTGCAGCTTCGGATGGAGAAATATCTCAGGATCTTCCACCATAATGATATCGGCATTTTCCATGCCCTCCTCCTCATATGTCTCAAGGAGCGAAAGCATATAGATGCTTCGCATTCCTTTCCCCATGCTGCCTGCCGGACGCTTCTCCTGATATCCGGCCAGCCTCACATCTGCCGTCACGGCGAGCGTCCGCTCGATATCAAGGTTCATGGAGTATATGATCTCATCACGGCCGCCGTTTTTGCGGAAGTTTTTATTGACTTTCCGTGAAAATGTATCCAGATTCAGATTGTACAGCTTATATTCCAGAAGTTTTGCCGCTTCAAAGGCATTCAGTTCTTCTGTCGTCTTCTTACTGATCAGTCCGATACAGGAAAAACAGCGGTTGCATTCTTTCGCCATGTCAAACATACAACAGCCGGAACGCATCTGCTTAAGCAGGTCATCCTCCTGCATCAGCAGCAGATCATCCTGGAACTTCTCCAGATTTCTCTGCGCATCCATAAAATAAATATGCGGAAATATCAGCGGGATGTACCGGTTATTCTTCTGATGACCGTCACTATACCGGACACGTCCCTCACGGTTGACAGTAAACTCAAAAGCGAGTATACCGCCCGTACCCGCGTCCCGGCCTTCCTCAGCGGGACTTTCATCAGGCTGATAAGACGGCAGCTTCCTACAGAAATCCCGATACCATGCCTCATACCTTCGGTAGCTGCTGACAAGTCCGAAGCGGTGGAAACGCTTCAGATCATCTGACGTGATCCGAAGTTCCACACGTATCTCTACATTCGGAAAACTCTCACGGAAATCCTCTTCTTTCACAGTATAATCCCCGCCCACTGCGCGCACGGCGTCCAGGACGGCGGTTTTTCCCGTGTCATTCTTGCCGACCAGTATCAGAGCGTTTTCAATCCCGCTGATATGCATCTCTTTAATTGATTTAAAATTGCGTATCCGCAGATCTGTTATCTGCATACTGACGCCTCCTGTCACTTTTCTATCGGCTGCTGCCTATAATGAATAAATGGAATCCGTCATAGTCTTATTTTCTTAATATTTTCTCCATCGGCTTACCCTTAGCGAGCTCGTCAACAAGCTTATCAAGATAGCGGATTTCCTGCATCAGCGGTTCTTCTATCTCTTCCACTCTCACGCCGCAGACCACTCCCCTGATCAGTTTTCTGTTCTCATTAAGGTGCGGAGCATTCCGGAAAAAATCACCGTAGGTGCAGCTTGTCTCCGGAAGATTTTCCAGATCGTTCTGACTGTACCCGGTCAGCCAGCGGATGATCTCATCCACCTCGGCTTTTGTCCTGCCTTTTCTGACTGCTTTATTGACAAGTAACGGATATATCTTTGCAAAAGTCATTGCATATACTTTTTCATTATCCATGATCTGCCTCCCCGGAAATTCTCTTCACATCCAACTATGATGCCGCCAGAATATTGTATCATTCTTCCTGATCCAGTGTCTATATCTTTTGTAAAATGCACAATAAAACACTTCGGCATAAGAGTCAATCTCCAAATACCGAAGTGAATAACTATTCTCTTTCTTTTATAATGACATGTACTTGATCGCCATCCCCCTTATTTATCTTAGCGCGGATAGCTTTCGTAATACCGATAATATAACAGACAGAACCGTCCTCATGTTTTACTCCCATATTTACGATACTTCCATCATATGGCTGTCCGTCAAATTCCGCATGGACTTTCACCCGCCCTCTGCCGAATTCTTCTCTGATATTCCACGGGAAAATGACGTATGCGCCGCCCTTTTCCGGAATACAGCGGATGATTTCATCATATTCATATATTTTTTCGTTCATAGATACCTCGTTTTACCCAAAATGGATTACGGCTCTTAATTTCGTGCAAGGAATATGCGGATCAGCCAGAATGCCGCATTTCCTGTCAGCAATATGAGATAAACCGGCGTGAACCAGACCGGCAGCGGCTTTTCCATTGCAGGAAATATAATCAATGTACTAAAAACCGCCGTCATAATGAGTTTTGACGTCCTGATGAGATACTTTAACAAACGATATACTTTTTCACTGTTTTTCCTTGTGATTTCTACACCGGTATTCCATATATCAGGATAGCGCTCAACAAAACTGATGCCAAGATACAAAGCCCACGATATGATCACAGTAAACCATATCATTCCTTTGCCGCCCCAGTCGTCAATCTCACCTGCAGCGTTATAGTGTGTCGGTATCTGATCAGGGATCGTACTCCAGCAGACAATCAGGTATATCAGCGTCCCTATAAGCATGATCCGGCACAAATATTCCATAATAGTATCGGCCCGGGTATCTTTTATATTCATAATTTCATTCCTACTCCCTCTAACCGCTCAGTATAACTGATCCAATCTCTTTGATATCCGATACCTCGCAATAAAAGCTGCAGCTTCCAGACATAATGCAAGGATGAAGCACCACATGGGAACACGCATCTCCAATTGTATCCGGCAGAATACAGAGATCAGAAGAAATATCGCACCGACAAGCTGAATAAACTCCATTACACGCTTCTGCCGCTCCTCAAGTGCTTTTCTCTCTTTCACTTTATCTGAATGAAATGGGAATCCTTCCTTTGTAAATTGATCTACATCTTCATCTGATATCAGTTCATCCAGACTGATATTCAGTTCCACCGCGAGTTTTTTCGCCATGATAAGATCCGGGCATCTTGTGCCGTTCTCCCATCTGCAGACTGTCTGTCTTGATACATACAGCTTATCCGCAAGCATCTGCTGAGTCAGCTGGCGCTCCTCTCTCAGCCTTTTAATGTTATCCCCTAATGCCATATTACACAGCCTCCTTTTCTTTTATCAAAACTATATAATATCGCATCGTACGTGAAAAGACGAATTGCGGATTCCGTATGTTTCCAATCCGGTAACAGTGTACTTCCACTGCAGTCTATTCATATCCCTCCAGGGTTTTAGCCGTCTGACGGAGGTATACGATCTTCATAATACTTACCACAAACGTTCCTATTCCAGAGACAAGCGCTATGAACACTCCGATCACAGAAATCAGTATCGATACAATTACGGCAGCCAACATGCCAAGCATCGTCCATAATTTCCATTTCCATAATCTTTCCCATTTATCCGACATCATCTGGCTGACATAACTCATAACACCGGCATGCGCTTTAAACTCGTAATATTCGCCTGCTATATCCAGCACTGCGGTCAGGATTACGGCAATCATTCCCAGCATGATCCCTGCTCCCGGGATTGCCACGTTCATCGCAGTTGAAACAATACCAATAGCTGCACAGAGGATAACACATATTCCTGACCTCCTGTAGGATTCATCCTCGGAAGCCAGACGTAACAGCACAATACCATATGCCAGATCAGCTCCTGCTCTTATCAGCCATCCGATTCCATACAGTTCATCGCTGTTATTACCGGTAAAAAGTCCTGCCACAATGCTTACGATGGTAAGCCAGAATAAAACACCGATCCATTTTGCCAAAAGCTTAATATCCACCGATGGTCTGTAATCCTGATACATTAAATCCCCTCCTTATTCGTGATCTCTTCTCTTGTGAACCGGATCTGTCATTTCCAGAAGCTCCTGATACCGAAAACAAGATTCCATATGATCATTGATAATACCGCATGCCTGCAGATGTGAATAGACTGTAACAGACCCCATATACTTCAGTCCGCGTTTTTTCAGGTCCTTGCTTATCCTGTCCGACAGACCGTTTCTTGCCGGGATCTCTCCTTTCTGATGTCCGGTATACAGATAAGTCTTCCTTTTAGTAAAGCTCCAGATATACTCGCTGAAAGAACCAAACTCCCTGTGGATATCCTGAAAGCACCGGGCATTATGTATCACTGCTTCAATTTTCCTTCTTGATCGAATCATCCCCTCTGTTTCCAAAATCCTTTGTATGTCTTTTTCACCATACGCAGCCACTTTGTCATAATCAAAATTATCAAAGCAATTTCTGAAAATCTCCCTCTTCTGGATCATCATGTTCCAGTTGAGCCCGCACTGCATGACTTCCATCATCAGAAACTCAAACTGTTTCTGGTCGTCATGCACCGGAACGCCCCATTCTTCATCATGGTAGCGGATCATCTTTTCATTGCACATACACCACGGACATCTCTCCATAACTTTCCCCCGTTCTCCACTATTTTGCCTGTATTTCTTATCAGCCTTCTCCCGCTGTTCTTATTCACTGACACGGTAATGGCCGGTAATATCATCCCTGCTCTCAAGGATATCCTCCTCGTATGACTTCTGAAACGGATCATTGTGATGGATCACATAAGCCACTCCGTCATCATTTCTCTTGTCTGAAACGATTCCGATATGATTCTCAAAGATCACGATATCTCCGCCCTGCCACTGACTGATATCATAGACGTCCATTGTAAGCTCAACCGCAGTATGGGCGAAATATACTTTCAGATTATTCACTCGCCGGAAATCAATATTGATATCAGGCTCTTCAATATTGTAATCCTCCGGATCCGCCAGAATATCTGCATTGACAAGTTCCATAAGATCATACCCTGCACTTTTCATTGCATTTGCAACAACATCCGTACAGACGCCATATTTGTCATCCGGATACCCAGTAGAATAATACTTGCTCTTATAAACCGGATTTGTGGAAATATAATCTCTTGCTCCCTGAAGGATATCCGTCTGGTCATCGATCCCGTCCCCATCTTTGTCCACTGAACTGTGGAAATCCTCTATTCCGAAATCTTCATTTTCTTTTGCCCGGACCGGATCACTGCTCGTACCGAGAAAAAAATAGCGACAGCGCCAGACTAGACATCCGGCTGCAATCAGCAGGAACAGTATAATAACAGATGTGACGCTCTTCTTTTTAGACATGGCTGGCACTCTCCCTTCTCCCCAAGTCAGGATTGATGTATTATCTATAACCGAATTGTCATGATATACTCATCCTCATTTTCCAATGCAACATGAAATCCGGCTTTCCGGTACATATCCACGGCGTAATTCTCTTTTTGCACTGATAGAGAAAGCCCTGAGTATCCGTCAGCCTTCTTTCTTTCAATCATGGCGTTCAACAGTGCAGTACCAATCCCTGATTTTCTGAACGGTCTGAGTACAGATATAGCAAGTGACGGCATTTCATCATCAATATGCCCATAGTCGTCCATGATCCTTACCCATACAGCTCCTATAATGTCGCCGTTCATCTCAGCAACCAGAGCACTGTCATGCCGCGAACTGCCGAAATCACGGATATATACCTGCAGTTCAGGAGAGTCTGTAATAGATCTGTCCGGCGGCGCTGCACCTTTTGCAACATAGACTGCTTCGTATAGAAACTCCTTCAACAGAGGATATTCGTCCTCCCTCATTTCACGAATCATATAATCCATAAATTATCCCCGCTCATATTTCATCGGTGTATAAGTTCTCCATGCCATCAGGCACTCTTCCTCGCCTGTGGCATCATCTGTCATTTTCTTAAGAATCTGAAAGCCTTCACGTTGATAGAATCTGACAGCTCTTTCATTTTTCACATATACATGTAAGGTCAGTTTCTTCTTAATCTCTTTCACATAGTCCAGCAGTGCTTTTCCCGTTCCCTTTGACCGGGCTTCTTTTCGAACAAAAACACCTGCTATATACTCATCTTCCAGACCAATAAATCCGCGGATTTCATTACTCTCCTCATCTTCACAAACATATACTTCGGCCTGCAGGAGCATTTCCTTTACTGGTGTAAAATTACTTTCCCAATACTCTGCCGGAACAAAATCATGTGCCTCTCTGTTTGATGTCAGCCAGATCTGTGCAACCGCATCGATATCTGTTTTCTGCAATCTTCTTATCATAAATCTTACTCCACAAATGAATGGCTCATAATGTAAAATGCCTCCTGGCTGGGCATCCACTTCTTCTCCATCTTTTCAAGACTGTCATCGTACGCCGCCGCTTCCTTCTCGTCTACATTCATCACCGGGCTGTCTGAATAGTACCACTTTCTCCCGTCCAAAGCCCCCGTTCTCAATTCTTTCACCAACATCGCCGCCGGATATTTTCCGCCCTCCACACAGACATTATGTTTCTTACAGC
>NZ_VMSO01000025.1 GCF_008691045.1 Mediterraneibacter catenae
ATCTTAGTCGAAAAAGATCCGGCTTTGTTCCTTCCGTTTGAAATTCGATTTTCGGGATGGGAAAGAAAGCAGCCGGGAGGTATGTATTGTGTACGCACCGTCGGAGCGGCGTCGGCACTTAGAGCGCGTCTTCTGCGCTCTTATGTACCGTTACACCGCGACCGAGTGAAAACGTGTGCGCTAACAATACATACCTCCCGGCGGACTCTTTCTCAGTCAGATAAATCCAGAATTTACCTTTATAAGCCCAGATTTTTAAATGCTTCAGCAAAGGCGTTATTGATTGGTTCTTTCGCTTCTTTTGCCTGTTTTCGCATATAGGCTGCCACATCTCTTTTATTTGCACTTTTTCCTTCTTTTTTCTTGCGCTCCTGGAAGGAGGAGAGTTTTTCTTTGTGTCCGCAGGAGCATACGAATCGCTGTGCCTCTCCTTTTCCGACCAGTTCCATCTTTTTATGGCAGACCGGGCAGCGTGCATTTGTGCGCCGGGAAATGGTCTCTCTGTACCCGCACTCACGATCCTGACAGACGAGCATTTTTCCGTGTTTTCCGTTTACTTCCAGCATCAGTTTACCGCACTGGGGGCATTTGTGGCGGGTCAGATTGTCATGGCGGAATGTGCCGTCAGCATTTTTGATATCGCTGATCAGAGTTTTTGTGTATTCTTCAATCTCATCTATGAACTTTCTATCGGATTCTTTTCCCTGTGAGATGGCTTTCAGGCGCATTTCCCACTGTGCCGTGAGTTCCGGGCTCTTCAGATCGGCAGGCACGAGCGAGAGAAGCTGCTTTCCTTTGGATGTAATATGGATCTCATTTCCTTTCTTCTCCATGAGAAAACTGCCGAAGAGCTTTTCGATGATATCGGCACGGGTGGCGACTGTTCCTAATCCGCCGGTCTCGCCGAGAGTGCGGACAAGCGTACGGTCTTTGTGGTGCATATATTTGGCCGGATTTTCCATAGCTGCGATGAGAGTTCCCTCTGTAAAATGTGCAGGAGGTTTTGTTTTGCCTTCTGTGACTGTCAGGGCAGTGACAGGCAGTTCGCTTCCCTTATGGATGCTCGAAAGTGCCTGGCTGGCAGATGCGGACAGAACCATATCCTGCCTCGGATCGCCAGTATGCTCATCCGACAGATCGTCTGAATCGGAATCCTGACAGTCCGTGCCGCAGACTTCTCGCCATCCTGCTTTTATGACCACATTTCCCTTTGCGCGGAATGTCTCTTTTCCGATCATGCCGGTGACAGATGTCTCTTCATATTCACATGCCGGTGACAGCACGGCCAGAAAACGGCGGACGACCATATCGTAGATCTTCCGCTCGTCGGCAGACATGTGCTCCAGCTGAACAAACTGTTCTGTCGGGATGATCGCGTGGTGGTCTGACACCTTTGTGTTATCTACAAAGGACTTGTCAGGTCTGATCTCCTGCATGGAAAGTCTGGCGGCAGCTTTGCGGTAAGGGCCGACAGCACATGCTTTCAGGCGCTCTTTCAGTGTCCCTGTCATGTCTGTGGTGAGATAGCGGGAATCTGTACGTGGATAAGTGAGAACCTTATGGTTCTCGTAAAGCCGCTGCATGATATTCAGTGTCTCCTTGGCAGAATAGCCGTAACGCTGGTTGGCTTCTCTCTGCAGCGCAGTCAGATCATACAGGGCGGGAGAATAAGTTTTCTTTGTTTTCTTTTTAACCTCGGAAATGTGGATCTTATTTCCAGCATTTTTCCGGATTGTATCGATTTTTGCTTTGTCAAAAGTGCGTCCGGAATTGGTCTGCGCATCAGCCCAGGTAAAAGTAATCCCTCCGGCTGCTGCTTTTAGTCCATAATATGATTTGGGAATAAAGTTTTTTATTTCTTCCTCTCTTGAAGCGATCATTGCCAGCGTAGGAGTCTGAACTCTGCCGCAGGAGAGCTGTGCGTTATATTTGCAGGTGAGGGCACGAGTCGCATTGATACCTACTACCCAGTCAGCTTCTGCACGGGCCTCTGCTGCGCGATACAGATTATCATAATCTTTTCCTGGCTTCAAATGGGCAAATCCTTCACGGATTGCTTTGTCTGTCACAGAGGAAATCCAGAGACGTTTGAGGGGCTTTTTATTTCCAGCTTTATCGAGGATCCAGCGGGCGACGAGCTCACCTTCACGGCCTGCATCCGTGGCGATAATGATATCCGAGATATCTTTTCGGAAAATCTGTTCTTTGACCGCGTGATACTGACGGGATGTCTGCCGGATCACGACCAGCTTCCAATGCTCAGGAAGCATGGGAAGAGTATCCATGCTCCAGGTTTTGTACTGTTCCCCGTATTCTTCCGGGTCAGCCAGTGTGACCAGATGACCCAGAGCCCATGTGACAACATAATCGTTTCCTTCTATATAGGAATTACTCTTTTTGCTGCATCCGAGTACACGGGCGATATCCCGCGCGACGGAAGGTTTTTCTGCTATAACAAGATGTTTCATTTATATACTTCTCCGTTTCTATAATATGATAAAAGTTTTTTTGACAAGTATTTCAATGCGGAGTGGTTTTCGGGATAGAAGGTGCGCTCCGGGCAGATTTATACACTGTGAAATCCCTTTCCTATGATCTCGCTCGTATTGGAGATCAGGATAAATGCTTCCGGATCATTCTGCCGGATATAGTTCCTGAGACGAACTGCCTGTACCCGATTCAGGGCTGTGAAAATGATATATTTGTCTTTGCCCGAATAAGCGCCTTTTGCGTGGCATACGCTGGCACTCCTTGACAGCGTATGTACGATAAAATCACAGATTGGCTCCGGGTCGTCGCACACGACATTAAAGTACTTCGACAAGTTGAAACTTTCAATGAAGTTGTCGATCATGAATGAACGGATCGCCAGACCGAGCACTGAGTAGAGACCGGTTTCAATATCAAATATGAAGAAACCGGCAGCAGTGATCACGGCGTCAGAGATCATAAGCGCCCGCCCGATATCGAAACTGGAATATTTCTTCAGTATCATAGCTATAATATCCGTACCTCCGCTGGAAGCTCCGATATTGAACAGAATAGCAGAGCCGAGGGCAGGTAATGCAATGGCAAAACACAGTTCCAGCATAGGCTGCTCTGTAAGCGCCCCGTCCATCGGAAAGATACGCTCCATCGCGGAGAGTGCAAAAGAGAGAAGGATGCTGCAGTATGCTGTTTTTGCCGCAAATTTTTTCCCCAGTATTACCAGACCGACGAGCAGCAGGATCATGCTCATGATCAGGTTAAAGTCACTTGCGGAAATCAGACCGGTCTTCGCCACGAGGACGGCAAGTCCGGTAATTCCTCCGAATGTAAAGTTATTCGTAAATTTGAAAAAATAAGTGCCAAATGCGATGAGAAGCGTGCTGAATGTCAGCATAAGAAAATATTTGATTTTATCTTTCATACTTCTGCCCCCTGAGATTTTGTAAAGTATTTTTGTACTTTTGCCGTCTAACCGAATTGTAATCTCTGGAATATGAAAAGTCAATGCATTGAGAAAAGCCGGTGCGGAAATAATATGTTCTGTGTCACAGTCCACTATATGTATGTGAGCGGACTGTAACAGTTCCGGAGTCGTTGAAAGGGAGGGTGATAAAGTTGGAACAGTTGGATGTAAAGCTGCCGGTCCGTGATATATTCGCAAGAAAAATCTTTGACTGCAGGGGAAATCCGACGGTAGAGACGGAGGCGCTGGCCGGCGAGAATATCGTGGGAAGAGTTTCTGTGCCGTCCGGACTTATCAGTGCAGGTCTTGCGGCTGCAGAAACGGCAGTAAAAAGTCCGGAGAAAATGTCCGGTCTGGCTGACTGGGTGATCGAAAATATCAATACTCATATTGCGCAGGAACTGATCGGGAAAAATGTTTTTGATCAGGAAGAGATTGACAGTACAATGATCCGTCTGGATGGCACGGAGGATAAGAGCGCTCTGGGAGCAGCGGCTTTATTCAGCGTATCAGCCGCAGCAGCCAGTGCAGCAGCGGCTGCGCTCGGACTTCCCTTGTACCGCTATCTTGGCGGTGTTCAGGCAAAAGGCATTCCCATGCCCGCCGTATCGGTAATTAAAGGCGGGAAAGCGGGAGCACATGGCCCGGACGTACGGGGAATTATGGTAGTACCGTCCGGCAGAGATACATTCTGCGGGCAGATCAGTGCATGTATCGAGATCGCGCGTATGTTCAGACAGATAGCGGATGTCAGAGGGATTTCTGTGTCTGAAGAACCGGACGGAGGATATATAACGGAGCTTTTGGATATAAGAGAAGCTCTGCGTCTTCTCAGGGCCGCGGTAGAGCAGGCGGGATTCCGGTGGGGACGGGATGTGTCAGTGGCTTTGGATGCGGCGGCTTCAAGGATGTATGATCCTCTCGGGAAATGCTACAGATTTACAGAGGAAGGACAGCTCAAAGGCCGGGAAATATGCAGGAACACCCGGGAGATGATCGCATATTATGAGGGGCTGGCTGAGGAATTTCCAATCTCTTCTATAGAGGATGCGCTGGATCAGGATGATTGGGAAGGCTGGGTGGAGCTCACAGAACGGATGGGAAGCAGGATACAGCTTGTGGGCGGTGCTTTATTTGACGGTAATCTTAAAAGACTGGAAAAAGGGATTCGTCTTGGTGCGGCAAATGCTGTTTCTGTCAGAACGGGCCAGACGGGCACGCTGACCGGGATGTCTGACATACTCAAAGCAGCACGGGAGGCAGGATATGGCGTGCTGTTTGCAGATCAGGAAGGGGAGACAGCAGATACACTGCAGGCGGATCTTGCGGTTGCATATGGGGCATCTAAAATCCGATTCGGTGCTCCAGGCTATGCGGAAAATACAGAAAAATATAATCGGCTGCTGCGGATCGGTGAACGGATCGGGAAAACTGACGAGTGCGGCGCAGAAATGTATTGACAGGGAGATGCGCGTTTTGTATCATTGTATTAAACACACAGTACAAATAGACCGGGGATTTCCGGTGGGAGAGTTTCTTGCGCGGAACTCTCCGGTTAAGGAGGAAAAATGTACGAAAAGCTTTCAAAACGTGCGCTGAGCTGTATGTATACGGCCGGTATAATAACAGGAGCGATCATTCTTGCGGTGATCGGGGCAGTCGATTATTTTTGGATTTTTCCGAAAGATGTTACGATCGGAAAGTGGATTTCGCTTATTCTTGCAGTGCTCATACTTTTCGATGTACTGATAAGTCCGTATTTCCGCTATCACCGGTATCGGTACAGTATAAATGACGAGTGTATTGATATCATCGAGGGATATCTGTTTGTAAAGCGCAATATTGTTCCGATCGAGCGTATCCACAAAATCCAGACTAAGAAAGGTCCGGTCGATCAGATGTTCCGTGTTGCAAAAGTGATCGTAACTACCGGAGGCGGGGATGTTACACTCTCTTTTCTGGAAGATGAAAAAGCAGACCGGATTGCGGAAAGTCTGAGAAAACGGATCAATCAAATCGTGCTGGAACAGAGGGAGGCGCAGTCAGAATTACAAGAACAGCTGTCGGAGAGAAATACGGAAGATCAGAGTGGGTCAGACATGAAAGGGTAAACCGGTTATGGAAGAAAATAATGCAAGGCGGAACAAGAGATTCCGAAATCATATATCGATCATACTGGAACAGACGGGGGCAGTGATCATCGCTGTCTTTGTGCTTGTGGTTACGCAGCTTTTTCAGAGTTTTGATGAGATCACAAAGTCGGATCTGTCTTTTATCACAAGCAGGGGGCTGTTTATTTTACTGGGAGTAGCAGCGCTTTTGGCAGTCAGCCTGATCAGTCAGGTCCTTGTTTGGGCTAAGACATACATATCCATTGAAGAAAATGCGATCGTGATAGAGAAGGGCAGAGTCAATAAAAAGAAAAACACGATAGGCATTCGCAATATATCCAATATCAACCTGGAACAGAATCTCATTGAGATGCTGTTCGGTACGTGCAAAGTGAAGCTTGACACGAACAGCCGGTCTACTGCAGACAGTACTGACGTAAAGATCGTGCTGAAGAAATCGGATGCCCTGTGGTTTCAGCAGGAAGTTATGAGAAGGATGGAGATAGCGGCAGGCAGGGTATCGGAGAGTGTGGCAGCAGATAAAAACGGCCGTGCTGCAGAAAACAGTTTCGCAGCATATTCTGCCGATACAGAGCCTGAGAAATATGATGTGCATGCAGATATGGCAGATATCCTTCAACATGGAGCGTTCTCGATCAGTGTGATTTCGGTCCTGATCTTCCTGCTGGTCCTTGTGGGCTCTGTAGTAAGTGCAGCGCAGATTCTCGGGCGGGCAGATCTGATGGCATCTCTGGCAAGCGCTGCGGCCGGGATTTTTGTGGCGGCTTTTATCGTTCTGTCAACATTGTGGGATACAGTAAAGGATTTTGTCAGATATTATAATTTCCGTGCAAAACGAAGGGGAAACAAAATCTATATCAGATATGGATTCCTGAAGAAAATAGACTACACGATTCCTGTTGACAAGATCCAGGCACTAAAGATCAGACAGTCCTTTGTAGCACGGATCGGCCACAGATATATGGCGGAGATTGTTAATGTGGGAATGGGCGACGACCAGGAAGAGCAGCATTCTTTTCTGATCCTATACTGTAAGAAAGAGAAGTTAAAAGAGAGATTGTCCATACTTCTCCCGGAGTACGCATGTGCAGTGGATCAGCCTGCTGATCCACTGCCTGTGTCCGTATGGGGCGCATGGGCAGTTCCTGCTGTAATCGCTATTCTCTGTATGACGGGCGGTGCTTTTCTGTGCAATGAACTGACGGGAAATGCGTACTGTCTGTATGTATGGATTGCGCTGGCTGTTGTAGTGATCATGATGTTTACAGGTATGGTACTGAAATACCGTACGCAAGGAATCGGGGCGGATGAATCCTATTTAAAGCTTGTAAATGGATATTTCTCAAAGCAGTATCTTACCGTCCGCTGCCGTGATATTCAGTATGCAATGTTTTCACAGAACTTTATCGCACGGTCATGCGGCATAAAGAAAGGCGAGATTCATCTGCTTGCGTCCTCAGCCAATACTACACACGCTGTCCCATATTTCAAAGGCAGTAAAGACGAGGTGATAAAAAGGGGAATGCTTACCTTTTAAACTTTCGCAGATAGTGTTATACTAATAGGGCGGTCTGTTGTCTGCAGACCGCCCTATTATAATGATATTACCAGTAAGGAGACATAAGTATGAGCATATATGACCTCACAGCATATGAAGTGATCCAGGACAAAGAACTGTCTGACCTGAAATCTCAGGGGATCCTGTTAAAACATAAGAAAAGCGGGGCGAGAGTGCTCCTGATGGAGAATGACGACGAGAACAAAGTGTTTGCCATCGGCTTCCGCACGCCGCCGTCCGACAGCACCGGGGTGCCACATATTATGGAGCACTCTGTTCTGTGCGGATCAAAGGAGTTCCCGGTGAAAGACCCGTTTGTAGAGCTTGTAAAAGGCTCCCTCAATACATTCTTAAATGCGATGACTTATCCGGATAAAACTGTGTATCCGGTTGCAAGCTGCAATGACAAGGATTTCCAGAACCTGATGCACGTATATATGGATGCGGTATTTTATCCAAATATTTATCAGAATGACAAGACATTCCGCCAGGAGGGCTGGAGCTATCATCTGGATGACCCGGACGGAGAGCTGACGCTGTCGGGCGTTGTATACAATGAGATGAAAGGAGCTTTCTCGTCACCCGAAGGCGTGCTCGACCGCGTGATCCTGAATTCGCTCTTCCCGGATACTTCTTATGCAAATGAGTCCGGTGGTGATCCCGAGGTGATTCCGGAGCTTACCTATGAACAGTTCCTTGATTTCCACCGGAAATATTATCATCCGTCCAACAGTTATATCTATCTCTATGGCGATATGGACATGGAAGAGAAGCTGAGATGGCTGGATGAGAATTATCTTTCGGATTTTGATCAGATCCAGGTGGATTCTGCAATCCGGTACCAGCAGCCGTTTACGGGAATGAAAGAGATTGTTCGGGAATATTCCATAGCAAGCGATGAAAATATTTCCGATAATACTTATCTTTCTTACAATAAGGTGATCGGTACATCTCTGGACGAGAAACTGTATCTGGCATTCCAGATCCTGGACTATGCGCTCCTGAGTGCTCCGGGCGCGCCTCTCAAGAAAGCGCTCCTTGATGCGGGGATAGGTAAGGATATTATGGGTTCCTATGACAACGGTGTATATCAGCCAATCTTCTCTGTTATCGCGAAGAATGCCAACATGGAGCAGAAAGAAGAATTTATCCATGTGATCGAGGATACTTTGAAGAATATTGCAGAGAAAGGCATTGACCGGAAAGCGCTGCGTGCCGGTATCAACTATCACGAGTTCCGTTTCCGCGAGGCTGATTTCGGAAATTATCCGCGAGGGCTGATGTACGGGCTGCAGCTCTTTGACAGCTGGCTCTATGATGAGGAGAAACCGTTCATCCATATGGAGGCAATCCCTACATTCGAGTTCCTGAAAAGCCAGGTGGAGACCGGATATTTTGAAGATCTGATCCGGACATATCTGCTGGATAACACTCACGGTTCGATCGTGATCATCCGTCCGGAGCAGGGACGTACCGCGCGAATGGACCGGGAGCTTGCTGAGAAGCTCCAGAGCTATAAAGACAGCCTGTCACCGGAAGAGGTGGAAAACCTTGTGAGCGCGACGAAAGAGCTGGAAGCATATCAGGAGGAAGAGTCAGCTCCTGAAGACTTGGAGAAGATTCCAGTGCTCCATAGAGAGGATATTTCCAGGGAGATCGCGCCGATCTACAATGATGAAAAAGAGATTGACGGTGTGAAAATGGTGCACCATAATGTGGAAACGAACGGTATCGGCTATGTGACACTGATGTTTGACCTGTCCGGTATCAAAGAAGAGAAACTGCCCTATGTGGGTATCCTTCAGAGCGTACTGGGAATTATTGATACAACGAACTATGAATACGGTGAACTCTTCAATGAGATAAATGTTCACACCGGCGGTATCGGTACATCTTTGGAGCTTTATACTGACGTAACGAAAGTAAAAGAAAAAGATTTCCGCGCAACATTTGAGATCAAAGGAAAGGCGCTGTATCCGAAGATGGATGTGCTTCTTTCCATGATGCGCGAGATCCTCATGGAATCAAAGCTGGATGACGAGAAGCGGCTCAAAGAGATCCTTGCCATGCTGAAATCCCGCCTGCAGATGTCGTTCCTCTCTTCAGGACACACGACGGCGGCGCTCCGCTCCCTGTCCTATACATCGCCGATCGCCAAATTTAAAGATGATACGGACGGTATCGGATACTATGAGGTGGTCAAAGAGATTGAGGAAGATTTCGAGGGACATAAGGAAGAACTGATCCGCAGCCTGAAGGCTATCGCCGCGAAGATCTTCCGCGCAGATAATATGATGATAAGCTATACATCGGCGGAAGAAGGTCTTGAACCCATGAAGAATGCATTTGCCGCAGTGGGCAGCAGGTTGAATGACACAGCGGATGCGGGAGCGGACGCAGATGCAGCAGGAGCGGATGTGCAGAACGCAGATGCCGGAGCTGCAGATGAGGTATCCGGTCCGTGTATCCTTCACTGCAGGAAGCGCAATGAGGGCTTCAAGACTTCATCGAAAGTGCAGTATGTGGCACGGACAGGTAACTTCATCGACGCCGGCGCCGAATATACGGGAGCTCTTCAGATCCTTAAAGTCATCTTAAGCTACGATTATCTCTGGCAAAATATCCGTGTCAAGGGCGGAGCTTACGGATGCATGAGCAATTTCAACAGAATCGGCGAAGGATATCTCATCTCTTATAGAGATCCGAACCTGAAAAAGACGATGGATGTGTATGAGGGAGTTGTGGAGTATCTGAAGAACTTCAATGTAAGCGACCGCGACATGAATAAATTCATCATCGGTACGATCAGCAATATTGACCGCCCGATGAATCCGTCCGCAAAAGGCAGCCGTTCCATGAACCTGTATATGAACCGTGTCACGGAAGAGATGATCCGTGAGGAGCGCGCGCAGATCCTCGATGCGGATCAGGCCGATATCCGGGCGCTCGCGAAAGTGCTTGAGGCGATGCTGAGCGAGCATTCCCTCTGTGTGATCGGAAGCGAGGAGAAGATCGAAGAGAATAAAGATATGTTCATGGAAGTAAGGACATTAAGCTGAAATGTGAAAAAAGTGTGAACGGGGACGTAGTAAAACCCGATTTTACTACGTCCCCAATGAAGAGGAGAATGTATGAAAGATAACTTTAAATCCGGTTTTGTCACCCTGATCGGCAGACCGAATGTAGGAAAGTCTACCCTGATGAATCACCTGATCGGACAGAAGATCGCAATCACGTCAAACAAACCGCAGACAACGCGAAACCGCATCCAGACCGTCCTGACAACGGAAGACGGGCAGATTGTATTTGTAGATACGCCGGGTATCCATAAGGCAAAGAATAAGCTGGGTGAATATATGGTAAATATAGCTGAACGTTCATTAAATGAAGTGGATGTCGTGCTCTGGCTGGTGGAGCCTTCCACATTTATCGGTGCGGGAGAGCGGCACATCATCGATCAGTTAAAAAGAGTGAAAACTCCTGTCATCCTCGTGATCAACAAGATCGACATGGTGAAGAAGGAAGATCTGCTTCCGGCCATCGATACATACCGGAAGGAATATGATTTCGCGGATATCGTGCCGGTGTCGGCAAGAAGCGGTGACAATACGGATGAACTTGTGAAAGTGATACTGAAATATCTTCCGTACGGCCCGCAGTTCTACGATGAGGATACAGTGACAGACCAGCCGGAGCGCCAGATTGTGGCGGAGCTGATCCGTGAGAAAGCGCTTCACTGTCTGAACGAAGAGATTCCTCATGGTATTGCGGTTGCAATCGACCGTATGAAGATGGAGCGGAAAGTGATGCACATTGATGCGACGATCATCTGCGAGAGGGATTCCCATAAGGGGATTATCATCGGAAAGCAGGGCGGCATGCTCAAGAAGATCGGAAGCACGGCACGTTATGAGATAGAGCGGATGCTGGACTGCAAGGTGAACCTGAAGCTCTGGGTGAAGGTACAGAAGAACTGGAGAGACAGCGATTACCTGATGAAGAACTTTGGGTATCGAGAAGATGAGTAGATAATAAAATCGGAATAGTGATCAGGCAGGAATGATGTGTTAAAAGCCATTCCTGCCTGCCTGCGTTTGGGCAAGCTGTTCTTATGTCTTGCTATTCCCGCGAAATTGTGCTATATTATTTTCGACATATGACGGAAATGAAAGAGAGGTATCTGTATGGCAAGACCGAGAAGATGCAGGAGAGTCTGCGCCGAGCCTGATTACGGCAGCTTCAGACCAGACGGAATTCCTGGCGGTGTGAGTATAACGCTGACGGTCGATGAGTATGAAGTGATCCGGCTGATCGACCTGGAGAAGCTGACTCACGAACAATGTGCAAAACGGATGGATATTTCCAGAACTACGGTGACGGAGATTTACGAAAGCGCCAGGGAGAAGATTGCGGACAGCATTGTAAACGGGAAAGTTCTGTTGATCTCGGGCGGAGACTACCGGCTGTGTGATGGCTCGGCGATCCATTTCTGTCAGAAAAGATGCGGCAGACCGGAGGGCCTGAACACGCAGCTCATATCGGCGAAAGGAGAAAATGTAATGAGGATAGCAGTAACATTTGAAAACGGAAATGTATTTCAGCATTTCGGACACACAGAGCAGTTCAAAATCTATGATGTGGAAAACGGACAGATCACAAAAGAACAGGTAGCAGATACTAACGGAAGCGGACACGGGGCACTGGCTGGATTCCTGACAGAACTGGGTGTTGATACACTGATCTGCGGCGGGATCGGCATGGGCGCGAAGAATGCGCTTGCAGACGCAGGAATTAATTTATACGGCGGTGTCACAGGCGATGCCGACGAGGCTGTAAAAGCTCTTATAGAAGGAAATCTTGCATATAATCCGGATATCCAGTGTAGCCATCATGGAGAAGGACATCATGGGGAAGGGCATCACGGAGGACATTGCGGGGAAGATAAACACGGATGTCATGGAAACGGCGGCTGCCATTGAGCAGCAGAGAGATACGCTTTCCAGTAAAATAGCATAATTTGCGTAAAAATGACTTCTTTACATTTTAAAGGTAAAGAGGTCTTTTTTGCTGCTTTCCAATAAATATATCAGTATCCGTGGATTGACATATATTCTACCTTGTATTACAATATAGTCAAAGCTATGTTGCATTACAAAGTAGTATGCGGTCAGTTAAAGTTAGGCAGGTGAAATTATGATCCCGTCACAGATGTTGAAAGGGACGTTGGAAGGCTGTATTCTGGCGATTATCAGCAAAAACGAAACATATGGATATGAAATATCCCGGCAGCTGGAGGAGTACGGGTTTGGCAGTGTAGCTGAGGGGACGATATATCCTCTTCTCCTGAGACTGGAGAAAAATGAACTGGTGACAGCCGTATACCGTCAGTCGGAACTGGGACCCAAGAGAAAGTATTATTCACTGACAGATAAAGGAATAACAGAGCTGAGACAGTTCGCAGAAAATTACAGAGAGCTGTCTGCAGCAGTAGAGCGACTTTTTCATGATGTGGAGGGGGATATGAGATGAGCAGAAGAGTCAAAGAGATGTTAAAGGAGAACAATGAACTACAGGAACAGCTTTCTGATGACGGAAAGAAAGTTCTGACTGATATCGTAGTCTACCTGCGAGGGGTTCCGGTTTCGATGTATGAACAGGAACGGGTCAGGAGAGACATTACGCAGATGCTCATAGACGGGGAAAAGAGGGGGAGTTCTGCCAGAGAAGTGATCGGAGAAGATTACCGCGAATTCTGTGACAATATTGTGGGGGAAATACCACATATGACTTGGAAAGAAAAAATGTTTGTATCTGTCAGGGATACGCTGCCTGCCGTGGCCGTGCTGCTTGTGATCTGGTGTTTCGGCCGGCTGCTGGAAGTTTTGACCGGTGTACTGTCGACGTTTAACTGTCCGGTTACATTGGGCAATGTGCTGGGCGGAATTTTACTTCTGGCAGGATCGGAAGGGCTTATCACACTTCTGACGAGATATTCATTTGAGAGCAGCAGAACCTTTAATGTGAAATGGGGAGCGGTACTGGCAGTTGTTTTTATTGCGGCAGTCTGCGTAAATTATCTGATCACATACAAATTGTTCAGTATTCATATCGGACTGGGAGTGGTTTTGGCACTGGCGGTGTACGGCGCATACCGGCTTATAGACGACCGCATCGACTGAATGCAGGGCGATGCGGTGCATATGGTATGAAGGAGGAGAAGAATATGAGTAAGAGGACGAGGATGCTCAGGAATGAAAGTGAGCAGATGTCAGAAAAGATTTCAAAGGACGGCAGAAAGGTGCTGGAAGATATGACCCTGTATATCAGAGGCGTTGATATCAGCGCATATGATCAGGAGAGAGTCCGCAGGGATATCACCCAGATGATACTGGATGGAGAACAGCGCGGCGATCCGGCGTCTTCTGTGATCGGAGAAGATTACAAGGTTTTTTGCGACAGTGTGCTGGAAGAGATACCGAGGCTTACTGCAGGTCAGAAGGTTATGATGACCATTCGTGACATGTGTGGAGCAATGGCCGTTCTTTCCCTGCTATGGGGAGGTTTATATCTTGCTTTGTCTGCTGGGTATGGAGATCTGAATTCGGTCGAACCGTCTTACACGACTGTTACTTCCGGAAGATTGCTGCAGTTAGTGATCATCGCGGCAGCAGGGACATGGTTTGCCCGTATTTATTATCCCAACCCATATAAAAGCAGAGCTAAGCTCTGGCTGCAATACACCGTGCCGGCAATCATTGTTGTATTCATATCATCGCGTGTGGCAGTCATACTGAAGCAGCCTCTGTTTACCATACATGCCGTACTGCTCGTTCCAATCGCCGTTATACTGCTAATAATTTATAAGATCATTGATTCCCGTGTGGCCTGAATGCAGCAGCACTTCAGGCTGTGCATTCGCAAAGCTGATTTTGTGTGCCTGTATACTGAAATCATATTTGCTATCTGAGAGAGAATTCACTATAATATCAAAAGAAACTGTCAAGGCTTCGCCCTGCAAAAAGTCCTGGTATTTTTTGCGGGGTATAGTGCTTTTAAGAATCGGAGAACCTAATTGTATAATCTCTTCCGGTAAAGAAAATGAGCGTAAGTTTACGGGAAACGTTATGGCAGATGCTATCAGATTCCTGGAACAGACCGGCGGAGAAGACACGGAAGAAGAGGTGGACCGATGAAAGAGATATACTGGGACCAGTTTATGGCAAGCGGCAGGATCGACGATTATCTTAAATTTAAGATGTATGAGGAAAACAGCAGCGCTATTACGGAGCAAAGCTGCAGAAAGGAACAGCGTGAATCAGATCGTACTTACGGGGATGGTTCTTTCGACCATGCCTATCGGGGAATATGACCGGCGTGTGGTCATACTGACAAAAGAACAGGGAAAGATCTCCGCTTTCGCCCGGGGGGCAAGGCGGCCGAACAGCCCGCTTGTAGGCTCGGTCAATCCGTTTTCATTCGGAGAGTTTACGCTGTACGCGGGGAGGACATCATATACGATACAGTCGGCAAGTATTTCAAATTATTTTGCGGAGCTTCGGGAAGATATGGTGGGAGCTTACTACGGATTTTATTTTCTGGAGTTTGCCGATTATTATACAAAGGAATCCAATGATGAGCGGGAAATGTTAAAACTTCTGTACCAGACAATGCGTGCGCTTATCAATCCGCATATTCCCGACCGGCTGATTCGTTATATATTTGAATTAAAAGCTCTGACCATCAACGGTCAGGGACCGCAGGTGTTTCAGTGTGTGAACTGTGGTGATAAAGATCGTCCGGCCGTGTTCAGCCCAGCAAAGGGCGGACTTGTCTGCAGTGAATGCGGTGGAAATGTTATTGACGGAATGATACTGGATAATTCAACTTTATATAGCATGCAATATATAGAATCCAGTACGATCGAGAAGCTTTACACATTCAATGTTACGGACAAAGTGCTGAATGAACTGGGAAAAGTGATGGAACGGCTCATGGAAGTATATGTGGATAAGCATTTTAAGTCGCTGGAGATACTGGAGACACTTACATAACATTACATCCAATCCCTTGAAAAATACGGATACAGCCGTTATAATAAGTACCGATTGAGAAAAAGAAATGTGAGGAACATAACAATGGTTGAAAAGACAATGGATAAAATTGTAGCACTCGCAAAGTCAAGAGGATTCGTATATCCGGGTTCCGAGATCTATGGCGGGCTTGCAAACACATGGGATTACGGCAATCTTGGTGTGGAACTGAAAAATAATGTAAAGAAAGCATGGTGGAAGAAATTTGTACAGGAAAATCCGTATAATGTGGGTGTTGACTGTGCAATCCTGATGAACCCGCAGACATGGGTGGCTTCCGGACATCTCGGCGGTTTCAGCGACCCGCTGATGGACTGTAAAGAGTGCCATGAGCGTTTCCGCGCAGATAAGCTGATCGAAGATTACTGCGAAGAAAAAGGAATTACTTTAGAAGGCTCTGTGGACGGATGGTCCCAGGAGCAGATGACAGCATTTATCGAGGAACATCAGATTCCGTGTCCGACATGCGGAAAGCATAATTTTACGGATATCCGTCAGTTCAACCTGATGTTCAAGACATTCCAGGGCGTGACAGAAGATGCCAAGAATACTGTATATCTCCGCCCGGAGACTGCGCAGGGTATCTTTGTGAATTTCAAGAATGTACAGCGTACATCCAGAAAGAAACTTCCGTTTGGTATCGCCCAGATTGGAAAATCTTTCCGTAACGAGATCACACCGGGGAACTTTACATTCCGTACAAGAGAGTTCGAGCAGATGGAACTTGAGTTCTTCTGCAAACCGGATACAGATCTTGAGTGGTTCGACTACTGGAAGAGTTTCTGCCTGAACTGGCTGTCTTCACTCGGTCTTAAAGACGACGAAGTCCGCTATCGCGATCATGATAAAGAAGAGCTGTCCTTCTATAGCAAGGCGACTACAGACGTGGAGTTCCTCTTCCCGTTCGGATGGGGCGAGCTGTGGGGGATCGCTGATCGTACAGACTACGACCTGACACAGCATCAGAACGTATCAGGTCAGGATCTGACGTATTTCGATGATGAGACTAAGGAAAAATACATTCCGTACGTTATTGAGCCGTCATTGGGAGCAGACCGTATGGTACTTGCATTCCTTTGCAGCGCTTACGACGAAGAAAATATCGGAACAGAGGAGAAGCCGGATATGCGTACAGTGCTTCACTTCCATCCGGCGCTGGCTCCGGTCAAGATCGGCGTGCTGCCGCTCTCTAAGAAGCTGAATGAAGGGGCAGAGAAAATCTTTGCAGAACTGAGCAAGTATTATAACTGCGAGTACGATGACCGTGGAAACATCGGAAAACGCTACCGCCGTCAGGATGAGATCGGAACACCTTTCTGTGTGACATACGATTTCGAGTCAGAAGAGGACGGAGCCGTAACTGTCCGTGACCGCGATACCATGGAGCAGGAAAGAATTAAGATTGAAGATCTGAAAGCATATTTCGAGAAAAAATTCGAGTGGTAACTTCTTTCGGGGACGTAGTAAAAGTTGATTTCACTACGTCCCCGATTAAGAATCAAGGTGTCCCAAACTGAATTTTGCCCTGTCCCTAATCATGGGAAAAGGGGTGAAACAATGCCGCGTACTGCTCGTAGAAGAAGCGCTACCGACATATATCATGTGATAGCGAGAGGGATTAATAAAGAGCCTATTTTTAAGCAGAAAAGAGAGAAGAACAATTTCATAAGGCTTCTGACGAAGCATCTTAAAGATCATGATATCGAAATATATGCGTATGTTATTATGTCGACGCATTTTCATATTCTGATTCGTGTTGATCTGAAACTCTTATCAAGTTACTTAGCCATTGTCTTGGCAGAATTTGCAGAATACTACAACTATAAACATAGTCGGAACGGTCATGTATTTCAGGACAGGTTCAAAAGCGAATGTGTGGAAACAGAGCAGTATTTTTGGAACTGTATGAGGTATATCCATATGAATCCGGTCAATGCCAATCTTGTGAAGTATCCCTTAAATTATATTTATTCAAGTCTTAAGGAATATGAAACTGAAAAAAGCCGGATAATACATCCGAAAGCGATAAAAATATATAAAGAAAAGTTTTCCGATTTTGAGGAATATCTTGATTTTCATAACAAGGGGCAAAAGCAGGTTTTTATAGATATACCTGAAGATGTAGAAATACAGCTTGTAAAAGCCGCTTTGACGATATTGAAGCAGGAAGCACATCTGCGTGGATTGGAAGGACCTTATGAGATTATTGAAGATATGAAAATGCGGGAACAGTATAAAGATCAGATTCAGAAGGAACTGAAACTCACGAAAGCAAAAACGGAACGATTGTATAGAAATGTAAAAAGTTGTATAATTAAAAAATGAGCGAAAAGGGACAGGGTAAAGTTCAATTTGGGACACAGTAAAACTAAATTGGGGACGTAGTAAAATGGGGTTTTACTACGTCCCCGAAAGGAAGGAAATCAATATGGACAGAAAAAATGCATGGAACACATACACCCAAGAACAGCTCGCAGAGCTGGACAGCATCAATGAAAAATATAAATCCTGCTTAAATGCAGGCAAGACGGAGCGCGAGTGTGTGGAGCTTGCCGTCAGCATGGCGGAGAAAGCCGGCTACCGGGATCTGAAAGATGTAATGGCAGTCGGGGAATGCCTTAAAACGGGTGATAAGGTTTATTCAGTGTGCATGAACAAGATGATCGCACTTTTCCGCATTGGCGAGGAGCCGGTTTCGGCGGGTATGAATATCCTTGGCGCGCACATTGACTCTCCAAGGATCGATGTGAAACAGAATCCTCTCTATGAGAATGAAGGACTGGCATATCTGGACACCCACTATTACGGCGGGATTAAGAAGTATCAGTGGGTCGCCCAACCGCTTTCCCTTCACGGTGTCATTGTGAAGAAGGATGGAACGACTGTGAAAGTTTCTGTCGGAGAGGATGAAAATGATCCGGTATTTGTGATCACGGATCTCCTTATTCATCTCGCGCAGGAGCAGATGGAGAAGAAAGCCTCCAAAGTGATCGAGGGAGAAAAGCTGGATCTGTTGATTGGAAACCGTCCGGTGGAGGAAGTGATTGAAGAGCTGACATCATCAGATACATTAACAGCGGACATAGAAGATAAGAAATCAGAAAAAGCTCAGGCGAAAGAAGCAATCAAAGCAAATGTCCTCCGTATCCTGAAAGAAAAATATGACATAGATGAGGAGGATTTCCTCTCGGCTGAACTGGAGATCGTTCCGGCTGGAAAAGCAAGAGACTGCGGCTTTGACCGGAGCATGATCCTTTCCTACGGGCAGGATGACAGAGTGTGTGCATTTACTTCCCTGTTTGCAATGCTCGATATTACCGAGGCAAAGAAAACAGGCTGCTGTCTCCTTGTCGATAAGGAAGAGATCGGCAGTGTCGGCGCGACCGGAATGCACTCGAAATTCTTTGAGAATACGGTTGCCGAACTGATTGCCCTGTCAGAGGGCGAATCAGAATTAAAAGTACGCCGCGCCCTGATGAATTCGAGGATGTTATCCTCCGATGTGAGCGCTGCCTACGATCCGATGTACGCAGAGGCATTTGAAAAACGCAGTTCCGCATTTTTCGGCAGCGGCATTACATTTAATAAATTTACAGGAAGCCGGGGAAAATCCGGATCTAACGATGCAAATGCAGAGTATATAGCGGCGCTCAGAAAAGCCATGGATGATGACAATGTGGCTTATCAGTTCGCAGAGCTGGGAAGAGTCGATCTCGGCGGCGGCGGGACGATCGCCTACATCATGGCAAACTATGGAATGGAAGTGATCGACAGCGGAGTCGCAGTCCTGAATATGCACGCGCCATATGAGGTAACCAGTAAAGCTGATGTGTATGAAGCGGTGAAAGGGTACCGCACATTTTTGAGAATGTAAACTGCGTTTTTTAAAAGCGGCATTATCGGAAGCTGGATAACGACAACAGAAAATATCCGGAGAGGACGGAAAAAGGATATATCCGTACCATCTCCGGATCATGTTATTTGTGCACACAAAACACGTGTAAAGATTGTGCATCGTTTCCAGATAAAACGCTTGACGCACAAGCCTGAAACCATTAAAATATTATATGCGAAATAATGCGAAGTTATTAGCAAAATATTTGAGGAGGTCATTGGAACATGGCAACAAAATGGGTTTATATGTTCACAGAAGGTAACGCAACAATGAGAAACCTTCTTGGTGGAAAAGGTGCTAACCTCGCCGAGATGACAGGTCTTGGACTTCCTGTACCGCAGGGATTCACTGTTACGACAGAGGCTTGTACACAGTACTATGAGGATGGCAGACAGATCAACGACGAGATCATGGCTCAGATTATGGAGGCTATGACAAAGCTCGAGGAGATCACAGGAAAGAAATTCGGAGACAAAGAGAATCCGCTTCTCGTTTCTGTACGTTCCGGAGCAAGAGCTTCCATGCCGGGTATGATGGACACAATCCTGAACCTTGGTCTGAACGAGGAAGTTGTTGAAGCTCTGGCTGAGGCATCAGGCAATCCGCGCTGGGCTTGGGACTGCTACAGAAGATTCATCCAGATGTACTCTGACGTAGTTATGGAAGTAGGAAAGAAATACTTCGAAGAGCTCATCGACAAGATGAAAGAAGAAAAAGGTGTTACACAGGACGTTGAACTTACGGCAGAGGATCTTAAGACTCTGGCAGGACAGTTCAAGGCTGAGTACAAAGAGAAGATCGGTTCAGACTTCCCGGCTGATGCAAAAGAGCAGTTAGTAGGCGCTGTTAAGGCTGTATTCCGTTCATGGGACAACCCGAGAGCAAACGTTTACCGTCGTGATAACGATATCCCATATTCATGGGGAACAGCTGTCAACGTACAGATGATGGCATTCGGTAATATGGGAGATGACTGTGGTACAGGTGTTGCATTTACACGTGACCCGGCTACAGGAGCAAAAGGACTGTTTGGTGAGTTCCTTACAAACGCACAGGGCGAGGACGTTGTTGCCGGCGTTCGTACACCGATGCACATCTCCGAGATGGAAGAGAAATTCCCGGAGGCATTCAAGCAGTTCAATGAAGTGTGCCACACACTGGAGACACACTACAGAGATATGCAGGATATGGAGTTTACTGTAGAGCACGGTAAACTGTACATGCTTCAGACACGTAACGGTAAGAGAACAGCCCAGGCTGCTCTGAAGATCGCATGCGACCTTGTTGACGAGGGTATGAGAACAGAGGAAGAAGCTGTAGCTATGATCGATCCGCGTAACCTTGACACGCTGCTTCATCCGCAGTTCGACGCTGCTGCTCTTAAAGCTGCCACACCGATGGGCAAAGGCCTTGGCGCTTCACCGGGAGCTGCATGCGGTAAAGTTGTCTTCACAGCTGACGATGCTGTAGAGTGGGCAGAGAGAGGCGAGAAAGTTATCCTTGTTCGTCTTGAGACATCACCGGAAGATATCACAGGTATGAAATCTGCTCAGGGTATCCTGACAGTCCGCGGTGGTATGACATCTCATGCAGCCGTTGTTGCACGTGGTATGGGCGAGTGCTGTGTATCTGGATGCGGCGACATCGTTATGGATGAGGCTAACAAGAAATTTACACTTGGCGGAAAAGAGTTCCACGAGGGAGATGCAATCTCTATCGATGGTACAACAGGTAACATCTACGACGGAATCATCCCGACAGTAGACGCTACGATCGCTGGTGAGTTCGGACGTATCATGGACTGGGCTGACAAGTACAGAACAATGAAAGTCCGCACAAATGCTGATACACCGGAAGATGCTAAGAAAGCTGTTGAGCTTGGCGCTGAAGGTATCGGACTCTGCCGTACAGAGCATATGTTCTTCGGCGAGGGAAGAATCGATGCATTCCGTGAGATGATCTGTGCTGAGACAGAGGAAGAGAGAGAGACAGCTCTTGAGAAAGTCCTTCCGTATCAGCAGGGAGACTTCGAGGCTCTGTACGAGGCTCTCGAGGGTAACCCGGTAACAATCCGTTTCCTTGATCCGCCGCTTCACGAGTTCGTTCCGACAGAGGAAGAGGACATCAAGAAACTGGCTGACGCTCAGGGCAAGACAGTTGAGCAGATCAAAGCGATCATCGACAGCCTGCATGAGTTCAACCCGATGATGGGTCACCGTGGATGCCGTCTGGCAGTGACATATCCGGAGATCGCTAAGATGCAGACTAAGGCTGTTATCCGCGCGGCTATCAATGTGAAGAAGGCTCATCCGGACTGGAACATCGTTCCGGAGATCATGATTCCGCTCGTAGGCGACGTGAAAGAGCTTAAATATGTTAAGAAGTTTGTTGTTGAGACAGCTGACGCTGAGATCGCAGCAGCAGGCAGCGACCTGAAGTATGAGGTTGGTACAATGATCGAGATCCCGAGAGCTGCTCTTACAGCTGACGAGATCGCAAAAGAAGCTGACTTCTTCTGCTTCGGTACAAACGACCTTACACAGATGACATACGGATTCTCCCGTGATGACGCTGGTAAGTTCCTCAACGCTTACTATGACGCTAAGATCTTTGAGAACGATCCGTTCGCAAAACTGGATCAGACAGGCGTTGGCAAGCTGATGAGCATGGCAATCGAGTTAGGAAAACCGGTTAATCCGAACCTGCACGTAGGTATCTGCGGCGAGCACGGTGGAGATCCGAGCTCTGTAGAGTTCTGCAACAGCATCGGACTTGACTATGTATCCTGCTCACCGTTCCGTGTACCGGTTGCAAGACTGGCAGCAGCACAGGCAGCAATCGCTCAGAAGAACGCTTAATTTGATACACAGTTAAACGAGTATAAAGAATCAGCCACACCCCTTCGGGTGTGGCTGATTGTGCTTTTCTATTCTATCAGGAAGACCGGAAACGGTCTTTTTATCCTGTCAGACTGTAACAATCGTGTCACAGCATTTGTAGTCTGTATCAATGTTGTGCGCAATGACTCTGGCCCTCAGATTCCTTGCACCGCACATACCTCTTCCAGCAGCGCATGATACACTGAGATCATTCGGCAGTACAAAGCGGATACATTTTACAAGAATATCACGGCAGGCCGGATAGTTATGGGCAGGTATGGTGAATGTTTTTACTCCGCGGGGATACTCCGAGCCATTGCAGTCAATCTCGGTCAGGATGATGCCGAGCGCTACCCGTTTATACGGACATACACTCCGGACTGTCACGTTCAGTTCCACAATCCGACCGGTAGATTCCAGATAAGTGTCCCCCAGATCGACAACCGTGTAGTCCTCGCATCCGTCAACTGTGAAATTCACAGGTGTGGGACATGGTTCCGGTGTGACGGTGATTCCGCAGTCGACTTTTACCGCTGGATCAGGAAATGTGACAGAGTTTCCCTCTGTGTCCGAGTAGGTGATCGACTGGTTCACCGGTTTGGTGCCGGAACTCTGGGAAATATGCCTGATATAGAACTCAAGAGTTGCCCCTTCATTTCCGGATACTCCGAGTTCCGGAATTTTCCACTGCAGCGTAGTCGGATTAATCGACATTGCTGTCCCTTTTGTAGGAAGCAGAATGCTGGTGATGACAAAATCCGGATTGATGACTTCGTTGATCACGATGTTTGTCGCTCCGGGTCTGGAAATGTTGGCTGCCAGATCTGCAAATAAATCTTCGAGTTCAGAATCGTCAGGTGTAACAGCTACGTGAGATGCATCCGGATCAGTCGCCCAGTCATTGAGCACACTGACATCAATACCGTCAGCCCCGATAAGACCGATACAGTAGATGACAATTCCGGCAGCACGCGCGGCAGCTGCGACCGGCGCCGGGGGAGGTCCGGAAGTTGTTTTCCCGTCTGTAAACATCACGATGACTTTGGCGTTGGATGACATGGGGTCAAACAGGCCGGCTGCCACAGAAAATGCGTCGGCGTGGTTCGTTAATCCGCTGGCGCTCAGCGCATTTACAGCGGCTTTTAAGTCCGCTACAGAAGTAATGAGCTGCGTATCCGCCACTGCCGTATCGGAAAAACTGACGATGGCGATATGGCTTCCCGAGCCGATATTTCCATCCTGAGAACTGTCTGTCGCTTCATCGATAATATCGATAAAAGTATCTGCACCGGCTTTCAGATTCGTCAGCGGGCTTCCTGTCATACTGCCCGAGCGGTCCAGCACGAGGACAATATCTGTCGGATTGGACGAAATGTCGGGAGCGGCAGAGAGCGCAAGCGTTACTTTCAGAGTGCCGTCGCAGCCGATCTGAAGAGTATCAATCTGCTTATTAGAATTTGTAATACCCATTGTGTTACCTCCATATATTATTAGTTTGGAGAAGATGCATCCTCTTCTAATATCATATGAGGAAAGGGGCAAAAAGGTATTAGATGCAATAAAGATTATGAAAAATGACCGTCGATCAATTCGTCATAGGTAACTTCAAGCACTTCACAGAGCGCTTTCAGCTCAATGTCAGTAACATATCTTTTATTCGTTTCGATTCTGGTTATGACATTTTTGTCCATGTCGTATCCTTTTAATTGTAGATGATAGGCCAGGAGTCTCTGAGAATAGTTGCGTTTTTTACGCAGTTCTACAAGATTGGCGCTGATCAGATTTTTCTCCCCTGTCTTTGATCTTGGTTTCGGCATATGTATGGACCCTCCTTTCAGAATGTTTGTCTCATTTTCTGCACCACTTTCCTTGATTTTATATAACTGCAAATGTATAATCGGTTGTAAAAGTGAGACAAAAGGGAGCAAAGATGACGAAACGCAACAAAATGAAGACAAAAATATTGACAGTTTTGTGTGCAGCCGCTGTTCTTACAGTGTTTTGGCTTGCCTGTTCGGAGAAAGCAGAGCAGTGGCTGTGGGAACGGTCCGGTATTCCCGACGTGGTCAGCAGCACATGTGACGGATCGGAATGCCGCCTGACAGTAGTAGCTAATAGCGGATGCATTGAAGACAGGGAAGGATTTGCGCGTGAGGTCGCGCTGAAATACAGGGAAAATTCGTTTCGGTCGGTACGATTTTCGAGGGATACCGGCGGACAGCCTTCCATAGTGGATATCGCTGTTTATTTAAAGAAAAAAGATATCGGGAAGACAGATCCGGTCATGCGGATCTGTCTGGAATTTTCAGAAACAGAAAGAACATATGAGAGCAGAGAAGACGCCGCGGGAGAGTGCAGAATATATATAGATGACAATAGAATCGGAAATGACCGGGGTGAGGATTGAGAAACTCAGAAAACGTATGCGGATATCACAGTTTTTTACAATCTTCTTCATAATTCCGTCACAAATTTCTTATATCTTATAAAGTGTAAAAACGAAACAGGTCCGAAAGGATCAATGAAAGGGAAAGAGGCAGAAGATTATGAGTGAACAGTTTAATGATAATAAAAATGGTGAATATCATTTCACGGGTGAACAGTTAAATAATACATCAGCAAATGAAAATGCATTCAATGAAGCGTCAAGAAATGATGCGGCGAAGGATGCAGCATCGCAAAACGGATCGGCGCAGAACAACACATCTCAGTATGCCGGACCTCAAAACGCATCGTCACAGAATACATCATCATGGGGCAAGGCACCATACGGAACTGCATATAACAGCATGCCGCACAATGGAATGCCCCATACCGAAGCAAACGGACATGGAAGCAAACCGAAAGTAAAGAAACCCATGACAACAGGAAAGAAATGGGCGATGGTAGTGTCGATGGCTCTGGTGTTCGGACTGATCGCAGGAGGCACAATGTTTGGAGTCAATTCGATAGGCAATCTTATTACCGGAAGAGGAAATAGCTACACGCAGCTTTCCCAGACACAGACAACAAGCGGTTCCGGTACGAGTTCATCATCTGACAGCAGTTCTGGTACAGTGGCCGAAGTTGCCTCAAATGCAATGCCGTCACTTGTTACAATCTCTACAATGTCAGTTGAGGAGATGAGAAACTTCTTCGGCGGAACTCAGCAGTATGAGGTACAGGGAGCGGGAACCGGCGTCATCGTAGGAAAAAATGATACAGAGCTCTTGATTGCTACAAACTACCATGTGGTAGAGGGTGCGACCAGCCTCTCTGTAGGATTTATCGATGAACACAGTGTAGAAGCTGAGATAAAAGGGACGGATGTCAATAATGACCTTGCTGTTGTTGCAGTAAAATTGTCAGATATACCGGAAGAAACAATGAGTGAGATTAAGATCGCAACGATCGGAGATTCGGATGAACTGCAGCTCGGTGACCAGGTTGTTGCAATCGGAAATGCGCTTGGCTACGGACAGTCAGTAACAAGTGGTTACGTAAGTGCTCTTGACCGTGATCTGACTCTGACTTATTCAGATGGTACAACGATCGAGTCGACCGGCCTGATCCAGACGGATGCCGCGATTAACTCCGGTAACAGCGGTGGTGCTCTTCTGAATATGAAGGGTGAGCTGATCGGCATTAACGAGGCGAAGAGTTCCTCATCTACAAGCGGAGCTTCTGTAGATAATATCGGATTTGCAATTCCGATCGACAAAGCTCAGGATAGTCTCCAGGAGATGATGAATATGGAGACAAGAGAACGAGTAGATGAAAGCCAAGCTTCCTACATGGGAATCCAGGGATCAGATGTCTCTTCAGAAGTGACAGAACTGTATAATATACCGGCCGGTGTTGTTGTGGCACAGGTAGTAGAAAACAGCCCTGCAGATGAAGCGGGAATCCAGGAGGGCGACATTATTACAGAGCTGGACGGACGTACGATAAGCAGCATGTCACAGTTACAGGATACTCTCCAGTACTATGCGGCAGGTGAGACAGTAAATGTTGTAGTACAGAGATCCGGCAACGGCGGCTATGAGGCACAGACATTGAGCATCACGCTCGGTTCAGCAGCAGATGCACAGAATCAATAAAAACAGGATTGACACACATATAAGAAACAACAGGCGGCGGGAATTCTCCCGCCGCCTGTGTCGCATATCCTAAGGTGTTTCCGTTCCGATACCAGATATCAACATAATTTGATGAAAATGATGTGTTACCCATTATTCCTGCAGAATAAGGTTCTGTATATTCCAATATCAGGGAAATGTCTTCCGGATCAGAGGTTTCTATACGAGTCTCTTCATTGTAAGTAGTTACTGTAGCATTGTCTGAAAGAGAGGAAACCAATTCCCCGTAATCTCCGTTCTGCCATGAATCAGAGGAGAGGGTAAATGTTATGGACTCTACTTCCTGGGGATCGATTTCCGAGCGCAGCGTACATCCATAGTCTTCCAGCAGATTCAGCGTATTTGTATAATCTGAATAAATGTACAGCATTGGCAGAGAAATTGTCATGGGCTCCCCGGCAGTATCTGCCTGGTAAGGATCAGGAAGATACAGGGTAAGTTCACCTACAGGAGTGCCGTCGATCAGAGTGTCAGCGCTTACAGACAGAACATCTTTCTCATATGCGTCCAGCAGGGCGTTGTACTGCGCTTTGTCCAGATCGGCTGCCTCTTCCTGCCCGTATAAATTAGTCAGATAGATGTCAGAGACGTCGCTTCGGTCAACATGAAAGATGGGAAAAATATCCCGTCTGTAATCCTCGCTCTGAAGTAATTCACGGAGTGCGTTTTCTGCTTTGTCAATATTAACAGCATACCGGCGCATTACTGTATTTCCGCCGGAAAGTTTGTACTGTAACAGAACGGCGGCATACCGGGAGGAATCAAAATCATCGGAGTAAGAATCCTGGGCATTTATTCCGTTTTTGAGATTATCAATCCCGTTTTCTGCCAATTCATAGAGAAGATCTGTATATTCGGCAGGGACGAAGTACCCGAGCTCTGAGGTGTAATAAGGCACAGTTTCCGGGTAAGAAAAATATTGAGAGAACGAATCAGGGTGAAAACTTATCGCCTCAATCTCGCCCCTCTCCGGCATGTATGTGTCGTATCCCGTGAGATCAAACTGGAAAATGCACAGGATAAGAGCGGTACCTCCAATTGTAATAAGCGAAGAACGCCATCCTTTGAGCAGCATCTTCATATCGTTATGATAGATAAATTCAGTAACAGCGCACAGCAGCACAGCAAAGAACAGACTAAGCGGAAGAAGCCAGAGTGTCTCGGAGGTCAGCGTCAGCTCCTGCGTCATAGAAGCAATAAAGATTGCGGTCGGGATGCAGATGAGTACTTTGGCAATAGGGGCGGCAAGTGGAAATGGCAAAGTATTTCCAGCTGCCTCGGACGGATACATCCGATAAAGAAGGACTGCGCCCGTGATCAGCAGGACCGAAACAAGAGCTGTACTGATCAAAAGGAGTGCACCGAGGGTTCCTCCTGCGCTGTCCGAGATCAGAGCATCGAACAGGCTGACAGGGGATATATGCAGGGCGAGTTTCTCTGGAAAAGATACTATGCCCGAGGAATAGGTTTTAAAAAAAGTAGCCTGGAGAGAGGTGAAATTACTTACTATCAGGAGAGGGTACACCATCACTGCCAGAGATGCGAGAAGGGCTGTAGCGGTCCGTCCGGTGAGCATAACTGCCAGTACGCATGAATTGTATATAACAAACATTGCAAGGATACCGCCGGCGGCTGCCAGAGTGCAGTTCGCAGCTGCTTCCGGTGACATGATGTCGCTTGCAGCGCCAATGGCTGCTGCAAGTGAGGTGCAGATCAGATATGGAACCAGCAGTATGATCAGGCCGGCCAGGTATGCAGAGGAAAACCATTTTTCCCGGCGAACAGGCAGAGCGTGATAAAAATCCATTTTCTCCCGTGAATGAATGTAGCTAAAACCTGTCATCGCGGAAAGAATCGGGAGCAGAGCAAGGATTATGAAGAGATAGCCATTGTCTCCGTTTAGCAGTCCGGGTAAGCTTTCGGCGATGCTGCTTCGGGAAGAAGATCGCACAAGCTCCTCGGATCTGCTGCTCAGATAGAGCATTGTGTTTACCGGGATGATGAGGAAGAAAATGACAGAAGACAGGGCAGTAAGCCAGCTTCTTTTCCGGATATCTTCCAATATAAGTCTAGCACAGGAAATCTTTGATGTCATAACCAGCTGCCTCCGTTTCGCTAATAAATATTTCTTCAAGTGTCAGGGGAAGAGCCTCGACAAAGAGAGGAGCTTCCGCTTGTGCAAGTTGCAGTACTTCTGAGCGCTCTCCCCGGACAGTCAGAGTCAGGAGTGAACCGGTGCGCTCCAGTTTCAGAATGTGAAGACTTCGTATCAGCTTCTGCTCCCGGCAGGAATTGCGGAATACACACTGCAGCTTGCAGATATTGCGTTTGATCTGGTCCAGATCCTTAGTAAGCAGGAGTTTTCCACGGTGAAGCAGACCAATACTGTCGCAGATGTCTTCCAGTTCCCTCAAATTGTGCGAGGAGATTACCGGGGTAAAGTCGCGATTTATAATCTCTGCAGCAAACAGGCTTTTAACAGCCTGGCGAACTAAAGGATCCAGCCCGTCAAAAGTCTCATCACAGAGCAGATATTTTGTCCCGGAACATAAGCCCAGCAGTATATTTACCTGTTTTTTCATTCCTTTGGACAATGTACTGATCCTGCGTTTCGAATCGAGTCCGAATCTCCGGACAAGAGAGTCAAATCTTTTTCGGTCAAATGTCGGATAGATCATGGCATAGTAATCACGCATCCTCAGTATATCAGCGTTTGGGAGAAAGTACGGCGAATCAGCAAGAAAACAGATTTGAGATTTTATCTCCGGGTTTTCGTATACTGTTTTTCCGTCTGAGAGGATCTCTCCGCTGTCAGGCTTAACAATTCCGCTGATCATACGCATGAGAGTACTCTTCCCGGCGCCGTTGGATCCGATCAGGCCGAAGATCATACCGTTATGGATGGTTCCGGAGATATGATCTATGGCGTGGATGTCTGAAAATGTTTTGTCGATATCTTTTAATTCAATCATTTGTATCCTCCTTTCCATACAGCATGTCAACGACTGCGATGAATTCTTTTCGTGAGATCCCAAGTTCTTTTCCCTGTATCAGAAGATTATTGACTTCTTTCAGGAGGGAGGCTTTTTCCTGCTCAGCAAGTCTGGCAGTATCCGCCACATAATTCCCGCGCCCTCTGACAGGATAAATATATCCCCGTTGTTCCAGCAGAGAGAATGCCTTCTGTATAGTGTTCGGATTGATGGAAAGATCCATGGCAAGCGAACGTACAGAAGGCATCTGGCTGCCGGGAGGGAGTGCGTCCCGCAGGATCATCGCCTGGAAACGTTCAGCAATCTGTTCATATAGAGGCAGTTTGCTCTGATAGTCGATAGTAATCATAATTTCCCTCTTTTTGAAATATATAAGTGTTTGAAGTGTACTAGTATTAACGGTACGCTAAATATAACATGTAATGAATATAAAGTCAATTTGAGAGGGAGAAAAGCTTGTGTATCGTAGAAAATAGTGCTATGATATCCGTGTTCTGCTCTATGGGATGCAGAATAGATGTATAATTAAATACGGAAAGGAAACGATAGAACGTGACCTATAGAGAAGCAAGGGTATATTTGGACGAAATGTCGAAATACGGAAGTGTACTTGGCTTGGATACGATTCGAGGTCTGTTGCGTGAACTTGGGGATCCCCAGGATGACTTGAAGTTCATACATATTGCAGGAACGAATGGCAAGGGATCTGTGCTTGCATACACTTCGATGATATTGAGTGAGGCAGGATACAGGATCGGGCGGTATGTTTCACCGACAGTGGTTTCCTATCTGGAGCGGATTCAGATAGACACAGAGTGGATATCTGAGGACAAGTTCGCAGAACTGACCATGAGAGTAAGAGACGCTATTGCCCGGCTTGAGGCTGCGGGAAAAGAGATTCCCACAGTGTTTGAGATAGAGACGGCAATAGCTTTTTTATATTTTAAGGAAATGAAGTGTGATCTGGTTGTGTTGGAGGCCGGACTTGGAGGCGAGCTGGATGCCACCAACATCATTAAAAATACAGTGTGCGCAGTATTTGCCAGCATCAGCCGGGATCATCTGGGAGTACTCGGGAATACGATAACAGAGATCGCGGAGAATAAAGCCGGCATCATAAAGCCCGGCTGCGCGGTGGTTTCTGCCTGTCAGACAGATTGTGTGGCAGAGGTCATAAGAAGCAGGGCTCAGAGATATGGATGCACTTATGTCCAGGCAGAACCGGAGTGTGTGAAGATCGGGCAGGAAGATTATCACGGAATTTATTTTTCCTACAAGGAATTCACAGAAATGCATACAGTGATGGCAGGAAAAAATCAGATAGGAAATGCCGCGGCCGTGCTGGAGCTTATCTGTGTGCTGCGTCGGATGGGATATCATATTGCGGATGATGCGGTAAGAAGAGGTATGGAACGTACAAAATGGCCGGGAAGATTCAGCTGTATCGGCGAAGAGCCGGTGTTTATCCTCGACGGCGCCCACAACGAGGACGCAGCCCGAAAACTCAGAGAATCAGTGGAAGCCTATTTCCCGGGGCGCAGGCTGATCTGTATTATGGGAGTATTTAAAGACAAGGAATATGACCGGATCGCGCGGATCATGGGCTCTCTGGCATCGGTGATCTATACAGTGGATCTGCCGGACAGGAAGCGTGGACTCCCGGCAGAAGACCTGGCGGAGATACTGAAGGAATACTGTCCCTGTGTGAAGTGTCCGGGAAGATATGGACCGGGAGAAAAGCGCGGGCCGCAGAAGCAGTCAGCGCCGCGACAGGAAAGCAGAGACAGCATGTCTCAGCAGTCATCTGTGGACTGCGCAGTGCAGGCGGCTCTTCTCGAGGCAGAGAGAAATGATGTGATCCTTGCCTTCGGGTCATTGTCCTATCTGCATCAGGTAAAAGAAGCGTATGACAGAGCAGTATGGTAAAAGGAAAGAGGAGTAAGAGATGATCGATCATGATAAGATAGAACAGGCAGTGAGACTTTTCCTTGAGGGGATCGGGGAGGACGTCACGCGGGAAGGTCTGCAAGATACACCTGACCGGATCGCCAGGATGTGCGAGGAGCTGTACGGGGGCATGGAAGACGACGCATCGGTGCATCTGTCGAAGACATTTTCTGTTGACAGCAATGAAATGGTGATAGAGAAAGATATTACATTTTATTCTACATGCGAGCACCATATTCTTCCGTTTTACGGTAAGGCGCATATTGCGTATATTCCGGATGGGAAAGTCGTGGGCTTAAGCAAACTTGCGAGGACGGTGGAAGTATTTGCCAGGCGGCTGCAGCTCCAGGAACAGCTTACAGGGCAGATCGCGGATGCCCTGATGGAATATATGCAGCCGAAAGGAGCTCTCGTGATGGTTGAAGCAGAGCATATGTGCATGACCATGCGCGGGATCAAGAAGCCGGGAAGCCGTACCGTGACAATGGCGAAGCGGGGCGTGTTCGAGTCGGATCCGTCGCTGGAAGAGAGATTCTTCCGGATGATCGGGACAAACGTATAAGCAGGACGGAACACAGGCAGGATTGGACATCAGACGGATGAGAGAGCCGGCACTGAAGAAAGGACTACAAAATGAACGGGATGAAAAGAGTGAACGCGATCCTTGCCCATCCGCTGTATCGTGAATGTTACACGAGACTTGAGGAATTGGAGAAAGACCGTATCTTCTGTCGTCACCAGATGACACATCTGCTCGATGTGGCGAGGATTGCATATATTTCTAATATGGAGCAGGGACTCGGAATTGAAAAAGAAGTAATTTATGCGGCGGCTCTTCTGCATGATATAGGGAAATATGTTCAGTATGAGGATGGAACGCCTCACGAACAGTCGGGAGAAAAGATCGCTTCTGAAATCCTCGGGTCGCTTTCGGAAAAAGATGCTTTTTCCGATGAGGAGAATCGCATGATCCTGACGGCTATCCGGGGGCATCGGAGACTGAGAGAAGATGCAGACGTCCTTGAGAAACTTTTGTATACAAGCGATAAAGCGTCCCGAATGTGTTTTGCATGTCCGGCAGAGGGTGAATGCGACTGGAGCACAGAAAAGAAGAATATGGAGCTGAAAATATAGACGGAAGGTATGCCAGCAGCTTTGCAGCTAAAGAGAATCAAAAACAGGGAGACTACAATTATGAAAATAGGCAGCAGGGAATTTGATACAGAACACCAGACATATATTATGGGAATCCTGAATGTGACCCCGGATTCTTTTTCCGACGGAGGAAAGTACAGCCGGATCGACGCAGCGCTTGAGCATGCGGAGGAGATGATCGGCGAAGGCGCGGATATCATCGATGTGGGCGGCGAATCCACCAGGCCGGGACATGTGCAGATCACAGATGAAGAAGAGATAGCCAGAGTAGTCCCGGTCATTGAGGCGCTGAAGTCACGATTTAACATACCGGTCTCAGTGGACACCTACAAAAGCGCGGTGGCCCGGGCAGCGCTTCAGGCGGGAGCAGATCTTGTCAATGATATCTGGGGATTGAAATATGATCCTCAGATGGCGCAGATTATTGCCGGGAGCGGCGCAGCATGCTGCCTGATGCACAACAGGGATAATACCGATTACGGGCAGTTTATCCCGGAGTTTATGGAAGATATGAGGGAGTGTCTTAAAATTGCGGATAAGGCGGGAATTGCGCGGGATAAGATCATCCTCGATCCGGGCGTGGGCTTCGGGAAGACGTACGAGATGAACCTGGAGATCATCAGCCGGCTGGAAGTGATGCACGAGCTGGGGCTCCCGATCCTTCTGGGAACATCGAGGAAATCTGTGATCGGGCTGACACTGGACCTGCCGCCGGCGGAACGGGAAGAGGGAACGCTCGTGACTACGGTCTATGGAGTGCAGAAAAGATGCGCTTTTGTACGAGTGCATGATGTGGAGAAAAATAAGAGGGCAGTGCGTATGACGCAGGCGCTGATGAAATACGGAGATGTAAGACATGGATAAGATAAAAATCAAAGATCTCGAAATATTTGCAAATCACGGTGTATTTCCGGAGGAGAATGTACTGGGGCAGAAGTTCGTTGTGTCTGCGGAGCTTTATACGGATACGAGAAGAGCCGGCAGGACTGATGATCTGACGGAGTCCATCCATTACGGACAGGTCAGTGCATTTATTGACATGTGGCTGAAAAAGCATACATATAAACTGCTGGAGAGCGCGGCGGAGAATCTTGCAGAAGAGCTGCTGCTGAAATATCCGGGGCTGAAAGCGATACGCCTGGAGATCAAGAAACCGTGGGCGCCGATCCGGCTGCCTCTCAAGACCGTGAGTGTGGAGATCGAGAGGGCGAAACATACTGTATACATTGCCATGGGCTCCAATATGGGCGACAGGGAAAAGTATATCAAAGATGCAGTCCAGAAGCTGGACGCAGTCAGAGGATGTACAGTCAGATCAGTCTCAGAACTCATTGAGACGCCGCCCTACGGAGTGACAGATCAGGATGATTTCCTGAACGGATGCCTTGAACTTGAGACGCTGCTCACCCCGCGGGAACTCTTAAAAGAACTGAACCGGATCGAGGCAGAATCAGGGCGCGAGCGCATTGTACACTGGGGACCGCGGACACTGGATCTGGATATCATTTTCTATGACGATATAACAGTTCAGGAAAAAGACTTGTGCATCCCGCATGTGGAGATGCACAAGAGAAAATTTGTTCTGGAGCCGCTGTCGCAGATCGCTCCGTACAAGCGTCATCCGGTGTACGGAAAGACCGTGACGGAGATGCTGGAAACGCTTATTCTGTAACTTTCACATATAGCTCCGGCGTGTCTGCGGCTACGGCGCCGATGTTAAAATACTGCATATACGCACTGTCCAGACAGTCATTGTCTGCAACATAGACGGAGGTGCATTCAATCTCTTCCCCGGGATGAATAGTGGTAAAGAGTTCTTCTGTCTCTCCGTTATTTGGCGCACTTTGATAGAACGGGAAGCCGTTAGTTGTAAGCCTTTTCCAGCTTTCCTGCGCCGGAGAGGATTTGTCACGGGGCTGGGAAAGTCTGTAAGTCCCGTTCCCATTTTCATCAAGATGCCGCAGGAAAGGAGAGAGATAGACGTCCTGTGCCGTGTCTCCGGTATTGCGGATTTTTGTCGTTACGATGATGAAAGAAGCTTCTGCACTTTCTGTCTTCCGACTGGCCGCGTTCGTAAAACGTTCATGGGGCTTTAAAGAACCGTCCTCATTCACGTATTCCGCCAGTGTAGAGTCATAGTCTACAATAAAATTCTCTTCTGGAAATTCATCAGGTGGCAGGGTATCCGTGACCTGGATATCAACAGCCTGATACTCGATTCCGTGATCGTATATGCTGCCATCAATCTTCATTACGTCATTCAGCCCGCGGATGGAATCATCGGTGATACCGGAGGCTGCATTCTTGATCTCATTCTCAATCCTCTGATTCTCCTCGTTTATCGCTGCAATTTCTTCTTCTGTCGGATATGGAACCGTGGTGTCGAGTACTTCGATGTCCAGTCCCTCTGCGACTCTTACCGCCTCATCATCTGCCAGATCAGGACCGTCCAGATATACATGCACGGCATAGCCCCATTCCTCGTTGAATACAAAGATGTTCTGTATGGTTTCATCACTGTCAATATAGTCTCCCTCACTGGAAAAAATATCTACGCTCATTCCCTGGATATCGACTGTCTTGACAAAGCTGTCCTCGTTAAACGGAGCATGGAGCGGATCGTCCTGCGTCTGAGATATCTCATAAAGTTCGGCTGCGTTGTACGGGATGACCGACATGCTTCCTCCTGTTTCCTCGTTGTACCATTTGCTTTCGTATGGCCCTTCTTCCTGATAGACATATCCCTCCGGAACGTAACCCGGTGTGACCTGGATCTCATGTGCTTCTTTTTCCGCCGGGTCAATAGCAAGAGAATAGGTAAGTTTATCCCCTTCCTGCGTGAGCTGTGCACTGAAAAACTGTCCTGCCGCGTAAACCGTGACTCCCAGACCTGCGACCAGCGCGGCAGCCGCGGCGATCGTCCCCCATGCCTTTCGTTTTCTTTTGTGAACCCTGCGGGTCCTGTTCTCGTTTGTGAGTCCAAGATCACGGTATGTGTCGTTGATCTTCTGCTCGACAGGATCTGGAATTTTTACGCTGCTTTTTAAGATGCGTTCCATTTCTTCCTGAGAATATATTTTCTTCAAATTTCGTCCTCCTCTCTAATTTTGATGAACTGTTTCCTGTACGGTCCAGAGTTCCCTGAACTTACTGCGCCCTCTGGAAAGCCGTGTTTTTACTGTGTTTTCCTCCATATCAAGAAGCTGGGCAATCTCGCTGATCTTAAATCCTTCTCCATAGTATAGAAGGAGTATTGTCCGGTATTTTTCATCGAGGGAATTCATAAGTTCATTGAATTCGTAATTATTAAGTTCCATACTGCTTTCCCCATATTCGGGAAATTCGCTGACAGGATGTTCCCGTTTATTTTTGCGGAGAATATCGATACATTTATTGATCAGGATACGAGTCAGCCAGGTGCGGAAATATTGAGCCTCCGCCAGATGGCTGATAGACCTGTAGCAGGTCTCGATCGTGTCCTGAATGGCGTCTGCGATATCTTCGTCATTTGTAAAATAAGACCGGGCAACTTTATACATACTCTGTTTATTCATTTCTATCAGCCGGACAAATGCCCGTCCGTCGCCCTGCTGTGCTTTTGTGACAAGATGTTCCAGAGAGATCCCCTCCTTTCTTTCTGCCGGGTACATGGAAGCTGTTTCCTCCTTTCCGGTACTAGCTGCGAAATTACAAGGCTTGGAGCGTATTGTCCCCTTGTACACTGACGCTACATAAATTAGACGGAGAAAATTGATAAAAAGTTTCACATATATCAACATTTTATCATAGCATTATCCTTTGTACGCCGGCGCTGAGATAATTTTCGGAAAAAACATGTATAATAAATCAATAGTGTGGATATTCTACGATCCCTCTGGTAAAATAATGACAATAGAGAAAATTCAATTAAGAAGAAATATGTGCGGAAATCAAGCCAAAGGAGGAACGATGTTATGCAGGTCATTGATTTTAAAGACGCCAGATGCCGGCACTGTTACAAATGTGTGCGCCACTGTGCGGTGAAAGCCATATCAGTCAGGGATGAACAGGCGCGTATCATGGTGGATCACTGCATTAACTGCGGACGATGCCTGGAAGTCTGTCCCCAGAATGCGAAGACATTTGCCAGTGATCTTGATCATGTGAAGTCATATTTAGAACAGGGATATAAAACAGTCATATCAATTGCCCCCTCCTATGCCGGCGTACTGGACTTTGAGAGGCCCGGGCAGATTGTAGATGCACTTCAGAGACTTGGATTTTATGAGGTACGTGAGACTGCTGAAGGAGCAGCTCTTGTGACGCATGAATATAAGAAGCTGGTCAGAGCAGGCGAGATGTCCAATATTATTACAACATGCTGCCCCAGTGTGAATGACCTGATCGAGAAGTATTATCCGGACTGTGCGAAGCTGATGGCACCTGTGGTTTCTCCGATGATCGCCCACGGGCGTTACATAAAGAAAATGTACGGACCTGACGTGAAAGTTGTATTTCTGGGACCGTGTATCGCAAAAAAGCAGGAGGCTATCGGTGATGAGAGGGTGAGAGGCGCCATCGATGCGATACTGACATTTGAAGAACTAGCGCTGTGGCTGAAAGATGCCGGGATCGATCTTCATGCCTGCGAGGACAAACCGATGGGGAATCCCGATCCGAAGATCAATCGGCTGTATCCGGTGAGCGGCGGCGTGATCCAGTCCGTGATCACGGAAGAGGATGCAGACGGATATCATAAAGTGTTCGTGGACGGGCTTGAGAACTGTATGGAAATGCTGGAGTGTTTAAGAAACGGAGAACTCGACCACTGTTTCATAGAAGCGAACGTGTGTGAGGGCGGATGTGCGAAAGGACCGGCATCTGCGCACTGGAATACATCTTATGTAAAGACAAAAGTAAAGATCGAAAATGTCGTCTCCTACAAAGCCGCCAGGGATCTGCCGGAGATGAGCGCGGATGAAATGCATAAGAAATTCGGAGATCACAGTATCTCGGATATCCGGCCGTCTGAGGAGCAGATCAGAAGGATTCTGCGCTCTACCGGGAAATACACCCCGGAGGACGAATTGAATTGCGGGGCCTGCGGATATTCTACCTGCCGGGAGAAGGCTGTTGCTGTATTCCAGGGGAAGGCAGAACTCTCTATGTGCATGCCGTATGCGCTGGCGCAGGCGGAGTCCATGTCAAATGTGGTAATGGATGTGACCCCGAATATGATCTTTGTTGTCGGAAACGATATGAAGATTCTCGACTGCAATATAAAAGCGCAGGAACTGCTTAGAGTGGGGCATGAAGAAGCGGTCCAGAGGTATATTTTCGAGTTCATCGAGACAGAAGATATCGAGACGGTCCTTCTTACGAGAGAACCTGTTCTGCGTAAAAAGATAAAACTGGAAAAGGGGACTGTCATAGCGGAAGAGACAATCGTATACATAGAGAAACTGGATGCCCTTCTTGTCATGTTCCGGGATGTGACGAGAGAAGAAAAGATCAAAGAACAGCATTATAATCTCAAAGTAGAGACAGTGGAGATGGCGCAGAAGGTCATTGAAAAACAAATGATGGTGGCACAGGAGATTGCAGGGCTTCTTGGAGAGACGACTGCAGAGACGAAAGTGACGCTCACCAAATTGAGAGATTCAATCCTGAATGAGGAAGATTAGCGAAAAAACCGGTCCAGACAGCCGGAGAAGAAAGGTGGGATCAGCCTATGAGTGTGAGTATCGATGTGGCATGGAAGAGCCTGAATAAATATCAGGAAGAATTGTGCGGAGATAAAGTGGAAATCATTAAGACCGAGGATTCGGATATCGTGATCCTTGCCGACGGAATGGGCAGCGGCGTCAAAGCAAATATTCTGGCAACGCTGACTTCAAAGATACTGGGAACCATGCTCTACGAAGGAGCAGAGATTGAATCCTGTGTGGAGACGATCGCAAAGACGCTTCCCATCTGTAAAGTGAGAAAAGTAGCTTATGCGACATTTTCCATTCTTCAGATATTCCACAATGGAAACGCTTATCTGGCAGAATTTGATAATCCGTCGTGTGTGTTTATCCGGGATGGGAAGATCGTGGATTATCCTTGTGAGACTCGTGAAATTGAGGGAAAGAGGATCCGCGAATACTGGTTTGCGGTGAAGAAAAATGACTGTTTCGTCCTGATGAGCGACGGCGTTGTCTACGCCGGAGCAGGTTCTATCCTGAATCTTCAGGGGTGGACATGGGAGGCGGTGGCGGAATATACACTGAAATGTACGAAGAAGTCGCTCTCTGCTTCAAGGCTGGCCGTTATGCTGAGCCAGGCATGCGATGAGCTGTACGAGGAGAGACCCGGGGACGACACGACAGTAGCGGTGGCCAGAGTTATAGAGAGGCGTGTGGTCAATATCTTTACAGGACCGCCGAAAGCAAAAGAAGATGATGAACGGCTGATGCATGATTTCATTCATTCCGAAGGGAAGAAGGTTATCGCAGGGGGAACAAGCGCTAATATCGCTGCCAGGGTGCTGGGGCGTGAGATCACGACAAAAGTGGACAGCCGTAATCCAGACGTGCCGCCCATGGCTGTGATAGATGGTATTGACCTTGTGACTGAGGGCGTGCTGACTCTGGGGAAGAGTCTTAAGCTTCTTAAAAAATATGTGAATGACGAATTTGACGCAGAATTCTTTGATGAACTGGATGCCGATAATGGAGCCTCGCGTCTGGCAAAACTCCTCATTGAAGAGTGCACGGAGCTGAATCTCTTTGTCGGGACAGCAATTAATGAAGCCCACAAAGATTCAGAGCTGAATTTTGAGCTGAGCATGAGACAGAATCTGGTGGAACAGCTGATCAGGACGATGGAAAAGGCGGGGAAACATGTGAAAGTGAAGTATTATTAAATTCCGGATTTATCGAACAGAAGCCACTGCGGTAAATAGTAAAGATATGCTAACCGAACAGTGGACACAGAAAAAGAAGATACTGCAACGCTGTGCCGACCCGCTTTACCTCATCCCCTCGAATCCATGTAACGCGGTATTAAAACACTCGTTCATTGGAACTCGCATTTTAATATCGCTAACATGGAGAACGAGGTGTATTCGGAACGCTCCATGTCGATGCACAGCTTATGCAGTATCTTCTTTTTCTGCTGTCTCATCCGGCCAGTAGTATACTTATCTTCAGCCGCAGCACCATCTTTCAACAAATCCTCATCCTGCTCGGTAGAAAAGGGATCGTAGTCGAAAAAGTGCGGGACATGTTCTTTCCGTTTGAATTCGATTTTCGGGATGGGAAAGAAAGCAGACGGGAGGTATGTATTGTGTACGCACCGTTGGAGCGGCGTCGGCACTTAGAGCGCGTCTTCTGCGCTCTTATGTACCGTTACGCCGCGACCGAGTGAAAACGTGTGCGCTAGCAATACATACCTCCCGGCGGACT
>NZ_VMSO01000026.1 GCF_008691045.1 Mediterraneibacter catenae
CTTCTGCGCTCTTATGTACCGTTACGCCGCGACCGAGTGAAAACGTGTGCGCTAACAATACATATCTCCCGGCGGACTCTTTCTCACTCCGATAAATCCGGAATTTTCACTTATTTTATAAACATCGCATCCCCAAAACTGAAGAACCGGTATCTCTCCCGCACTGCTTCCTCATAAGCTGTCAGCACGTGCTCTTTTCCGGCCAGTGCGGACACAAGCATGATGAGTGTAGACTCCGGCAGATGGAAGTTGGTGATCAGGCAGTCCAGAGCCTTAAAGCGGTATCCCGGATAGATAAATATCTCCGTCCATCCGCTGCATGCCTTCAGATGCCCGTTCTCATCTGCGGCAGATTCGATAGTCCGGCAGCTTGTCGTTCCCACGCAGATCACACGTCCGTCCCCGTCTTTGGCTCGGTTGATCTTCTCCGCCGCCTCTTCGTTTATCATATAGAACTCGGAGTGCATGTGGTGATTCTCCACATCGTCCACTTTAACCGGGCGGAATGTTCCCAGACCCACATGGAGTGTAACACGGGCGATATCAACGTCCTTCGCCTCGATTTCTTTGAGCAGCTCCGGTGTAAAATGGAGCCCGGCAGTCGGTGCCGCGGCAGATCCGGAATGCTCCGCATAGACCGTATTATATCTGTCTTTATCTTTGAGCTGATGCGTGATATACGGAGGCAGAGGCATCTGTCCCAGCTGGTCAAGTATCTCTTCAAAGATTCCTTCGTACTCAAAATGGATCAGACGGTTTCCTTCATCCACAATATCTACCACTTCGCCTACAAGGAGTCCGTCGCCAAAGCTGATCCTTGTGCCCGGTTTTGCCTTGCGTCCCGGTTTTACAAGAGTCTCCCACACATCGTCCGCGCCCCTCTTTAAGAGCAGGACTTCAATCTTCGCCCCCGTCTCCTCCTTAGCTCCTATCAGCCTTGCCGGGATGACTTTTGTGTCATTGATGACCAGACAGTCTCCCGGATTCAAATAATCGATAATATCACGGAACACGTGATGCTGTATCTCCCCGGTCTCCTTGTCCAGTACCATAAGTCTGGAAGCGGAACGGTCTTCCAGAGGATCCTGGGCGATCAGTTCCTGAGGCAGGTCATAATAAAAATCACTTGTTTTCATACTGTAAACCTATTCCCTTCGACAAACGAGCCCTGTATGTATTCCACACAAGGCCCGCCTGAACTGTTACTTTGTTTTACTGTGTTCTGAGCTCTGCATTCATCTTTTTGCCAAGCTTTTTCATCACCTGATTTGCAGCATTTTCTATCTCCTGAGACGTCAGAGTCTTCTCATCCGATCCGATCGTCAGTCTGATAGTCACGGATTTCTTTCCGGATGGTATCTGTTTTCCTCTGTATTCATCCACAAAGGACGCATCCTTAAGAAGCGCGCTGGCCTTCTTCTTGCCCATGACTGCGTCATAGATATCATGCCATGACGCATCCGCGTCAAAGAGCATGGAGATGTCATAATCTGTCTCTGGGTACTCCGCCAGATGAGTAAATTTATTCGTTCTGGATTTCAGCGGCTTCAGCTTCGTTGCATCTAATTCAAACAGCATAACGGACACATTCTTGATGCCGCACTCCATAGAAACCTTCTTTGCCACCAGTCCCATATCTCCGATCTTCTCATCTCCAAGATAGATATTGAGCCAGACAACGTTGTCTGCCCACACCGGTTTCTCTTCTTTTCTGAACTCATACGCTTCCATATGCGTATAGCGCGGCATATACTCAAGAACACCTTTTGCCTCTCTGAAAAGCGAGTTGATATCTTTCACGCTGCTCGCGAAAGCCGCCCCGATATGCCTGCGCTGCTCCGGAAGAGATTCTGTCTCGTCATATACAGATGTGTAATTTTTATCGAAAAATACCTGAGCCTCCTCAAAAATGGAGAAGTCATTGAAATAACGCTCATTTTTCGCAACCGCTTCGCACAGGTTCGGGAGCAGTGAAGAACGGATATATCCCAGTTCCGGTGCCGGCGGAGTGGAAAGCCTCAGTATTCCGTCCGTGTTCTGAAGGACTGCGTTTACAAATACATCGTTCATCCACGGATAGGTGTACACTTCCTGCATGCCGCAGCGGATTGCGAGATACTCCTTGATATTTCTGACAAGGCTCTTATCCTTCTGGTTGATCGCTCCGGTAAAGGAAGTCGTGAACGCTGTGGCATCGAAGTTGTCATACCCGTACATTCTGGCAACTTCCTCCATCACATCATCCTTGATGGAGATATCGCCTGTAGAACGCCATGTAGGCGCGGTCACATGCATGTTGTCGCCGTCAATCTGAACCTCAAACCCGAGTTTCTCAAGTTTGCCCCGAATTTCATTGTCTGTCAGATGTTTTCCGAGTCTCTTCTCAAGCCATGTCAGACTTACGTCGATCTGCGCTCTCTCCAGTTTCTTCACATAGTTGTCGCAGAATCCGGTCACCTTCAGTTCCGGATAAAGTTCGCTGAAATAGTACATGGAAAGGGCAAGGGCCTGATCACATCTCTCCGGATCAATAGCTTTCTCATATCTGGAGGACGCCTCTGTACGTGTATCATAGCGCAATGCCGTGCGCCGGATTCCGGCAGCCTCGAAGTTGGCAACCTCCAGGATCACCCTCTCTGTCTTGGGAAGGATAGAATCCTTCGCTCCGCCCATGACTCCTGCAAGTGCAACCGGTCCCTCGGAGTCCGTGATCACAAGGTCGTCATCGCAGAGTGTGAGTTCGTTATCGTTTAAGAGAAGCAGCTTCTCTCCTTCGGACGCATGTCTTACCACGATGTGGTCTGTAATGTTGTCCGCATCAAATGCATGCGTCGGATTTCCGACTGCAAGCATAACATAGTTCGTGATATCCACAAGCGCGTTAATAGGACGCATTCCCGCTTTCCAGATCCGGTTCTGCATTTTGTACGGTGACGGCTTCACGCTCACGCCGGACATCTCAACGCCGATGTATCTTGTACATCTGTCCGGCGCTTCGATTTCAACCCGGAAATCGGACTGAACGTCTGTCTCAAAAGGTTTGATCTCTTTGAGAGGCAGGTCATAGAGTGCTGCGATCTCACGCGCGATCCCGTAATGTCCCCAGAGATCCGGTCTGTTCGTCATTGATTTGTTGTCAATCTCGAGGAGGATATCATTCATATCCAGCGCATCGGCAAGAGAAGTACCTGCCGGTACGTCAAAAGCAGACAAATCCAGAATCTCTGCCTCCTGCTCTGCCGGGAACAACTCTCCCAGCCCTATCTCATCGGAAGCGCAGATCATACCGTATGACTCGACTCCGCGAAGTTTGGAATTTTTGATCACTACCGGCTCGCCTTCCCCGTGCCAGCGGACAACCGCGCCCGGGCAGGATACGGCGACACGCATCCCCTCTTTCAGGTTGATGCCGCCGCAGACGATATCCTTGATCTCTCCGCCGCCGATATCTACCTTGCACACTCTTAATTTGTCCGCATTGGGATGGGGTTCGATCTTTTCGATGACTCCCACCAGCATATTGTCAAAACGGCGTGCGAGATCTTCCACGTCCTCCACTTCCACTGTGGACATGGTCAGGTCGTACGCCAGTTTTTTCAGATCCGCATCCTCCGGAATATTTACATAATCCTTGATCCATGATAATGATAACTTCATTTTCCCTCTCCTTATCTAAACTGTTTCAGGAATCTTAAATCAGCACTGTGGAACAGTCTCACATCGTCCACACCGTAACGCATCATAACAAGTCTGTCCAGACCGATATTTACATAGAATCCTGTGTACTCGTCCGGATCCAGTCCTGCTGCTCTGAGCACGTTCGGATGCGGAGACCCTCCCGGCATTACCTCGATCCATCCCACATGCTTGCATACACTGCAGCCTTTTCCGCCGCATACCTGACACTCCATGTCGATCTCAAATCCCGGCTCCACAAAGGGGAAGAACCCGGAGCGCATTCTTACCGGCACATCTCTTCCGAACACTTTGCTCAGGATGCTCTGGATCATTACCTTTCCCGATGTAAATGTAATATCTTTGTCCACGATAAGAGCTTCATACTGGAAAAATGCCCTCTCATGGTGTGAATCTGTAGTTTCATTCCTGTACACACGTCCCGGATATACGAAACGATACGGAGGTTTGTGTGTCTGCATATAGCGGACGCTTCCTCCTGTCAGATGCGGACGCAGACAGAGTTTTTCGTTCGTGCTTCCGCTGTCGTGTCCCTCCAGCCAGTAAGTGTCCATGCTCTCGCGGGCAGGATGGTTCGGCGGGAAGTTCAGTTTATCAAAAGCGTACATCTCGCTTGTGATCTCATCTTCCTCGAAAATCTCAAATCCCATGGAGCGGAATGCATCGTTCAGGTCATAGCACATCTGTGTGATGGGATGAAGTCCACCCGCGGACGGCATGATTCCCGGGACAGAGCAGTCAAAATCAGGGGATACTTCCGAAGCCTTCAGCTTCAGTTCCATCCTCTTTTCATCGATCAGTTCCTTGACCTCATTTTTTGCCTGATTCAGAAGTTTTCCCATCTCAGGGCGAAGAGACACATCCAGCGTCGGGATCTCTTTCATCAGAAGGCTCAGGGAGCCCTGCTTTCCGATATACGCGCTCTTCACATTCTGTAATTCGCCTTCACTCGCCGATTCAGAAATCTTGTTTCTTGCTTCTGATAAAATGCCGTTGATTTTATCTTTCATTACACTTCTCCTTTCCTATTTGAGGCAGCCGCCCGCCGAAGCAGATAATTTTCCATAAAATAAAAAATCGTCTCCTGTCATTCTGACAAGGGACGATGTTGTTCGCGGTACCACCCTGTTTCCCGCACATCATATGCGGACACTCAAGTCTGTGTAACGTACAGTCTACGGTACTTCCTACTTATTTCAGAAATACAGCTCCCGTGGGAAATTCGATCCCCATCTGAACTAAAGAAAACTTTCAGCCGGTGATTTTCTCTCTCTGATAGAAAATGGTTCTCTACTTTACACGATCATAGCTTTTATTCTTTGTTATATTGCAGCTGTCTGGCAGCCGAATCATTATTCATTTTATCACAGGTTTTCCGTTTGTCAACCCCGCAGCCTGTATCCACGCAGATATGTGGTAACATTTCATGAGCAAGGCCGCAGCGGGCATATTAGTGCGGCGCTGCTTATGGCGCGGACTGAACTGTTACGATATGTGCTGCATACCGGCTTTTCCCGGTATCTGTTAACTGTTTTCTTCCATTCTTTGCTTATACAAAGTTCTCTCCAGCAGTGCGTTCAACTCTCCGCCAAGCAAAATGATATACATACATCCGTAAAGCCACAGCATAATCAGTATAATTGTTGTCATGCTGCCGTACATACTTGAAAATCCCGTAAAAATATCCAGGTAAACAGAAAATACAAAAGAAAGGATCTGCCATCCGAAAGCGGTAAATACTGCGCCCGGAAGTTGTTTTCTCAGTGTCGTTTTCTTCATATGCGCTCTGTTTGGAAGAAATTTATACACCAGATCCCAAAATACCGTCAGTATCACAAGCGCCACAAGTGTCCTGATCCGCATTACAAAATCAACAATCTTAATTAAAAACGGCACATACTCATAAACCATCGCACTGATGCTGTTTCCAAATACGGAGATCACAAGTGAAAATACAATCGCTACGATAAAAAGGATAGTATATACCGACGCTCTAATCCTCAGGTAAAAGTAATTTCTCGTCTCAATATGGGCATAAATGCAGTTCAGCCCTGATGTAAGAGACAAAACTCCCTTCCCTGCCGACCACAGAGCTACGATCACCGTAACAGGAAGCAGCCTTCCTGAGCTAATGGAAACGCTGATAATAATAGACTGTATCGTTGAGACGACCGAATCCGGGAACACCGGAAGAATAGTGTTTAACACGTCATTCAGAGTAACTTCCGTGAAACGGTCCAGATACTGTACCATTGCAAGGAGCAAAAGAATAATAGGGATCAGAGAAAGCACAAAAAAATAAGCCGCCTGTGCCGCATAGGCGCCGGTATGATGGGAATTCACAGTCTTTATGAACTTGATAATCTGGTTCTTTAACTTCTTTCTCTTTTCCATAATACAGCTCTTCAAGATTCTTTTATTCCGGCAGAATCTGCTCTGCTTTCCTAAGAGGAAAAAGCGGCCGTACAAGACGACCGCCTTTATCTTTAGTAGTTCACCCAAAATGCCGGTCCTGTATTTTGAGTCCTAGCCGCAGCCAGGTGGGCAACCGCATCTGCTTTTCTGTCGTCCACTGCATATCGGAGGCCTGACATATTACAGAAATATAGGAATCCCGTTTAAACAAATGTAGGTTCAAAATTACAGGGTTGTCGCACATCCCAGGTTAACTTCTCTGTTAACTCTACAAGTATTATACTCCAGATATATGGTTTTTACAACTGAATATTTTTCCAGTACAATAGAGCGGCTCCCTCACGGCGGGAATTCTATTCCATCCTGATCAGAGAAAACTCTGACAGTTCGATTGTTGATGTGGAAGTCTCTGTTCCGGCAATCGCTCCCATTGATATAACCAGGGCAGCATTCATATCTGTTGTCTCATTCATTGTAAAATCTACTGTAACCTCTTTTTCCTGGTCTTTTTCCAGCGCTATGTCCGCTCCGCCGTACCATGTATAGCTGGGGCTGAGCATGGCAACTTTGATCGTCCTCGCCTCTGAAGATTTTGCCTTGAACGTAACTTTATAGTGAGCGCCCTGTTCCAGAACGATTCCGTTCTGTTTGAGCTGTACATTCCAGTCCTCGGTTCCCACATCAGTAATATTGTATACTGCACGGCCGTTCTCAAAAGAAACCTCCGCCGCTCCCGGAGCGGTAACCGCATTTTCCCATCCTTCATTTCCAGAAGCAAAATCACTATTTACCAGAAGATTTTCTCCTGCCGGCTGTTCACCGATATCCGGTGCATCAATCTTTTCAAGATTGATATTGTCAATACAGACACGGTGTTTTTCTGTTATCTGAATTCCATCAACAGCTCCCATGGAAATACTCAGCACTGCTTTCGGATCTGTCTCGCCTGTCATCTGGAAAACAATCTCATATTTATTATAGTCGTTTTCCAGATCTACAATTTTTTCTCCTGAATATGGTGTCCAGTCGTCATCACCGGAGCCGTCTCTCTGAATCGCAAACATCAATTTTCTCGGTATGCTTGCCTTGGCATCAAGAGAAAGTCTGTACCACTGTCCCTTTTCAAGCTCCACATTGTTCTGTTTCAGCTGGATCTTCCATGCAGCGTCTCCCGTATTGTTGATCGAAAAGTCAGCCGCGTTGTCTTCATTCAGGCTGTCTACCACATAAGTAACATCCGATGAGATACTGCTGTCAACATAAGGTTCGTATCCGGAGAATCCGGCATTAAAACTTCCGTTTTTAATCAGGCTGTCCTCTTCGATACGCACATTGTCAACATAATATATTCCGGGTTCTTCAAAACAGAATGCAAGATTCGTATCTGCGGGTTCTGTATCCAGCGTCAGTTTATAATCATATGCACTCTCTGCGCCGGTCAGCTCAGCCGTGTATTCCTGACCGGCAGCTTTTACCATGATATTCTTTCCTGCTTCTCCCTCTGCCGTAAAACTCATTGCATATGTGTTGCCTGCGGACAGTGCCAGGTCACTCTGTGATACAATGACCGGATTATCCGCCGATGTTCCCTCCGGAGCATTTACCATCAGTCTCCGGATATTATTCTCATTAGTGACACTCACTTCCGCTCCGTCATTTTTTAACACATCCCAGTATCCGAGACGCCCTTCTCCTTCCTGGAAACTGCCGTTGTACACATAGTTTCCGTCGGCAAGGATACCCTTGTCCCCTTCAGTAATTTCTATCTCATCGATTTTCTTCAATGACACGTTGCTGATCTGGATTCCTGCAGTTGACCCTGCCGCACCCATATTGAATTCCAGACGTCCGTTCGCATCATCGCTGTCCGTCATTGTAAAATCAAGAGTATACGTCTGCTTCTCCTCGGTAAGGCTGATCGTTGTATCTTCAAGATAACGCCGGAAAGATCTGTCAGGCGCAGATACGCCTACTTTCATTGTTCTGTCCGCATCTGCATATGCATCAAAGCAAAGCTGGTATACACCGCCCTGTTTCATGGGGAGATCCGGCTGCACAAGCTGGACACTGTAGTCCACTGTACCCTCATTTGCAGTATTTACTGCAATTTCATTGTCACCAATCTCAGCTCCGGCTTCGCCGCCCAGTGTTGTAAGGAATATCCAGTCTTTATCATCTGTCAGGTCTTCTTTTTCGGAGAAATCTCCATTGACAACATAGTTGCCATTTTCATCAGGATCTCTTAAAATGACTTCTTCAACTGGTTTTGTAACATTTTCGTCATAACTGTCTTTCTGATATACTTTCACATAGTCAATATAATATGCCGAATTTGCAATATCTGTCGTCTCGTCCGGATTGCCGGGCCAGTTTCCGCCGACTGCAAGATTCAGGATAATATAAAATGGCTGATCAAACGGAGCGGGATATGTAATTTCTCCCTGTCCTTCTGTTGCAGAATACCAGTTATCCTCTGTGTGAATCAGTTTTCCATCAACGTACCAGCTGATTTTCCCCGGTTCCCATTCCACGTCGAACACATGATATTCGTCTGAGAATGTTCCTTCCTCTAAAGTATAACTTCCCTGACTCTCGCTGTGAGGATTTCCATAATGTATAGTTCCATATGAAGTATCCGTATCATTTCCGAGCACTTCCATAATATCAATCTCACCGCACCGCGGCCACTGTCCGTACAGATTTTCATTTGTCGGCATCATCCAGAATGCAGGAAGGAATCCCTGACCTTCGGGTACCTTAACTCTCGCTTCAAACAGTCCGTATTTGAAGTCATGTTTATTCTGTGTATTTACACGCCCGGAAGTATAAGACACACTTCCGTCTTCATTCACCGTCTCTACAGGTTTCAGCACAAGGCTTCCGTCCTCAATATAAATATTTTCCGGTGAATCCACATAGGACTGGAGCTCATTATTCACCCATCCCGGATCATGGAGTTCCACATTCCAGTCGTCTCGGTTGAGAGAATCCCCTTCAAACTGGTCTTCCCATTTCAGATTATATCCTTCATAGGACAGATCTGTATCCTGTTCCTGATCTTTAGTTTCCGTCTGGTATGTAATCACTGCTTTCAATGTAACTTCCTCACCGTCTATCGTAATCGTCTTTTCAATCTCTTCCGTTTTCTCTTCTGCGGTCTTTTCTCCGGGTTCTGCTGCTTTCGCAGTCATAGATGTCGGAAGAAGTGTTCCTGCCATTGCCAGCACAAGCAACAAAGAAAGTAAATTCCTGCCTTTCCGCTTTCTTACCACAGCAACAACACCAATGATAATGCACAAACTTGCGGCGCCTGCGATACTCCAGGGTACTATATTGGCTGTATCTCCTGTCTGCACTGTTCCTGTATCTCCCGTCCGGTCTCCGCTCTGCTGATCAGACAGACCGCTGTCTTCAGAGCCTGCAGTTCCCTGCGGCTTTTCCGTATCAGGCTTCTCCTGTTCTGCACCTGATGTCTTTCGCACAAGTCTGACCGTGCTTTCTCTGGTTTCTCCGACATCTACACTTTCAATCTGTGCTTTCCACTGTTCCGGCGCTGATATTCCGTCTTCCGTCAGATAGCCGTCCGGAATGTTCCCGCTGATCTCAATATCGGTCAGTATATCATCCGATGCATTGTATATTTTTATTGTCTCATTAATCGGGTCTGTACTGCTGTATTCCGTCTTATCTGTTTCAATGGAAAATACCGGTTCCCCGGCTTTTGCTGCTGCCATTACCGTAGTATTTCCCAACAACACTGCAGCAACAGCTGCAAGTATCCCGACTGTTATTCTTTTTTTCTTCGTCATTTCTGCACCTCCTCACTTAATTTTTTCACCAATGCTATGATTCTCCCCGCACATTCGCGGATCTCTTTCTCTGTCAGCTCACCCTGCGCATATGCCTGCCGGATATTCTCGTCGTCATCACAGTTCCCGGGCATAATGATATCATTTCCGGCAGCCGCACATTTCCACGGGATACTTCCGTCTTCCGGCACTGTCGTGTTCCAGTCTGACATAATCACTCCCTGAAATCCCCACTCTTCCCGCGCAACGACCGTGCAAAGATCACGGCTGTTTGCCGCGTGTACTCCGTTGATCAGATTGTAGGAAGACATGATCGCCGCCGGGACGCTTTCTTTTACCGCGATCTCAAAACCGCGCAGATAGATCTCGCGGAGCGCCCGCTCAGAAACACAGGCATCCACTCCCATCCGGTTATCTTCCTGATTATTGCAGGCAAAATGCTTGATCGTCACACCGCATCCTGTTTTATACTGCACTCCCCGGGTAACTGCGGAGGCGAGAACTCCCGAGAGGAGCGGATCTTCCGAGAAATATTCAAAGTTACGTCCGCAGAGAGGATTTCTCTGGATGTTCATGCCGGGCGCCAGCCAGAGGTCTACATGGAATTCTCTCATTTCTTCCGCAACCGCACGTCCGAACTCAGTGAGCAGTTCAGGATCCCATGTCTGTGCCAGGGCAGTGCCTACCGGGAATGCCGTACAGTACTGATAATATGTATCCGCGTTTTTGTGAATTTTCATTGGCTCCAAAAATCCGTTTTCAAGAGATCCGAGAACACCGGTTCCGTAGACGGAATCTGTCTCCTTATCGACCTGATAACTCTGTCTGAGTCTTAAACCCGCCGGTCCATCCGCCATGATCAGAGAACGGATCCGGTACTTCTCTTCCAATGTCTCTGTTGTCTCCCCAGCAGAACCGGGCACGCGGATTCCGGCTGAACCAAGTGTGCTTGCTCCCGCTGTAATGTTTCCGTAGAGAAGCGGAATCAGATCCTCTACAGGATACTGTTCTTCTGCCGGTGATACATACTGGATTTCCGGTTGGCTGCATGGCACGAATTCATATACCGGTATCGCTTTTTCCTTTGCTTCCTCCTCTCTGGTTTCGCTGTTCCCGGAGCCATCCCGGCACAGTTCTTCAAACGGCTCTTTCCGGGGACAGATCCGGTGCGTTTTCTCCAGAACCACTTCCCGGGAAACTGTAAGATAAGCCGAGAGCACAGCAGAATCCAAGCTGTTCCCCACCCATATACCGTATGTTCCTGCTTCCACGATCCATGCCTGCCGTTCTTCAGAAAATACGGCAAGCTGCTTCTGCCGGATCTCCACAGTTACTTCCCGGCTCTCTCCGGGCATCAGACGGTCTGTCTTTGCAAATCCCGCAAGTCTTCGGCTCTCTTTTTCAATTCCGCCCTGAGGAAAAGATACATATACCTGCGCCACTTCTCTGCCGGCATAGTTTCTTCCTGTATTTGTGACCGCAATCCGCGCCTGAACCGAAGATTTCTCCGTCTGTAGACCGTGGAATTCCATTTTAAACGATGTATAGGAAAGTCCGTATCCGAAAGAGAACAGCGGCTTTACGCCAAAACTTTCAAAGTAACGGTATCCCACATAGATACCTTCCCTGTACTCTTCTTTTTCCAGATTTCCGTTGAGATAGCTGTATGTATCTGCGAAGGGGTAATCCTCATACCGCCGGGCCCATGTTGCCGTCAGTTTTCCTTCCGGCACTGCCCTGCCGAAGAGAATATCCGCAACAGCGTGTCCACCTTCCTGCCCCGGCTGGGAGATATTCAGAACTGCACGGATATTCTCCGCTTCCTGAAGGATATCTGTAAGCTCAACCGGGCCTCCGGAGTTCAGAATCAGGATCAGAGGAATATGAAACCTGTTGAGATACAATATATCCTCCCGTTCTCGACCGCTCAGGTAATAATCTCCCTTTTCAAGGCGGCGGTCTTTCCCTTCTCCAGAAATCCGGCTAATCACATAAACCGCCGCTGCGGCTCCTTCCAGGTCTGACTCTGTGATACTGCGTCCGTCCGGAAGAGCAAACGGATTTGCCGCATAGGCATCAAATGGATTCTGTACATGACGTGCATCCTCCAGTATCTTTTCCTTCCATTCTTCTCTGGCTTCTTTATAACGTTTATCATAATCCTGAATCCAGTCTTCGTTTGTAACGGATACTCCGACTTCTTTTATTCCTCTGTAAACAGAGATGCTTTCCCTGTTATTGACATCGCCTGATCCGATGCCGCCTTTTACTGTCTTCTCTGCACCGCTGCCGAACAGGGCGATGGGATCAGAAGTCTTCAGCGGAAGCACCCCCTCATTTTTAAGAAGCACAATTCCTTCTGCCGCCGCTCTTCTCGCCAGAGTTCTGTGTTTTTCTTCGCGATGAGACAGCCCCTGTTTCAGGCTGCCGCTGTGTGCCCATTTTTTCATCTTCATACCTCTTTATCTGTCATCAATTTTTCAGTCATGGTATAAAGAAACCGCCATAGCGTTCTCCTGCATATTCTGAAAGGATTGCCCTATGGCGGTTTCTCAGTTCAGTTCTGTTTCTCTATTCCTTTACACCGCCGAGTGTTACACCCGCTATAATGTATTTTGAGAGAAGCAGATATACGATAATGATCGGTACGATCGCTACCGTGATCATCATATAAATTTTTCCCATATCAAAGTTCATGTAGTCTGCACCTCGAAGCGTTGCGATCAAAATCGGAACTGTCATCTTGTCCTTGGACTGGATCACCAACGCAGGAACGAAGTAATTATTCCATGATCCTACAAACGAGAAGATTGCCTGCACCGCGATCGCCGGCTTCATAATCGGGAGCACGATCCGGTTGAATGTCCTGAATTCTCCAGATCCGTCAATCCTTGCCGCTTCTACGAGAGACAGCGGAAGGGATGACTGCAGATAACTGTACATAAAATAGAATACAGCCGGAGAAGCGATAGACGGTATGATGAGCGGAAGGAGCGAATCATACATACCCATATTGGTGATCAACCGCAGGAATCCCATCGCTGTCACCTGTGTCGGCATGACAAGTATTGCCATGATAAACGTAAATGCTGCTTTCTTTATCTTGAAATCATACGCATACAGACCATACGCCGTCAGCGATGAAAAATATGTACACAGAGCCGCTGAACATGACGATACGATCAGACTGTTGAGAATCCCCCGGAACATCGGGAAACTTCCGTCATTCGCAACGTTCTTCAGATTTTCCAGAAAATAGGTTCCCGGGATCGCCGAAAATCCTTTCTGCAGATCCGCATGGGAGCGCGTCGCATTTACGATCAGGATATAAAAGAAGAACAGGCATAAAAATGACAACAGTATCAGTACCACATAAGCCAGTATTGTCTGGCCGTGTCTTGTCTTTTTCGACTTCATAACCTATCTCCTCCCCTTCCGCGCTTCTTTAAGTTTCCGTTTCGCCGCTTTCGAGCCATAGCCGTCATCGTTATTTCCATTCGTCATCCTGTATACAAAGAAGCACAGGATACCGCTTACGATAAACAGATATACAGACAAGGCGCCCGCCATACCGTAGTTTCTGCTCTCCAGATGGCTGTTCAGGAACATGATAAGCGTCATGGACGTACGGTCCGGATTACCCTGCCCGTTTGTCAGGATCTGCGGTACATCAAACATCTGCAGGCCACCGATAATGGATGTGATCAGTGTGTATGCAAGGATCGGCCGGATCAGCGGAAGTGTGATATAGAAGAACCGTTTAACGCTGGTGCATCCGTCCAGCTCACAAGCTTCAAATATATCCTGACTGATTCCCATGATAGCCGCCATAAGCATGATTGTCGTGTTACCAAACCACATCAGGAAGTTCATCAGGCCGACCAGTGATCTTGTTCCAAATACAGAACCAAGGAAATCGATTGGCTCGCTGATCCATCCCAAAGATGTCAGGATTGAATTGATCGGACCATTTGTCGAGAACATCGCAAAGAACAGCATTGCGAATGCTGACGCCATGATCAGGTTTGGCAGATAAATTACCACCTTGAAAAACTGTTTGCCACGGATTTTAAGCCGGATATCAGTAAACCAGTTTGCAAGGAGCAGCGCCACCACGATCTGGGGGATAAAGCCGATAACCCACAATATCAGAGTATTGCCGGCATATTTCAGCATATCCGAGCCGAGCAGGCTGATATAGTTCTGCATTCCTACGAAATTAGGGCCGATTTCTTTGATTCCTGACCGGTAATACTCAAAGAAGCTGTATCTGATCGTATCAACCAGAGGAATCAGAGAAAAAATAAAAAAGCATATAAAAAACGGAAGGATAAAAATGTATCCCCACTTAGCATAACTGACGCTTTTGCGCTTTTTTTTCATAAACTATCGTTCCTTTCTGTTTCAGGCTGCCGCGCAGAGCTTTTTCCAGCGCGGCAGCCCGCTCGATACATTACTCCGGCCACTGAACCTCTGTAATATCCGGATAACGTTCTTTTATCGCTGTTTCAAAGTTTGATTTTGCCTTATCAAAATCTACGTTCCCCTGGAAGTAATCGCTGAAAGCATTCTGGATCAGTTCCACACATCCCTGATCATAGGAAGAAAGCGGAGCGATCTGGATATTCTCTGCAACAGGAGCATAATACTCATAAGCGTTCTGACCTCCTAGGAAATCAGATGCATATGCATCATCTGCAGCGGCCTCCTCCATACCGCTTACCGTATTCGTAAAGTCAAGATAATCCTGGGAAATTTTGAGCAGTGTATCTTTTTCTGCCGTCATTGCAAGAATAATATCTTTTACATGTTCAGGATTATCCGTGCCTGTCGCCGCATGGATGTATGAACCGCCCCAGTTATATTCCTGCGGAGGATTTGTAACAGCCCATGCGCCTGTGTCTCCATCCCAGTTCGGACTGAGGGTAAAGTCAATTCCCCACGGCGGAAGCAGGAATGCAAACACCTTTGATGAAGATCCCATCGCTTTGTTCCAGTCGTCATTAAACTGCCCCTTTACAGTCTTGTCCAGATAGCCTGCGTCAAGCCATTCTTTTGAACTTTCTATCCAGTCCATGATCTTCTGATCTACCTTGACCGTTGTCTCTCCGGTAGTCACCCATGGTTCGCTGATATTGTTACCGTACACACGGAATGTATCTGCATAGGATGAGAATGTATAATATCCTTTTGATTTCAGCTCCTCAGCTGTCGCTTTCAGGGTATCCCAGTCCTTGACTTTTTCACCGACTGCTGTCGGATCATCTGTACCGAACACATCCTTTGCGATATCCCTGCGGTATACAAGTACTCCCGGGCAACACTGCCATGTTGAACCTCTCTGGACGCCGTCCTGATCGGAAGCCGTTGTTTTAGTAAAATCATACTGATCTGCAAGATCTGTATCCAGGTCGATTCCAAGATCAGTAAGCGGCATAGCTACATCTGCATCTGCGTCCGTATATTTGTAAACGTAATCTGTTTCAGATAAGAAGATATCGATCTTGTCATCTGCTGCTGCATCCGCCTGATTCATAAGTGCCTCGTCAAGCTTCTGCTGATAAACGCCATCCTGGTTCGGATTGATCACCCAGTGGATCTCTGTTCCGTCTTTCAATGTGGTCACTGTTCCGTCATCGGAAGTGCTCTCAACTTCCGGGTAGACAGCTTCCAGACGGGTGCGGAATTCATCATTCCAGCTGTAGATATTAATGACTTTACCTTCCTCCGTGCTCTGTGCATCTCCGGATCCGGAATCAGTTCCCTGTCCGCCGCCGCATCCGGCCAGCAGGCCTGCCGCAGTGACTGCTGCCATCATCACGGCAACTACTCTCTTTTTCATTGTTCATTCCTCCTCGTATAATAAATTTATTATCCGGCGGTTCTTCTGTCCGCCTGTGATAGTGGAATTATAACCCATTCCTGCCGGACGATATATTATGAATCACAAAAAAATATCAGATTCATGACCCGTTTTCGTCATTTTTTTATTTTATGTCATGATTCTGATATTTTTAGTTTTCTTTCTGATTTTTGCCCTGACGAGATTCTTATATAATGCCCATAAGTAAGAAATATACGAAGTGAAAGGAGACTTAATATGAAACATCTGCAGTTTACAGACGAACATGGCAGTTTTTCTATAGAACAGCCGGAAAATACAAGCTATCTCTATTTCCCGCTGGCGTCAGAGAAAGGCCTGAAAAGTTCCGTCACTCCCAATCTCGGCGGGGACGCAAAAATCGATCAGGAAACTTTTCTCCTTGAACCGGTCAGCGCCGAAAACCTTCACAATAACCGCTCAGTCAGAAACTTCTGGCTGGTATCTGATACAGGAGAAATATTCTCCGCATCCGGAGCGTCTGCACAACAGGAAGCATCCCGGTTTACGGAGCTTCAGGACGACAGCAGGATCACGGCGGGATTCATGTGGCATTCAATGGAAAGAATCTCCAAAAGCCAGTCTGTCCGAACTGTCGTTACTTCCTTTATACCTGTGAATGACAATGCGGAGATCATGTATATTACAGTCCGCAATCTGTCAGACAGCGCAAAGGTCCTGATTCCCTTCGCCGCAGTTCCTGTCTACGGGCGGAGCGCCGACAATATACGGGATCACAGGAATGTAACTTCCATGCTCCACCGCATCCGCACGGAATCCCACGGGGTCCTTGTCCGCCCGACAATGTCCTTTGACGAGCGCGGGCACCGTCCCAACTCTATGATCTACTATGTATACGGATGCAGCGGCGCCGGTGAAGCTCCGGAAAGTTTCTTCCCCACTGTAGAGGAATTTCTGGGAGAAGGCGGAACCTATACGCACCCGCGCGCCGTCTGCGAGCGCCGTACCGGCGTGCCGTCCGGTTCTTTTGCCGCCGGCAGAGAAGCGATGGGCGCTTTCCGTTTCCCGGAAGTACATCTTGCCCCCGGGGAGGAGGCGGATTACATCCTGATCCTGGGTGCGGAAGACAACAGAGAATCCATCTCTCAGATTTATGAGAAATACAATACGCCGGATAAAGTAAAGAAGGCTCTCGACGAGACAAAATCCTGGTGGAGGGAGAAAGTCAACACCGGATTTCATACCGGCGACGCTGATTTTGACCGTCTGATGAAATGGATCTGCTTCCAGCCTTTTCTCAGACGGCTGTTCGGCTGTTCCTTCCTGCCCCATCACGATTACGGAAGAGGCGGCCGGGGATGGCGCGATCTCTGGCAGGACTGCCTCTCTCTTCTTCTCATGGATCCGGACGGTGTAGGACAGATGATCGAGAAAAACTTCGGCGGGGTGCGGATCGACGGCACCAACGCCACAATCATCGGAGAGGGCGACGGCAACTTTATCGCGGACCGCAACGGGATCGCACGTGTATGGATGGATCACGCTCTCTGGCCTCAGATGACAACCAAACTCTATATCGATCAGACCGGCGATGTGGAGATCCTGAACAGGAAGGTTCCTTATTTTAAAGACGCGCAGACGTGTCGGGGAACGCAGAACGATGAGCAGTGGGACGCGGGGCAGGGCAGCCTGCTCAGGACAAAAGACGGCGAGATTTATACCGGAAGTATTCTGGAGCATCTTCTTGTTCAGCAGCTGACCGCTTTCTACGAGGTCGGCAGCCACAATATTTACCGCCTGCGCGGGGCTGACTGGAACGACGCCCTGGATATGGCGTCTGAGCGCGGCGAGAGTGTTGCTTTCACCTGCGCCTACGCCGGGAACCTGCGGGAGCTCGCCTCAATGATCCGGCTTCTTGAGAGCCGTTCCGGCGAAAAAGAAGCTGTTCTGCCAGAGGAGCTTCAAATCCTTCTGAATGGAGATGCCGGTTTATTCGAAGATCCTGACGCCAAAAATGCGCTTCTGGCAGACTACACCCAAAGCTGCCGGCACCAAATCAGCGGCGGGCACTTCTCCATTTCTCTGTCCGTACTGGCGGATGATCTGGAGCGCAGAGCCGGCTGGCTCACAGGTTATCTCCGGGAACAGGAATGGATCGACGGAGGAGCCGACGAGGGATGGTTTAACAGCTACTACGATAACCACGGACGCGCGGTGGAAGGATTCTTTCCCAACGAAGTGCGCATGATGCTCACAGGCCAGGTTTTTTCCATTATGGGAAATGTGGCTTCCGATGAGCAGATCCGCAGGATCACAGCCAGTGCAGACCATTATCTCTACCGGAAAGAGATCGGCGGTTATCGCCTGAACACGGACTTCCATGAACTTAAATTCGATATGGGCCGTATGTTCGGCTTTGCATACGGTGAAAAGGAAAACGGAGCCGTATTCTCACATATGACCGTGATGTATGCCAACGCCCTGTACCGCCGCGGCTTTGCAAAAGAAGGCTGGAAAGCGCTGAAGACGCTTGCCGAAACTGCGCTGGACTTTGATACAAGCCGGATCTATCCGGGGATCCCGGAGTATTTCCGCTCGGACGGGCGCGGAATGTACCACTATCTCACCGGAGCCGCAAGCTGGTTTATGCTGACAATGATCACTCAGGTCTTCGGCGTCCGGGGCGAAGCCGGCGATCTCATTTTCGCCCCCAGGCTGATGGGCGAACAGTTTGACAGTCAGGGGAAAGCATCTGTCAGCCTTGTCTTTGCCGGGAAACAGCTTGAGGTGATCTACGAGAACCCGGAACACAAAGACAGCGGGGAATATACGATATCCTCCGCAGCCTGTGAAGGATATCGGCTTCAGACAGACAGCGCCGGATACGCTGTGCTTCCCCGAAAGGTACTTGACGGCTTTTCCGGAGATCATCTCCGCGTGACCGTTACTCTCAACTAAAATCAACTGAAAGGACAGGAATAAGATTATGAAATATGGATATTTTGACGATAAAGAACGGGAATATGTGATCGATCATCCGGATACGCCTTCCCCGTGGGTAAATTATCTTGGTTCTCCGGAATACGGCGCGATCATCTCCAACAATGCAGGCGGCTACAGCTTTGCAAGATCAGGGGCAAACGGCCGCATCCTCCGCTACATCTTCAATCAGTTTGATCAGCCGGGACGCTATATCTATATCCGTGATAATGCATCCGGGGACTACTGGTCCGCTTCCTGGCAGCCGGTAGGAAAAGAGCTCGGACAATATCAGAGCAAATGCTGCCACGGCATGGGGTATACAAGAATGCTTGCAGACTACAGCGGAATACACTCTGAGGCTGATTACTATGTGCCTCTCGGGAAATCTTACGAAGTGTGGGCGCTTACCGTGACCAATCGATCGGATCGTGTACGGGACCTTACTCTTACCGGATATGCGGAATTCACAAACCACAGCAATTATGAACAGGACCAGGTAAACCTCCAGTATTCCCTGTTCATCACCCGCACCTTATTTGAAAAGAACCGGATCATCCAGCAGATCCACGGCAATCTTGACGCGCTCCGGGAGGACGAAGAAGTGGATGACAAGAAAGTGACCGAGCGTTTCTTCGCTCTTGCGGGCGGAGAAGTCTCCTCCTACTGCGGAGACAAGGATGCATTTCTCGGGAAATACCACGGATATGGCAATCCGCAGGGCGTGATCTCTGGTGATCTTGGCAATATCACAAGCTACAATGAGAATTCCTGCGGCGCCCTCTCCTACAAAGTCACTCTGGATCCCGGCGAATCCAGGACCGTGCTCTTCCTTCTCGGCATGAAATCCTCGGCAGAAGCCGCAGCCATAACAGACTCCTATACAGATCCAGCCGGACAGGTCAGACAGGAGATCAATGCGCTGAAAGCCGACTGGTATGCAAAACTGGACCACCTTAAGATCAATACCCCGGATCACGCCTTTAACACGATGATCAATACATGGAACGCATATAACTGCTTTATCACTTTTGTATGGTCAAGAGCCGCGTCCTTTGTTTACTGCGGGCTTCGCAACGGCTACGGCTACCGCGATACAGTACAGGATATCCAGGGGATCATCCACCTCGCGCCTGAAATGGCGTGTGAGAAGATCCGTTTTATGCTCTCGGCACAGGTAGATAACGGCGGCGGGCTTCCGCTTGTAAAATTCACCCACAACCCGGGGCATGAAGACACGCCGGACGACGCCTCCTATGTACAGGAGACCGGGCATCCAGCCTATCGCGCAGACGACGCCCTCTGGCTGTTCCCGACTGTTTACAAATATATCGCGGAGACCGGCAATACAGCATTTCTCGATGAAGTCATCCCGTTTGCCAACAAAGGCGAAGGGACTGTTTATGAGCATCTGAAACGTGCCGTGCAGTTTTCCTTCGACCACCTCGGTCCTCACGGCCTGCCTGCTGGATTGTATGCGGACTGGAATGATTGTCTCCGTCTCGGCGCAGAGGGCGAATCCTCCTTTGTCGCACTACAGTTTTATTATGCAATGACAATATTGAAGAAATTTGCCGTCTACAAACAGGACAGCGGATATGTCCGCTATCTTGAAGAAAAGCAGGAAGAAACCGGACAGAAGATCCAGAAACTCTGCTGGGATAACGACCGTTTTATCCGCGGCTATACCGAGAAGGGCGAACGCATCGGCGCGGCAGCAGATCCGGAGGCAAACCTCTGGCTGAATCCCCAGAGCTGGGCTGTCATCAGCGGACTGGCATCCAGAGAGCAGGCTGATGCCGCACTGGAAAATGTATATCAGAGACTTAACACGGCATACGGCGCCGTCCTGATGGATCCGCCTTACCATGAGCACGCATTTGACGGTGCGCTTGCCGTGATCTACAATCAGGGGACAAAAGAAAACTCCGGCATTTTCTCCCAGTCGCAGGGCTGGCTGATCCTCGCGGAAGCTCTCAGCGGCCATGGCAACCGTGCATTCGGATATTTTACAGAGAATGCGCCTGCCGCACAGAATGACAGGGCAGAGATCCGCCGGCTTGAGCCATACTGTTACGGTCAGTTTACCGAAGGACCGGCAAGCAGCCATTTCGGCCGCTCCCACGTACACTGGCTGACGGGAACCGCCTCCACCGTGATGGTCGGCTGCGTAGAGGGAATCCTCGGACTCCGGCCGGATCTGGAAGGGATCCGGATCGCGCCGGCTGTCCCCGAGAGCTGGGATTCCTTTGAAATTGACAAAGATTTCCGGGGAAAACATCTCCATATCAGGGTCGAGAACCCGGATCACCGGGAATCCGGCTGCCGGAGCATGAGCCTGAACGGGAAAGAACTTCCTGATAATTATATACCGGAAGGACTGCTCAAAGAAGAAAACGAAATTCTCCTGACACTGTAACCTTTCGGATAGAACAGACAGGGACGCCGTGTTGACCGGACAGAGGAAAAGCATTTTCCCTATCCGTCTGACACAGCGTCCCTGTCTGCTCACGGCAAAGTCGTTCTTGTTCAAAATTATTTTTTATCAGACATTTCATCCGGCATTGGCATTCCGGCGGTATCTCCTTCCGTACGCGGAGTGCCGGATTCAATGTCCCACTGAACCATATAGTACTCATCGCGGTACTTCTTCGGAGTCATCCCGACCACTTCCCTGAACTGCTGGATAAAATGGCTCTGGGAAGAAAACGAAAGCCGGTTCGCGATATCAATCATGGAATAATCGCTGAACCTGAGAAGGTTCTTAGCCATATCGATCTTCTGGCTTCGTATATATGCGCTCACCGATATGCCGGTCTCTTTCTTAAACAGACGGGACAGGTAACCGGACGATACACCGAGCTCGTCCGCCAGATCTTCTATCGTAATCCTTTCTTTGATGTGTGAATATATGTATTCCTTGCACGCGTTGATATGCTTTGAATTTGTATCGTTGCGGGCATATTTGCGCATCTTTTCCGTAAAATCCATAACCATCTCATCGTGAAGGCTGTGGACTTCCGCCTCAGTGTGAATGTCATCCAGTTTTCGGATATAAAAGTCGCTCATCCGGAACGCCTGTTCCAGTTCCATACCGTTCTGCCTGCACAGGCGTGTGATCATCGCGGTCGTGATCACAAAGTGATATTTCAGATTGACCACAGGATCTCTTGAAAGGACTCCGACTCCTTCTCCCTCCACAAAACGCCCTGCCTCGCAGTTCTTTCTGACTGTCTCGATATCTCCGGTCGCTACCGCCCTGTAGAACAGAAACTCTTCCGTAGGCTCGCGGTGTTCTATCTCGTCAATATTATCATCAGCTTCCAATAAAAACCATTCATTTTTGTAACTCATAGGTCTGCCTCTTTTCTGATATGTCGGAATCTGAACTTATAATAGCACAATCTTTCCGGGCATACCAGAAAAAAATTACTATAGTCCAGCCAACTCATTTACGAATAGCGTGTGCCGAACTGTTATGGTATAGTAAAGGAAGATGTAACAATCCAATCCGCCTGAAGGAGGGAGAGATCCATGCCGAATTTTACATACAATGCGATCAAAGCATCTTTTATAAAGCTTTTAAACGAGCGTCCCCTGTCTCAGATCAAAGTAAAGGACATTGTAGCAGACTGCGGGGTCAACCGCAATACGTTCTACTATTATTTCCATGATATTCCTTCTCTGATCGAAGATATGGTGACGGAGGAAGCGGAATACATTATACAGAAATATCCGTCCGCAGATACGATCGAGGCCTTTTTTGAGACTGTCATCGACTATGTACTGGAAAAGAAGACCATGTTTCTCCACATCTATAACTCTGTGAACAGGGAGCTGTTTGAGCAGTATCTGTGGCAGGTATGCGAGCGGGTCGTGATCCTCTACGTGGACTCCGTACTGGACGGGCGCCGGATCCGCCCGGAAGACAGGCGCATCATCGTCCAGTACCTCAAAGCCGTAAGCTTCGGAGTCGCATCCGCGTGGCTCCAGTCCGGCCTTACAGAAGAGATCCGCTCCACATTTGACCGTATCTATCAGCTGAAAAAAGGGACTGTGGAAGAAATGATCCGCAGATTCGAGACAAGATAGTTTTCCAGCGCACGAAATCCGCCCGCTGTTTCTAGACATTTGAGGCTCTGTGTCTGATTTTCAGGCACGGGGCCTCAAATGTCTGTATGAAACTTCTTCCCGTCATGCTATCTTTCTGTAAGTAAAATAACCAGAAAGAAGGAATTATATGATCAAGAACGAGTGGAAAAGCCTGCTGAAAAATAAAATCCTCCTTATTGTCCTGATCGCAATTATTGCGATCCCTTTTATTTATGCAGGTCTGTTTCTGAAATCTATGTGGGATCCGTACGGAAATCTCGACAAGCTCCCGGTTGCGGTTGTAAATGAAGACCGGCCGGTGGAATACGAAGGCAGTACTCTGTGCATAGGGGATGACCTGACAGAAGCGCTGAAGGATAACGACTCTCTCGACTTTCATTTTATGGACAGCGCCAGGGCACAGGAAGGTCTGGAAAACGGAACATGGTATATGGTGATCACGATCCCGGAAGATTTCTCCCGCAGCGCAGCGACTCTTCTGGACGATGAGCCGCAGAAAATGGAATTGAAATACGCAACGAATCCGGGCACCAATTACATCGCCTCCAAGATGAGCGAGACTGCGCTGCTGCGGATCCGCGATAAGGTCGCTTCCCAGGTAACTGAGACTTACGTCTCAATCGTCTTTGACCGGATCGCACAGGCCGGGAGCGGACTTTCAGAAGCCGCGGACGGCTCGCTGCGATTATCAGACGGGATCAGCGACGCATCCGGCGGCAGTGTGGCAATTACGGATAATCTGAAAAAACTTGCAGACAGCACGCTGGTGTTTTCCGATGGAGCCGACACACTGACGAAAGGGCTGAAGGAATATACGGACGCCGCCGCCCGGATCAATGCCGGCGCATCACAATTACAAAGAGGAACCGATTCTCTTACGGACGCTCTGCCCGGGCTCACCGGCGGTGTCGATGCGTTAAATAACGGTGTAAAGACCTATACCGGCGGAGTAGATGCGTTGGATGCGAATTCCCCGCAGCTATCAGCCGGGGCGCAGGATCTTGAAACAGGAGCCCAGAGCCTCGCCCATGGACTGGATACCCTGCAGGCCGGCGCAGACCGGTACGTCAGCGCAGTCAATACATTTACCCAAAGCGCAGCTGCCTATGCGCAGGGAGCAGAACAGCTCGCACAGGGCGCAGGGCAGCTGGAACCTCTGGAAAATCTGGATCAGGCAGCTTCCGCGGTCTCCCGTCTTAACGCATCTGTCTCTGATGGGGATTCCTCTCTCAAAAGCAGCGCCGAAGGCTTAAGTGACGGGCTTGACAGCCTGTATGGCAGGATGCAGCAGCTTTCGGAAGATGCATCCGTCATCAGCAGCGCTTCCCCGATGCTGGAAGAGTCCGCCGGCGCCCTGCGCTCTGCATCCGGCACTCTCTCGGATACGGCTTCGCAGATCAGTGCTGCAAAGGACTCTGTCTCAGCCGCTTCAGACAGCAGCATTTCTCTTGTGACATCCTGCGCGGCTGACGCAAATGACAGGATCAATACTGCCAACGGACAGCTTCAGGGCGCAGAGGATACTATGACGTCGTCCGCCGCTTCTCTGGAAGCAGTCTATGGGGAACTGGCTGCAAATGATTCCGTTTCGCCGGACGCCCTCGCTTCCCTGCGGCAGATCATCGATTCTCTTGGCTCTTCCGCCGGAAGTATCCAGGAAATCTCCGGTGTTGAGACAGATGACTATACTGCCGGGGCGCAGCAGATCGCCGATACCGCCGCTGACGGACTCAGCTCTCTGGACGAAGCGCTTGGTACTGCTGCCGGACAGCTCAACGATACCGCTGCCATAGTAGAAGAAAACGCTGGCTCCATCCCGGACATCTCTGCCGACGCCTTTCAGGATCTGACCGAAAGCGCCGGTGTATTGTGTGATGATGCCCGCCAGCTGTCTGCCGACACAGCGGCGGTCTCAGACACATTGACCGGACTTGAGACGCAGACAGAACAATTTCCTGCGGCAGCCGAAGGGATCAAAGCGCTGAATGCAGGGTTCGATACGCTCCTTTCCAACAATGACGCGCTTCTGGGCGGGGCGGACAGCCTCCGCGCAGCCGGAGCCGAGGTAACCGGCGGGATCAGCGGCGTCCGCTCTGGAGGGCTTGCCGTCTCCGATGGCGTCCAGATGCTCGGAAGCGGTATCCGCGCGTATACCGGCGGCATATCCTCACTTGCAGATAACAGCGCTGCCCTGACAGACGGCGCTGCCAAACTGGCTGACGGAGCCGACGCGCTCTCTTCGGGAGCCGGTCAGCTCTCCGATGGAACCGCCGCACTGGCGGAAGGGACTTCCTCGCTGGTCAAAACCAATGACAGCCTGAATAACGGCGCTGCGCTTCTCGCAGACGGCGCCGGACAGCTCTGTGACGGCGCGTCCCGGCTTTATGACGGCTCTCTTCAGTTAGATGAAGGGATGGCGCAGCTTCAGAACGGCGCTCATGTCCTTGCAGACAGCCTGTCCGAAGGAGCGGACAAAGCCGCCGGCATGACCGCAGGCGAAGAAACGATCCATATGTTCGCTTCCCCGGTGAATACAGACGAGACACAGGTCACCACAGTAGAAAATAACGGACATGCCATGGCGCCGTACATGATGTCTGTAGGACTGTGGGTGGGATGCCTTGCCTTCTGCCTTATGTACCCGCTGACAAAATATAACGGGAAACTCAGATCCGGGCTTGCATGGTGGGCGTCCAAAGCGTCCGTCCTCTATCCGGTGGCAGTCCTGCAGGGGCTTATGCTGATCTGGCTGCTTCATGTGATCGACGGGTTCACCCCGGCGAAAATGACTGAGACCATACTGTTTGCCTGCCTTACCGCAGCGGCATTTACCTCTGTTATGTACTTTTTCAATCTTACGCTCGGAAAAGTGGGAAGTTTTCTCATGCTGATCTTTATGGTCGTGCAGCTCTCCGGCTCCGCCGGCACTTATCCGGTTGAGATCTCGCCGGCGTTTGTCGCAGATATCCATGCTTATCTGCCGTTTACTTATACTGTGGACGCATTCCGCAGCACGATCAGCGGCGGCGGGAGCATCCGCGATTCCGTGATCCTGCTCATCCTGCTCACCGTTGTATTTACCGGGCTTACGATCCTGCAGTTCCACCGCATGGCGCGGCGGCGCAGGAACAGCCAGCCGCTTCTCATCGACTGGCTGGGGGAAAAAGGACTCGCATAAAGGCTGTAGAAGGGCTGCGCGCGGAAGCCACACTTTGTATTTATACTGACTGCGCTGCCTCTGCCATGGATCTTACATACTCCGCCACGTAAGGCACGCAGTCTCTTCCGTGGGCGCCGCACAGCTTCACGATCGCGCTCCCTACGATGACGCCGTCAGCCTGCCGGCACATTTCCGCCGCCTGCTCCGGCGTCGATATCCCGAAGCCCACCGCGCACGGAATGTCTTTCGCCTCTTTTACAAGCCGCACCATCTCGCCGATATCCGTGGTGATCTCACTTCTTGTTCCCGTAACTCCCAGCGAGGAGACGCAGTACACGAATCCGGACGCTTTCTCGGCGATCATGCGGATACGCTCATGGGAAGTGGGCGCAATGAGGGAGATCAGCTCGATGCCGTACTCTCTGCATACCGAGTCGAACTCTTCTTTTTCTTCAAAAGGCACATCCGGCAGGATCAGTCCGTCCATCCCCGTCTCTTTCATTCTCTTTACAAAGCGCTCGGTCCCGTAGGAAAATACTACATTGGCATACGTCATAAACACGAGGGGGATCCGGGAATTCTTCCGGATCTTTTCCACTGTCTCAAATACTTTATCCGTGGTCACACCGCCTCCAAGCGCCCGCAGGTTTGCCGCCTGTATGACCGGCCCTTCTGCCGTGGGATCCGAGAACGGGATCCCCAGCTCTATAACGGCTGCCCCTTCTTTCTCCATCGCATAGACAAGCTGCTCCGTTGTCTCAAGATCCGGATCCCCGCATGTGATAAACGGGATAAACGCTTTCTTTCCCTGAAATGCTTCCTGTATCCTACTCATAGATATCCTCCCCTCTGTATCTTGCGATGGCGGCACAGTCTTTGTCGCCTCTTCCTGAAATGTTGATCACCACGATCTGATCTTTCGCCATCTGCGGCGCCAGTTTTCTCGCATAAGCCACCGCATGGGCGCTCTCAATGGCCGGGATGATGCCTTCTGTCCTCGCCAGATATTCAAATGCATCCACTGCCTCGTCATCCGTCACAGCTACATATTCTGCTCTCCCTCTGTCATACAGAGCAGCGTGCTCCGGTCCGATTCCCGGATAGTCCAGCCCTGCGGAAATCGAGTAGACCGGTGCGATCTGTCCGAACTCATCCTGACAGAAATAGGACTTCATGCCGTGAAAGATCCCCAGCTTTCCGGTGGCAATGGTGGCAGCCGTCTCCGCCGTGTTGACGCCTCTTCCTGCCGCCTCACAGCCGATCAGCCGCACACTCTCGTCTTCAATAAAATGATAGAACGCACCGATGGCATTGGAGCCGCCGCCCACGCAGGCGAGAACCGCATCCGGAAGTTTTCCTTCTTTCTCCATCAGCTGCTCTTTGATTTCTTTTGAGATAACCGCCTGAAAGTCTCTTACGATCTCCGGGAACGGATGAGGGCCCATACAGGAGCCCAGCACATAGTGGGTATCCTCGATTCGCCTAGTCCACTCTCTCATTGTCTCGGACACAGCGTCTTTCAATGTGGCAGTCCCTGTAGTGACCGCATGTACCTGTGCTCCGAGAAGACGCATCCGGTAGACATTAAGTGCCTGCCTTTTCGTATCTTCCTCCCCCATGAACACTTCACACTCCATACCCATAAGAGCCGCTGCCGTGGCAGTGGCGACGCCGTGCTGCCCCGCTCCTGTCTCCGCAATTACTCTCGCCTTTCCCATCTTCTTTGCGAGGAGCACCTGCCCCAGCACATTATTGATCTTATGTGCACCCGTGTGGTTCAGGTCTTCACGCTTCAGATAGATTTTAGCTCCGCCCAGATCTTCACTCATCCGTTCTGCATAGTATAACCGTGACGGTCTGCCTGCATATTCATTGAGAAGCCGTGTCAGTTCTTCGTTGAACTGCTCATCATTTTTATAATAGTTATATGCTTCCTCTAATTCATTCACTGCATTCATCAGCGTCTCCGGTATATACTGTCCGCCATGAATGCCGTATCTTCCTTTCTTCATATCGTAATACTCCTTACCGCAGCCACTGCTGCCAATATCTTTTCTCTGTCTTTCTTTCCGCCTGTTTCCACTGAACTGCTGAGATCCACAGCATAAGGATGGTACTCGCTTACCGCTTCAGGGATATTCCCGGCATCCAGCCCGCCTGCCAGAATGTACGGTCTTTTTTTCCAATGCCTGAGAAGTTCCCATTCAAAAGATGCCCCGGTGCCGCCTTTCCCGTGATCCAGGAGCACCAGATCCGCACTGCTCTTTTCCGCCGTCTCAAGGTCAGAAAGATTTTGTATCGAAAATGCCTTGATCAGCGGTTTGTCCGTAAGATCCCTCAGCCGCCTGATATAGATTTCATCCTCGCGTCCGTGGAGCTGCGCTATATCAATGACACCGCCATTCAGCAGTTCCGCCACAAGCTCCTGCTCTGCGTTTACAAAGACGCCCACCGGACAGATCCGGTCTGACAACCGTTCCTTAAGGCTGATAAGCTGTTCAACAGTAACATTCCTCCTGCTCGACGGCACACCGATGACAAATCCGCAGTAATCAGGCAGCGCTTCGTTGGCATAGCCGATATCTTCCATGCGGCTTAATCCACAGATCTTGATCCTGGTCCTTCCTGCTGTCATCTTCCCTGGACCTCCTGCATAAGTGTTTTCAGCGCTGCCTGCCGGTCGGGCGAACGCATGAGCATCTCTCCGATCAGCACCGCGTCCGTTCCGTTTTCACAGAGTGCTTTCATATCTTCCGGACCGCGGATGCCGCTCTCAGAAACAAACACCGTACCCTCTCCCGCCAGCTGTCTCAGCCGGGCGCTGTGGCCGATGTCTACAGAGAAGTCTTTCAAATTCCTGTTATTAACTCCGATGATCCGGGCGCCCGCCTGTTTTGCCTGTTCGATTTCACCGGCATCATGTGCTTCCACGAGAGCCGACATATGAAGTTCCTCCGTCAGCCGGTGATACTCCCTCAGTTCAACATCATCCAGCACTGAACAGATCAGCAGCACCGCGGATGCCCCCAGCGCCTTTGCCTGCCAGATCATATATTCACTGCAGGTAAAATCCTTCCGGAGCACGGGAACAGATACTGTCTCTGCGATTTCCTCAAGATACACGTCACTCCCCAGAAACCAGTACGGCTCTGTCAGACAGGAGATCGCCGAAGCGCCCGCTGCCTCATAATCCTTTGCGATATCCACATAAGGGAAATCCTCTGCAATGATCCCCTTGGACGGGGATGCCTTTTTTACTTCGCATATGAAGGACATCCCCGGCTGGCGGAGCGCCCGCTCAAAAGCCGGCATATAATTCTTTTCAAGTCTGGCGCCGTTTCTGTCTCCGCTGCTGTTTGCCGCTGCGCCTGCCCGTTCTTCCCTGAGCACAGCCTCCGCCATCCGTCTCATCGCAGCCGGCGGGATCAGTTTTTCCTGCTCCCGGATCCGCTCCCTCGTCCTCTCTGTTATCGTCTTTAATATATTCATTTTCCGCTCTCCTCAATAAACGTATCCAGCTTCTTCAATGCAAGTCCGTCATCGATGATCTGCTCTGCCTTTCTCACTCCCTCTTCAATTGACGCGGCTTTGCCTGCAATGTAGATCGCAGCTCCCGCATTCAGGCACACGGCACATCTCTTTGCCCCGCGCTCTTTTCCCGAAAGGATATCTTTCTTGATCTGCGCGTTTTCCTCCGGTGTGCCTCCCGTGAGCTCTGACTTCTCGCACCGTGTATATCCGAACTGCTCCGGCGTAATCTCATAGGACTGGAACCATCCGTCCCTGATCTCGCAGACAGAGGTCGGCGCGCTCATGGAGATCTCATCCAGCTTATCCTGACCGTATACGACCATGCCTCTGACAACCCCGAGTTTCGCCATGACCTGCGCAAGCGGCTCCACCAGTTCCTGCTCGTAGACTCCCATCAGCTCCATGTTGGCTCCCGCCGGGTTGGACAGCGGTCCTAAGATATTAAATACCGTGCGGATCCCCAGCTCTTTCCGGATCGGAGCCACATATTTCATGGCGATGTGATAGTTCTGCGCAAACAGAAAACAGATGTTGATCTTCTTCAGAAGTCCGGCGCTCTTCTCCGGAGGAAGATCAATCTTCACACCCAGCGCCTCCAGTACATCCGCCGCTCCCGACTTAGAGGACGCTGCCCGGTTTCCGTGCTTTGCCACCGGGACGCCGGCCGCCGCGATGACCATGGATGCAGTGGTGGAAATGTTAAAAGAATTTGCCCCGTCCCCGCCTGTTCCGACAATCTCCAGCACATCCATATTGTGAAGAAGCTTGATACAGTGTGACCGCATCCCCGCCGCGGATGCCGTGATCTCATCGATCGTCTCCCCTTTCAGCGACAGCACGGTAAGATAAGCCGATTTCTGCACATCCGTTGCCTTTCCCTCCATGATCTCATTCATGACCTGTTCTGCCTCTTCGTATGTCAGATCCTGTTTCTGTGAAAGTTTGATGATTGCTTCTTTGATCATTTCTATAGTCCTCCTTTTATTTGTCTGATTTCTGATCTATGCTTCCGTTTACAGCAGTTCCGGCCGCCTCCAGAAAATTCCGTATCATCGCAGATCCGTCCGGCGTCATCACTGACTCGGGATGAAACTGCAGGCCGTATATGGGATATTCCCTGTGCCGCATGGCCATGAGCTCCCCGTCGTCGCTGCGCGCCGTCACTTCCAGTTCTTCCGGAAGTGTACTCTCCTGCACTGAGAGAGAATGATATCTGGCCACCTGTACCGGCTTCTTTATCCCTTTGAATATAATGTCATCCGCCACGTCTGTCAGCAGGGAAGTCTTGCCGTGCATCAGACGTGATGCATGAGTGACCGTTGCTCCGAACGCCTCCCCGATTGCCTGATGTCCGAGACACACGCCCAAGATCGGTATCCTGCCCTTCAGCTGCCGGATCAGTTCAATACAAACGCCTGCATCTGAAGGCTTTCCCGGCCCGGGCGAGATGACGATGGCATCCGGCTTCATATCCAGCACCTCCTCCGGTGTAATCCTGTCGTTTCTCACAAGCCTTACATCCAGATCTTCCACCGAGATAAACTGATACAGGTTATACACAAAACTGTCATAATTATCGATCAAAAGTATCATGTCAGATCTCCTTTCGCCATATCCAGTGCTTTAATCACCGCTCCCGCCTTATTCATGCACTCTGCAAATTCATTCTCCGGCACACTGTCCGCCACGATTCCGGCTCCTGACTGTACACAGACGCGTCCGTCTTTTTTACAGGCGAGCCTGATAGAGATGCAGGTATCGATATTTCCTGTAAAATCAAGATAGCCGACTGCTCCGCCGTAAATTCCTCTTTTACTGCGTTCCAGCTCCGCGATGATTTCACATGCCCGGATCTTCGGCGCCCCGGAAAGTGTTCCCGCCGGGAGGATCGCGTCAATGACGTCCACGCCGTCTTTGTCCGGGCTCAGTTCCCCTGATACAGTAGAACCTATATGCATCACATATGAAAATCTCTGGATCTCCATGTATTTTTCTACGCGTACTGTTCCCGGTTTGCTGATCTTTCCGATATCGTTTCTCCCCAGGTCCACCAGCATATTATGCTCGGCAAGTTCTTTTTCATCACTTAAGAGTTCTCTTTCCAGACTCCGGTCTTCCTCTTCATCAGCGCCTCTCGGTCTTGTACCCGCAAGAGGAAATGTATAAAGCCGTCCGTTCTCCAGCTTTGCCAGTGTCTCAGGCGAAGCGCCTGCCACCTCGATATCATCACTGGAGAAGTAGAACATATAAGGCGACGGATTTGTCGTCCTCAGAACTCTGTATGTATCAAACAGACTGCCTTTCGCCTCTGCCGCCATCGGATTGGAGAGCACCACCTGAAAAATATCGCCCTCCCGGATATATTCTTTTGCCTTTTCCACTCTCCTGCAGTATTCTTCCCGGTCCGCTTCCGGCTTCAGTTCCCCAGCCTCAAGAGGGAGGAAGACCGCCTTCGCCCCGCTCTTCAGGAGGTGTTCTATATCATCCAGTTCTCTCTGTGCCCTCCTGTAATTTTCTTCCATATTTCCCTCCGTACGGACTCCTGATATGAGGATCAGCTTCTGCCTGTAGTTATCAAAGGCAATCACCTTATCAAACAGCATCAGGTCCATATCCCGGAATCCCCGCTCACCCTTTTTCCCGCACTCAAGCACTTTTTTGAGCGACGGCTCTGCATATTTCATATAGTCGTAGGAAAAATAACCTACCAGACCTCCCGTAAAAGGCGGCATTCCTTCTATCACAGGACTTCTATGTTCTTTCAGTATGTCTCTGAGTATTTCTCCAGGGTGCGCCGTATCGAATTCCCGCCGGCTCTTCTCCTCTTCCTCTCCTCCCTCAGTAATGACCACATGACCGTCAGTACAAGTAATCTCCATGGTAGGTGAATAACCGAGAAATGAATATCTTCCCCATCGCTGTTTATCCTCCGCACTCTCCAGCAGGTAGCAATGCCTGCTCGCCGCCCGCAAAGTCCGCATTACTTCCACCGGGGTAAATGCATCCGCATACAGTTCTCTGCTTACGGGGACTCTCTTATACTCCCCTGTCTGTGCATAGGATTGTAATGTTTCAAGTATGTTTTCCATCTCGGTTCCTCCTCTTCGTCTGTACTGTTATTAGTTACCGGACTGCTGCCGTTTATTCTGCCGGGGAAAGAATACCCGTTCAGCCCGCGCCGTTCGCTGTCCGTTGCCCGGCAAATGTCCGTTCAGCACGCGCCATTCGCGAAACCGCACTGACGTGCTTACTGCGGCTGCGCCGCTGTTTTGCTCATTGACAGGCGCTCTGCTCATCTGACTGACAGTCGCCGGATTCTTATGCAAGCATAAATCCGTCTCCCGTCATCAGATGGCTGAACTACAATACAAAAAAAGTCCCTGACAGAATATAATTATTCTGTCAAGGACGGTAAATTCATCAAATATAATTTCCGCGGTGCCACCTTGATTCACGGTTTCCCCGTGTGCTCTGCGAGATACCAGCATATCCCCGGCAACTGACGTATGCCCACACGTCGCAGAATACTCAGGATCATCTCCCTTTGACTGCGCCCTCCGCGGTCCATTTGGTAAACTGCATCTCGGCCCGGCTCTCACCCACCCGGACTCTCTGTGCGCGCATGAATACTTTGATCTCCGCATCATCGGTTTAAAATATTTGTTTTGTGCATATTATCACCGGTATCATAGAATTGTCAAGAACTTTCCGCGATGTTCACAGATATTTCACGCATCCATTCCTCTGTCTCCTGCGGATCTTTGCTGTTCACATACACCGGTCCGTCTCCGGTCATAATCTCCAGGACCGGCGTATATCCGGTATAAAGATACATCCTGCATTTCCCCGTATTTTCGCCTTTGAACCTGCCCAGCATTTTGTGCTGGTCTTCCCCGCCGTTGATCTTCCGGTAATCATCATCCGGAAGACTGTCCAGCAGTTCCACGCCCGTGATGTCATCACAGGCTATGCCGTAATCCGAATATCCTGATGTGATCACTACCTGCTTCCCGGATATATTTAGTTCGATCGGAACAAAGTCAATCTTCCATATCTGGACGCATCCCCATACCAGACATGCCGCAACAAACAGAAGAGCCAGGAACATAAAGATCTTTCCCGCAGGTCTTGCCATATTTGTCGTGTAATTCCATGAGCACGCCCAGTCCTGGACCATCAGACGCCGGTCATTAGGATTGCTGTACCAGCCGTTCTTCCAGTACACGTCATCGTCAATATACAACGGCCGGTCATTTTTCCGGAGCAGTTTTTCTTTCCTGCTGCGCATATAGAAGAACCCGCCGATCATAAAGAATCCCGGTATGGTTTCCATAATGCAGTAGACCCCAAGCATCCCCGCACCGATTTCCCCGTCCGCATCAAGACCGGACACGACAACAAGATACGCCGCTGCATTAAACAGGCTGCTTCCGACTAATGCCCAGGACCATACATTTTTCTGCATCCGGTTAATCTCCACATTCAGGTCCGAATCCTCGCTGTACACCTTATTGCGCATCCTTAATATCACAGTATGCAGGATTCCAAATGTAAAACTGACAAGAATCCCCGTAACCGGAAAGATCCATCCGTCATCGGACATCACCAGATAATGCCTGATATCCGCATCGATGCACGGCATCAGGATCAACGCGCAGAAAAGCAGGTGCCAGAGGGCAGACAAGCCCATTCGGCCAGACTGCACCGCCGCTTTCGTATCCACTGCCATGATCCGGCTGCCGCTGCTTCCGATCCACCCTTTCTCTACTTTCATATCGTACAGCTTCCGATGGGTACCATACAAAAGCACCATTGCTCCGATACAGAATTCCAGCAGCCACACGGACCATACGATCATAAAAACAGAAAAGTACCAGAAACAGAATCCACAGATGGCAGTGCTGATTACCACATTTACTGAGTAGAATATCTTCGTATTTCTGCAATACCGTGCCATAAAGGCCGTGACTTCCTCACTCTCCGCCGCGCTCTGCGGCAGATGCACGCCCAGAAGCGTCCCCTCGGAATACTTCCGTCTCGTTCCGTAGACCGCATAAAAAATACCTATGATCACCAGATCGGTCACTGCAAATACGCAAAACATGAACATCGCTTACACCCCCATCTCCGCAAATGCATCCTCGCACAGCTTCAGGAAATCTTCCCGTTTCAGTCCCCGCAGTTTCGCCTCGGCGCTCAATAACTCAAGCTCGTCTCCCAACCTGTCCATATACCTCTCCGCCGCGGCGTCTCCCGCGGTCCCCCTATCCGGTATACTGCTCACAACAGCGCCTTTTCTCCGGTCTGTTTCAATAAATCCCTCCGTTTTCAGGAGCTGATACGCTTTACTCACCGTCATCGTATTAACCCCAAGTTCTGAAGCAAGCTGCCGCACTGTAGGCAGATTTTCACCCGCCGCCAGTTCTCCTCTTCCGATCCCCTTGACAATCTCATTCCTGAGCTGGACGTAAATGGGAATACTTCCCGCCATATCAATCTTAAGTATCATGCATATCACCTCTTTTTGTATTATATCACATGATACAAATGATACAATATCCTTTTTGTGAATACCGTGCATTTTTTCACATTGTATGCTATCATAGTTGTTACTGGATCATGACTTCCGCCATCGGCTGTCTATCCCGCTGCCGGAAGATCAAATACATACAAAGGAGTTTTATTTTATGAAAATGAATGAATTAAAGCTTGTCTATTTCAGTCCGACAGGCGCAACAAGAAAGGCAGTCATGGAGACTGCCCGCAGCATTGATCTTAAGTCGGTATCTTTTGACTTTTCCGTATATAAGGAGAAAAAACCGACGCTGAAATTTACCCGCAATGATCTCGCCATCTTCGGAATTCCGGTATATTACGGAAGGGTACCCGCCCTTTTTATGGAATACCTTCAGAATATCTCGGGTGACAACACCCCCGCCGCCCTGGTCGCCACATACGGGTGCCGCGAATATGAAGACGCCCTCCTCGAACTCAAGACCGAGGTGGAAAGCCGCGGGTTCAAAGTAATAGGAGCCGCTGCATTTCCCGCAGAGCACTCCATCGTACCGTCCATCGGCTCAAGAAGGCCGAACAAAACAGATTTGAAGGCAATTGCCGAATTCGGAGTGGAGTTAAACCGCCGGATCAGAAAGGAAGAGTCTTTTGACCATATCGACATCAAGGTGCCGGGCAACACGCCTTACAAAAAGTACGGGAAAAATTCTCTGTTCCCCAAGGCCGAGTCAAGCATGTGCACTCTCTGCGGCGCCTGCGCCAAAGTCTGTCCGACCGGGGCAATCCCGCTTAAAGAGCCAAAAAAGACAGATACAAAGAAATGTATCGGCTGCATGAAATGCGTCCGCGTCTGTAAGCAGAACGCACGAAGCGTCAATTCCCTGAAAATGAAAATGCTCGAAGGTAAGCTGAAAAAAGCATGTCAGAGCGATAAAAAAGCGGAGATCTTTCTGTAAATCAAATTC
>NZ_VMSO01000027.1 GCF_008691045.1 Mediterraneibacter catenae
TGTACTATCAGCCAGTCAGATAAATCCGGAATTTTCTTAAATCATCTCTATCGCCTGTTTCCCCGTCAGATGTTCTATCTCCATCTCCAACATACACAGCGGTTTCCACTCCCGTTCGATAGCTTTATCCCGGTTTTCGGCAGTGTCATCAGGTGCATATTTTACTGCAAGTTTTTCGATAGCGGAGCGTTTTTCAACGTCGTCTTCCAGAATACGGATTCTGCCGAAGGCAATGATGCTGCGGAAGTAGGTGGTATATTCTTCCGGCACGATCTGATCCTGATCGATGACGCAGAAGGAAGCCGCTGCATTTTTTAATATGGCGTCTATCTTATGCCCGTTTTTGGCACTGTGGAACAGAAGTTTTTCCCCATTGTAGACATAGCTTACAGGCACTGCATAGGGGTAACCGTCATCTCCGTGGAGTGCCAGAACTCCCGATGTTCCATTGTATAAGATGCGGTCACATTCTTCTTTTGATAATTTCTGTTTTTTTCTGCGCATTTCGCGAAACATAGTATTCCTCCATTAAGTTGAACTGGTTGATTGCGGATTTATTTCCAATAATAACCTATTGTATACAAAAATAAAAACAGATACAATCAGTCCGTAATAAAATAAGCGGAAAGGATTGAGACAGAAGATGAGGAAAGTAAGAGCCCTGATTGCAGCAGTGGTACTGATATGCGGACTCTTATGGATTAGAGCAGATGTATCAGGGGCAGGCAATCCGGAAATGCAGGTGTCGGCCGGGACGGCAGAAGCGGCGCCCGGAGACGAAATCATACTTACATTTTCGCTTGCCGGATATGATGAGATTCAGGAGGGAATCTATGCACTGTATGCGACGCTTGCATATGATACAGATATCTTTGAGGCTGTGGAAGAGCCGGATTTTGAGACTTTGTCCGGCTGGGAACAGCTCCGGTACAATGCTGAAAATGGGCAGTTTGCAGTGATAAATAAAAGTGGGAGTGTGGAGGACGAAGATGTATTCCAGCTGACACTGACTGCGAAGGCGCAGGCTGAAGCAAAAGAGACAACAATTACATTAAAGGATATCTCCGTATCTGAAGGAAAAGAAGATATTTTTCTGAAGGATACTGAATTTCAGATAACAGTGGATTCAGATGAACAACCGGAGAATGGCGGCGGGGAAGGCGTACCCGGAGAGCCCGATGAAACGCCGGGAGATTCTGAGAATGAAACAGAAACTCTGCCGGAAGATCCGGAAGAAACACCGGGAATTACGGGCGAGATTTCCGAAGATGAAGAAGAAATAAGCAAAGAACAGGAAATAGTACAGACAGGTGACGCAGGCGGGGAAATATTCATTTTTGTAATCCTGCTTCTGATCTCACTGTCTATATCGGGAGGGATCCTGGCCGCAAGGAAGAGAAAGCAGAACAAGAACGGTCCTGAGATACTTGCCGGGCTGATCCTCTGCAGTATGCTCGCACTGTCAGCGGGCATCCGGACAGAGGCGGAAGGCGAAAAGGGCGATATAGACGGAGACGGGAATGCAGATTATACAGATGTGGAACTGATCCAGCGGCATTTGACCGGTATTGAACTTCTCGGAGAGGATATGCAGGAAACTGCAGATCTAAATAATGACGGGAAGCTTACAGTGACTGATCTGGCACTTCTTGTCCGGGGGATAGAAAACCCGCCGGAATCTGAGAATCCGTCAGAACCGGAAGAACCATCAGAACCAGAAGAACCTGATGAGGAAATACAGGAAGTCATCGAACTGAAGGACATTACGGACGCGACACTGTATTACAGTACAGACGGGAAGACAGAGGAAATAGAGTTTCTTGATATTACCGGCGGTCTTCCGGAAGATCCGGAGAATTATTATGCAGTGATCGGGATGGAAAGCCTGCCGGACCTCTATACGGGGATCTCGGAGTTCAGACAGGAGAAAAGCGGGGCGGTTTCGGCGGTGATCGATCAGGAGGATATTATCCGGTATGATGCCGACGGAAACCGTATAGAAGGATATGCTTTTCCGGTTGCTTACAGAGATAAGGACGGAGAGCATCCGCTGATCAAGAGCGCGCAGGAGCTGTTTGACAAGATGGCTGACGAGCCGAAGGGGACATTTGAGCTTACGGAGGATCTGGATGCTTCGGGGATTCCTGCGGATGCTCCTGCGATCGCAGGCACATTCACAGGAGAGCTGGACGGAAACGGTTTCCGGATACGGAATCTGCCGACTTCGATGTTTGACACACTGAGCGGAGCACATATCCATGATCTTGTGATCGAAGATGCGTCCGTTACCGTGCAGAGAAGCGGAATTCTCGCCAATTCTATCCAGAGACAGTCGCTGATCGAAAATGTTTTTATCGTGGATTCTGCAGTGTCAAACGGCGTGGATGAGATGGGAGCATTTGCAGGAAGACTTTCTGATTCTGTGATTCGCAGGAGCGCTTCCGTCAATGTGTCACTAAAGGGTCTTGTGGCGGTCGGAGGCATTGTCGGCAAGACACAGACAGGCGCGCTGATCGAGGACTGTTATGTAACCGGAAAGGTGCAGGGGACGTATGATCATCCCAGCCTTGGGGCCAGAACAGGGGGCATCACCGGCTGGCACGGCGGAGGAAAGATCAGCAGATGTTATACGAAGGCTGAGATCATTGCTCCCGCAAGGAAAGGAAACGGGGGTATTATCGGAGGACCAAATACAGGAAGTCCGGTGATAGAGTACAGTCTGAGCATGAGTACGGGAGCAGGATACCGGATTGCGGGATTTGATGTCCTGGACAGCGCGAGGGAGGTGTACGAGTATTCTGCTTCCGGCAGTGAGACAAATATAACAGAGGATAACAGGAACAATGTAAAAGAGACGGACGCGGTCTATGAGCGGACTTTCTATGAGGATACGCTTGGATTTGACAAAAAGATCTGGTACCTGGACGGGCTGTCCCTGAAGAAACTTCCCCGGCTTGCCGGATCCCCTGTCGAAGATAACAATTACGGGATTCCTTCTTACAGTGAGGTGAAACGCCAGGAAGACTATCAGGCGGAACGGGAGACGGCTTATGCCAATATGGCGGATCTCATGCCTTTTGCGGACACGGCCCTCTGGGTGGAATATGGCAACGGGCTCTCCGGATCAGATGACCTTGCGGCAAAGAAGATCAAATGTGTACTCCCGCTTGACGGAGAGGGAACATACATCCCGGGGATCCACAGGGAAGACCCGGGCAAAGCGGCTAAAGTACGTGTGATATTTGAAGATGATACAAGGCGGGATTATATTCTGAATGATGCGGGATTAGCGGGGGATCTCGTGGCGTCTTACGGGATTGAAGGGCAGGAGTTCCGATATCAGTTCCGCAATTATGCGGCAGCTATCGATGAAAGCGTGATTTCTGACCTGACGGCGGCTGTATCCGCATATGACTATCAGACAGATATCGCAGGAATCACGCCGGAGGAGGAGAGCCGGCTGTATGCGGACTATTACAGCGGGAGCGTGCAGGGAAAAGCAGAACGCATTCTGACGGATCTGTTCGCTTCTCAGGAGTGGTATCCGTCTTACTGCGCGCATCCCGCAGTGAAGGCTCTTGCAGAAGAGCGCATGCGTGATGATGAGGTGTTGAAGCGTTATCTGTATTCCTACAATTATTACGATAAATGGTATCATATTGACTACGGCGGAGTGATTTTAAGTGACTTGATGTTTTTTGGAAAAGAAGTATTGCCGGAAGATATCGATGCGTACGTACTGACAGAAAGTCTTCTGAGTGCGTCGGCAGACTGGAGGGCCACGAAACAGACAGTGACATTTTATAACAATGTGCTCAAGAATATTACAGGGAAAGACTTTATGGATTTCCTTGGCGGATTTGCGAAAAGCATAGGCGGATATGAGGATGGAAACACATGGTTTGCAGATACCTTCGGCGGTATTTTAGTGGAACAGGAAGCGGCGGGCGATGAAGGCCGGATCCGTTACCGTATCTGGGATAATCTGAGGGGACTGCCCGATAGCAGGAAAAACATTGTTCTTCCGATCCTGACCGCGCCGCAGGAGGATATGTACCTGATCTCCGTGCCGTCACAGATTGTGATCGGAAGCATGAACCGCTATGAGACGTATCTTAAGAAAGACGGGCAGGAACGTGAACGGATCCGGGCTATTGCGGAAGAATATGCCGGGAAGATGGGGATCTTTTACGGAGTATCTTCGCGGTGGATGAGTAATTCCGTGGAGCGGCTCAACAGCTTTGTTAATCTCCAGTTCGATACGAGGCTTGCTTTTCCGGAGAGTGAGGCGGCTGCGGCAGGAGCACAGGAAAAGGGAAAAACACGGGATCCGGTCATGAAATGGGTATATGAATCTGTGGATATGCTGAGTGCCCTGAATGGAAGCGCGGCGGTCGCAGACGGAACGATCGTGATCTGGATGTGGAGTCCTGCACTTGGAACAGACGATTATACATTCTTTACATTCAGCCATGAAACAGCCCATAACCAGGATGGAAAATATTTCTACGGGGGAGCCGGAAGAAGAAACGGAACCGGCGCGGAGGCCCATGCAGACGGCAATATAGCCCAGGAGACAAGAGATGGCGTCATGGTATTCAATATCGCAAAGAATATGGATATCGGGACAGAAATGCCGAACAATTTCAGTTATGAGCGGATCAATTCTGCACAGAAAGTCCACAGCTATTATAAAAAGATGTTTGATACCGGGTATGTGCTGGATTATCTGGCGGCTCAGGCTTTTTTTGAACTGACTCCGCAGCAGCAGGCGGCGGTGGCCGTACAGGCGGAACATACCGCGGGCGGCAATGCTTCTATGACTACTACCTACAAGAAACTTACGGCAGAAGAAATTGACACAATGGATCTCGACAGCATGGAAGATTTGTGGGATAACAGGATTTCCGTCCGCAATGCGGCGTCTTATCCGGAAAAGACAGGCACGGCTACAGACGGAAGCTATGGATTTGAGTCGTTTTACACGATGAACTGGTATCAGTCTCACAATGATAACGGCTCGCCGGATACCCATTCCTTCAAGCGGCTGGGGCAGGAGATGCTGGGGCTCGCAGGCTATGAAAAGGGCTACCAGGTATTTATGTCCGCGCTCAGTGAAAATGATCTGGACGCACTGCGCAAGATCACCGGGGATCCGGATATCACATGGAGAGACTATAAGCTGAACCGTTACCGGGAAGTGGAGCAGAAGCTGGACCAGATTCCGTATTTTGATAAAGATACAGTCATTGCGCAGTTTAAAGCGGCATTTGAGGCGGATACAGTGAACGGGAATACGAACCAGAGCTTCGAGACAAAACGGATGATCTACGGTATGGTCAAGCGTGTGACGGGGGACTTCAGCAACGGCGGTATTTATGAGAGCCCGGCGGTGATACCGGTCACATCTGCAGAAGAACTGATCCAATACGCCGCGCAGAATGCATATGGATATTACAGGCTGGAACAGGATATTGATTTCACAGATGTAACAGCATCCGGCGACAGCTATATTCCGGGAAGATTTATCGGGATGCTGGACGGAAACGGGTACAGCATGACCGGGATGAAGTATCCTCTGTTCGGGGATCTGCAGTATGCGCAGGTGACTGACCTGACTATTTCTGCGCCTTTTTATGAGGGAGATGCGCAGGCGCTCTTCGCAGTGAAGACAAAGAAAGTGTCGCTTGGAAATATCCGGGTGGAAGATACGGATATGGCGCTCCCGCTCGTGAAGACGAAGACGGAAGGGTATTATGAATATGGCGATATGAGTGTGACGGTAAATGACAGGAAGATTACCACGGTGGAGGAATTTCTTGCCATCGGGGATTCCGCGGGATCACTGAAAAAGCAGTATGTGCTTGAAGAAGATCTTGATTTTAGCAGCCTGTCAGGTGTAGATTTCGCAGTTCCGGGGACTTTCTCCGGTGAGCTGGACGGAAACGGCCATACCATATCCGGGCTGGATGCGGTACTCTTTGAGAAAACAGACGGGGCGTCTGTCTCGAATCTGACGATCGAAGGGACGACTCTTACGCAGAATACCCAGAAAGGAGCTCTTTCCAATGATATCAGACATTCTGTGGTAACGGATATCCGTGTGAAAGATCTGACCATTAACAATGATACGAATCAGACAGGCGGACTTGCAGGAACGATAGCCGACAGTGAGATCAGGAGGATTTCCGTGGAGAACATTTCCATACGGTCCAATAATACTATGGGAGGCATAGCAGGGCAGTTCGACGGAAAGATTATGGAGGACTGCGTTGTGAGCGGCTCGATCGAAGGAACAAGCGTGCATCCGATGGGCGTCCGTGCCGGCGGGATCACCGGATGGCAGGGCGGCGGAACGATCCGAAGAGTGGTCACAAAAGTAAATATTACAGCTCCGGCTCCGGTTGGAAACGGAGGTATCATCGGCGGGCCGCAGAGCGGAAGCGCGGCGGTAGAGAGCGCAGTCAGCCTGAGCACTGGCGCAAATGCAAACAGGATCTCCGGCTGGGAGGTGCTCGGTATGTCGAGCAGCGCATATGAACTGGAAACGTCGGACAGCCACAGCAGTATGAACGATACAAATGCGGACCGGATATTTGCGGTTACAGAGGAGCAGGCGAAAGAAAAAGCGTTCTATACGGAGACTCTTGGCTGGAGCGCGGATGTGTGGAGCTTTGACAGCCTTGCGGCGGACGGGATACCGGCGTTGAAAAAGCTGTAAATGAAAAGGGCGTCATGAAATGTACAGATAAATGTACAGATCATGGCGTTCTTTTTGTACTTGACAATAGTCTGATTTCGGACTACAATTCTTGGTACGAAATCGGACTAAGGAGATGGAAAGATGCAGTTACATCAGGAAACAGAAATTCAGAAATTTAACAGGTTATACAAGGAACAGGATGACCTCTATCATGATATCGCACTGTATGCGGGAATGTCAGACAGCGCCTGTTCTATCCTGTACGCAATCTGTGTGCTGGGCGACGGATGTCTCCAGAGAGATATCTGCCGGGAAGCGTTCACGAGCAAGCAGACGATCAATTCTTCTGTGCGCAATCTTGAGAGAAAGGGCATCCTGTATCTGGAAAAAGGAACAGGCAGGGATAAGAAGATTTTTTTGACGGAGAAGGGCAGACAGTTCGTTGAGGAGAAGATACGGCCGGTCATAGAACTGGAGAATGATTCTTTACTTGGCATGGAACCGGATGAGAGGGAGATGTTTATCCGCCTGTACGAGAAGTATGTGGAAAATTTCCGCAGAGGAGTGAAAAAAATGGTCGGGGAGCAGAATGGATGAAGACAGTATTTCAATTTTTAAAACCATACAGGAGACTATGTGTTTTTACGATCCTTGCCATGCTGCTGGATGTGGCGGGCGGCCTGCTCGTCCCCAGGCTTACGGCGGATATGATCAATATTGGCGTGAAGACGGGCAACATGGAATATATTATCGAAAAGGGAATTGCCATGCTGGCGGTCACGATCCTCGCCGGAGCAGGTGCCCTGATCGGAAGCTGGCTGTGTGCTGATCTGTCCGCAAAACTGGGGCGTGATATGCGCAATGCCGTTTATGAGAAATCGCTTACATTTTCGGAACATGACTTCAGCCGGTTCGGAACCGGCTCTATGATCACACGCACCCTCAATGACATCAATATCATCCAGCAGTCCGTCGTCTGGTGTATACAGATGGTGCTCCCGGTTCCGGCAGTGTGCGTGATGGGCGTTGCCATGGCATTTGCTGTGGATACGATGATGGGGTTCCTGCTGATCGGCGTGACTGTGCTGATCATTGTCCTCGCGCTTGTTGTAACACGCAGGGCATCTCAGATTTTCGGGAGGCTTCAGCAGCTTCTTGACAGGATGAACGTTGTGCTCCGGGAGAACCTGACAGGTGTGCGGGTGATCCGTGCCTTCCGCAAGGAAAAGGATGAAGAGAAGCGGATGAGGAAATCCTTTGAGGATTACGCAGAGACTTCCATCAGTGCGAATCTTCTGTTTGCCGGACTGGAAAGCACAGCATTTTTCGTGATCAATATCTGTATTGTTGCCATTCTGTGGCTGGGCGGCGACCGGATCGGAGCGGGATATATGGAAATTGGTGATATTACGGCGCTTACGGAATATTCGATCCTGATCCTGTTTTACATCATTATGGCCCAGATGGTGATCATACTCCTGCCGAGAGCGCGGGTCTGCATCCGTCGTATTCAGGAAGTCCTTGAGACAGAGCCGGAGATATGTGACAGAATGAAGAGCGCAGGTGAAATAAGTCCGTCTGCATATGCGGAAGATATCGTGGTGAAGTTTGATCATGTTTCATTCCGATTCCCGGATGCGGATGAATATGCGCTGTCTGATCTTGACTTTATATGCAGGCGGGGGGAGACTACAGCAGTGATCGGGGGGACCGGATGCGGGAAGTCGACCCTTGCCAGGCTGATCCTGCGCTTTTATGATGTGACGGACGGTGAGGTTGCGGTCAACGGTATGGATGTCCGGGATATGACTCAGAATGAACTGCGAAGTCAGATTTCCTATGTGCCGCAGAAAGCATGGCTGTTTTCGGGAACTATTGCAGACAATCTGCGTTATGGAAATGAAGAGGCGTCGGAAGAAGAGATGCGCCGCATACTTTCTGTTGCCCAGGCGGATTTTGTCAGCGGGCTTGCCAACGGGCTTGACGCTCATGTCGCCCAGGGCGGAACAAACTATTCCGGCGGACAGAAACAGAGGCTCTCTATTGCCCGTGCGCTGATGAAAAAGGCAGATCTGTATATTTTTGACGACAGCTTTTCCGCACTGGACTTTAAGACAGATGCGGCGCTCAGAAAAGCACTGAAACAGGAAATATCTGATGCGGCCGTGCTCATTATTGCACAGAGGATCAATACGATCCTGAACGCAGATCAGATCATTGTCCTGGACGAGGGCAGGATCGCCGGAATCGGAAAGCATGAAGAACTGATGGAGAAATGCAGTATCTACCGGGAAATTGCGAAATCACAGATGAAGGGAGGCGTATAAAATGGCAGAAAACGAAACAATGCCATATTCGGACGACATGGAGATCGAAGTACCGTCTGATGCAGGTTCGACGGTGAAACGTCTCTGGAAGTCCATGGGCAGACAGCGTATCCGGCTTATTGTAGTATCGGTTTCCGTTGTTTTTTATACTATACTTTCTGTGGCAGCTCCTGTGTACAGTGCAAAGATCGTAGATATGCTCTTTCAGGAGATAAGGGCGGCCGTATCAGGCGAAAGCGTCTTCCGGGTGACATGGGATCCTGTGGGGCGGGAGATCATGCTCCTGCTTTTGATCTACACAGTGACAGGTATCCTTTATACATTCCAGAGCTTTCTTATGGCAAGTTTTGCCGAGAAGCTGAGCCTTGAGCTGCGGACAAAGATAAGCCGTAAACTTGACCGGCTTCCGCTGTCGTTTTTCGACAGCCATAAGCCCGGTGAGGTGCTGAGCCGTGCGACAAACGATCTGGATAAAATGTCCGAAGTCATGCAGACAGGGCTTTTGAAATTATTTACGGCGGTGGGGATGGTAGCAGGTTCTGTGATCATGATGTTCCGTTTTCACATCGGACTTACGCTGGTTTTTCTTGTATTTACCGTGCTGTCTATGGTATCTACCAGATTTTTTGCCGGCAGGACGCTCCGCTATGCGGCCAGAAGGCAGCAGGCGGTCAGCAGGGTGACCGGACAGGTGGAAGAATCATACAGCGGACGTGCCGTTATCCGGGCGTTTAACAGGGAAGACAGAAGTGCCAGGGATATGAGAGAGGCGGTGGAAGAACTTGCGGAGACATCGAGAAAAGCAGATTTTATGATGAACGCGGTCAATCCGTTTATTCGTCTGGTGAACCGGCTCGGGCAGGCGGCGATTGCTGTATTTGCCGGGAAGCTCCTGATCGACGGAGTGCTGAGCGTGGGTGTGTTCCAGGCATTTTTCCAGTATGTGTACCAGGCGTCGGAGCCTCTGACAGAGGCGGCGTATATGATCAATTCCCTGCAGTCATCCATCGCGTCTGTGGAGAGGATCTTTCAACTGCTCGATGAAGAAGAAATACGTCCCGATCCCCGGCAAACGGCAGAGACTCACGGAGAGATCCCGATCGCAAAGAGCAGATCCAAAGGTGATGCCGCGGAAGGAAGAGTCGAGTTTAGTCATGTGCGCTTCGGGTATTCGGCGGATAAGCCGCTGATGAAAGATATCTGTTTTACCGCCCATCCCGGACAGAAGATCGCTATTGTCGGGAGTACGGGCGCAGGGAAGACCACGCTTATCAATCTTCTGATGAGATTCTATGAGATAAACAGCGGCCGGATTCTGCTGGACGGCAGAAATACTGCGGATATGTCTTACGGGGAGCTGCGGAGGAATTTCGGCATGGTGCTCCAGGATACATGGCTTTTTGACGGTACAATAGCGGAGAATATCGCATACGGAAAGCCCGGGGCATCCCGCAGCGAGATTATTGAGGCGGCGAAAGCGGCAAGGGCGGATTTCTTTATCCGTACACTGCCTCAGGGGTATGATACAAGGCTGAACAGCGATGCAGAGAATATATCAGCCGGACAGCGCCAGCTTCTGACGATCGCCCGGGTGATGCTCTGCGATCCGGCTGTCCTGATCCTTGACGAGGCCACATCCAGTGTGGATACCCGGACAGAGATGGAGATAGGAAAAGCGATGAATGAACTCATGAAAGGAAGGACAAGCTTTGTTATCGCGCACCGGCTCTCTACGATCGTCGATGCGGATCTGATCCTCGTTATGCAGAACGGAGATATTATCGAGAAAGGGGATCATAAAGGACTGCTGAGAGCGGGAGGCGCTTATGCAGAACTGTATAATAGTCAGTACGCATGAAAAAGTCATAATCCCCCGCAGGTGAGCATATGCTTTCCTTGCGGGGGTGATTTTATGATTTATGTAGTGAAAAACGGTGACACGCTGGAAAAAATCTCAAATGAGACACAGATCCCTGTTGCGAAGATCATATCTGACAATCAGTTGATATACAGTGACAGACTCGTGCCCGGTCAGGCACTGCTCCTCTTGGGAGAAGGAGAGACGGGAGGGCTTGGCGACGGACTGATCATAGGAGGATATGCCTATCCGTTTGTCGATCCTCCTGTGCTGGAAGAGGCGCTGACGGCGCTGAGCGAGATGCTTGTATTCTCCTACGGCTTCACATTCGAAGGAGATCTTGTCCCGCCGCCTCAGGATGAGCAGTGGATGCTTGACCGGACGATCAGCGCGGGAGCAGCGCCGTGGATGGTTCTGACGCCCTTTTCTTCAGAAGGGGCGTTTAACAATCAGTTGATTAAAGTCCTTGTGGAGAACCGGGAGCTCCAGGATAAGCTGATCAGGCAGATGGTGGATACTGTACAGGAAAAGGGATACGAAGGTGTGGATATAGACTTTGAGTATATCCTCCCTGAAAACCGTGAACAGTACGCCCTGTTTGCCGGTCGGGTGCGTGAGAAGATGAACGAGTACGGCTGCCGGGTAACGGTAGCTGTTGCGCCCAAGAGTTCCAACAGGCAGAGAGGGATCCTTGTAGAGGGAGTGGACTATGCTCTGCTGGGTCAGAATGCAGATGCCGTATTTCTCATGACTTATGAGTGGGGCTATACTTACGGGCCGCCTATGGCAGTAGCCCCGCTCGATAAAGTACGTGAAGTGGTGGAGTATGCTGTCACACAGATACAGCCGGGGCAGCTTATACTGGGCATCCCGAATTACGGATATGACTGGACACTGCCTTATGAGAGAGGGATTACCAGGGCAAGATCGATCGGGAATGCAGAGGCTGTGGAGACAGCATCAGAAAACGGAGCCTCCATTGAATATGCGCGGATCTCGCAGAGCCCGTGGTTCACATACCGGAAGAACGGGATGGAACATATTGTATGGTTTGAGGACGTAAGGAGTATTACTGCGAAGTGGGAGCTGATCAGAGAGTTCGGGCTGTCCGGAGCAAGGTACTGGAACCTGATGCGTCCGTTCCGCGCCAACTGGCTGCTTGTAAGATGAATTTTCAGAAGAAGTACTTACAATTATTCCTGCCTTTTATGCAAAAAGCCGGTCTACGGGACCAGCTTTTTGTGTCTTATAAGATAATATCCGATTCCCAGAGCATCCGCGAGGAACCAGCCGACGGGAACAGACCACCAGATTCCCGCGACCCCGAAAACAGGGAGAGCGGACAGTGCGTAAGCAAGGGCTACACGGGTTCCGAGAGACATGATTGTCAGGACTACAGACATCCCCGGTTTTCCCAATGCACGGTACAGTCCGTAGAGCAGGAAGAGGATACCGATCAGCGCGTAGAAAGCCCCTTCGATGCGCAGATAGCGGACGCCCTCGGATATGACGGCGGTTTCACCTGAGTCAATAAACAGTGACATCAGAGGCCCGGCGAATATACAGACAAGCAGTGAAATGACCAGACTGAAACCGACAGATGTCGCAACTGCCGCCCGGATTCCTTTTTTGATACGCCCGGTCTGTCCTGCGCCGTAATTCTGCGCGATGAAGATTGAAAATGCATTTCCGAAATCCTGTACCGGGAGATAGGCAAAAGCATCAATCTTTACCGCTGCGGCAAACGAGGCCATGATCGTCGTGCCAAAGCTGTTGACAAGCCCCTGTACGGCAAGGATCCCGAGGTTCATGATCGACTGCTGCAAACAGGTGAGGGCGGAGAAATTGGTAATCTCTTTTATGCGCGATCTGCGCAGGCATATTCTTCCGTCCAGGCAGAGCAGATGAGGGAATTTGATCTTTGTATAAACCGCGATTCCGATTCCTGATACATACTGGGCGATGACGGTCGCCTCTGCAGCGCCTGCCACGCCGCGGTTCAGTACAGCGACGAACAGCAGATCAAGTATGATGTTCAATCCTGCGGATATTGCCAGAAAGGCAAGAGGAACGACGGAGTTCCCCAGGGAGCGCAGAAGAGAAGCAAAGAAGTTATACAGGAAGATTCCGGCCAGTCCCGCAAATATCACGATCAGGTAATCTTTCATTAACACGGTCAGTTCATCCGGTGTGCGCAGAAACCAGATGATCCAGTCGACACCGGCGAAGACGAGAATATTCAGGATGACCGTCACGACTCCGAGGAGAACGAAAGACGCCAGCACCCCCTCCTTCAGCGCTGTCTCGTCTTTCTGGCCGAACCGGATGGAGAATACAGTTCCGCTCCCCATGGCAAGTCCGAGAAGTATCGAGGTTAAAAATGTCATCAGAGAAAACGCCGAACCGACCGCGGCGAGGGCGTCTGCTCCGAGAAAACGTCCCACGATCAGCGTATCTGCAATATTGTAACACTGCTGCAGCAGATCTCCGAGTATCATCGGGATGGCGAACTTCAGCATCGTTTTCATGACAGGACCATGTGTCAGTTCATTTTCCATTTCAATCCACATCTTTCTTTTCGTAAGTTTATAATTAACATTCGTAATATATAATAATTCCCGGAAGATAGAATGTCAACGTTGACTATTATTTTTTGTATATTTATAATATGAACTGCAAAGGAGGTGCTGCGTATGTTTATGGACGGACTGGACGAGCTGGATCAGAAGATCGTCAGCCTGCTGATCCGGAACGCGAGAATGTCATACTCGGAGATCGGGCAGCAGGTCGGGATTTCACGGGTAGCTGTGAAAATGCGTGTGCAGGCGCTCGAGCAGAAAGGCATCATTGAAGAATATACGACGATCATTAATCCGCAGAAGATCAGCGGCGCGGTTTCCTGCTATTTTGAGATCGAGACAAAGCCGGATATGCTGGCGGAAGTGGCGGAGATTTTGAAAAAGAACGATACGATCACACAGATTTACCGTGTGACAGGAAAAAGCAGACTCCATGTCCATGCAGTGGCATCCTCCAATGAGGAGATGGAAGAGTTGATCTGTAATACAATGGACAATCTGCCGGGGGTGGTCGCATGTACCTGCAATACGATATTGTCCAGAATCAAAGACATCAAAGGACTGCGGCTGTAAGCCGGGGGGAGTATCAAGACGGTACAGCACAGTGGAAGATTCAGGATAGAGGACGGATGTGATGAACATTTTGAAAGGCATGGATGTGATCATCCTCAGCTTTACGGCTGCGGGAACGGAATTAAACAGGCGGTTGTGTGAAATAATACGAGGAGCTTTCGGACTGGAAGAGGCTCCCGGGAGATGCGGCGGATATGCGCCGGAAAAATATGCGGGGAGAGGAACCTATCCTCTTCCGGCCGACAAAAGGGCGCTGATCGGCGGCCGCTGGGGACAGGCAGCGTTTATCTTTATCGGAGCGGCGGGAATTGCCGTGCGCTATATTGCCCCGTGGGTGAAAGATAAATACACGGATTCTCCCGTACTGGTGATCGACGAAAAGGGGCAGTATGTGATCCCGCTGCTCTCCGGTCATGTCGGAGGCGCGGTTTCTCTGGCAGATAAGATCGCAGAGCTGCTCGGGGCCGTGTCGGTCCACACGACTGCTACGGATGTGCAGGGAAAGTTTGCGGTAGATGTATTTGCCAAAAAGAACGGTCTGGTGATTACAGACCGGGAGGCTGCAAAAAATATATCGGCGGCAGTTCTGAACGGAGAAAAGATTGCATTCTATATAGAAAGGACAGAATCGGAAGGTTTGGATAATGAAGCGCGGACTGTCAGAGTCGGAGGCCGGCTGCCGAAAGAGATTATCCTCTGCGAGTCAGAAAGAGAGACGGAGAGCTATGATTATCGTATTATTGTGAGAGCCGCATCTGAGACAAATAATCAGAGCATACAGATTGGAACGCACCAGGAAATCTGTAAAATGGATAGTGAAAAGTGTACGCTGATCCTTCTGCTCGGAAATATTGCCGCGGGGATCGGATGCAGAAAACAAATAGATGATTCTGTTCTGGAAGAAGGATTTCTGGACATTCTCAGAGCAAACGGACTTGATATCAGTCAGGTAAAGAGCGTGGCAAGCATAGATTTGAAGAAAGATGAGTCTGCTATCCTTCAGCTTTGTGAAAAGTATCATATTCCTTTTGTGACATACACTGCCGGGGAACTCGGGCAGGTACAGGATGTTTCGACTGGTTCGGACTTTGTGAAGAAAGTGACCGGAGTAGACAACGTATGCGAACGGGCGGCGCGGCTGAGCTGCGGTGACGGGAACATGATACAGGGCAAGTGTATACGGGAAGGAATGACAGCGGCGCTTGTGAGGTGCCCGGTGGAGCTGATATTTTAATATTATCCGGAGAATTATTGTCCGGCGGAAAGCGGAGGAGTGTTATGAATCTGATCTTATTTTTTATCTTTCTCCTGTGTGATCTTATGATGGTACCTATCTGCTGGTTTTCTTTCGGAAAGCAGAGCGAATACCGGGAGGGAATGCTGCTCGGAGTACATATCCCTTCGGACTGTATTGGCGATCCGGAGGTGTCGGCGATCTGTACCAGGCAAGAAAAAGACTGGAAAAGGTTTCAGAGAATTAACCTGGTGATCAGTATTCTGGTGTGTTTCCTGAGCCTGTGGGATTTTCTTATATTTATTGTTATGTGGACCATCTGGCTGGCGGAATATATCGGTGGAATTTATTATCTGATCATCATTCCGCACCGGAAGATGTACAGACTGAAGATCAGGCGCGGGTGGGTGAAGGAAAGCACCCGGCGGCTGGTCCGGATTGATACATCTGTGTCTGCCGCTTCAGACAGGCTTGCCGTTGACTGGAAGTGGCATCTGCCTATGATTATTCTGACTGCGGCGACCGTGTTTTTCGTTCTTGGAATGGATCAAAGATACGGGATGGATCCTGCTGAGCTTGAGGTGGTCTGGATCATGTATGGAACTGGAGTGGGCATATGTGTCTTGTTTATGGCGCTCCATATCGGGATCATGTCGCAGGCCAACAGAGTATACAGCGAGAACTCCGATATCAATCTGTCTGTGAACCGCCTGGCTAAGCGCGCATGGACGTCGGGGCTTGTATACGCATCGTGGACAAACGGAGCGGCGTGGATATTTATGGCGGCAGGTTATTATATTGCAGGACCGGATCTGCCGGCATGGATCTATGTTGTCTATTCCATCCTGCTCACTGTCGGAGCGGCGGCGCTTCTGATAGCAATTGCATCGTCTGTCAGGAAACGAAAAGCAGTTCTGGAGTCAGATCAGGAAGCCTATTATACGGATGACGATGAGTACTGGAAATACGGGTGGTACAATAATCCGGATGACAGGCATATCCTTGTTCAGGACCGGTTCAACAGTATGAATTACTCGTTTAACTGGGGACGCCCAGGAGTGAAAAAAGCCGGTGTGATCTTATATGCGGCGACAATCATTTTTGTACCTGCCATTATTATATGGACATTCAGTCTTATCGCTTCCTTTGATAATGCAGAAGTTGCTTTCGCTGAATCGGGCGGTGTATGCTCGGTAGAAGCGGCGGGATATGACTGTGAGTTCAGAGAAGATGAGATTGCGTCAGTGGAGCTGATCGGCGCGCTTCCGGATGACGATTACATAAGGACAAACGGCGGGAGTACGGACAAAGTCAATATCGGGCATTTCCGCGGGAAAGAAACAGGGAAATGCATGATGTTTCTGTATAAAGGTTACTCACCGATATTAGAAATCCGGCTGGAGGACGGGATGACTGTTTATATAAACAGCCGGGAAGAAAAGAAAACAGAAGAATGGTATGAAATGGCAGCGGATATAGGGTAAATTTCAGCCGGCGGATGACTTTATCCGCCGGCCGTTCTTATGAAGGTTGTTAAGAATGTATGTATATATATTGGCTTAATTGAGCCCTTAGTCAAGCTGCGACTGCAGCGCATCGTATCCGGTTTCTTTAGTACGGATCTTCATAGCACTTCTGATTTCATAGCTGAAGATCTTGCCATCTCCCACATCGCCTGTAAAAGCGGCCTTTTGAATGGCATCAATGACTTTTTTCTCCCATTCCTCAGAAGATACGACGATCTCGAATTTGACTTTCGGCTGAAGTACAATATCGACTTCGGAACCCCGGACGACTTCTTTATAGCCTCTCTGGACGCCGCATCCCATTACCTGAGATACGGTGATACCGTTGACCTCTATCTGGTTGAGGGCGTCTTTGACATCCTCGAACATTTCTTCTCTTACGATTGCTTCTACTTTGATTAACATAATATGCTCCTCCTATCCTTTCATTATTATATAGCACGATCCGGTTTAGTCGAAACCGTTGAAGGACGGATAAGCCTGCTCGCCGTGCTGTGTGACGTCAAGTCCGAGTGCCTCGTCTTTCTCATCAACACGAAGTTTTGTAAAGATACGGATGATACCGATGCAGATCAGGGATCCGACTACCGCCACTGCGGCCGTTACGAGAATACTGATGATCTGTGCCACAAAAAGCCTGGTTTCGCCAAATACAAGGCCATCCCACTGAGCAACGGAGTTGATAGAACTCTGTCCGAACAGTCCGGTTGCAATACCTCCCCAGATACCGCCGATGCCGTGGCATCCGAATGCATCAAGAGCGTCGTCGATTTTCAGTTTATGTTTGATGATATTCATCATAAAGTAGCAGATCGGGCTTACAAGAGCGCCGATGATAAAGGATGCCCAGATCGGCACGAAGCCTGCACCAGGCGTAATCGCAACCAGTCCGACTACCAGACCTGTAGAAGCACCTACAAGTGTCGGTTTTCCGTCTTTGATTGTATCGATCAGCATCCATGAAAGGAGTGCTGTAGCAGCAGAAATAGATGTTGTCATAAATGCGTGTGCTGCAAGTCCGTCTGCTGCAAGTGCGCTTCCGGCGTTGAACCCGTACCATCCAAACCACAGAAGAGCGGCTCCGAGAACAACGAAAGGAATATTGTGAATGCGGTAAGAAGTTTTCTCATAGCCGCGTCTTCTGCCAAGATAAATGGCGAGCACAAGTGCGCTCACACCGGAACTGATATGTACAACGTTTCCGCCGGCAAAATCAACAGAACCGATGGAAGCGAGGAATCCGCCCTGACCCCATACCATATGAGCCATCGGATAATATACGATGACAGACCAGAGAGCGATAAAAGCAAACAGTGCCTTAAATTTCATTCTCCCCACAACTGCACCGGTAATAAGCGCCGGTGTAATCATTGCAAACATCATCTGGAATGCAGCATATACAAGATGCGGTATACTGTCAGAGTACGGACCTGCATCCCAGCCCACGCCGTTTAATCCGAGCCATTCAAAGCTTCCGATTACTCCGCCGTGGTCGCTGCCGAATGAAAGTGAATATCCGAAAAGTGTCCACATAAATACGGACAATCCCATGATCGCCACGCAGGCCATCATTGTGTTTACTACATTTTTCCTCCTGACAAGTCCCCCGTAGAAGAAAGCCAGTCCCGGCGTCATGATAAACACGAGCGCCGCGCAGATCATTATAAATCCTGTGTTTCCTGTGTCCATAGAAATACCTCCCGTTTCCTGTAGAGCTAACAGATTTTCATGATTCCCCGGGTACTTTGTCACAAAAAAGAGTTAAACTGCTTTTTATAAAAAAGAAAAGACGCCTGATCGGTGAGGGCGTTCCATTTGCCTCAGCATCAGACGTCTTTGTCTTTATGGGGCATAGTCTAGCAGATAGAAAATTAAAAATCAAGCAAAAAAATAAAAAAATAAATATTTTGTTAAAATTCCAAGAAAAATCTGATAAATTATTTTGATTATCGGCTAATTTTACAAAATCATTTTCCCGTGTTAGAATACAGAAGAATTAATATTTGATGAATAAATATGGAGACGGTATATGGATACAGACAGAATGAAACCCGGAATCCTGATTTTTGCGGGCACGACTGAGGGAAGGTCGCTGGCTGAATATGCGTCTGCGAATTCAGTGAGATGTTTTGTGAGCGTGGCCACAGATTACGGGAAAAGCCTGCTGGAGAAACTTGAGAATATCATTCTCCTTACAGGGCGTATGGATGAAAAAGAGATGGAACGTTTTATAGAAGAGAATGATATCCGGCTGGTCATAGACGCTACTCATCCTTTTGCCAGGGAGGTGACGGAGAATATCAGATCAGCCTGCGAAAAAGCCCGTGCATATTCGGGCAAAGTCCGCTATGTGCGATGTGTGAGACCGTTCGAAAAGAGAGCTTCATCCGGACAGTCAGCAGAGACATCAGAAAAGGAAGACAGAGCGGCGGGTGAAGAAGATACACAGGATGAACGGATCATATATACAGAGTCTGTGCAGGACGCGGTGGAGTATCTGAAAAAAACTACAGGAAATATCCTGATCGCGACAGGCAGTAAAGAGCTGCATTTGTATACAGAAATTGATAACTACCGGGAGCGCTGTTTCGCAAGAGTGCTGTCCACGGAACCGACTGTGAAGGAGAGCGTGAGGCTCGGTTTTGAAGGCAGTCATCTGTTTGCCATGCAGGGACCTTTTGCGCCGGATCTGAATCTTGCTCTGCTTCGTCAGACAAAGGCGGCCTATTTTGTTACGAAAGAGACTGGAAAAGCCGGCGGCTTCGATGAAAAGGCTGAGGCGGCGGAAATGGCCGGTGCGGTGCTTGTCGTGATCGGGAGGCCCGACGAGACCGGCGAGAGTGTGGAGGCAGTAGAAGAAATGATAAAAGAGTATGCAGGGGAACAGAATTCTTCCGGAGAGATTTTATGCGGCATATGCAGAGGTTAATCCGATCGATAAATCAGGATATTCACAGCGTAAAAAACTGTATGACCTGTATCAGCTCCTGAATCACCTGAATTTATTCGGAAGTATGTATCTCGGGAGCGTTGTAGACATTATAAATATATATGTCGGAGCCTGATAAAGCACAGACCCGGATGACTGAGGAGAGAAATATGAGGCTGTTTATTGCGATAAAACTTTCAGACGAAATGAAGAAAGCGCTGATCAACTGTATGCATAACCTGAAGAAGCAGGGCGTGGAGGGAAACTATGTTCCGGCGCAAAATCTGCATATGACGCTTGCATTTATCGGCGAATACGATGATCCGGAAAAAGTAAAGAAAGTAATCAAAAAAGTGCCTATGCCGGAATTCAGGCTCAACCTGTCAGAGAAAGGAAATTTTGGTAATATCCTTTGGGCAGGAGTAAAGGGCAACCAGAAGCTGAAAGCCTATGTAAAGGAATTGAGATCTGCGTTGGATGAAGAAGGAATCCCATATGACAGAAGCAGTTTTGTTCCACATATCACGCTGATCCGGAAAGTATCTGCAAAGAAACCGTATCAGGTGCATTTGGGCAAAGCAGTGATGACAGTGAAACACGCTTCCCTTATGAAGTCGGAGCAGAAGAAAGGAAAAGTGATATATCAGGAACTCTGATAAAGCGGGCTGTCAGAGCGTCATCCGCAAAGCGTAACAGTTCAGCCGCGCCATGACTGAACTGTTACCGCAATAATGGGAAAAACTTCTTGCAATGCATATTTATCTGTGATATACTGCAAATGTTGCAAAAAAACACGTATGCGGATTTTCCTGACGGTGCCGAAACCGGATACACCGGAAGGTCTCAGGGAAGAAAACATACGGAAGATCAAAAACCAAATGGAGGAAAGAAACATGAGTGTTATTTCAATGAAACAGCTTTTAGAAGCAGGTGTACACTTCGGACACCAGACAAGAAGATGGAACCCGAAAATGGCTCCGTATATCTACACAGAGAGAAATGGTATTTACATCATCGACCTGCAGAAATCTGTAGGAATGGTTGATGACGCATATAAAGCCGTTTCTGACATCGCTGCAGAGGGCGGCACAATTCTTTTCGTAGGAACAAAGAAACAGGCTCAGGATGCGATCAAGACAGAAGCAGAGCGCTGCGGTATGTTCTATGTAAACGAGAGATGGCTGGGCGGTATGCTCACAAACTTCAAGACGATCCAGAGCCGTGTAAAACGTCTCAAAGAGATCGAGGCTATGTCAGAAGACGGAACATTCGACGTACTTCCGAAGAAGGAAGTTATCGCTCTGAAAAAAGAGTGGGCAAAACTTGAGAAGAACCTCGGCGGAATCAAAGAGATGAAGAGACTGCCGGATGCAATCTTCGTAGTAGACCCGAAAAAAGAGAGAATCTGTGTACAGGAAGCTCACACACTGGGAATCACGCTGATCGGTATCTGCGATACAAACTGCGATCCGGAAGAGCTGGATTACGTAATCCCGGGTAACGACGATGCTATCAGAGCAGTGAAACTGATCGTTTCCAAGATGGCTGACGCTGTTATCGAGGCAAACCAGGGTGCGGCTGCAGACACAGAGGAAGAGTACTATGAGGCAGAGGCTGCTGACGAAGCAGAAGAGGCTGTAGAAGAGTAATATCTTGATTTAATGGAGGAATTTATCATGGCAATCACAGCAGGAATGGTAAAAGAATTAAGAGAAATGACAGGCGCAGGCATGATGGACTGCAAGAAAGCCCTTACAGAGACAAATGGCGATATGGATGCGGCTATTGAGTTCCTTAGAAAGAACGGACAGGCAAAAGCTGAGAAGAAAGCCGGAAGAATCGCAGCAGAGGGTATCGTTAAGACTGTTGTAAGAGACGACAAAGTTGCAGCGATCGTTGAAGTTAACTCCGAGACAGACTTCGTTGCTAAGAACGATGAGTTCCAGGGCTTCGTAGAGGCAGTTGTAAATCAGGTTGCAGATAATAATCCGGCTGACATGGATGCATTCATGGCAGAGGCATGGGCAGCTGATGCATCCAAGACTGTAAAAGACGCTCTTGTAGAGAAGATCGCAGTGATCGGAGAGAACCTGAACATCAGAAGATTCGAGAGAGTAGACGCTGAGAACGGATGTGTTGTATCCTACATCCACGGCGGCGGACGTATCGGTGTCCTTGTAGTTGCTGATACAGATGTTGTAAACGATGAGATCAAGACATGCCTGAAGAACGTAGCTATGCAGGTTGCTGCTATGTCTCCGAAGTATGTATCCCGTGACGAAGTATCTCAGGAATACATGGATCACGAGAAAGAGATCCTTCTTGCTCAGGCTAAGAAAGAGAACCCGGAGAAACCGGACAACATCATCGAAAAGATGATCATCGGACGTCTCAACAAAGAGATGAAAGAGATCTGCCTGCTCGATCAGGTATATGTTCAGGACAGCGACCTTACTGTTGCAAAATATGTTGACAAGGTAGCAAAAGAGAACAACGCAAAAGTAACAGTTACGAAGTTCATCCGCTTCGAGACTGGCGAAGGTATCGAGAAGAAAGAAGAGAACTTCGCAGAAGAAGTTGCAAAACAGATGGGAAACTAATCTAAAACCCATTGAATTTCATAATGAATGAAGTGCCACGCAGGTGTAAAAGCCTGCGTGGTTTTCCTATTGTTGACATATTAAGAAAAACTTCATAATATTCTTTCTAAAATATTCCATTTCATCCCTTAAAATCAAAAGAAACTATGCAAAGGAGAGGGGGCGAGTGTGATAGAAGCGATCACTGTAAAAGATCTTTATAAACTCTACCGTGTGGGAGATTCAATTGTCCGGGCGCTGGACGGAGTCAGTTTCGAGATACACAAAGGGGAGTTCTGTGCGATCGTTGGTACGAGTGGTTCCGGCAAATCGACACTTCTGAATATGCTTGCAGGGCTTGAGAAGCCGACGAAAGGCGAGATTGTCATAAGTGGAAGTCATATCGAGAAGATGAAAGAAGATGAGCTTGTCCGGTTCCGCCGCGAGCATGTCGGGTTTATTTTTCAGTCCTTTCATCTTATCGGTACAATGAATGCGCTGGAAAATGTCGCTCTGCCACTGATGTTCCGGGGAGAGCCGGCAAAAGAAAGGCTCAGGAAAGCGGACAGGATGCTGTCGCTGATGGGACTTGACAGGCACAAAAAGCATATGCCGAATCAGATGTCGGGCGGTCAGCAGCAGCGTGTAGGAGTTGCGAGAGCTCTTGTTTCGGATCCGGATATTATTTTTGCCGATGAGCCGACGGGAAATCTGGACTCCCATACATCGGAAGAAGTGATGAGGCTCATGCGCAGAGTTGTACAGAGTCAGGGAAAGACGCTCGTGATGGTGACGCATGACGACCATCTGGCTGAATATGCGGACAGAGTATTCCACATTATTGACGGCAAGATCGTGAAGATCGATGTAAACACATCTGAAAAGAATGAGAAAGGGAAAAAATATGAAACGATTTAAAAGAGCATGGGCGGTACTGTTGTGCTGTATGTTTACTATCTGTATGCTTATGCCGGCAGGAGTCAGGGCAGAAGAGGGTGAAAACGAGAATGCAAAGGTATTAAACCAGATTACACTGAGCGTTGGAGATGAACAGAAGACCCCGGTGTATAAGGCAGGTGAGAAGACAGAGCTTAAAATCAATGTTCAGAATAAAGGAAATATTGATGCGCAGAATGTGATGATAACACCCGTGATCAACAGTACGGATGAATGGCCTTTTGATATGGAGAAGCTGAATTATGAGCAGGACCTCGGGACAATTGCAGCGGGCGCTCAGGCGACAGCTCTCTGGGGCGGCGACGATGATAAGCTGACCGTGAAAAGTGATGTGACCGGAAAATCCTATAAGCTTGTATTCAAACTTACCTATGATGACGGAGAAAAAGTATACGAGACAGAGCGATATGTCTTTGTGAAGACAGAGGCGAAGAAGACTACATCCGGAAGCGGAAACAGTGATAAGGGCCATGATAACTCGCAGTCTGATAAGCCTTCCGACAATAATGGAGGAGGAAATAACGGAAGCTCCGGCAGTTATGTGGATACCGGTGATGACGGCATTGTGTATAACGGGGACCCGATTTCAACAGGCGGAGATGTTTCATCCGCAGGTGACGGATCTGTTCCTCGCGTCATCGTCACAGGGTTTGATACGGATCCGGGGACGGTAAAGGCAGGAAGTAACTTTAAACTGGTGATCCACCTGAAAAACACATCAAAAAAGACGGCGGTCAAAAATATGCTTTTTGATCTTCAGGCGCCTGCGGCGGGAACTGATGAAGCTGCAGAAGCTCCGGCGTTCCTTCCGGTATCAGGTTCCAGCTCCATCTATCTGGACGGGATACCTGCAAACGGTACAAAAGATATCTCGATCGATTTGAACAGCCGCGCGGATCTGATCCAGAAACCCTACAGTATAACAATGACGATGAAGTATGAAGACGGAAGCGCCACGCAGTTTGAAGGAGAGTCCAGTCTGGCAATCCCGGTTACTCAGGAAGCAAGGTTTGAATTCAGTGAAATCCAGATCATGCCCGATACAGTCGCAGTCTATGAAGAGGCAAATATCACCTGCAATTTGTATAATCTTGGACGGGTGAAAATGTATAATGTGAAGGTCCGGTTCGAAGGAGATGCTATCGAAGGAGAGGAGCAGTTCATCGGTAATCTGGAGTCCGGATCCACGGGGACGATCGACGGTATCGTGACAGCTATCGCCGAATCTTATGACGAATCCAACTGCAAACTTGTTTTGAGCTACGAAGATGATTCCGGGAAGGAATATACGGTGGAGCAGCCGTTTACAATGACAGTTACGGCCGAGATGGAACCGGCGGATATGGAAATGATGATGGATGTGCCCGAGGAGACGGGAAGTCCGATCGGAATCATCATCGCGGTTATAGCAGGTCTGGTGGTGATCGGAGCCGTGACGGCAGTCTTATTGCTGAAGAGGAGAAAGAATAGGATCCAGTCGTCGGAAGAGGAGGAGTTAATGGATGAGGTGGAGCGATTTACTGAGGATGAGCGCAGGCAGCCTTAAACGGAGAAAGCTGCGCGCATTCCTGACAATCCTTGGTGTTGTCATCGGAACAGCATCTATCGTCGTCATGATCTCCCTGGGACTCGGACTCCAGCAGTCCATGTATGAACAGATGGAGCTGGACGGCGGCACGACAGGCCTTACAGTCACGGGGAAATCCGGCGACGGTATGATGTACAGCTACAGCACTGATGCGGGCAGTGAAGAAGAGTCGAGTAAATATATCACGGATGATACGATTGAGGAAATAAAAGCACTGGAACATGTAAAGAGTGCGGATCCTGTACTTAACTTTTCCGCCCTTGCGCTCAAAGGAAAATACGAAGGATATCTTCAGCTGTACGGTATGACGCTGGAAGCAATGGAAAGCCTGAATCTGGAACTGGAACCCGGCGGCAGGCTGCCTGATCCGGACAGCCCGGAACTGGAACTTGTATTTGGCAACATGGTCCTTGTTGATTTCTATGAGAAAGGGACGGGAAGCGGATACTGGGATACGGGAGAACTGCCGGATATCGATCTCCAGAATGACAAGTTATTTGTGATCCTGGATCAGGACAGCTACTATCAGACGCAGAGCACACCGGAAATGGGTGCAGAAGGCGGTGCAGAGGGCGGTGAGAATACTGTCAGGACACCGAAGAAATATGTACTCGGCGCATGCGGGGTTATTGCAGGCGGACCGGATACCTATAATACTAATTCTTATAATGTGCTCTGCGATATTTACAAATTAAAAGAATATCTGCAGAAAGAATTCAGGGGGCGTGCAATTCCCGGACAGCCGACTACCCAGAGCGGGAAGCCTTACAGTCAGTTCGTCTATTCTTCGGCTTCCGTGCAGGCAGACGATATGGAGAATGTAGAGGAGCTTGCACAGACAATCCGAAGTCTCGGGTATGACGTGTATACAAATGTAGAATACATAAACGGCATGAAGAAAACCCTTGGCATGGTGCAGGCAGTGCTCGGAGGAATAGGAGCGGTATCCCTGCTTGTTGCAGCGATTGGTATTGCTAATACCATGATGATGGCAATCTATGAAAGGACGAAAGAGATTGGAGTTATGAAAGTAATCGGGTGCAGTCTTAAAAATATCCGTCAGCTCTTTCTTCTGGAAGCTGCGTTCATCGGATTTATCGGAGGCGTCGCCGGTAATGTCTTAAGCCTTATCATTTCGGCGGTCATAAATGTACTTATCCCCGGGGAGAGCCTGTGGGGGACGGAAGGGAATATCTCATATATTCCGATCTGGCTTATGCTGGCATCCATGGGATTTGCTGTGCTTGTGGGGATGGCTGCGGGTTATTTCCCGGCAGTCCGCGCGATGAAGCTGAGCCCGCTGGCTGCGATACGGAACGAATAAGAAGCATCAGGAGTCGTGTATAATCAAGAATAAATAGTAGGGAGAAGTTGTATTGCTTTTGATAATAAAAAAGAATACAACTTCTTATTTTATGCCAAAAATAGAACAATAACTTTGGATAAAATGTGAATTGTATTGAAAGTTGTTATGTTGTATGATTATGAACAGAAAGTGATATAAGGAGATGTGCTGTATATGGAAAGGGGGCTGGTGGATGCAGAAAAAGTATGAGCGTATCGTTGCCTGGGTGCAGCAGGAGATCGAGAGCGGGGTGTTGAGCCGCGGAGATAAGCTGCCCTCAGAGAATGATCTGATGGAACGATTCGGCGTGAGCCGCCAGACAGTCCGGCGTGCCATGGAAGAGCTGACAGAAAAAAATGTCGTTGAGGGGCGCAGAGGCAGCGGGACTTATGTGACCGCGAATACCCGGCGGCTGACGGGGAAGGAAATCAGGATTGCCGTTATGCTGACCTATGTAGATACTTACATTTTTCCCTCGATCATCAAAGGAATCGAATCCGTGCTCTCACGGGAAGGGTGCATTCTGCAGATTGCCATGACGGATAATGCTGTAGAAAAAGAGCGGACGCTGCTCCGGGAATTTATCCATACCCAGTCGGTGGACGGAATTATTGCGGAGACAGTTAAGAGCGCATTGCCGAACCCGAATATGGAACTCTACAGAGAGCTTGAAAAACTGGGGATTCCGGTGCTGTTTGTCAATAATTACTACAAAGAGCTGTCTATCCCCCATATCAGTATGGACGACCGAAGGGCGGGTTACCTTGCAGCCAGGCATCTTACAGAGTGCGGGCATACCCGAATCGGCGGCATATTCAAGGCGGATGACGGTCAGGGACATCTGCGGTACGCGGGCTACACAGATGCTCTGATGGAGCAGGAGATAAAGATCAGGGGTGATCAGGTTATCTGGATTGATTCGGAAGAGCTGCGAACGATGGAGGAGGAGAGCGCCAAGTTCGTGAAGAGGATGAAAGGCTGCACGGCATGCGTCTGCTATAACGATGAGACGGCATACAAGCTTGTGAATATTTTAAGTAAGGCGGGCCGGAGAGTGCCGGAGGATATTTCCATCGTAGGAATTGATAATTCGGGAGTTGCAAAGTTCTGTCCCGTGCCGCTGACCTCGGTGGAGAATCCGGCGGAAGAGCTGGGCAGGACTGCTGCTGAGAGTATCGTAGGGAAAATACTCAGAAATGAAAATATGGAGACACAGGAATTTATGCCAAAACTTGTGATGCGAAGTTCTGTGCAGGTCATCCATGAGATGTGAATAAAAGGAGGAAAAATTATGCTGGAACATTTGAAGAAAGAAGTCTATGAGGCGAACATGCTTCTGCCCAAATATAATCTCGTGACATTTACATGGGGAAATGTGAGCGGGCTCGACCGAGAGAGCGGCCTGTTTGTTATCAAGCCGAGCGGTGTGGAGTACGACAGACTGACTCCGGACGACATGGTGGTCGTAGACCTTGAGGGAAACAAAGTAGAGGGAAGATACAATCCGTCCTCGGATACACCGACTCATGTTGTGCTCTACAACCGCTTCCCGAAGATCGGGGGAGTCGTTCATACTCATTCGAGCTGGGCGACAAGCTGGGCACAGGCGGGAAGAGACATCCCGTGTTACGGAACGACACACGCAGATTACATTTACGGAGAGATTCCATGCGTGAGAAATCTCACGAAAGAGGAGATCGAAGAAGCATATGAGAAGAATACCGGAGTTCTGATCGCGGATGAGTTTGAGCGGATGGCCAAAGATTATATCGCGGTCCCGGCAGTGCTCTGCAAGAATCACGGCGTATTTACATGGGGCAAGGATGCCCATGAGGCGGTGCACAATGCTGTAGTCGCAGAGGAAGTGGCAAAGATGGCCGCGCGCTGTGAATTTATCAATCCTGAAGTAAAACCTGCCCCGCAGGAACTCCAGGACAAGCATTATTACAGAAAGCACGGGGCAAACGCATATTACGGACAGCCCGGTAAAATATAAAATATTTAAGAATAAGGAGAATGTAAAGATGTTAAAAAGAAAAGAGTACAAGTTCTGGTTCTGTACAGGCTCACAGGATCTCTACGGGGATGAGTGCCTTGCACATGTGGCTGAGCATTCACGTATAATTGTTGAGAAACTGAATGAGTCAGGAAATCTTCCGTACGAGGTCGTACTAAAACCGACGCTCATCACGAACGAGCTGATACGTAAGACATTCAACGAGGCAAACATGGATGAGACATGTGCGGGCGTGATTACATGGATGCATACATTCTCTCCGGCAAAATCATGGATCCTCGGACTGCAGGAGTACAGAAAACCGCTCCTTCATCTTCACACCCAGTTCAACCGTGAGATCCCTTATGATACGATCGATATGGATTTCATGAATGAGAACCAGTCCGCACACGGCGGTCGTGAATACGGGCATATCTTCACCCGCATGGGAATCGAGCGCAAGGTTATCGTCGGATACTGGGAAGATGAACAGGTACAGAAGAAGATCGCATCATGGATGCGTACGGCAGTGGGAGTGATCGAGAGCAGCCATGTGCGCGTTATGAGAGTGGCTGACAACATGAGAAACGTTGCGGTTACAGACGGCGATAAAGTAGAGGCACAGATCAAATTCGGCTGGGAAGTAGACGCTTATCCTGTGAATGAAATTGCAGAGGCAGTGGAGTCTGTGTCCGAGTGCGATGTAAAAGCGCTTACGGACGAATACTATGACACATATGACATCCTGCTTGAGGGAAGAGATCCGGAAGAATTCCGCCGTCATGTGGCCGTGCAGGCTCAGATCGAGATCGGATTTGAGCGTTTCCTCGAGGAGAATAATTATCAGGCGATCGTTACACATTTCGGCGACCTCGGAAGTCTGAAACAGCTGCCGGGACTTGCAATCCAGAGGCTGATGCAGAAAGGCTACGGCTTTGGCGCAGAGGGAGACTGGAAGACAGCGGCTATGGTGCGTATTATGAAGATTATGACAGAGGGCATGAACGATGCGAAGGGAACTTCCTTTATGGAAGATTATACGTACAATCTGGTACCGGGCAAAGAAGGAATCCTGCAGGCTCATATGCTGGAAGTGTGCCCGACAATTTCCGACGGTCCGATCAGCATCAAAGTACAGTCGCTTTCCATGGGTGACAGAGAGGATCCGGCAAGACTTGTATTTACGGCGAAGACAGGACCGGCTGTAGCAACATCCCTTGTCGACCTCGGTAACCGCTTCCGTCTCATCATCAACGATGTAACCTGTAAGAAGACAGAAAAACCTATGCCGAAACTTCCGGTTGCAACAGCTTTCTGGACACCGGAACCGAATCTGCAGACAGGAGCGGAGGCGTGGATCCTCTGTGGCGGAGCACACCACACGGCGTTCTCCTACGACCTGACAAGTGAGCAGATGGGAGACTGGGCAGCAGCCATGGGTATTGAGGCGGTCTATATCGATAAGGACACAACGATCAGAAACCTCAAAAATGAGCTGAGATGGAATGAAGCTGCATACAGATAACGGTCGGGTTCGTACTGTCCGCAACGCAGCACTGTTGTACAAATAGTGAGGTATTCGTTGAAAACTTGCTTCCATCCCTGTATAATAACAGGCAGAGCATTAAAACAATAAAACAACAGAAAAGGAGCAAGATATGAGTATAAGAATAGGTATCTTAGGTTATGGAAACCTCGGGAGAGGTATTGAGTGTGCTATAAAACAGAATACGGATATGGAGCTTGCGGCAGTATTTACACGCAGGGATCCCTCTGGTGTGACAATACAGACAGAGGGTGTGCCGGTGTGCAGCGTATCTGAAGCGAAAGATTGGAAAGACAAGATTGATGTTATGATCCTCTGCGGAGGAAGTGCGACAGACCTTCCGGAGCAGACACCGGAATATGCCCGCATGTTTAATGTTATTGACAGCTTTGACACTCACGCAAGGATCCCGGAGCACTATGCAAATGTAGACGCAGCCGCAAAAGAGGGAAATAAAATCGGCATCATTTCTGTGGGCTGGGATCCGGGTATGTTCTCACTTAACAGACTGTATGCGAATGCCATCCTTCCGGACGGAAAAGACTATACATTCTGGGGGAAGGGCGTAAGCCAGGGTCATTCTGACGCTATCCGCAGAGTGGAGGGCGTCAAAGATGCAAAGCAGTACACGATTCCTGTGGATACAGCACTTGAGGCTGTAAGAAACGGAGAAAATCCGGAACTGACTACAAGACAGAAGCACACGAGAGAGTGTTTTGTTGTCCTTGAAGAAGGGGCGGACGCGGCGAAAGTCGAGGAAGAGATCAAGACGATGCCAAACTATTTCTCGGATTATGATACGACTGTACACTTTATCAGCGAAGAAGAGTTGAAGAGAGACCACAGCGGTATTCCGCACGGCGGATTTGTCTTAAGAAGCGGAAAGACCGGATGGAACGGAGAGAACAGCCACCTTATTGAGTACAGCCTGAAGCTGGATTCAAATCCGGAGTTCACGTCATCGGTTCTTGTGGCCTATGCCCGTGCAGCATACCGGCTGTCTCAAGAAGGGCAGAGCGGATGCAGGACAGTCTTTGATATCGCACCTGCGTATTTAAGCGCGAAGAGCGGTGAAGAGCTGCGCAGGACGATGCTGTAAAAAGCTTTACAATAATTGTAAAAATATCAAATATAAAGGAGGAGTGTGCAAATGAGAAGCAAAGAAGAGATCAGAGAGATGATAAGCGCCGGACAGGCAGTGCTCGGAATCGAGCTGGGATCGACCAGGATCAAGGCGGTACTCATCGATGTGGATAAATCACCTGTTGCTTCAGGAAGCTATGACTGGGAGAACCAGTATGTGGATCACATCTGGACATATGATATCCATGAAGTGTGGAAAGGACTTCAGGGCAGTTATCAGGATCTTGTGAAAAATGTTCAGGAAGAGTATGGAGTGACAGTCACAAATCTGGCCGCTGCCGGTGTGAGCGCTATGATGCACGGTTATCTGGCTTTTGATGAAAAGGATGAGCTTCTTGTGCCGTTCCGCACCTGGAGAAACACTATTACAGGCGAGGCGTCAGAGAAGCTGTCTGAACTTTTTCAGTATCACATCCCGCAGCGCTGGAGCATTGCCCATCTGTATCAGGCTATTTTAAACGGCGAGGATCATGTAGATAAAGTACGTTTCTTTACTACTCTTTCCGGATACATACACTGGCGGCTTACAGGACAGAAAGTGATCGGAAGCGGAGATGCGGCCGGCATGTTCCCGATCAATATCGAGGCAAAAGACTATGACAGCAGGATGCTGGATCAGTTTGACGAACTGGTGGCTGATAAGGGATTCCCGTGGAAGATCCGCGACCTTCTCCCTAAAGTGCTCCTTGCAGGTGAAGATGCGGGCAGCCTGACAGAGGAAGGCGCAAAACTCCTCGATCCTTCCGGCAATCTTGCTTCCGGTATCCCGATGTGCCCGCCTGAAGGTGATGCGGGAACCGGTATGACGGCGACTAACAGCGTTGCCGTAAGGACAGGAAATGTCTCTGCCGGAACAAGTGTATTTGCTATGGCAGTGCTTGAAAAAGATCTGACTAAGCCGTACGAGGAGATAGATCTTGTGACTACTCCGGCGGGAGATCTGGTGGCCATGGTACACTGCAACAACTGTACATCCGATTTGAATGCATGGGTAGGGCTGTTCAAAGAGTTCGCGGAGAGTTTCGGCATCGATGTAGATATGAACAAACTGTTTGGAACACTCTACAATAAAGCCCTCGAGGGCGATCCGGACTGCGGCGGCCTGCTCGCATACAACTACTTCTCAGGCGAGCATATTACCGGGTTCGATGAGGGACGTCCGCTCTTTGTGCGTTCTCCTGAAAGTAAATTCAATCTTGCAAACTTCATGAGAGTCCACCTGTACACTTCTCTCGGGGCACTTAAGACAGGAATGGATATCCTGCTCAAAAAGGAAGATGTCAGACTTGACCGTATGATGGGACACGGAGGACTGTTTAAGACAAGAGGAGTCGGACAGAGAATACTTGCCGGAGCTATCGATACACCTGTATATGTTATGGAAACTGCAGGCGAGGGCGGCGCATGGGGAATTGCCCTGCTGGCTGATTATCTTGTACGTAAAGAAGAGAACGAAAGTTTGACAGATTATCTTAACAACAAAGTATTCCACGATGCAGAAGGTACGGGGATGGATCCTGTTGCAGAGGATGTGGAAGGCTATGAAAAATTCATGGAGAGATACACGAAAGGACTTGCAATCGAAAGAGCGGCGGTGGACTGTGAAATCTGAAGTGATAGATT
>NZ_VMSO01000028.1 GCF_008691045.1 Mediterraneibacter catenae
ATAACAATACATACCTCCCGGCGGACTCTTTCTCAGTCAGATAAATCCGGAATTTAAAGTCTCTTCGCGATTGCTTTAATAAACTGTTCGCTGTTTAATACGGTCGGATTCTCGATTGTTGTGATAAGAGCCAAATCTTTTGTCATCTCGCCGGCCTCGATTGTATCGATCGTCGCCTTCTCCAGCCTGTCGGCAAATTCCATCAGTTCTTTGTTTCCATCCAGCTCACCGCGTTTTCTGAGTGCTCCTGTCCATGCGAAGATCGTTGCCACAGAGTTAGTGGATGTTTCTTCGCCTTTTAAATGTTTGTAATAATGACGCTGTACTGTTCCGTGAGCAGCCTCATACTCATAGTATCCTTCCGGAGATACAAGCACGGATGTCATCATGGCGAGCGAGCCGAATGCAGAGGAGATCATGTCACTCATCACGTCGCCGTCATAGTTCTTGCACGCCCAGATATATCCGCCCTGAGACTTCATCACACGGGCCACTGCATCATCAATCAGAGTATAGAAGTACTCAATGCCTGCATCCTTAAACTTCTCATCGAATTCGGCATCATAGATTTCCTGGAAAATATCTTTGAACGTATGGTCGTATTTCTTGGAAATTGTATCCTTTGTAGCAAACCACAGATCCTGTTTTGTGTCAAGCGCATAGGAAAAGCAGCTTCTCGCAAAACTCTCAATAGATCTGTTAATATTATGCATGCCCTGTACAATACCCGGGCCGTCAAAATTATGTACAAGTTCTTTCGTCTGTGATCCGTCTTCAGCCGTATAGACAAGTTCAACCTTGCCTGCTGCCGGTATCTTCATCTCTGATCCCTTGTATACATCTCCGTATGCATGTCTCGCGATCGTAATCGGTTTCTTCCAGTTCTTTACACACGGCTCGATCCCTTTTACGACGATCGGCGCGCGGAATACTGTTCCGTCAAGAATCGCACGGATTGTTCCATTCGGACTCTTCCACATTTCTTTTAAGTTATACTCGTCCATACGCGCCGCATTCGGTGTGATAGTCGCACACTTTACTGCAACTTTGTATTTCTTTGTGGCCAGTGCAGAATCAACGGTTACCTGATCGTTTGTTTCATTTCTGTGTTCAAGACCAAGATCATAATACTCTGTCTTAAGATCGATATAAGGGATGATCAGTTCATCTTTGATCATCTTCCAGAGAATCCTTGTCATCTCATCTCCGTCCATCTCTACAAGCGGGGTAGTCATCTTAATCTTCTCCATTGTCTGTCTCCTCCTGTTCTTTATTGATAACAGCCCGGCGGACTGTTATATGCTTTTCACTGTTCTTTCCGTCAGCCCGCACGATATCCCTGTTTTTTAAGATTCTGCATCACATGCAGAATATGCTCATTTGCAAGCTGCTCTGCCATCTCGCTGTCCCGGTCTTTGATGGCCCTGAGAATCTGCCGGTGCTCCCGGATAGATTTTCTTGCGCGTTCCTCCGAAACAATCGACGATTTTCTCGCCATCTGTACATAATTATGAAAATCAGTCAGGACATGACTCAGTATCCTGCTGCCCGATGCCTCATAGAGTACCGCATGGAATCTGCCATCCAGGGCAGCCACCTGCTGTACACTAAAGCCGCTCTCCCTGTTCATCTGAAATTCAGAAAGCATCAGGATCTCTTCAAGCCTCTCCATCTGTTCATCCGTGATATGTTCTGTCGCCCATCTGGCGCATAACCCTTCCAGATGCGACCGTATCATATAAATGTCCCATATGTCTTTCTGGCTGATACCGGTCACATAGGCGCCTCTGTTTGGAATAATCGTCACAAGTCCTTCCAGCTCAAGCTGGCGCAGTGCCTCTCTGACGGGGGTCCGGCTCACTCCTAATTCTTTGCCGATAGTATTTTCCCTTAACTCGTCGTTCTCCTTATATTTCCCATTAAGAATATCCTCGCGAATCTTCTGGAAAACACGTCCGCTGAGGGAATGATCCTGATATTCTTCCATCCTGAAATCCTCCTGGTTACAATGTCATATGCAGTTCTTTGCATACACTGTCTATTTTGGCAATTAATTCTTCATCTGTCAAGACTGTAACCCGTCCGTCCTCATATTCTTTATCCACGACAGCTTTTACTCTTTTCACAAGCTCGGAATTCTTATCTACCTCCCTATCCCCGGAAAGTTTATAATATGCGTTGATCCAGTAGGCAATTCCTGCCGCTCCCGATGTGTTTGATATAGATACAAGCGCCGGGCGGTTCAGGAATTTATCTGTGTCGAATATGTTGTAGATTTCTTCATTTTTCAGCATACCGTCGGCGTGGATGCCCGCTCTTGTCACATTGAAATTTTTCCCTACAAACGGTGTTCTCGGAGGAATCTTATAACCAATCTCTTTTTCATAGTACTCTGCCAGTTCCGTGATCACTGTCGTATCCATGCCGTCCAGCGTACCTCGAAGCTGAGCATACTCGAATACCATCGCCTCCAGCGGCGTATTGCCAGTCCTCTCCCCTATGCCGAACAGTGAACAATTAACGCCGCTCGCTCCGTAGAGCCATGCGGTACTGGAGTTATTGACCGCTTTATAGAAGTCGTTATGTCCGTGGAACTCGATCAATTCGCTCGGCACACCCGCATGTACCATCAGACCATATATAATCCCCGGAATAGACCGCGGGATTACCGCTCCGGGATAATTGACGCCGTACCCCATTGTATCACAAACACGGATTTTTACCGGCATCTTATACTCCTCCATCAATTTCATGAGTTCAACACAGAACGGTATCACGAACCCGTAAATATCTGATCTCGTGATATCCTCAAGATGACATCTCGGTCTGACGCCGGTCTCCATACATTCGCGCACAACAGACAGATAATGTTCCATAGCCTGTCGCCGCGTCATCTTCAATTTGTAGAAGATGTGATAGTCCGAACAGCTCACCAGGATTCCCGTCTCTTTCAGTCCAATTTCTTTTACGAGTTTAAAATCTTTCCTGCTTGCCCGTATCCAGCTCGTTACTTCCGGAAATTCATACCCTTTCTCAAGGCAGCGATATACAGCATCTCTGTCCTTTTTACTGTAGAGAAAGAACTCACTTTGACGTATCTTTCCGTTCGGGCCGCCCAAACGATGCAAATAGTCATAAATAGTGACAATCTGCTCTGATGTATACGGAGCTCTGGACTGCTGTCCGTCACGGAAAGTCGTGTCTGTGATCCAGATTTCGTCCGGCATATGATGAGGTACAATCCTGTCATTGAAGGCTATCTTTGGTATCTCATCATATCGGAACAGATTGCGGAACACATTTGGAGTATCCACATCTACGAGTGGATACATATGCTCCTCGAGTTCCAGGAGATTTGTATGTTCATTTAAAAATACTTTTCTGTTTTCCATTTATTTTCTCCTCCATTCCGGGCATATGCATTAAATCACATGCTGTATGTATTCTTGTATAATTGTATACATCTATACAATTAATGTCAACTAAAATCTGATCTTCTTTATCCTTCTGCTGTCAAACGACGCTATTTATTACCAGATAAAAAAGTCGGAAAAGCTGCAGTTGCCCCGCGTATCTTTTCCGACTCCGTTGTCGCCTGTTCTATTTTGTTTTATCTGATCACTCTTACTTTGAGTACGCCATCTACAGAAGTAAGCTGCTCTTCCAGATCAGCAGACACTTCTGAATCCACATCGATCATCGTATATGCGTATTCTTTTTTGCTCTTGTTTGTCATAAGTGCAATATTCATGTTCTCCCCTGCGAGAAGAGTTGTAAACTGTCCAAGCATGTTCGGAATATTCTTGTGAAGGATCGTTATCCTCTCTCCATCACCCTTTACTCCCATATTACAGTCCGGATAGTTCACAGAATGTGTAATATTTCCGTTCTCCAGGAAGTCTCTCAGCTCCGCAGCCGCCATCTTAGCACAATTGTCCTCGGATTCTTCTGTAGACGCACCAAGATGCGGAATTACAATAGCGTTCTTCACACCGACAATTTCTTTTGTCGGAAAATCTGTTACATAAGAGCGGACCTTTCCGGACACGAGTGCATCCACAATATCTTCCTGATTCACCAGCACATCACGGGCAAGATTCAGGATTACTACTCCGTCTTTCATCAGACTGATGGCATTTTTATCGATCATGCCCTTCGTATCATCCAGCGCCGGTACATGAATCGTAATGTAGTCACACTCTTTATACAGTTCATCCACTGTCTTGGCATGGTGGATACTGCGCGAGAGGTTCCAGGCTGCATCGACGGACACATACGGATCATAGCCATATACATCCATTCCAAGATGAACAGCCACATTTGCCACACGAACACCGATGGCGCCGAGACCGATCACACCCAGTTTCTTGCCCTGCAGCTCTGTCCCTGCAAAAGCCTTTTTCTTCTTCTCTGTTATCTTTGCGATATCTCCGTCTTCTTCATACTCCTGTACCCAGTTGATTCCGCCGATGATATCCCGGGCTGCCAGCAGCATTCCCGCGATCACAAGTTCTTTCACGCCGTTTGCATTGGCTCCCGGCGTATTGAACACGACGATTCCCTCGTCGGCACAGCGCTCCAGCGGAATATTGTTGACGCCGGCTCCCGCGCGGGCGATTGCTTTAAGATTTCTGCTGAACTCCATATCATGCATCTTTGCGCTGCGCACAAGTATGGCATCAGCCTCATCCGCATTTCCTGTCACGACATAATTCTCATCCAATTGAGCCAATCCCACTTCTGAGATAGGATTCAGGCAATGATATTTATACATTCTACAGATTCTCCTCTTCAAATTTCTTCATAAAGTTAACAAGTGCCACGACGCCTTCATACGGCATTGCGTTGTAAATGCTTGCGCGCATGCCTCCGACAGTCCTGTGCCCTTTCAGGTTCTCCAGTCCTGCCTCTTTCGCCTCTTTTACAAACTTCGCATCCAGATCAGCATTTCCTGTTACAAACGGTACATTCATAAGAGAACGGTCCTCGGGGACTACGGTACCCTTGAAGAGTTTACTCTGATCCAGGAAATCATAGAGGACTTTCGCTTTCTTTTCGTTTCTCTCTTTCATAGCTGCAAGGCCGCCCTGGGACTTGATCCACTTGAATACTTTTCCGCAGATATAGATTCCATATGCCGGCGGTGTATTGTAGAGTGATTTTGCATCTGCATGTGTCTTATATGTAAGCATGGTCGGAGTTCCCGGCAGCACATCGTCTGTGATGAGATCTTCGCGGATTATCACGATGACCACGCCGGCAGGTCCGATATTTTTCTGTACACCACCGTAAATAATCCCATATTTCGTTACATCCACAGGCTCAGACAGGAAACAGGAAGATACATCTGACACAAGAGTCTTGCCCTTTGTATTCGGAAGTTCTTTAAACTTTGTCCCGTAAATTGTATTGTTTTCGCAGATATATACATAATCTGCATCATCTGAAATCGGAAGATCCGAGCAGTCCGGGATATAAGAAAACGTTTTGTCTTCAGATGAAGCGATCCGATTGACTTTTCCGTATTTCTCCGCCTCTTTTGCCGCCTTCTTTGCCCACTGCCCTGTAATAATATAATCTGCCACGCGGTTCTTCATCAGGTTCATCGGGATCATGGCAAACTGCTGGGATGCGCCCCCCTGCAGAAACAGTACTCTGTAATTATCCGGGATACCCATAAGATCTCTGATATCCTGCTCTGCTGTGGTGATGATCTCTTCAAAAGCCTTGGAACGATGGCTCATCTCCATCACAGACATGCCTGTTCCCTTATAATCAAGCATCTCCGCCGCCGCTTCTTTAAGCACTTCCTCCGGCAGCACCGCCGGTCCCGCTGAAAAGTTATACACTCTGCTCATTTTTCATATCCTCCTCGTCAAATGCTTCCTTGATATCTGCTCCCGGTGCAACCATCGGCCATACTTTATCATCACTGCCGATCTGACAGTCGATCACGACCGGACGGTTCAGAGTAAGAGCTTTCTCAAACGCTGCTTTAAACTCATCCTGTGTCTCTACATGGATACCGACAGCCCCCATCGCCTCCGCCACTTTTGCAAAGTCAACAGAATCTCTTAACACAGTGGCTGAATAACGCTCGTCATAGAACAAATCCTGCCACTGGCGGACCATACCGAGTACATGATTGTTTACTACAACCTCTATAATCGGAATATTATGCCTTACTGCCGTGGCGATCTCATTCATATTCATACGGAAGCAGCCGTCACCGGCAATGTTTACAACTGTTTTGTCCGGGCATCCGACCTTTGCTCCCATAGAAGCCCCCAGGCCGTATCCCATCGTTCCCAGGCCGCCCGATGTGAGAAGTGTCCTCGGCTTCGTATATTTATAATACTGAGCCGCCCACATCTGATGCTGTCCGACTTCCGTGACAATCAGGGCATCTCCTTTTGTCTGACGATAGATTTCCTCAATTATGAACGGTCCGGTGAGCACATCCGGATGATACTTCAGCGGATATTTTTCTTTATAAGATTCTATCCTCTCAAGCCATTCCGCATGATCCTGCTGCTTCAGATGCCGGTTCAGTATACTTAATACTTCTTTTACATCGCCGATAATCTCCTCTGTTACAAGGACGTTCTTATTGATTTCTGCCGCGTCAATATCGATCTGCAGTATCTTCGCATTCTTTGCAAATGTCTGTGTATTGCCCGTTACACGGTCGCTGAATCTTGCTCCCAGGACTACCAGGAGATCACACTCGCTGACTCCGTAATTCGATGTCTTTGTTCCGTGCATACCGAGCATCCCTGTATATCTGGGGTCTGTCCCCGGAAATGCACCTTTACCCATCAGAGAATCTGTGACAGGCGCATCCAGTTTATCTACAAATTCCTTCAGTTCATCACTGGCACCTGAGAGAACTGCACCGCCTCCCACGAAGACATATGGCCTCTTTGCAGTCTCCAGCATAGAAAGGACGTTTCTGATCTTCTCTTCATTAATATGCGGATGCTCGGGAACATATTTCCCCAGTTCCTGGCATTCATACTCCGTGACCGCCGCGGTCACATCCTTCGGGATGTCGACCAGCACCGGACCCGGCCTTCCCGACTTGGCGATCCGGAACGCCTTGCGGATTGTATCGGCAAGCTTTGCCGCATCTTTGACAATAAAACTGTATTTTGTGATCGGCATAGTAATTCCGGTAATATCAATCTCCTGAAAACTGTCTTTTCCAAGGAGTGATACTCCTACATTACATGTGATTGCAACAATCGGTATAGAATCCATATATGCTGTCGCGATTCCTGTTACAAGATTTGTCGCTCCCGGACCGCTGGTTGCCAGGCACACTCCCACCTTGCCGGTAGCGCGTGCGTAGCCGTCCGCGGCATGAGATGCCCCCTGTTCATGTGAAGTCAGGATATGGCGGATCTCATCGCGGTGTTTGTACAGTTCGTCATACACGTTGAGGATCGCTCCCCCCGGGTATCCGAATATGGTGTCTACCCCCTGCTCTTTCAGACACTCTATTACTATCTCAGCTCCATTTAACTGCATATTTTTTCTTACGCTCCTTCCAATTCAAGACTTGCTCTTCCGCCCGGATGATCCACTCTCCGCTTCCTCATCCGAACCCGCTGCTCAGTCTGCTTTCTTCCCCGGTACTTCAAGGATAGCTCCTCTGTTTCCGGAAGTGACCATAGCAGCATATCTCGCAAGGTATCCTGTCTTGACCTTCGGCTCCCTTGGCTGCCATTTCGCCTTTCTCGCAACCATCTCTTCATCAGATATGTCAAGTTCAAGCTTAAGTTCCGGTATATTGATCTTGATAATATCGCCCTCTTCCACAAGTGCAATAGGACCGCCGACTGCCGCCTCAGGAGACACATGCCCGATAGACGCGCCGCGTGATGCACCGCTGAAACGGCCGTCCGTGATAAGAGCTACCGTGGAACCAAGGCCGTATCCTGCGATCGCCGAAGTCGGATTGAGCATCTCTCTCATTCCCGGACCGCCCTTTGGTCCCTCATAGCGGATCACAATCACATCACCCGGATTGATCTTGCCGCTCTTGATCGCTTCTGTTGCCTCTTCGTCGCTCTCAAAGATTCTCGCCGGACCTTCATGTACGAGCATCTCATCGCAAACTGCAGAACGTTTTACCACACTGCCGTCGGGCGCCAGATTTCCCTTGAGCACTGCAAGCCCGCCTGTCTCACTGTACGGATCATCGATTGGACGGATAACTTCAGGATTTAAGTTCTCGCATCCGGCGATATTCTCTCCCACAGTTTTTCCCGTCACAGTCATGCAGTCAAGGTTCAGGAGATTTTTCTTGCTCAGCTCATTCATGACAGCATACACGCCGCCCGCCTCATTGAGGTCTTCGATATATGTATGTCCCGCCGGCGCCAGATGACACAGGTTCGGCGTCTTCTCACTGATACTATTTGCAAAATCGATTTCAAAGTCCATACCGATCTCATGTGCGATTGCCGGGAGATGCAGCATACTGTTCGTGGAACATCCAAGAGCCATATCCACGGTCAGTGCATTAAGTATCGCATCCTCTGTCATAATATCGCGGGGTCTGATATTCTTTCTTACAAGCTCCATCACCTGCATACCTGCATGCTTCGCCAGCTGCAGTCTCGCAGAATATACGGCCGGGATCGTCCCGTTGCCGCGAAGTCCCATTCCGAGCGCTTCTGTCAGGCAGTTCATGCTGTTTGCAGTATACATACCTGAACAAGAACCGCAGGTAGGACATGCCTTATTCTCATATTCACACAGTTCTTCGTCCGAGATCCTTCCGGCCGCATGTGCGCCTACCGCCTCGAACATACTGGAAAGGCTGGTTTTTTCACCTTTTACGTGTCCTGCGAGCATAGGACCTCCGCTCACAAAGATCGTGGGGATATTGACACGCGCTGCCGCCATCAGAAGTCCCGGCACGTTCTTATCACAGTTAGGAATCATAACAAGCCCGTCAAACTGGTGTGCCATCGCAAGTGCTTCTGTAGAATCCGCGATAAGATCTCTTGTTACAAGAGAATATTTCATTCCGATGTGTCCCATCGCAATACCGTCGCATACTGCAATCGCCGGAACTACGATCGGAGTACCGCCTGCCATAGCGACTCCCATCTTGACCGCCTCTGTAATCTTGTCAAGATTCATATGTCCCGGTACGATCTCATTATATGAACTGACTACTCCGATCAATGGTCTGTCAAGCTCTTCCTGTGTCATGCCAAGCGCGTTAAATAAAGATCTGTGAGGTGCCTGCTGAACACCTTTTGTCACCGTATCACTTCTCATCTGTCATTCCCTCTCTTTCCTGCAGCCTGTTTCTTCCGCTGCATTTGAATCCGTTCTTACATATTAATTATTTGATATATGAGCAGATCCTGTCGCCCATCTCTTTTGTTCCGATCTGTTTCATGCCGTCTGACATGATATCGATCGTGCGGTATCCGTCTTTCAACACTGCGGATACAGCCTCCTCAATAGCTGCAGCCTCCTCATCAAGATCAAAGGAGTATTTCAGCATCATAGCTGCTGACAGGATCGTAGCGATCGGATTTGCGATCCCCTGTCCTGCAATGTCCGGCGCCGAACCGCCGCTCGGCTCATAGAGTCCGAATTTTGTCTCATTTAAGCTGGCGCTTGCAAGCATCCCGATAGAGCCTGTCACCATACTTGCCTCATCGGACAGGATATCTCCGAACATGTTCTCTGTCAGGATCACATCAAACTGAGCCGGATCTTTTACAAGCTGCATTGCACAGTTATCTACGAGCATATGTTCCAGTGTCACTTCGGGATAATCTTTCGCTACTTCTTCCACTACCTTTCTCCACAGTCTGGAAGAATCCAGAACATTCGCCTTATCCACACTGGTCACTTTCTTCCTTCTCTTCATAGCTATATCAAAGCCGCGTTTTGCGATCCTTCTGATCTCGGTCTCGCTGTATGTAAGCTCATCCCTCGCCACAAGGACACCGTTTTCCTCCCTCGTGCTTCTCTCTCCGAAATAGAGTCCGCCTGTCAGTTCTCTCATAATCATCATGTCAAATCCGCGGTCGGCAATCTCTTCTTTCAACGGGCACGCGCCCTTTAATTCCTGATAAAGTACAGCCGGTCGTAGATTTGCAAACAGATTCAGTCCTTTTCTCAAAGCCAGGAGTCCGGCTTCCGGCCGCTTGGATGGTTCGAGCTGATACCAGGGAGATGTCTTCGCGTCTCCGCCGATAGATCCCATCAGGACCGCATCACTCTCCCGTGCTGCTTCCAGCGTCTCCTCCGTCAGCGGAACACCGTTTGCATCAATAGAAGCTCCTCCCATCAGAAGCTGTGTATAAGAAAGGGAATGGCCGTATACCTCCGCGATCCTGTCAAGCACTTTCATCGCCTCATCCACGATCTCCGGGCCTATCCCATCCCCTTTTATCACTCCGATCTTCATATTCATAACCGCTCATCCTTCCAAATCTAAAATATTATTGTTAATCATACCTCATTTCGATACGTGTTTCAAGTAGTACGGGGCAAAAAATAGAGGGCACTCTAAAATTTGGGTACAATAAAACCGGGGAAAATCCGTCTGAAAGACAGAATTTCACCCGGTTTCTGTTCTATTACCGCTTCTATATTACTCTGCGCCCGGCTTCTCGATCTGTGCGATAGCTGCTTTCTGCATCGGGATACGGCAGTTCTTATTGTTGCCGAATTCAACGATCACATCATCATCTGTGATATCAATGATCACGCCGTAAAATCCGCTTGTCGTCAGCGCTGTATCTCCAACTTCCATAGATGCCAGCATAGCCTGCACTCTCTTCTGCTCTTTCTTCTGAGGACGCATGAGCAGGAACCACATCAGTCCGATCACCACGACCCACAATATCAGCATACTAATCATTTCACCCATAATATATTTCCTCCTAACTTTCTATCCGACAATAAGTCTACTATACACAAAAACGCCGTTTTCTTCAAGAGTCTTTTTAAAAAACATGGGAGAATATATACAAAATATCATTATCTAGCGCTGCAATATCCCGTCCATTTTCCGTTTTTTATATGCCTTGTACTCTCCTGCATCAATGGCGTCCCTTATCTCCTCCATCATCGTATTATAAAAATACAGATTGTGAAGGACACACAGACGCATCCCCAGCATTTCTTTTGCCTTCAGAAGATGCCGTATATATGCCCGGCTGTAGCTTCTGCATGCAGGGCAGCCGCACCCTTCTTCGATCGGGCGGTCATCCAGCTCATATTTTGCATTGAAAAGGTTCAGTTTTCCATGGTTTGTATATACATGTCCATGTCTTCCGTTTCGCGTCGGATATACGCAGTCAAAGAAATCAACGCCCCTGTCAACCGCTTCCAGAATATTTGCAGGAGTACCCACTCCCATCAGATAAGTAGGTTTGTTCTCCGGCAGATACGGCACTACCGCATCCAGAATCCGGTACATTTCCTCGTGGCTCTCTCCGACCGCCAGACCTCCTACAGCATATCCGTCAAGGTCTAATTCCGTGATCATCTGTGCATGTGCAATACGGATATCTTCATATACTCCGCCCTGGTTGATGCCAAAAAGCATCTGATGCGGGTTGATCGTATCCGGCAGCGAATTCAGTCTGTCCATCTCGTCCTTGCAGCGTTTCAGCCAGCGCGCCGTGCGCTCCACGGAATTCCGGATATATTTCTTATCTGCCACGCTGGACGGACATTCATCAAAGGCCATCGCTATAGTAGATGCCAGATTAGACTGAATCTGCATACTCTCCTCCGGCCCCATAAAAATCTTTCTTCCGTCAACATGGGAATGAAAATGCACTCCCTCCTCTTTGATCTTGCGGAGAGAAGCCAGTGAGAACACCTGGAAACCGCCCGAATCTGTCAGGATCGGTTTATCCCAGTTCATAAACCGGTGCAGACCGCCCAGTTTCTTTACCACCTGATCTCCCGGGCGGACATGCAGATGGTATGTGTTTGAAAGTTCTACCTGTGTCTTGATCTGTCTGAGATCATCCGTGGACACGGCGCCTTTAATCGCTGCGGCTGTTCCTACATTCATAAATACCGGCGTCTCGATTGTTCCGTGTACAGTGTGAAACCGGCCTCGTTTTGCCATCCCGTCTTTTTTCAGAAGTTCATACATATCGTTTTATATCCTATCTCTGTTAATAAAATACTGTGTCAGTACTGACTAGTTGTGGACAATGACCGGAGTGCCCGCACTGATCATATTGAACAGCTGCTCCGCTTTGTCATAAGGCATATTGACACACCCGTGAGACCCGTTTGTCTGGTAACGTGAACCACCGAATGAAGACTGCCAGGTCGCGTCATGAAAGCCGTGTCCCTGCCAGGTAAACGGCATCCAGAATGCGACCGGCGTCTCGTAGCTCGGCTTTCCAGTCTCAGGATCCGTCTCACCTTTCAACGTCGAGTCTCGTTCTGTATATAATATAGAATAAACACCTGTCGGCGTATCTCTTCCATCCGCAGGAAGTCCTGTAACGACATCGGACTCCATGCCAACTGCCCCATCCACAATATACCACATATGCTGTGCGGCAATATCTACTTCAATGTAGGTGCTCCCCCAGTCCTGAGCGCCGTGGGAAGCTGCCGTCTGTTTGTATGCCGGCGCCCGTTCCGCCACTTCACCGTTTTTGATACTGTTGATCAGATTCTTCGTTTCGGTTTCTTCATCGACAGACCAGCCGTATGTTCCGCCAGACACTTCCGCAGTCTTTCCTGTCGGCGTTGTGATCGTTCTGGTAGTTCCAAGTGTATCATACTTTTTGCCGAACTCCCTCATCCACTCTCTTACGGCATCTTCATTGAAAGTAACCTTCATATCATCATCATATGTGACCCATTTTGAGATCAGATCCTTATCCACGACCACATTTTCATCCATAGGATAAGTGATGCTTGCTTTGAGATACTTATTCATCTCATCGCAGGCTGCCTGTACTTCCGGCGAATCCGAAGTATACGCCGGCATGACATAGCACTCCTCGTCCATCATATCCAGTGTTGTATCAAACTCAGTAATATGCTCCTTGATCTTTGCAGTCAGGGTCTCCATATCTACTGTTGTGCCATACTGCTCTTCTGCCACAACAAAAGAATTGCCGTCATATTCCGGATGTGCTGCCACAGGATCCACCTGCTCCGCTGTTACTGCCTGGAGATTCTGGATTTTTCCTTCCAGAGCTGCTTCGTCATATTCCACTTCGATAGTAATATCCGTGTCAGACTCCGAGAACAACGAGATAAGCCAAAGAAGCTGTCTCTGATTCTCCAGTGCGTCTTGTACCCTTGAATTTTCTTTATATGCAAGAGATATTTCAGAGCCGGTTATCACATCAGACACATTGTTCTGTTCCAGAATAGTCAGTTCGTAATCCGCCACCTGCTCTTTGAGGTACTCTTCCACATCAGCAACTGTTTTGCCGGAAAAGTCTTTTCCGTTGATTGAAGTATTTACAAGAAAATGGCTCATAAAAAACGCCGCTATCCCGAGATATATCACTACGAGGGCTCCGATAATACTCCCGGCGATAATCCACGGTTTCTTCCCCATACTCTTCTTCGCCTGTTTCTTAACTCCTTTACGTGCTCCCCTGCGTCTTCTCTTCACCTTTTTTCTTGACCGGATATCTTCATCCCCTGTATTCTTCACAGTATCGTCCTGTTCATCCTCGGCTTCTTCATATTCATCCGGGACTTCTTCCTCTGTCTGTTCTTCGCCAGAAATATCTTCAAACGCATTCTCATCTGTAATATTTATGTTTTCCTGATGCTTTTCAGATTGATGTCTTCTTTTTCTGCTCATCAGTTAATCTTCTCTCCTTTGCCCAATTTCCGTTTTATTATAGTACGAACACCTCAAAAAGTAAAGTGTAGTTATACTTGTCAATTTCGGGTATCTTCCTATATAATTGTTTTTATGTACAGATACAGAAAGGAGAACATCTATTATGAGTGGTTCATCATTTGGTAAAATATTCCGAATAACAACATGGGGCGAATCCCATGGACCGGGAATTGGTGTTGTGATAGACGGATGCCCTGCAGGGCTGGCACTTTCAGCAGAACAGATCCAGAAGTTCCTCGACCGGAGAAGACCCGGTCAAAGCAAATACACGACAAAGAGAAACGAGGCTGACTCCGTAGAGATCCTCTCCGGAGTTTTTGAAGGGAAGACCACGGGTACGCCCATCTCCCTGCTTGTCCGTAATCAGGATCAGCGTTCCAGGGACTATGGCAACATTGCAGAGCTGTTCCGGCCCGGACATGCAGATTATCCGTTTACAGAAAAATACGGTATCCGGGACTACCGCGGCGGCGGGCGCTCGTCAGGCCGTGAGACGATCGGACGCGTGGCCGCCGGAGCTGTCGCTTCTCTTCTCCTTGGCGAGCTCGGCATCTCTGTCCGCGCATATACAAAATCAATCGGGCCATACACAGTGGATGAGGACGATTACCGTTATTCCGAGATAGAGGAAAACAGCCTGTATATGCCAAACAATACCGTGGCAGAACAGGCCGGTCAGTATATCGCTTCTCTCATGGCTGAAAAGGACTCCTGCGGCGGCATTATTGAATGTATTGCCGACAAACTTCCTGTAGGACTTGGAGAGCCGGTCTTTGACAAGCTGGACGCACTCCTCGCACAGGCTGTCATGTCCATCGGCGCTGTCAAAGGCGTGGAAATCGGCGACGGATTTAAAGCCTCACTTTCTTCCGGCAGCAAGAACAATGATCCGTTCTATGCCAGGGACGGACATATCTGCAAGAAGACAAATCATGCAGGCGGGTCTCTCGGAGGCATGAGCGACGGTTCAAGGCTGATCTTAAGAGCCGCGGTCAAACCCACTTCCTCGATCGCCAGAACCCAGCAGACAGTCAACACTTCCGGTGAAAACACGGAGATCACCGTGCTCGGCCGCCATGATCCTGTTATCGTTCCCCGCGCAGTCGTTGTCGTGGAATCCATGACGGCTATTACCCTTGCAGATCTTCTCCTTCAGAATATGACGTCCAGAATGGAGCATCTCAGGAAAATTTATTAAGTAACAGCGCAAATCAATGCAGCAGTCCGGTCATACATGGCTGAACTGCTGCATTTTTTGTCAAAAGATATACAATTTATACGCGGAAACATCCGCCGCCGATAAATTCTCTTAACAGGGAATTCGTCGGAACGTACTCACTTCCGATCCCGACAAAATAGTCAAAAAATTTCAACAGACGTTTCGCCTCCAGATACTCTTCTGAATTCTTGTCAACCCCGAACAGGAGTGGCTCCACATACTGTTTGAGCACCGAGAGCTCATAGAGAAGGGAAGAATTAAACATCACATCCGCTTCCTCCTGATAAGGAAAGATATTCTCTTCCTCGCCTTTCCGGACAGATGACCACATGGAGATCGTCCGCATAGCCGAGGATCCTCTGGTGCGTGCATCTCTTACGATCCTGCGGATCAGACGTCCGTCCGTGGACGGAATCCGGTTATGTTCATCGATATTAAGCTGAGTCAGCGCACTGATATAGATCTTGAATTTATTCTCATCCCTCATAGCCTCTGTAAGTTTCGGATTCAGACAATGAATCCCCTCAATGACCAGAATGTCATCGGGTCCCAGCTTCTTCGGATGATTATCGTATTTTCGTTTTCCGGTCTTAAAATCAAATATAGGGAGGTATACTTCCTCTCCCCGCATGAGTGCTTCCATATCGGTATTGAATTTTTCAATATCAATAGCTTCCAGGCACTCAAAATTATAATTCCCGTCCTTATCTCTCGGGGTATGCTCTCTGTCCACGAAATAATTATCTACCGCAATAGGATGCGGCTTGAGACCGTTGACTCTCAGCTGTATGGACAGTCTGTGGGAGAACGTCGTCTTCCCTGATGATGAGGGACCTGCGATCAATACAAATCTGGTATTCTTCTTGTCCGATATTTTCTTTGCGATCTCTCCGATCTGTCGTTCCTGATGCGCCTCCTGGACAAGCACGACTTCCCTCATATCACTCTTTGTGATCATATCATTCAGTGCGCCGACAGTTTCAATATCCTGACAATCCCCCCATTCCACTGATTCTTTCAGCACATGGAACAGTTTGGGCCGCGGGGTAAACTCGGGCACCTCCTCCGGTTTTTCTTTTACCGGCATCTGAAGGACGAACCCTTCATCATAAAGATGCAGCGAGAAGTATTTCAGGCATCCCGCATCCGGGACCATATACCCGTAATAATAATCTTCGAATTCATTGATGCTGTATATATTTACTTTTGACACACGTCTGTACTCAAAGAGCCTCTCTTTATCATACATTCCGTGTCTGTGGAAGAGTTCGAGCGCATCGTCTGTGTGTACAGATCTTTTGTCAATCCGGATACGCTGTCTGGAAAGCTCTCTCATACGCTCCGAAACGTTCTGCAGGAACTCTTCGTCCAGCTTCACGCTCCCTTCTACTGTACAGTAATAACCCTTATCGAGAGAAAAGTGAATCCGTACCCGGTCAACACTGTCATGTCCTGCTACATCATGGACCGCTTTTATAAGCAGGAAACTCATGCTCCTCTTATATGCCTCATGTCCGATCGCATCTGCTGTTGTGACAAACTTAAGTTCGCAGTCCCGTTCCACAGCCTTTCTGAGTTCCTGCAGATGAAATCCTCCCGCAAAGACAAGTACGATCTGGTGATCATACCGGGACTGAAAATCCTCGGCAATCTTCTGATATGAAGTTCCTGCCCTGTATTCTCTCACTTCACCTTCTACCGTAACTCTGCACATCTGCTCAGACATATTCTCCTCCTTCGATTCCGATATCTGTCCTTGTGTCTGTACTCCGACAGACTTCCCGCCGTCAGATAACCTGGAACGGATGAACGATCGGGGTTGTCATAACATCCAGCACAGGCAGTTTATCCTCGAGAAAATGTTTCATGTCATCAATGAATATATATTCTGTCCCGTAATGGCCGGCATCGATGACTGCAAGCCCCTGCTCCACGGCATCCAGCCCGTCATGATGTCCGATATCTCCAGTGACCAGTACATCTGCCCCTTTCGCAATAGCCGGAGCGACAGCGGACTTGCCTGATCCGGGCGAAACAGCCAGTCTAGACACCGTTCCGTTCATATCACCAAAAACTTTCAGGCTGCCTAATTTCAGTTTATGCTTTACATAGACGCAGCATTCTTCCAGAGTCATCGGCTTCTCCAGATCGCCCACACGCCCGATGCCTTCCTCGTTTCCATCCTCACACATAGTGACATCGAGTACCTGAGAATTTTTGATCCCCAGGATCTTTTCCGAGAGGGTGGCCATTCCCAGCACATCGTAATTCGTATGCATCGCATAGTAAGCAATATCGCTCTGGATCAATTTGACCACTCGCCTGCCGATAAAATCTTCATCTGTCACTCTTTTCATCGGAGAAAAGATCAGCGGATGATGTGTGATCAGCATGTCTGCACCTGCTTCGATCGCCCGGTCAATAACTGCGTCCGTTGCATCCAGTGCAAGATACACCCGGTTCACTTCCTTCCCGGCTCTCCCGGCAAGAAGTCCTACATTGTCAAAGTCAAGCGCCGCACTTCTGGGATAAGCCGCCTCAATAACCTGCATAATCTCTTTACACTGCATAATAGTCCATCCCTTTCTCTGCTGTTTTCAGTTCTTCTTCCAGTTCCTGTCTGCGTTGTACCGCTTTAAGCGATTTATTATTTTTCAGTTCATTTAATATCCGTCTCCTGATACATATTTCTCTTTGAAGAAATTCTTTGAGGATCGGGTTTTTCCTCATGAGCAGAAGTTTACCGTAACATAATTCAGTTCTGGTCCATGCCGTCCCGCTCCGGTCTTCCGCCGCCTTTTCCGCATCAGACGGGGGTTGTACTTTCATCATAGGATAGTATTTTCCATCCTCTTCCACCATATCCTCGTCAAGAAAGAAAAAACCTTCCTCTAAAAGAAAGGCTCTCACTTTTTCTATCTCTGACTGAGGCTGGAGAACGCACTCTTTGAGTGTACTGACAACCTCAGCCCCTTCACGCAGAATACGGATCATCAGAGGACCTCCCATCCCTGCGATCACTGCTGCATCTGCCTCTCCCTTTTCAAGGGAGGCAAAACCGTCGGAAATACGTGTTTTTATCCGGTCCTCCAGTCCGTGCATCCGGATGTTTTCCTCCGCTCTGAGAAGAGGTCCCGGATTTACATCCATAGCGACCGCCTCCGGTATCCTGCCGGTTCCGGCCAGACAGATCGGAATGTACGCGTGATCTGTCCCGATATCAGCCAGCCGGTATCCGTCAGTCACCAGTGCGGCGACCGCACTTAATCTCTTAGATAATTCCATATTTTCTCCATCCACAGTTCAGCCGCGCCATTCGGAAAGCCGCACTCCGTGCTTCCCGCGGCATACGCCGCTTCTTTCTCCGCGCGTCCACAGTTCAGCCGCGCCATTCGGAAAGTCGCACTCCGTGCTTCCTGCGGCATACGCCGCTTCTTTCCTCATAGGCAGGCGCTCACTCCATGGTGCAGTTCGCTCGCAAAACCATGCAAGCATGGTTTCTGCTCTCGTCTGCACCATGGCTGAACTGTTAATCTAAGTAGTCCCTTAATTTTCTGCTTCTGCTCGGGTGTCTTAATTTTCTCAGGGCTTTCGCCTCAATCTGACGGATACGCTCTCTTGTGACATCGAACTCTTTCCCAACCTCCTCAAGGGTACGGGCACGTCCGTCGTTCATGCCGAAACGCAGGCGGAGCACTTTCTGTTCCCTCTCCGTCAATGTATCCAGTACTTCATCGAGCTGTTCCTTCAACAATGTCTGGGCTGCGGCCTCGGCCGGTACAGGCACATTGTCATCCTGGATGAAATCTCCCAGATGACTGTCTTCTTCCTCACCGATCGGTGTCTCGAGCGATACCGGCTCCTGGGATATTTTCAGGATCTCACGCACTCTGTCTACAGGCATGTCCAGTTCTTTTGCGATTTCTTCCGGAAGTGGCTCCCTGCCAAGTTCCTGAAGGAGCTGTCTGGACACACGGATCAGTTTGTTGATCGTCTCTACCATGTGTACCGGAATACGGATCGTTCTCGCCTGATCTGCGATCGCCCTTGTGATTGCCTGCCGGATCCACCATGTAGCATAGGTACTGAATTTATATCCTTTATGATAATCAAACTTTTCAACGGCTTTGATCAGTCCCAGATTTCCTTCCTGGATCAGGTCAAGGAAGAGCATTCCTCTGCCCACATAACGCTTCGCTATGCTGACAACAAGACGAAGATTGGCCTCTGCAAGCTCCTTCTTGGCATCCTCGTCCCCTTCTTCCATCCGTTTGGCAAGCTCGATCTCGCGCTCGGCACTTAAAAGGGGCACTTTACCGATCTCTTTCAGGTACATACGGACCGGATCTTCAATGCTCACACCTTCGGGAACAGACAGATCGATATTTTCCATATCGACTTCCTCTTCGTCGGATATGATATCATCGAGATCCATATCCACGTCGTCATCGGCATCGCCGCTGATACGCAGAACGTCGATATTGTTTGCCTCCAGATAGTCAAATACTTTTTCCATCTGATCGGTCGAAAGTTCCATATCTGTAAAGAAATCATTGATCTCCTGAACATCCAGTATGCTCTTCTTCTTCTTCCCCAGCGCTACCAGTTCATTCATTCTTTCCAGAAATTTCTGTGCATTTTCTTCCATGTGTCCATCCTTCCTTTGCCTGCGCACATGCGCGGGCTATCTTGTTTTATTTTATCCTTAATCAATAGAAATATGCAGTGTCCTCAAGCCCTCCAGCTTGCGTTTGTCCTCCATCAGTCTCTGAAGTCCTGCCATGTCAGCCGGGTCGAGTTTACGTGTCCTCTCGTCGATGCTGTGACTCTTTACGCGGAGAATGACTTCTTTTAATGCCTGTTCCTCCTCTTCTTTCGTCTTCAGCTGTCTGATCTTTGTATTGAAAAGTGATGCTGCTTCCCTGTGTTCCTCTTCACTTGTAAAATGATTCAGAATACCTGCCGGGTTCATACCGCCGTTTTCATGCTGTTCATATAAAATCTCTGCCACCTTGCGGTAAATGCCGTCAGCGAAATCATCCGGATGAATATAGCTGCTGATTCTCCCGAACAGCTTTTCATCCTCGATCATCCATGTAAGAAGTGCTTTCTGGGATGTCAGAATGCCGTCCTCTTTCTTTTTCTCTTTCGATGATCCCTCCGCCTTTTTCGGTCTGGATGCCGGTCTGGCCATTCCGGAATTTACTGCCGTTTTGGCTACCAGTTTCTCCAGGCTCTCTCTGCTCGCTTTATATGCAGATGCCACCGCTTCGATATAATTATTACGCTCCAGCTCGTCCTCAAATCCGATCAGCCTTCTGGCAGCTTCCCTGAAAAAATCTGTCTTTCCTTCCGGCGATGCCATGTCATATTCCCTCTCGAGCATTTCCAGACTGAACATGAATCCGTTTCTTGCATTCTGGATACGTTTTTCATATTCTTCGGCCCCCAGATTCTTGATGAATTCATCCGGGTCTTTGTAGGGATCCATACGCACTACTTTCGCCGAGATTCCGGCTTCCCTCAGGATAGGTACCGCCCTGAGCGCGGCTCTTGTGCCGGCATCGTCACTATCGTATGTAAGATAAACTTCTTTTACATATCTTTTGATGAGAGAAGCGTGTCCGGGGGTAAGTGCTGTCCCGAGAGACGCCACAGCATTAGTAAACCCGGCCTGATGCAGAGAGATTACATCCATATACCCCTCGCACAAGAGAAAGTACGGCTTTCTCGATGTTCTTGCCCGGTTCAGTCCATACAGATTTCTGCTCTTATCAAACACCACAGTCTCAGGGGAATTTAAGTATTTCGGCTTGGCGTCCCCCATAACGCGGCCTCCGAAACCGATCACACGGCTGTTTACATCCATAATGGGGAAGATCACCCGGTTCCAGAACTTGTCATAGACGCCCTTTTTTTCATCTGTATTGATCAGACCTGCCTGACGGATCAGCTCTTCACTGTATCCCTCTCCCCGCAGATATTTGTATAGATCATCACTGAAGACATTTGAGTATCCGAGACCAAATGCTTTGATCGTATCATCGGACAGCCCCCTGTCCGTCAGGTAAGTATATGCCTTTCTTCCCCTCTCTGACTTCAACTGTATGTAATAATATCTTGCAGCTTTTTTATTCACTTCAAGGATTGACGCCTTGAGGTCTGCTTTTTCTTTTGCCTCTTTTGAGTACTCTGCTTCCGGCAGTTTGATCCCGGCCCGGTCTGCCAGAAACTTTACCGCTTCCATAAACGAGAAATTCTCATATTCCATCAGGAATGTAAATACATTTCCTCCTGCTCCGCATCCGAAACAGTAATACATCTGCTTCTGTCTGCTGACGGAAAACGATGGAGATTTCTCATTATGAAAAGGGCAGAGTCCAAAATATGAACTGCCCTTTTTCTGCAGCCGGACATAGCCGGAGATCACATCTACTATATCATTTCTTGTCCTTATCTCTTCAATCAGCTCATCAGGATAGTACATGTTCCGCCTCCATAAAGAATACCCTATAATATATATTCGACAAAAGTTTTTGGTTTCCTTTATTTTTTTAAATTTTCCATGATTCCGGAACAAAATAATCCTGAAACTTCTTTACGGCATAGGAATCCGTCATCCCTGCAATGTGATCGCACACGACCTGTTCCCTGCTGACATCCGTATGCTCCAGTGCATTTTTAAACTGCTGGGGAAGCGCTTCCGGTCGTTTCATATAATAGGCAAAGAGCTGCTCGATCATATGTACCGCCTTGTCCTCCTCTCCTTTCGCTTTAGGGTTCAGATAGACATTTTCAAACATGAACTTCCTGAGATCGGTCATCGCCCGCTCGACAGCAGGAGACATACATATCTCCGGACGGTCCATGCTGTTTGTGATCACATCGTGTATCAGTCTGTTCAGTCTCTCTTTACAGGAATTACCGAGCATAGCACGGATATCCTGCGGGATATCATCCTCCGTAAGTATTCCTCCCCTGATCGCATCATCCATGTCATGATAGATATAAGCCAGTTTGTCGGAAATTCTCAAAACCTGTCCTTCAAGAGTATGGGGACGGCCCGCTGTCTGATGATTCAGAATACCGTCCCTTACCTCCCATGTAAGATTCAGCCCCCGCCCTTCTTTCTCAATACAGTCGACGACCCGGAGGCTCTGCTTATTATGCGAGAAATGGTAAACCGCATTTAATGCGCGCTCCCCCGCATGTCCGAACGGCGTATGTCCCAGATCATGTCCGAGCGCGATCGCCTCTACCAGATCTTCGTTCAGCCTGAGTGCCTTGGCAATGGTCCGCGCATTCTGTGACACCTCCAGTGTATGGGTAAGACGCGTCCTGTAGTGATCACCGCTGGGCAGCAAAAACACCTGTGTCTTCTGCTTCAGCCTGCGGAAAGCTTTACAGTGCAGGATTCGGTCCCGGTCCCTCTGAAAAACCGGACGGATATCGCACTGTGGTTCATCCCGCATTCTTCCCTTTGTATTGCGGCTCAGGGCTGCATATTGACTGAGATATCTGGCTTCTCTTTCTTCAAGCTGCTCTCTGATCGTCATGACATTTACTCCTCTTTCAGGCGTTTCTCGATTGCATCTACCACTGTCTGCAGCACTTTCACACGCGCATAATACTTGCTGTTCCCCTCTACGACAACCCACGGTGCATAATCTGTAGAGGTCCGCATCAGCATCTCATTTACCGCATCCTCATACTGATCCCACTTTTCCCGGTTTCTCCAGTCTTCATCGGTAATCTTCCACTGTTTTTCCGGATTTTCCTGACGTTCTTTAAACCTTCTCTCCTGTTCATCCTTATCAATATGCATCCAGAACTTGATCACGATCGCTCCTGCATTATACAGGTCTTTCTCCATATCATTGATCTCTTTGTAAGCTCTCTTCCATTCTTCTGTGGTGCAGAATCCCTCAATCCTTTCCACCATAACCCGGCCGTACCAGGTACGGTCAAAAATTGCCACATGTCCGTCTTTTGGCATTGCTCTCCAGAATCTCCAGAGATAATGATGAGCTTTTTCAATATCATTAGGAGACGCTGTAGGATTCACCACATAGCCTCTCGCATCCATCTTTGCAGTCAGTCTCTTGATCGCACCGCCTTTACCGCCTGCATCCCACCCTTCAAATCCAAGTACTACAGGAATCCGCCTCCGATACAGCTCTCCATGGAGCTTATCCATCTTCTTCTGGAGCTTATCCAGTTTTTCCTTATACTCTTCCCGTGTATAACTTAAAGACAGGTCTGCTTTTGATAAAATAGATACCTGCAGATCTTTCATCTGAGCGTCTGCCTCACGGGCAATCTCCTCAATTTCATCGCCATTGGTCTCCTTTTTCCGGACAACGCCTTCAGCCTCTGCCTTATCCGCTTTTTCCACAGCTTTTGCGATATTCTGCTGCTGAACCTTTTCAATCTGATCTGCCATCGCCTTGATCACTGTCGTATAAATTTTCAGGGTTGCGAATCTGCGGTCCATAGATTCAACGATAGTCCACGGAGCGTAATCTGTATCTGTATTAAAAAGCATGTCCTCCATCAAAGCCGCGTACTCATCATAATGGGCATTGCGCTCTCTGTCCCCCTGGCTGACACGCCAGGCAGTCTCTTTGTTCTTCGCCAGCTTATCAAATCTCTTTTTCTGTTCTTTCTTATCAATATCCAGGAACAGCTTAATAATCAGATTTCCGTCATCTGCAAGCTGCTGCTCAAATGAATTAATAGAGTGAAATGCTGCTGGAAGATCTTTGGCTTTTGTCCGTTTCTCAAACCGGTCTATGAGCACTTTTCTATACCAGCTCCCGTCAAAAATGGCGATTCTTCCTCTTGCAGGCGTCTTTGTCCAGAATCTCCACATAAACGGATGCATCCGCTCTTCTTCTGTTTCGTTCTTGACAGGATGCACCTCAAATCCCCGGGGATCCATACTCTGAATCAGATGACCAATCTGCAGCCCTTTTCCCGCAGCGCCAAATCCTTCAAATACAATCAATACCGGAATTCCCAATGCTTTGCATTCTCTCTGCAGTCTGCCCAGTTTTGATTCGAGCTGCGGCATTTTTTCCTTATATTCTTCTTTTGAAATTTTCTTTGTCAGATCCACTTTTTCTAACATAATTCTTCCTCCATCACTCTTATTCTGATATTATTGACCGCTTCATATAAATTATTGTAATTATATCATATAATCCACAAAAAAAAGAAAAAATCCGTACAAGATTTTTTCTTTTTCTGGTTTTTATTTTCAGTTGTATTTATCGTTCCTTTTGCCGCTCCACTAACTGCCCCATCAACTGGAAGACCAGTTCCTGATTTGTCCTGTTGAGCCTCCCGTACGCACGGTATAAGTTTTCATTCTTTTCCATATTATGACTAAAATCAATTTGCCACTCATATGTCAGTCTCGAGTCAGATAATTTTAATATGTAGTCAGCAGATACATGGAACACTTTTGTAAGATTGACGAGGATATCCGCCGTAAGAGCAATCTCCCCTTTTTCCAGACGGCTGACCGTCTGCTGGGACACATTTATCATTTCTGCCAGGTCTTCCTGCCTGAGCCCTTTTTCATTACGCAACTCTCTGATCCGGTTATCCAATGTAGCTCAACCACTCTTTCGTATTTTACATATATTGTAGCTGAAAAAGCAGGCTTCTATACTCAAATGCAACGTATTGTTGTACTCAGATTTCAGGTATTTGCAGTTTTGAAAGCGGAAGAATGCTAAAATGTCAAATAGGAACAGTTATTATGAGGGGCAAAATGAAAACAAATGAGAAAAATAGGATCGGTGAAAACATCCGCAATCTGCGCAGAGAAAGAGAAGTAAAACAGATAACTCTGGCACTGGAACTTCAGATAGGGAGGCAATCCGTCTCAGCCTACGAACGAGGCGTCACTTTGCCGGATATCTATCTGCTGATCAGGATCGCCGACTATTTTGATGTGACTCTGGATGAGCTTACCGGAAGAGAACGGTAAGTCTTTTCACTAAAACAGCAAAAAGGGATGTTCTGCAGGTAAAAACACCCGCGAACATCCCTTTTTGTATTCATCCTTTTTCAATTTCATTCTTTCGTCCACTGATGGACAGTATCTGTCCCCGGACTCACAAGATCCATCTGCGTACCGTCTTCATTCAGCGTATACTCATATTCCAGAGATCCGCCCGATACTACAATCCTCATCAGGAGCGTGCCGCTCTTATCTTCTACGACGCTGAAGGAGCCTTCTGTACTGCCTCCATCACCTATGATCTCCATTGACATATCGTCATTAAGCTGATAAATATTTCCATTTCCATCAGACCACTTTCCGATAATTCCTTTTGCGCGCTCGTCATTCACGTCGAGAAACTCGATATCTGCCGGAAGCAGATAGAGATTTCCGCCTCCGTCCAAAGCGGTCAGACGGATACCGTATCCGGTCTCGTCTGTTGAGATTGCATAAAGCTCTTCCGTATCCGAACCGTCCATTTTGATTTTCAGAGTTATGTTCTTCTCATCATCAAACCCGCACTCAAACGTCAGCGCCTCATCGTTCTTTCTGCCGGTTCCGTCTGTTTTCAACTCATATGTATCTTCGCTGTCTGCCACTATCCATGTTCCGGATACCGCTTTTGTCACCGCTTCACTCGGTGCGCTGAACTGGTCTCCGAGTGTATCATTCATATCTTCTGCATAGCTGTCCACTTCTTCCGTGACAGACTCGCCTGCCTTTTTCTTTTCGCTGCACCCGGACAGCGCGAGAACCAGCACAAAAGCCAATACCAGTATCTTCTTCATATTTAACCATCTCCAATGTTTTTTGGTAAAGAAAAAGCCTTGAAAACTCAAGGCTTTTCTTCAATGCGGAAGATGGGACTTGAACCCACACGACACGAATGTCACAAGATCCTTAGTCTTGCTCGTCTGCCAGTTCCGACACTTCCGCATTCCTTATTTTCCGTGGTCTTTTTCTCTCGTGCTGACCACAAGTGATATAATACTATTCAAAGTGCAAAATGTCAACTGTTATTCCAAAAAAAGTTAAAGTTCGAATATTGTTCTAATTATTTTAAAATTTCCGAAAATT
>NZ_VMSO01000029.1 GCF_008691045.1 Mediterraneibacter catenae
ATACGCAGATCAATACAAAGCTGAGCGGATCGAAGAAGCATGCCGGCAGATCCTTTTATTTACTGGAGATCCTTCCATCCGTGGAATCCAGGCCTTGCTGAAATCCCCGGTAAAGAAAGATGGGAAAACAGATCCATCATCCATCCAAAGGACGAATCACCGCCGGAGCCGCGGCTTTACCCGTGGCGCAGAACAGTTCCGGGAAGGAGGCGATGAAAAATGATCGACCTCTCAACCGTCAAAGAACTGCGTGCCCTGAGGCTTCCCGGTATGGCACGGGAATTGGAGTCACAATTGGAAGAACCCCAGCGTTATAAGGCGCTCTCCTTTGAAGACCGTCTGGCGCTTCTCGTAGACGCAGAAAACGTTTCACGCAGGAAGAACACCATCCAGCGCCGGATCCATGAGGCCAGGCTCAGTGAAAGCCAGGCATGTGTGGAAGCGATTGAGTACTATGAAGACCGTGAGCTGGATCAAGGGCTGATCACAAAGCTTGCGACTTGTGCGTATATCCGTGACAACCACCATGTAGTCCTGAAGGGAGCAACAGGTGCAGGAAAATCTTATATCGCAAACGCGCTTGGTGTCGCCGCATGCAGGCAGCTCTATAAGGTCCGCTACGTCCGTATGCCTGATCTGCTGAATGAATACGCGGTTGCCAAAAACCTGAATACACAAAATAAGGTAAAAAAGGCCTATGCCAGGTTTGACCTGCTGATCATTGACGAATGGCTTCTCCGGCCGCTTCCCGAATCGGAAGCCTATGATCTTCTGGAACTGATCGATGCCTGCAGCCGGAAAGGGGCGCTGATCCTCTGTACCCAGTATGACGTAGATGACTGGTATTATCGCATTGACTGTGACCGGGCCGAAGACGAAGGCAGTGCCGTCGCCGAAGGCGTCCTGGACCGCATCATTAACAATAAGTACAGCATTGAGGTCAAGGGCCGCATCTCCATGAGAAAACGCCACGCATTTTCAGATGAAGGAAGCGGGGTGAATGACAATGGCTGATAACACCATCTATGACCTGTTGGATGAGGTCAACTGTGCTGATTCCTGTGAAGCTGTCACCGCACTCTGTGAGTTATGATTATTCCGGGGCTCTTTGAGCCACCTGTTCGGACTTTGAGAGCCACCATTCCGGAGAATGAGAGCCACATATTCCGGTAATTCAGAGCCACATTAGGCTCTATTCATAGATTTCCTTTATACTGTAAGAACAAGTACTCTTTCCTTCGGCATTCGTATAGGATTTTGTGATGTAAAAGGACTCGGAATTTTTTGGTTTAGATGTAGTAACACGCATAGTAATCACCTCTGTAATAATTACACCATATATTACTAAATAATAAAACAAAAAATTTGACAAAAAAATACAGGCTTTATGCGGCCTGTAAGTAATTTTTTAATTATGCAACTGTCAAACTCCCGTGATTTCTACACCATCAATTCCGAAGGTAAATTTACGCTGCCCAAACTCCCGTTAATCCTTGCAATAAAATGTCGATTCGTATATAATGTTACAGGTATATTAAATTTTGTACTATTTTGTTACGGTGGTGGGCAAATGAAAAAGCATTTACACAAATTTGAATCGACGCTCTGGCTTTTGATAAAAACGGTGTTGTATGCATTGCTGCTGGCGACTTTTATTATGGTTCAGAAGCAGGAAAATATTGGTTTGCGCAGGCTGTCCCGTACAATGGGTATTACGATTTTCACTTTCGTGATTGTTGGACTGTTGCTGTTATCGGTGTATGGTACCTATGATGTCGGACGCAGAAAGAGTAAACCGATTATCTATTCCTTATCTCTTGCTGTTATCTGTACAGATGCCATTACGTATCTGCAGGTAATGATTATGAGAGCGAATACCAATATTCATGAATTCAGATTACGGGGAATAGAACTTCTTTTTGTTACGATAGCAATACAGATTATAGTAATCATTGTATTTACCTATGCAGGTAATGCGTTATTTTTTTTGATCCATGAGCCGGAAAAATGCTGTGTGATCACTTCTTCCCAGGAAAGCCTGGATATAATCGCTTATGCGATGGGACGTTTTGAGAAACAGTATAAAATATCGTCAGTATTAGATTACCGCAGTATTGACAGTGAAATTGAGTCACAAATAGAGCATTCAGATACTGTGTTTATGTACGATGTGCCGGCTGAACGAAGAATATTGATTATGAGGCTCTGCTATAAGCATAAGGTAAATGTTTACTTTAACCCGTATCTGGAAGACATAATGGAAGTAAATGCTACGCACTATGTATTGGATGACGTTTATCTGTTCAATAAAAATATTAAGACGCTGACTATGGAACAGCGCATTATGAAACGTCTTTTAGATATTGTCCTCTCACTTATCCTTGGTATCTTAAGTTCTCCTTTCTGGATTTTAGGAGCATTGGCTGTGAAATTATATGATGGAGGACCGGTTCTGTTTAAACAGGAGAGAGCAACAATCCACGGACGCAGGTTCTACGTTTATAAACTTAGGACGATGAAAGAAAATGTTGAGAATTATTCGGCAAAAAAAGATGACGACCGTATTACAAAACCGGGGGAGTTTTTACGAAGAACAAGGATTGATGAGCTTCCTCAACTGCTCAATGTGCTCAAAGGAGATATGACATTTGTCGGTCCGCGTCCTGAAATGATCAAAAATGTCAAGAGTTATACAAAAGAACTTCCGGAGTTCAGGTATCGTTTGCGTGTGAAGGCGGGACTGACAGGATATGCACAAATCGCAGGAAAATATAATACGACTCCCAGAGATAAACTGATCATGGATATGATGTATATCGAACAGTTTAGTATTTTGCGGGATATTCAGTTGATTTTACAGACTGCTGTAGTGCTGCTCCGGTCAGACAGTACGGAAGCGTTTGGCAAAAAGAAAGAGTCACATTATAGATTTGTTCCCGCGAAAGAGCAGAGAAAAGAAGATGTGAAAAGTTAAAACTTATTTTACAGGGGATTATCATGTCAGAAAACGTAAGAAGACGCGGACGCAGACGCTCCTGCACTAAAAAAGGGAACTGGTTTTCAAAGATGAAGATATGGCAGCGAGTACTTTTATGTACTGCAGGCGTGCTTCTTTGTTTTATCTTTGCAGGGGCGGCTTATGTATGTGCAAAATGGAATAAGATCAATACTCAGGATATTCAGGCAGATGATCTTGTGATCAACCAGGAAGTGATGCAGAACCTTGATCTGGGCGAAGGGTACACCAATGTAGCACTTTTTGGTGTCGATTCTCGTGATGGTAATCTGGGGGAAGGGAACCGTACCGATTGTATTATCGTTGCAAGTCTTAACAATAAGACGAAAGAGATCAAAATGGTTTCTGTGTATCGCGACACTCTGCTGGATCTTTCCGACGGGACATATCAGAAATGCAATGCGGCATACAGTTATGGCGGACCTGTTATGGCGATCAATATGCTCAATATGAACCTTGATCTGGACATAGAGGACTATGTGACGGTTGATTTCGGTGCTATAGCAGATGCTATTGATCTGCTGGGCGGTATTGAGATTGATATTCAGGAGGAGGAAATCGCTCCTCTTAACAAATATATCAATGAGACGGCAAGGTCAGCGGGCAAGGAACCGCATCAGGTGGAAGAGAGCGGATTGCAGCTTTTAGACGGAAGCCAGGCAACGACTTATGCCCGTATCCGTTCTACCGCCGGAGGTGATTTTACCCGCACAGAGCGTCAGAGACTGGTTATAGAGAAGATGTTCGAGAAAGCTCTGGAAGCAGACCTTGGAACGATCAATGCAATTATTGATGAAGTTTTTCCGCAAGTATCTACGAGCTTTACTCTTCAGGAAATTCTTACTTATGCTTCAGCTTACAGTGAGTATACACTGGGAGATAATATGGGATTCCCTGCAGATAATACCACAGATACATTATCAGGACTGGGAAGTATTGTCATCCCGCAGGATCTTGTTTCTAATGTGTCAAAGCTGCATGAGTTTCTTTTCGAAACGAATGATTATACACCGTCATCCACTGTACAGACAGTAAATGCGAATATTATCAGTACCGTCGGTTCGGCGGGATCATCCTCCTCATCGTATTCAGATGACTATTACAGCGGTGATTACTATTATGACAATAGCGGTGATTACAGTGATGGCTATGAGGATTATGGCGGCGATTACAATAATGGTTATAGTGACGATTATGATGAGAATCCTGACAGCGGAGATAATGCAGACTCCGGAACCGGAAGCGTGGATACCGGCGGAACCGACAGCGGAAGTGAAGATACTGGCGGGGGAGAAACCGGAGAAGATGCCGGAGGCGGAAGCACTGGAGGAGAAACCGGAGTAGATGCAGGCGGTGAAGCCGGGACGGATACGGGCGGTACGCCCTGAACAGCAGCGTCTAAGTCACAGAAAATGACAATATTCTGGACTTTTCGTTCTAAAGCGTGTATCATATAAAAGGGTAAAATCATGATCTGACTACAGATCATAAGGGAAGTTAATCAAATACAGAAGAGGTAATCGTATGAAAGTATTAAAGAAATTTGCAGGATTGATCCTTGCAGTATGTCTCATGGTTCCCATGATCGGAACAGTAGCTTTTGCGGCAGAAGGTGTACTGATGTTCTCTGATCCGTCTGCCAAGGTAGGAGATAATGTGGACATTGACCTTGTTGTTCAGAGCAGCAGCGGTGAGACTGTCGGCGACGTTGAAGTAAATATGACTTATGATCCGACAGCCCTCGAGTTCGTGAGCGGTGATGGATTTACGGCCGACGGGTCAGGCGCTTTGACTTATACAGGCACCGGAGACGGTGCGGAGCTCAGAAAGACAATGACTTTCCGTGCGCTCAAGACAGGTGAGGCAAAAATCAATGTGAACAGCACGACAGCTTCTCTGGCAAGCGATGAGGCACTGGAACTGCGGGAAGGTTCGTCAACTGTCACTATTGCAGCAGCTGATGACGGTACGACTTCAGTGGAGCCTTCAGGAACTTCAGCAGCAGGTGAGACTACGGATATTGTTGTTACGGTAAATGGGACGGATTATAATTTTTCTGAAGCATTTACGACTAATGATATTCCGGACGGATATTCTGAGACTACAATGACGTTTAACGGAGAAGAGAGAAAATTTGTAGCAAATGAAGCAGGAATTACACTTGGTTATCTTGTAGATGCTTCGGGAGCGGGAAGCTTTTTCATGTTCAATTCCGAAGATGCTACTTTTTCACCGTATATAGAGATAAGTATTTCCGATACTACAAGCATTGTACCGCTGAATAACGCAGAAGCTGTAACACTGCCTGATTCTTACCAGCAGGTAGAACTGACAGTTCAGGATCAGCAGTATCCGGCATGGTCAGATCCGATGAGCCCGAGATATTATGTGATCTATGCACTGAATACCAGGACTGGTGACAGCGCGCTGTATCAGTATGATACCGATGATGGGACTTATCAGTACTTTGTGCAGCCAAATACCGAAACAACAGAAGATTCCGGATCTGCGCTTCCCGGAAGACTTGGACAGCTGATCAGCGATCATATTCTGCTTGTTCTGATTGCCCTTGCGATTGTTATTCTCATCCTGTTTATTTTGATGATAGTATTCCTTGTTAAACTTGTTCATCGAAATCAGGAACTTGATGATTTGTATGATGAGTATGATATTCCTTATGACGATGAAGAAGAGGAAAAAAAGGTTGAGAAAAAGAGCAATAAGAAAAAGAACAGAAAACCTGTAGTTGAAGAGCCGGAAGAGTCTGACGATTACGAAGATGACGACTATGATGATTATGAAGACGATGAAGATGACGATGACTACGAGGACGATGACGACGACTACGACTACGATTATGAAGATGATGACTACGATGACGAAGAGGAAGAGGTGACTACTCGTAAAAAGAAAGGAAACACTTCTTCAGATGATGATTATGATATCAATTTCATAGATCTGTAATTTTAATGGAAGACAGAGACGGCAGCCGAATTTAGGAAACAATATTATCGGTGCAAGAACTGTCTTCCTTTTTTTGATGTTTATTGATCTGCCGAACACATTTTTGTCACAATATAAAGCTATGATATAAAGAAAGACGGCGGAAAGCAGGTAATTTTATGGATAATCAATATAATTATTACAGGCCGGACAAAAATTATCATTGTGCAGGAGAAAATGGCCTTCAGCCGGAATCTGAACCTCCGAAAAAGGGAAAACACAACAAAGGCCCTGCAGCGGCTGCGACAGTTGTGGGTCTTGCAATATTATTCGGAATAGTGTCCAGCGCAGTGTTTCTGGCTTCAAATATTGTAGGGAGAAGAATTCTCGGGCTGGATCGTAGTTCTGATGAAACACAGACATCCGGCAGTGTGGCGGAGAACAATACTTCTCTGTCAACATCTTCCAGTGTTGTGACATCAGACGTATCGGGCGTAGTCGATAAGGTTATGCCGTCCATTGTGTCTATTACGAGTATGTCAGCGGAGGAAGTGCAGAGTTTTTTTGGCAGCACATACCAGAGAGAGAGTGAAGGGGCAGGCACGGGAATCATTATAGGTGAGAATGACACAGAGCTCCTGATCGTGACAAACAACCATGTTGTTGAGGGAAGCGACGCGCTTACAGTTACATTTTCCGATGAGACAAGCGTGGAAGCTGATATTAAAGGAACAGATGAGGCGTATGATGTTGCAGTAATTGCGGTTCCGACAGAATCTGTTTCTTCAGATACGCTTGATTCTGTGACGGTGGCAACGCTGGGAGACTCTACGACACTTAAGGTGGGAGAACCGGCCATCGCAATTGGAAATGCGCTTGGATACGGTCAGTCCGTTACTACAGGGGTGATCAGCGCACTTGACCGTTCAGTTGAAACTTCAGACGGCAGAACCGGGGAATCAAAGGAGAATAAGGTCAGCCTGATCCAGACTGATGCGGCTATAAATGAAGGCAACAGCGGGGGAGCGCTTGTAAATATAAATGGCGAAGTGATCGGAATTAATTCCGCGAAGCTGATCGGTGACAGTGTAGAAGGAATCGGTTATGCGATTCCGATCAGTGATGTTACTAGCCTGATCCAGGGATTGATGAATCAGGAAACAAAAGAAAAAGTGGATGTAAACAACCGTGGAATGATTGGAATTACAGGTATCAGCGTATCGGATGCATTTTCCCAGCAGATTGATCTGCCGTCAGGCGTCTATGTGACGGAAGTTATAGAAGGGGAAGGCGCAGATAAGGCGGGAATGACTCGGGGGTGCATTATTACCGGTATTAACGGCAGCCCTGTTGACAGCATGGATGCGCTTCAGGAAGAACTGGAATATTGTTCAAAGGGAGAGACGGTGACCCTGACAATCCAGATTCCGCAGACAAACGGAGAGTATGAAGAACAGAACGTCGACGTTACTTTGGGCTGAGATGATCAAAGCATCGTAGAATGATTCCGCAGGAAGTCCTGCTTCAGGATTGCCTGCGGAATATAATATATATGACAGTTATTTGTCGAATTCCGGATTGAATGCATAAAAGTTGCGGCTGTCCAGCTTATCCTGGACCAGGCGGAGACTTTCACCGAAACGCTGATAGTGTACGATCTCCCGCTGTCTCAAAAAGCGGATCGGATCACATACTTCCGGGTCTTTGACAAGCCGGAGAATATTGTCGTAAGTCGTCCGCGCTTTCTGTTCTGCAGCAAGGTCTTCATGGAGATCTGTGAGGGGATCCCCTTTTGACTGAAAAACAGTTGATGTCCACGGCATACCGCTGGCAGCCTGAGGCCAGAGAGCTAACGTGTGATCTACGTAGTATGGCGCGAAACCGGATCGCTCGATCTCTTCCGGTGTGAGATCTTTCGTGAGCTGATAGACAATGGCACAGATCATTTCCATATGGGCGAGTTCTTCCGTGCCGATGTCTGTAAGTGTACCGGTCACTTCTTTATAAGGCATTGTGTATCTTTGGGAAAGATACCTCATAGATGCGGCGAGCTCCCCGTCCGGTCCGCCGAACTGCGTTATGATGATCTGGGCAATTTTAGGATTCGTCTGTGTTATTTTTACCGGGTACTGAAGTCTTTTCTCATAATTCCACATAAATCAGCAGCCTCCTTCCTGCCATGGCCATGGCTCATTTATCCAGTTCCATCGTTCTGCGCAGGAATCATCGGCTGTATCGATGGTCAGAGGACCGTATGCTGACGCATACTCTTTCAGTGCCTGATTGCGCCGGCGGCTCATTTCCCTGAAATATTCAAGTGCTTCTGTATCGCAGGGATGTGTATCAAGATACAATTTGACCTCATCTACCGCGAAACTTACCTGATTGATATGGTTCAGCAGCTGCCTGCGGTTCATGTGCCTGTTCATCTGATTAGTCATCTGGTTATTCATCGGCGCATACCTCCTTTTCCCAGAAACGGTTTATCCAGTTCCTTGAAAATGGTTCCGCGTTCCAGACCGCTGCACGGCTCATAGAGATCCTGCCATTTCTGCCATGGAACATAAGCCATGGCAATCGGCATATCGGCGGGAAAATGATCGTGTGTATCCGGACAGCCGCTCACCCTGCTTTGACAGCCGGTCTGCGCGTTCTGCGCAGGCTGGGCGGAACGGCGGGAACAGCGCATGTTATTCTGATAATTTGCCATTTGCGTCGGCTCCTTTCATGATTTAAATAATAACTTTGTATTTAAAATATGAGCCGGGGTAAACAGATGTGACTCAGACGGACTGATCTCTGCACACAGACTGTTTTTGGATATCCTTTCCTTGCCGGATGAACCGTACGACAAGAGCTGCGAAAAGAATGCTGAAAAATTTCTTTACAATTTCTTCTAAATTATATATAATGTATTAGTCGGCGGGGTGTGGCTCAGTTTGGTTAGAGCGCACGGCTGGGGGCCGTGAGGTCGCAGGTTCGAATCCTGTCACCCCGATGTAACAAAAATCATTATTACATGATGTGGCTTATCATAAGGGATCAGATCGGGTGGTACGACTTACCGAAACTGGTTCCTTATCTGTTATAGGCGAGAGTTTAGCGGAAAGTGATGAGGTGTCATGAAAAGCAGGATTGTACGACCGGTTAACCGGCGTGGACAGAATTATAAGAAGAAAAAAAAGAACAGTGTATCCGGCGATACACAGCCGATGCGTCCTGTTGGGCAGAATTACCGGCAAAGTCGGATTTCCGATACGCAGCCTATGGAGCCGGTAAATCCCGGGGGTGGATATAATACATATCGCAGCGCATACCGGGATGCAATCGACCGGAGACGTCAGGTGGTGCGGACTCCTCAGCCGCAGACCGAAAGAAGGCCGGCACGACTGGCAAAGCCGAAGAAGAGCAGTCTTGGTCGTGTGATTTCGGCAGCCAGAAGCAGGACGGCGCAGCAGGAGGACTACTTTGATTATGATCTGCTGCTGGTTATTGTATTCCTGATGTGTTTTGGGCTTGTTATGCTCTACAGCACGAGTGCATATGAAGCGGATGTCGATTTTGGAAATGATCTGTACTATTTCACCCGGCAGGCGCTGATTGCAGGAGTGGGATTTGTGGTCATGTTTGTTGTCTCAAAGATTGATTACCATATCTATGGGGCATTTGCGTTTGAGATTTATATTTTTGCTATGTTTATGATGGCTCTTGTGCAGACGCCTCTGGGATTGGAGTTCAATGGAGCAAGAAGGTGGATTCAGCTCCCGGGCAATCAAACACTGCAGCCGGCGGAGATTACCAAAATTGCAGTGATTCTCTTTATTTCTTACGAGTTGTGCCGCCTTGGAAAAAAAGCCTATACACTGGCGGGAATCATAAGGGTACTTGTATTTGGAGCTATTGCCTCTGGCGGCGTACTGTTTTTGACAGATAACTTAAGTACGGCGATCATTGTTATGGCTATTACATGCATCCTGATCTTTGTTATCCATCCGAAAACAAAGCCGTTTGCAGCTATTGTTGTGGTCGGGGCACTGGCGGCTGCAGTCGGGATTATTGTTCTGTCAGTTATTATTGCAAATACAGATGTGGCGTCCAGTGATAATTTCAGACTCCAGAGAGTTATCTCCTGGCTTAATCCGGAAGCTACGGCTGATACAGGAAGTTATCAGGTCATGCAGGGGCTGTATGCGATTGGAAGCGGCGGTCTGTTTGGCAAGGGGCTGGGTAATAGTACACAGAAGCTGGGAGTAATCCCCGAGGCACAGAATGACATGATTCTTGTTGTAATCTGTGAGGAACTTGGTGTGTTCGGGGCACTACTGATTCTTGTGCTGTTCGGAGTCCTCCTTTACAGGCTTATGTTCATAGCAAATAATGCGCCGGATTTGTATGGCTCTCTGATTGCGACTGGTATATTTGCGCATATCGCACTTCAGGTCATACTTAATATTGCTGTTGTCACAGGATTGCTGCCTACAACAGGAATTACGCTGCCTTTCATCAGTTACGGTGGTACGGCGATTCTGTTTTTGATGGCGGAGATGGGAGTCGCCCTGGGAATTTCACGCCGCATCAGACTGCAGGGAGAATGATGCGGGAAGTACAGGTAAACAGTCCCTGCAAAGGCATAGACAGATCTTTCAATTACCTAATGGCATAATTGCCCCTGAGCTGCAACAAATCACAGAATACCTCTTCCTTTCTGAAAGAATGTATGTTATATTTATATGTGGTATTGAAAACTATGTGTAATGGAAATATAAAATACACATTGCGGCCCGGGAGGTATGATTGTGAATTATAAGATCATTGTAGACAGTTGCGGGGAACTGACATACAGAATGAAGAAGAGCGGAGTATATGAGACAGCCTCGCTCAGCATGGAGGTGGACGGCGATATCATCGTGGATGATGAGAATTTTGATCAGGCGGATTTTCTGCGTCGCGTAGAGGCGAGTCCTGAATGTCCAAAGTCTTCATGTCCATCGCCGGAAAGATATATGGAGCTGTATGGAGGAGATGAAGAAAGGGTTTATGCCGTTACTCTTTCCTCGGAACTGAGCGGTTCATATAATAGTGCGCAGCTCGGAAGAAAGCTCTGGATGGAAGAGCATGGTGAGAGCGGTAAGAAGATTTATGTGTTTAATTCGCGTTCTGCATCGGTCGGAGAGACTTTGATCGGGCTTAAGATACAGGAGTGCGAAGAGAACGGGCTGGGGTTTGAAGAGACGGTCAGCACGGTTGAGACTTATATAGATGAGCAGCATACGTATTTTGTCCTTGAGAATCTCGATACGCTCCGTAAGAATGGACGTCTTACCGGCATTAAGTCTTTTGTAGTGAGCGCTCTTAATATTAAGCCGGTTATGGGGTCTACTCCGGAAGGGACAATCTGTCAATTGGGGCAGGCGAGAGGGATGAAACGTGCGCTTGCAAAGATGGCGGATCAGATTGTCAAAGAAGGGAAGACGACAAAGGACAAGATTCTTGCAATTGCTCACTGTAATTGCCCGGAACGGGCGAGAGAAGTGGAGAGAATGCTTCTTGACAAGATACGGGTGAAAGACAGTTTCATTGTAGATACAGCAGGGATAAGTACAATGTATGCGAACGATGGAGGAATAATTGTTGTACTCTGACAGGGATTGTGGTACACTGTCCTTATTGAGGCCATGGATTGTGTCTGCGCAGTGAACATTGATTGCGGGGCAGGAACGGGCTTTACCGGAAGGAAAGGAGACCTGGAAAATGAGTCAGGAAAAGGTTGACAGATATAAGCAGGAAAAGGCGAACAGAAAGAAAATCATGCGTAAACAGAGAGTCATGAGCATTGTCAGAAAAGGCGTACTTACACTTGCGGCTCTGGCGCTCGTAGCGTGGCTCGGGTATTCGGCTTATGATATGTATGAGTCGGGAAAAGAAAGAGTGGTTGCGGAAGTGAATTATGACGCAGTCACAAATTATCTGAACGGACTATCTGTTGAGGAGACAACAGAATAAAAAATATATGAGGACAAAGCACAACATGTAGGTGGCAAACAGGGATTTGCCACCTACATGTTCTTTTTTTGCCTTTAAATAATGTATTTTCTGAACGGTTTCAGCTCTGAATGCACACAAAAAAATCAAAAAAAGGGGTTGAAAAAGGGGGAGTGGTGGTTTAGAATGGTGTCAAGTGGTAAAGAGTGGTGGCTAGTGGTACAAAGTGGGGAGCGATGTGGAGGCTCACAATAGGAGAAAGGATTCCGGATGTTATTAGGAGAGTTTAACCATAGCATTGATGAAAAGGGAAGACTCATCATCCCGGCGAAGCTGAGGGATGACCTTGGTGACAGTTTTGTCATCTGTAACGGACTGGAAGGCTGCCTCTTCGTATACTCTCAGGAAGAATGGAACAAATTCGTTGCTGAGCTTGAAACCTTACCACGCATGAACAAGGATGCCAGAATCTTTAAGCGTTATTTCTTCGGAAGCGCCTCTGAGGGCAGTTTCGACAAGCAGGGGAGAGTTCTTGTCCCGCCGTCACTCAGAAAAGCAGCGCATCTGGAGAAAGACGTTGTCCTGGTGGGAGTACAGGATCGTGTTGAGATCTGGGACAAGGCACTGTGGGAAGAACGCAGCCAGGTGAGCGAAGAAGATCTGGATGCTATCGCAGAGCGTATGGAATCCATCGGAATCAGAATCTGATTCGAGGCTGCAGAGCGGCTTTGCGAGTAACGCAGGCTGAACTGTTAAGATTTAGGAGGAGATTATGGCATTCAAACACATATCCGTCCTTCTCGAAGAGACTGTGGACGGACTTAATGTCAGACCGGACGGCATTTATGTGGACGCTACGCTGGGGGGCGGCGGCCATGCATATGAGGTGTGCAGCAGGTTAGACGACAAGGGGAGATTTATAGGAATAGACCAGGATGCTGATGCTATAGAGGCAGCAGGAAAGCGACTGGAAGGCTTCGGGGAGAAGGTCACGATAATACGGAGCAATTACCGTGATATGAAGCCGCAGCTCCACAATCTGGGCATTGACAAAGTTGACGGGATTATTCTGGATCTCGGAGTTTCCTCGTATCAGCTTGATACAGCAGACAGAGGGTTTTCATACCGGGTGGATGCACCGCTTGATATGAGGATGGATCAGAGACAGAAGATGACGGCGCGTGACATTGTCAATGGATACAGTGAATCGGAACTTTATCGTGTGATCCGTGATTACGGAGAGGACAAGTTTGCTAAGAATATTGCAAAACATATTGCCGCAGAACGCGAGAAAGCGCCGATCGAGACAACAGAACAGCTGAATGAAATCATACGGCACGCCATACCAATGAAGATCCGGAAGGCGTCCGGGCATCCGTCAAAACGTACATTTCAGGCAATCAGGATTGAATTGAATCACGAATTGGATGTACTTAAAGATTCGCTGGACGATATGATCGATATGCTGAATCCGGGAGGAAGGCTTTGTATTATCACATTTCATTCGCTGGAGGACAGGATTGTGAAAAGTGCATTTCGTAAGAATGAAAATCCATGTACCTGTCCGAGCCATTTCCCTGTATGTGTCTGTGGAAAAGTATCAAAGGGGAAAGTGGTGACAAGGAAACCAATTCTTCCCTCAGAGGAGGAAATGGAGTCCAACAGTCGTTCAAAGAGTGCAAAACTTAGGATTTTTGAACGTGTATAAGCAACAGGGAGTAGTTATAATATATGTTCTGAAGGGAAGGGGAGAGCCTGGAAGGACGAAAGCAGGGAAAGGGGCAGTTCGCCATGGCAGCAGGGTACAACGCATACAACAATAGAAGATCTGATTACAGGGGAAGAAATCAGAGACCGTTTTATGTGTACGGAAATACTGTGTGCCAGGCGGAGCCTGTTCCGGCCCGAAGACCGAAAGCACGTCCGACAGAGCCTAAGAGGACGAGCCGTCAGGTCGTGAAAAACAGGAACAGGGCTATGAGCATAAGTCCTGCATATGCTGTTTTTCTTACAATAGCTGCAGTATGCGCAGTGTTTGTCTGTGTGCTGTATTTAAGCCTGCAGTCAGAAGTGGTGAACAGATCTGAAAACGTAACAGCGTTACAGGAAGAACTTGCCACGCTTACAGAGGAAAATGACACCAGATACAATGCGGCTGCAGATTCGGTTAATCTTGAGGAAGTTCGAGACAAGGCCATGAATGAAATGGGGATGGTGTATGCCTCCGAGGGAACAGTAGTAGAATACGAAAGAACATCCGGCGATTATGTCAGACAGTATAGTGATATTCCGGAGGATGGAGTGCTTGCAAAATCTGACGATGCATCCCGGTAGCGTATTCAGATATTACAGACTACAGTAAGGAAATTATGATATGGCTGGAAGAAACAGAAAAAGAAACAGGTTTAAGTTCTTGACAAAAAAATTCCCGATCAGAATGCAACGAAAGCTGGTAATGCTATTTATGGCAGTAATACTGGCTTTTGTTGTTCTTATAGGGCGGATCACATGGATCAATGCTTCACGGGGAAGCAGCTACACAAAAGTGGTGCTTGACCAGCAGAACTATGACAGCAGAGTGATAGCATATAAGCGCGGAGATATTGTAGATCGAAACGGCACAAAGCTGGCGACCAGTGAGAGGGTTTATAATGTGATTCTTGATGTAGCTGCAATGACGGACAATGGTGAGAAAGATGACTATATCGAGCCGACGAAAGCAGTTCTGAAAGAATGCTTTGGCATTGAAGAAAGTGTAGTAGATGCGCTGATTGAGGAAAAACCTACAAGCCAGTATGAGATCCTGGCGACAGAGGTTGACTATGAGACAGCGCAGAAGTTTAACAAGATTGATGATGATGATAAAAATTATCCGAATGTCAGGGGAATCTGGCTGGAAGATGATTATACAAGAACATATCCGTACAACAGTATGGCAAGCGATGTCATCGGCTTCGTTTATGATGGAAATCAGGGCGCAATTGGAATCGAAAATGCCTACAATGATATTCTGAATGGTACTGACGGAAGAGAATACGGATATTTTGACACGGAATCTTCTCTGGAGCGCACGGTAAAGCCTGCTAAAAATGGAAATACTGTAGTATCTACCATAGATATTACATTGCAGAGCATCGTTGAAAAAGCAATTTTGGATTTTAACCAGGAATATGCGGGGGACGGTGAGCCAGGCAGTAAAAATACAGCAGTTATTATGATGGATCCGAACTCGGGAGAAATTCTTGCAGAAGCGTCTTATCCGAACTTTGATCTGAATGATCCGAGAAATCTTACCGCTCTTTATTCTGATCAGGAGTGGGATGATATGAGTGAGGAAGAACAGGTCTCGGCAATGAATGATCTCTGGAGAAACTTTTGCGTCAGTGATGCATATGAGCCGGGATCTACGATAAAACCGTTTACTGTGGCGGCAGCGCTTGAGTCGGGTACTCTTAAAGGCAATGAAACATTTTATTGCGGCGGGTCCAAAAATGTCCTGGGGACGGATATCAACTGTGCACACAGGGACGGTCATGGGACACAGACTGTACAGGATTCCATTGCTAATTCCTGTAATGTTGCGCTAATGGACATAGCGCTGGATCTGGGAGCAGATGATTTTACGCGATATCAGAATATTTTCGGCTTTGGGGAGTACACAGGTATTGACCTTCCGGGAGAAGCGGAGACATCGGGCCTCCTTTACACTGCGGAAAATATGACGGATATCGATCTGGCAACTAACTCTTTCGGTCAGAACTTCAATGTGACTATGACGCAGCTTGTATCTGCATTCTGTTCTCTGGTTAACGGGGGATACTATTATGAGCCTCATATCGTAAAACAAATTCAGGATGAAGACGGCAGTGTGATCGAGACCAAAGATCCCGTATTGCTCCGAAAGACAGTATCATCAGAGACATCGCAGATGCTGCGGACATACATGAAGGCTACGTTGGATTACGGTTCCGGACAGGGGGCGCAGGTAGAAGGATATGATATCGGAGGAAAGACAGGGACGGCAGAGAAACTTCCAAGAGGAAACGGAAATTACCTCCTTTCCTTTATCGGATTTGCCCCGGTTGATAATCCTGAAATTGTGATATATGTTGTTGTGGATGAGCCGAATACAGATGCACAGGCAGACAGCGGTTATGCACAGAGAATTGCCAAAGCGATCATGGAAGAAGCGTTCCCCTACCTGGGAATTACCACTATCAATGAGAGCGGAGAAGAAACAAAGACAGAAGGAACAAGTGTAGAACAGACGGAATATACGGATTACGATGAAAATTATGAAGAAACGTATGACAATCCGGATGGTTCCTATATAGACGAAGATTATGACCCGGACCTGGATGACTGGGCGGCAGGTGACACTTCCGAGTAGAACCGACGACAGGAAAACAGGCGGAAAGACGATACGGAAGAATCAGGAATAACCCTGCAGAAGATGTAATAAGCTTTAACAACATCTTTTGCAGGGTTATTTATAGTATGAAGAACAAAACATATAATAAGAAAAAGATACTGGTCGTATTTATATGTGCGGGGGTGATCCTGTGCGCACTTATCGGAAGGCTTGTCTGGCTTATGATCTTTGATGCGGAATATTACCAGGAACTGGCGCAGGATCTTCATGAGCGGGAACGTGAGATCAAGGCGGCCAGAGGGGAGATCGTAGACCGTAATGGTGTTGTTCTGGCGACGAACCGGACAGTGTGTACGATCTCGGTCATCCACAGTCAGATTGAAGATGCAGATCGGGTGACGGAGGTCCTGAGTTCGGAGCTTGAGCTGGAAGAGAGTGAAGTGAGGGAGAAGGTCGAGAAAGTATCTTCCATGGAGAAGATTAAGACAAATGTGGACAAGGAAATCGGCGACAGGATCCGCGGGTATGATCTGGCAGGGGTAAAGGTCGACGAGGATTATAAACGATATTATCCGTTTGATGATCTGGCCTCAAGAGTGCTTGGTTTCACAGGAGCTGACAATCAGGGGATCATCGGCCTGGAAGTCAAATATGAAGAATATCTGAAAGGAACCAACGGGACCATCCTGACTGTGACAGACGCCCGCGGTGTTGAGCTGGACGGCGTGGCGGAGGACCGGATTGAACCGGTAGCCGGAGAGACACTGCAGGTTAGCCTGGACTATAATATACAGGCGTACTGCCAGCAGGCCGCTGAAAATGTCATGGAAGAAAAGCAGGCAGAGGCGGTCTCCATACTGTTAATGAATCCACAGAACGGCGAAATCTATGCTATGGTCAATGTGCCGGAATTTGACCTGAATTCTCCATACGAGCTGAATACAGGTGTGGATTCGGCCACGCTGTCAGATGAAGAACTCCAGGAGCAGCTGAACCAGATGTGGAGAAACCGTTGCATCAATGATACGTATGAGCCCGGTTCGACTTTTAAAATTATTACTGCATCTGCCTGTCTGGAAGAAGGGGTTGTTTCTCTGGACGATACATTTGTATGCCCGGGATATCGCATCGTGGAGGATCGGAAGATCCGCTGTCATAAAGTAGGCGGTCATGGGCAGGAGACATTTGTGGAGGGAATTCAGAATTCCTGCAATCCGGTGTTCATGGATATCGGACTCCGGCTGGGAGCAGACCGGTTCTATGACTATTTTGAGGAATTTGGACTTTTGAAACTGACAAATGTGGATCTTCCGGGTGAGGCTGGAACAATCATGCATAAAAAGGAGGATATCGGAACAGTAGAGCTGGCTACGATGACCTTCGGACAGTCGTTTCAGGTGACGCCGATCCAGATGGCTGTAACAGTGAGTTCGATCATCAACGGAGGAACACGGGTGACACCTCATGTCGGGACTGCGGTACTTGATGAGAAGGGAAAAACAGTGAAGGAATTTGATTACGATACAGAGAAAGGAATCGTATCAGAGAAAACTTCCGAGACGATGCAGATGCTCCTGGAGAGTGTTGTATCTGAGGGCTCGGGAAAAAATGCGTATATAGAAGGGTATTCTATCGGAGGCAAGACTGCTACCTCCCAGACGCTGCCCAGAAGTGCGAATAAATACATTTCGTCTTTTATAGGATTTGCTCCCGCAGACGCCCCTCAGATTCTGGGAATCGTCATCATTCATGACCCACAGGGAGTGTATTACGGAGGGACGATTGCAGCACCTGTTCTGAGAGATATTTATGATAATGTGCTGCCGTATCTCGGGATTGAAAAAAGCTAAGTGATGGTATATACTAAATAAGATGTTCGAAAAGAGGGGAGACCCCTGTGTGAAACGAAAGAGATGAAGAGGTGGATTTATGAGTAGTCATGTAGTGCTTCCGGTGCTGATAGCATTCGCTGTAAGCCTTGTGCTGGGACCGGTAGTCATTCCTTTTTTGAGAAAACTGAAGATGAAGCAGACAGAGCGTGTGGACGGTGTCCAGTCACACCTGAAGAAGGCAGGTACGCCTACAATGGGCGGCATTATTATTCTGATAGCAGTTATTGTGACTTCGCTGTTTTATGTTCGCGATTATCCCAGGATCATTCCGATTCTGTTTCTGACGGTCGCGTTTGGCCTGATTGGATTTTTGGATGATTATCTGAAAGTTGTACTTAAGCGTTCTGACGGTCTGCTTCCGATGCAGAAGATGGCATTGCAGATTGTGGTCACTGCCATATTTGCATTTTATCTGGTGCAGGTGGCTGAAGTGCCTCTTACAATGCTTGTGCCGTTTTCCGGCGGCTACTACTGGGATATCGGATGGCTGGCGGTCCCGGTGTTGTTTGTCGCCGTGATAGGCACTGTCAATGGGACTAACTTTACGGACGGACTTGACGGACTGGCTTCCAGCGTGACGGTTCTTGTAGCTACGTTTTTTACTGTCGTTGCCATCGGCACAGAGAGTGGAGTAGAGCCGATCACCTGTGCAGTGGTGGGAGCATTGCTGGGATTTCTTCTGTTCAATGTTTATCCGGCCAGTGTGTTCATGGGAGATACGGGATCCCTCGCTCTGGGCGGATTTGTCGCAGGAACGGCTTACATGCTGCAGATGCCGCTGTTTATCATTATTGTAGGATTTATCTATCTGGTAGAAGTAGCATCTGTTATCATTCAGGTTACTTATTTTAAGAAGACCGGCGGGAAACGTATCTTTAAAATGGCGCCGATTCATCATCATTTTGAACTTTGCGGATGGTCGGAGACGCGAGTGGTGGCAGTGTTTTCTGTCATTACCGCACTGCTCTGCCTGATCGCTCTGATGGGGGTATAGTACAATGGATTTAAAAGGCAAAAAGGTACTTGTATTTGGCTCGGGTATCAGCGGAGAGGCTGCTGCGGGGCTTTTGTTCTGCAATGGTGCGGATGTTGTACTTTACGATGGCAATGAGAAGCTGGATGCAGGCAGAATAAAGGACGAGATACTGCAGGAGGGTCGGAGCAAAGCGCCGGAGGAAACGCACGGAACAGTCAGTGTGGTGCTTGGAGATTTCCCGGAGGCGCTGCTCGGTGAGCTGGATCTGACAGTGATGAGCCCGGGGGTGCCTACAGATCTTCCGATCGTGGAGAAAATGAAAGCTAAGGATATACCGGTCTGGGGTGAGATCGAACTTGCCTATGCGTGCGGAAAAGGTGATGTCCTTGCAATTACGGGTACGAACGGAAAGACAACGACTACGTCACTGCTCGGGCAGATCATGAAGAATTATAAAGAGAGTGTATTTGTCGTGGGAAATATCGGTAATCCGTATACAAGCGTTGTACAGGATACAGAAGAGGATTCTGTTATTGTTGCTGAAATGAGCAGCTTTCAGCTTGAGACAGTGCACAGGTTCCGGCCGAGAGTAAGTGCGATCCTCAATATCACACCGGATCATCTGAACCGGCATCACACGATGGAAGCGTATATCGCAGCGAAAGAACGGATTGCAGAAAATCAGATGGCAGATGATTTCTGCGTGCTCAACTATGAAGATGAGGTCCTGCGTGAATTCGGAGAAAAGGTGGGCGCACAGGTTCTATATTTCAGCAGCCGGCGTAAACTTAACAGAGGCGTATATTTAGACGGCAAAACAATTATCTGCCACTTTGATGAGCCGGTTCCCGTCTGCGACACGGACGAACTGCAGATCCTTGGCACGCATAATTATGAAAATGCGATGGCTGCCGTGGCAATGGCTTATGCATATGGTGTTCCAATCAATGTGATCAGAGAGACGCTTAAGTGTTTTGCCGGAGTAGAGCACAGAATCGAATTTGTGGCCGAAAAGAACGGCGTCGCTTATTATAATGATTCAAAAGGAACAAATCCGGATGCTGCGATCAGGGGGATTCAGGCGATGAACCGGCCAACCGTACTGATCGGCGGAGGATACGATAAAGAGTCGTCTTACGATGAATGGATCCGTGCATTTGGCGGTAAGGTGAAAAAACTGGTGCTGATCGGAGCAACCCGCGAGAAAATTGCGGAAACTGCAAGACGGCTAGGTTTTAATGATATCGTGATGGCGGATTCTTTTGAAGAAGCCTTTGAGAGATGCGTGGAATATGCACAGCCTGGAGATGCGGTGCTTCTCTCACCTGCATGTGCGAGCTGGGGAATGTTTAAAAATTATGAGGAACGCGGAGATAAATTCAAACAACTTGTAGAACAACTGTAAGGGGTGGAATTTGATTGGAGCGTTCCAGTGGGAAGAGACGTTATGACGAGACACTGTTGGCTGTAGTAATCATTCTTATTGCAATAGGACTTGTGATGCTGTACAGCACAAGTTCTTATAATGGTGAGGTAAAGTTTCATGATCCTTTTTACTACCTGAAAAAACAGGGGTTTGCCACGTTTGTCGGATTTCTCGGAATGGTGATCGTATCAAGAGTGGACTATCACCGGTGGGCAGTACTTGCGATACCGGGTTATCTGACGGCGATTGCTCTTTCAGTGGCGGTCATGTTCTTCGGAGATGAATATAATGGGTCCAAAAGATGGCTGTCTTTGGGCCCTGTTTCTTTTCAGCCGTCCGAATTTGCCAAAGTAGCGGTCATCCTGTTTCTTGCATGGTCTGTGACAAAGTATGCAAAAAAGATGGATAAATTCAGGACTCTGGTGCTCGCGATGCTCCCGGTTCTGCCGATAGCAGCACTTGTAGGGGCCAGTAATTTAAGTACGGCGATTATTATTCTTGGTATTGCTGTGGTACTGATTTTTGTAGCCAGCCCGAAGTATTCTCAGTTTATCTGGATGGGAAGTGCAGCAGTCGCTTTTATGGCCGTGTTTCTGGCAATGGAGAGTTATCGTCTTGAAAGAATTGCAATCTGGCGCAACCCGGAGCAGTATGAGAAAGGGTATCAGACACTTCAGGGACTGTATGCTATCGGAAGCGGCGGTCTCTTCGGAAGAGGTCTGGGAAATAGTGTACAGAAGCTGGGATTCCTGCCGGAGGCACAGAATGACATGATTTTCTCCATTATCTGTGAGGAACTGGGACTTGTGGGGGCGGGAATCATCATTCTGCTGTTTTTTCTTCTGATATGGCGTTTCTTTGTGATTGCGACAAAAGCACCGGATCTGCTGGGGGCTCTTATTGCTTCCGGTGCAATGGCACATATGATGATACAGGTAATCCTGAACATTGCTGTCGTTACTAACTCAATTCCCAATACAGGTATTACGCTTCCGTTCATTAGTTATGGAGGGACCTCTGTTTTGTTCCTTCTGCTGGAAATGGGACTTGTGCTCAGTGTGTCAGGTCTGATAGAATGAGACATAATCGACAGCCGCACATGAAAACGCAGAAGCATTTTTGTTGCATAGAGACGGATGAAAGTATGGGACACTCTGAAATACAAAGGAGGCATATAGGATGAAAAAGAAGAAGCGCAGAAAAAAATGGCCTGTCGTAGTTGGTATATTGATGGGGTTGTTTATATTAGCGGCAGGGGCTGTGGTCCTGTTCCGGACACGTACGGTGGAAGTGGAAGGAAATTCGATCTACAGTGAAAATACTATTGCTACATGGGTTCAGAAGGATAAGTTGTCAGTAAATACATTGTATCTGCTGGTTAAATATAATTTCCTTGATTCAGAATTACCGGTCGGTGTCGAGCAGATGGATGTATCGCTGAAAAATCCATGGACTGTTCATGTGAAAGTTGAAGAAAAAGAACTGGCAGGATATGTGGACTGTTCTGGCACATATCTGTATTTTGACCAGAACGGGATTGCCGTTTTGAAAACAAAGAAGCAGATTGAAGACGCTCCATACATTGAGGGGCTGACTTTTGATGAGTCTGATGTAGAGATCGGCAAGACGCTGCCGGTTGAGGATGACAGTATTTTCGGGAAGATAGTTGATGCCTCAAGGTATCTTAAGAAATACAGTCTTGCACCCGACAGGATTTCCTGTGTGGAAGGGGATGTCAGGCTTTATTTTGGAATCGTCGAAGTGCTTCTCGGTGACGGCGGCTATGAAGAGAAACTTCAGCAGGTAGAGCCAATTCTGGACAAACTGGCGGAATTGTATCCGAAAACAGCAGGCACACTGCATTTGGAAAATTATGATTCTGCATCAGATGCTATTTCGTTTGTACCGGCCGGGTAACGGACTGCTGCTATGCAAGCTCGATCGAGCTGTGCGCCAGCTTGTTGCGGCGGAGTGCCGTATACGTACTTACGCATACTCCCTGTCATAAGCGGGCTTGACCGGAGGATATACATAATCCGTGCATGGCCGGATAGTATTGAAAATAGTATAAAAAATCAGAAAAATAGGAAAAAATCTATTGATTATTTGCGGAAAAGACTTTATTATATACTTATTGGATTGTAAGGTTCAATATAAAGGGATGTATAAGAAATTAATAAGACGACAAAGGAGGAAATACTCTTGTTAGAAATTAAGACCAATGAATCAGAAGCGGCCGCAAGAATAATTGTTGTCGGAGTAGGCGGCGGCGGAAATAACGCTGTGAACCGCATGATTGACGAACAGATTGCGGGTGTTGAATTTATCGCAGTAAATACAGATAAGCAGGCGTTGCAGCTCTGTAAAGCACCGACTCTCATGCAGATTGGTGAGAAGCTTACAAAAGGACTTGGTGCAGGAGCACAGCCTGAGGTAGGAGAAAAAGCAGCAGAAGAAAGTTCTGAAGAAATTTCGGCAGCTCTCAAAGGTGCGGATATGGTATTCGTTACTTGTGGTATGGGCGGCGGAACAGGTACAGGAGCAGCTCCGGTAATTGCGCGTATTGCCAAAGAGCAGGGAGCCCTGACCGTAGGTGTCGTTACAAAGCCGTTCCGTTTTGAATCAAAGACGAGAATGCAGAATGCGCTGACCGGTATTGATAAATTAAAAGAAAATGTTGATACGATCATTGTTATCCCGAATGATAAGCTTCTTGAAGTAGTTGACAGACGTACAACAATGCCTGAGGCGCTCAAGAAAGCAGATGAAGTGTTACAGCAGGGTATTCAGGGTATTACAGACCTGATCAATGTACCGTCTCTGATCAACCTGGATTTCGCAGATATTCAGACCGTTATGAAGGACAAGGGTATTGCACATATTGGTATCGGTTCCGGCCGCGGTGATGATAAAGCTCTTGAGGCAACAAAAGAGGCGGTTGCAAGTCCGCTGCTTGAGACAACGATTCAGGGTGCTTCCAATGTCATTGTCAACGTATCCGGTGATATTACTCTCATGGATGCTTCTGATGCAGCAGATTATGTACAGGAGCTTGCAGGAGAGAGCGCAAGTATCATCTTTGGTGCTATGTATGACGATACAAAGTCTGATGAATGTACAATCACCGTTATTGCGACAGGCTTACATAATGTGGGCGGCAGTGCTTCCAAGTTAAAGGCAAGACTGGAAGGTCAGCAGAAAGTGGGTTCTATTCTGCCAAATGGTGAGTCACCGGTGAGAAGCCGTCTTGACGGTGAGAAGAGAACTGCGGGTACTGCAACAAGACCGCAGGGTGGTACAATGCCGACACTTCAGCCGAGAACACCATCCAGCAATGTAAAAGAACAGTCTATTAAGATTCCGGATTTCTTTAAGAAATAGGACAAAATAAGGTATAACGAAGACTCTGTGGGATTAGTTCACACAGAGTCTTCTTGCATTTCTTGCGATTCTATATCTGTCGAAATATATTTTTATGCATCTGTCATCATCTGACAAATTTCATTCTTGAACAGGGGATATAATGAATTCCGGATCGTTACCGGAGGGAAAGAAGGTGAGACATGTACTATGAATTGTACATAGATGTGTTTTTTCTGGAAAATTTCATGCTGGACAGTCTTATCCTTCTGATATTGAACCGCATAATGAATAACGGACGGCCATATGTCCGTCCCGTTTTCGGGGGCATTCTGGGCAGTTTTTTGACATGCCTGGTAATTATCATACCACTTCCGTCTGTGATCAGGATCATTCTTTTTCATACGACAGTAAACAGTGTAATGCTATGTGCGGGGGTGAAGATAACCCGACCGACACAATTTGTGCAGGCTTTTTTGCTGCTGTATGTGGTTTCAGCTGTGTTGGGAGGAACCATGCAGATATTTCGCCCGTATATGCGTTATGTCAGTTTGTTTTATACCATTGCTGTCGCAGCCGGTGTGTTGTTTTTGCAAATATGGAAGCTTGTCTCTCATATGCACAGGCAGAAGAACAGAATTCTGAGAGTGACTCTATACACGGATCATGGAGAAAAACAGGTGAACGCACTTTTCGATACCGGAAATGAGCTGAGAGACTGGTATACAGGTGAACCGGTGAATATTATAGATCCTGAAACTGCAGCAGTAATATCAGAGCGCGTTGAATCAGAAAATGGCTTCCGCCTTGTTCCTTACCGGTGTGTCAGCGGCGAGGCATTGATGAAGGTTTTCCGTGTGAAGAAGATGTGTGTTCATATGGGAGATGACAGATGGGTAGAGAAGCCTCTGCTGGGAATAGGAGAAGAAGGCCTGTCCGGTAACCGAGAGTATGAGATGATCCTGAATCCGGCGATTTTTTCCGGATAAAATCAAATATAGTATTAGGAGGAGACTGGATGTTAGTAAATGCAGCAATTCCGCATCAATTCCAAATGCGGATAATTCCGGATATCAGAACGTTGATATTCGGCAGCGGGAAAGAAATCCATTATATAGGCGGTGCAGAGGTTCTTCCACCTCCGCTGGAAGGTGTACAGGAGAGGGAGATGATCAGCTGCCTCGGAACTGATAAAGATGAGACAGCTAAGAAAACACTTATAGAGCATAATCTTAGACTTGTTGTATATATTGCCAAGAAGTTTGATAATACAGGAGTCGGAGTGGAGGATCTGATATCTATAGGTACCATAGGTCTGATCAAAGCAATTAATACATTTAATCCGACAAAGAAAATAAAGTTAGCTACTTATGCGTCGCGCTGTATAGAAAATGAGATTCTGATGTATCTCAGACGCAACAGCAAGACAAAGCTGGAAGTGTCCATTGATGAACCGCTCAATGTGGATTGGGATGGAAATGAATTACTTTTGTCGGACATATTAGGAACAGATGAAGATACAATTTACCGGGATCTGGAGAATGAAGTTGAGAGAAAACTGCTTATCCGGGCACTCAACAAACTGTCGAACAGAGAAAAAATGATTGTGAAAATGCGCTTTGGGCTGGATAATCCTGAAGGAAGAGAAAAAACCCAGAAAGAAGTAGCTGATCTGCTTGGAATCTCACAGTCCTATATTTCCAGGCTGGAAAAAAAGATTATGCAGAGGCTAAAGCGGGAAATGGTAAGGTACGAGTAAGATAAC
>NZ_VMSO01000003.1 GCF_008691045.1 Mediterraneibacter catenae
GAAAGAAACTTCTTGAATTCCTTACGGTTTTATGCTACGATACCAAATGTATGGAAAGCAGATATATGGTACGTTCTCCATGCAAATATTTTACGCGGCGCAAAGCTGCATTATTGATTGAGTTAGGAGCTCAAATTTTATAAGTTGGTTACTTTATAACCGCGGTGTGCACAATACGCATACACAACTTGTGAAACGGTCAATAAGAGTAGTAAAAGTAAAAATATTTGCTATATAGACTCTACGTCCAATATCTGTTATATCTGTAAATCAGACGGGTCCTTCCGCGCAGGGAGGGCGCGAATATAACGCGATATCACACAGGCTGGGTGCAAAGTGCATCCGGCCTGTTTTTGTCGTAACACTTCATGAGCAAAGAAGCTGCGCAGCCGTAGTAACCACGTTAGTGCGGCTTTGCGAATGGCGCGTGCTGAACTGTTACTTTTCGGTAACATGGCAGGCGGATGCATACGCCGCAATCTTACATAGCGGAGGTTTGAGATGGAGAGATCATTACAGAAGAGAGCGCCGATTTATGAGGCGCTGGAACGTTTCCGGCGGAACAGGGTCGTGCCTTTTGACGTGCCGGGGCATAAGCACGGAAGAGGAAATCCGGAACTGGTGGAACTATTGGGGGAGCGGTGTGTCAGTATCGACGTGAATTCCATGAAGCCCCTGGACAATCTGTGCCACCCGGTATCCGTGATCAAAGAGGCGGAGGAGCTGGCGGCTGACGCATTTGGTGCTGAACATGCATTCCTGATGGTGGGAGGAACGACGTCGGCAGTTCAGACTATGATCCTCTCGTGCTGCAAGAAAGGCGACAAGATCATACTGCCGAGAAATGTGCACCGCAGTGCGATCAACGCCATGGTGCTCTGCGGAGCAAAACCCATCTATGTAAATCCGGATGTGGACCAGAGGCTGGGAATATCGCTGGGGATGAAACGTGCTGATGTGGAACGGGCGATCGAAGAAAATCCGGACGCCGTGGCGGTATTTGTCAATAATCCGACCTATTACGGTGTATGCTCTGATCTGCGGGCGATTGTTAAGATGGCGCATGAGAAGGGCATGAAAGTTTTGGCAGATGAGGCACATGGGACACATTTTTATTTCGGAAATAATTTACCGGTTTCTGCAATGGCAGCGGGAGCAGACATTGCTTCGGTAAGTATGCATAAGTCCGGCGGAAGCCTGACACAGAGTTCTTTCCTGCTGACCGGGAAGGGAATGCATCCGGGCTATATCCGCCAGATCATCAATCTGACGCAGACGACAAGCGGATCCTATCTGCTGCTGTCCAGTCTGGATATTTCAAGGAGAAATCTTGCCCTGCGCGGAGAAGAATCTTTTAAGATGGTGACGGAACTGGCGGAATACGCGAGAAAAGAGATCAACCAGATTGGCGACTACTATGCGTTTGGGCGGGAGATGGTAAACGGCGACAGTATTTTTGATTTCGATCCGACGAAACTGTCAATCCACACGCTGGATATCGGCCTTGCCGGGATTGAGGTGTATGATATTCTTCGGGATGAGTATGACATCCAGATCGAGTTCGGGGATTTGGGCAATATCCTTGCCTATCTGTCCATCGGCGACAGGAAGCGGGAGGTAGAACGGCTTGTGACAGCGCTTGCAGATCTGAAACGCAGATACAAGAAAGATAAAACCGGCATGCTCACTCAGGAGTATATCGCTCCGAAGGTGGTCATGACACCCCAGGATTCATTCTATGCGGAGAAAGAATCTCTGCCGCTTAAAGAGACCAAAGGGAGGATATGTTCCGAGTTCGTTATGTGTTATCCGCCGGGAATACCGGTGCTGGCTCCGGGGGAGGAGATTACTGATGAGATCATCGATTATATCGTCTATGCGAAAGAAAAGGGATGCTCCATGACCGGACCGGAGGATGAGCGGATCGAGCGGCTGAATGTGCTGACCGGAAGATAAACTATGATACGACGGCGAGCAGACAGATATTGTGGAGGGAGAGTGAGAAGAAGATATGGAAATGTGGTTTTCTGATATACATACGGACGGCGTGAAGCTGTCCATCCGCATTGAAGAGCAGCTCTTCAGTGCACAGAGTGAGGTGCAGAGGATCGATGTTCTTGAATCAAAGGATTTCGGGAAGATACTCGTTGTGGACGGAGACCTGATGCTGACGGAGCGGGATGAATTTATCTATCATGAGATGATCACACATGTACCGATGGCAGTGCACCCGGATGTAAGGCAGGTGCTTGTCGTGGGCGGAGGAGACGGCGGCGTCGTGCGGGAACTGATCAAGTATGATACGATCGAGACGATCGATGTAGTGGAGCCGGATCCGCTGCTTGTGGAGGCATGCCGGAAATATATCCCGGAGATAGCCAACAGCCTGACAGATGAGAGAGTCAGTATCTTTAATGAGGACGGTCTGAGGTTTATCCGGTCGAAGAGCGATGCCTATGATCTGATCATCATTGATTCCCCGAATCCATTCGGAGCGGGAGAGGGACTGTTTACGAAGGAGTTTTACGGCAACTGCTACAATGCCCTCCGCGAGGACGGTGTTATGATCAATCAGAATGAGAGCCCGTTCTATACGGAGGAAGCTTTTCAGTGCCAGCGGATGCACAAGAGGATACTTGAGACATTTCCGATCTGCCGTGTGTATCAGGCGCATATTCCGTCTTACCCGTCGGGGCACTGGCTGTTCGGTTTCGCCTCGAAGAAATATCATCCGCTGGATGATCTGGACAAAGTAGGGTGGAAACTGAAAGGAATACATACGAAATATTACGAACCGAGGCTGCATGCCGGAGTATTTGCACTTCCGGCCTATGTGGAAGCCCTGCTGGAGGATGTAGAGAGATGATATGGAAAAATACAGTGAATTTTATCGGCTGTGATGCTGAATATGCGGAGGCGGAGGTCGTGATCTTCGGTGCGCCCTTTGACTCTACGACGTCATTTAGGCCAGGTACCCGGTTCGCAGGTCAGTCAGTGCGGAATGATTCTTACGGACTGGAGATCTACAGCCCGTATCAGGATAAAGAACTGCCGGAAAATGTCGTATACGACTGCGGCGACCTTGAGCTGGCGATCGGAAGTTCTGAGAAAGTGCTCGAGCAGATCAGAGAATGTACGGAAAGTATTCTGAAAAACGGAAAACTGCCGTTTATGATCGGTGGAGAACATCTGGTCACATTGGGGAGTGTGCGCGCGGCGGCGGAGAGATATCCGGATATGCACATTATCCATTTTGATGCGCACACGGATCTGAGAGAGGATTATCTGGGAGTGAAACTCTCCCATGCGTGTGTGATCCGCAGATGCTGGGAAGTGCTGGGAATGCAGGACAAAAGCAAGAGTGCGGACGGACGGATCCACCAGTTCGGCATCCGTTCCGGTGAGAAAGTGGAGTTCGACTGGGCGAGAGAGGGACATACGGATTTTCACCCGTTTACGCTGGACGGGCTGGATAAAGTGCTGGAACAGATCGGGGATGCGCCGGTGTATTTCACGGTCGATCTGGACGTGATGGACCCGTCGGTATTTCCGGGGACCGGGACGCCGGAGCCGGGAGGTATTGACTTTCTCACAGCTATGCGCGGTGTGACGAAAGTATGTGAGCGTGTGAATCTGATCGGGTGCGACGTAAACGAACTGTGTCCGCCCTGTGATCCCACAGGCGCGTCTACAGCTGTGGCGTGCAAGATCATCCGTGAGATGCTCATAGCGGTGACAAACCGGAAATGATGATAAGTAAAGATATAAAAAAGATATGGGCTCGGAAAGAGCAGAGAGTCATAGGAGAAAAGAAAGGAGATTTATCATGGGAAAAGTAATGGTGATCGGCTGCGGAGGAGTAGCCAGTGTAGCAATTCATAAGATCTGTCAGAACAGCGAGGTGTTCTCTGAGCTGTGTATTGCCAGCAGGACCGTGTCAAAATGTGACGCCCTGAAAGAGAAACTGCAGGGGACCACGAAGACAAAGATCACAACTGCACAGGTGGATGCGGATAATGTGGAAGAACTGACAGAGCTGATCAAAAGAGAGCAGCCGGAGGTGGTGCTGAATCTGGCGCTGCCGTATCAGGATCTGACGATCATGGATGCATGTCTGGCAGCAGGTGTGCACTATATCGATACGGCAAACTACGAGCCGGAAGACACGGCGAAATTCGAGTATAAATGGCAGTGGGCTTACCGGGAGAAATTTGAGAAGGCCGGACTTACCGCTCTTCTCGGCAGCGGATTTGATCCCGGTGTCACAAGCGTATTTTCAGCTTATGCACTGAAACATTATTTTGACGAAATAAACTATATTGACATCTTAGACTGCAATGCGGGTGACCACGGATATCCGTTTGCCACGAATTTTAATCCGGAGATCAACATCCGTGAGGTGTCTGCAAAAGGCTCCTACTGGGAGGACGGCCACTGGGTAGAGACAGAGCCCATGGAAATCAAGCGCGTGTACAATTTTCCGGAAATCGGAGAAAAAGATATGTATCTGCTCCATCACGAGGAGATCGAGTCTCTGGCACTCAATATTCCGGGGATCAAGAGGATCCGTTTCTTCATGACGTTCGGGGAGAGTTATCTGACACATCTGCGCTGTCTGGAAGATGTGGGCATGACATCCATCGAGCCGATCATGTACGAGGGGAAAGAAATCGTGCCGCTCCAGTTCCTGAAGGCAGTACTGCCGGATCCGTCATCTCTGGGTCCGAGGACAAAAGGGAAGACGAATATCGGATGTATCTTTATCGGAAAGAAAGACGGACAGGAGAAGAAGCTCTATATCTATAATACATGTGACCATCAGGAGTGTTATAAGGAAGTAGGATCCCAGGCGGTCGCCTATACGACAGGTGTGCCGGCGATGATCGGAGCGATGATGGTAATGACCGGCACATGGAAGAAACCTGGCGTCTACAACATGGAAGAGTTCGATCCGGATCCGTTTATGGACGCCCTGAATAAATGGGGACTGCCATGGAAGATCAGTGAAGATCCGGAACTGGTGGATTAAATTGCTCTGGAGCGAACGGAAATTATGAGAAAAGATGAACTGAGGACTCCCTGCTATGTAGTACAGGAGAGCAAACTGAGGAAGAATCTGGAGATATTAAAGTCGGTACGCCAGGAGACAGGATGCCATATCCTGCTGGCGCAGAAGGCGTTTTCCATGTATCATTTATATCCTCTGATCGGAGAATACCTGGATGGTGCGACGGCGAGCGGACTGCACGAGGCACGGCTCGGATATGAGGAGATGGGGAAGGAGAACCACATCTTCTCCCCGGCGTATAAAGAGGAGGAGATGCCGGAGATCCTGAAGATGTGCGATCATATCGTGTTTAATTCTCCGGCCCAGTTCCGGAAGTATAAGGATCAGGTCAGGGCATATGGACGCCGGACTGACGGTCAGGACGGATCTGCGGATGCCGGAAGCATGTATGGTGGATGCGCGGGGGGCAGGAGCATGGGGCTTCGTATCAATCCGGAATGCTCCACCCAGGAAGGGCATGCGATCTATGATCCGTGCGCTCCGTTTTCAAGACTGGGCACTACTCTGGAACAGATGCAGGCAGAGCTGACGGAGGAAGAAATCAGTGAGTTGGACGGACTTCATTTTCATACACTGTGTGAGCAGAATTCGGATGATCTGGCGACAACATTGAGAGCTGTAGAGGAGAAGTTCGGGAAATATCTCCATCAGATGAAATGGGTGAACTTCGGTGGAGGACACCATATCACGAGGGAGGACTACGACCTTGAGCTGCTGAAGAAATGTATCCGTCATGTGAAGGAGACTTATGATGTGGAAGTCTATCTGGAGCCGGGGGAGGCTGTGGCGCTCAATGCCGGGGAGATGATAACAGAAGTGCTTGAGATCGTGGACAACGGTATGAAGATCGCGATACTGGATGCATCTGCGGCGTGCCATATGCCGGATGTATTGGAAATGCCTTACCGGCCGCCGTTGAAAGACGCGTGGGAACCAAATGCAGAGGAAAGTGTGGTATGCCGGGAGGGAAGTGAAACTGCGGAAGACGGAAGCCTGCATGGCGAATGCGCGGGCGGCCGGCAGTATATTTACCGGCTCGCAGGACCGACATGCCTTGCAGGCGATGTGATCGGCGACTATGCGTTCGATCATCCGCTGCAGTGCGGCGAGAGACTTGAGTTTCAGGATATGGCGATCTACACGATGGTGAAGACAAATACATTTAACGGCATGAACCTGCCGGATATCGTACTCGAGAGAGAGAACGGAGAGTGTGAGATCGTGCGGACATTCGGATATGAAGATTTTAAGTCGAGGCTGTGACACAGCAGTTCAGCTTTGTAAATAGCGCGGGCTGAACCATTTTCCGAACAGCGATAAAGTATGGTCTTTACTTGACAATCATTTCCCTGTGTGCTAACCTTTTTTACAGGTCAAAGAATATATGATGATCGACAAAAGCGATGATGAAGAGAGTAATCTGGCGGAAGTCTTACAGAGAATTCCCGGAGGATGCGGACACTAGTTCATGCATCTGTGCTGAGAGGGATAGATGGAAAGCAGATGAACATGGCTTCTGAGCAGCGCACCGAACTATGGAGGATTTATTCATCCATAGCGAGACTGCGATGGGGACCGCCCATTACAGCGGAGAAGTGCTGACAGGCACTTGCTGAGGTCTTATCCCGTGAGGGAGAGATGAAGAGAAGTGGTAACACGGTTTGATATCCGTCTTCTTGCTCTTATTAAGAGAGCAGGAAGGCGGTTTTTGTTTAATAGGAAACTTTCGTTTCCTATTAAACAAAAACGCTCCGCGGGATGCACACTCGCGCGAAGTGGGAACTTGTCGCTAAAGCGACCGCGCTCGGCGCGAGAGTTCCGCTTGCGGAACTCTTTGTTCTGTTACAAAAATAGTTGGTGAAAAGGGGACAGGGTAAAATTCAGTTTGGGACACCCTGAAGTTTGATTCGGGACGTAGTAAAACCCGAAATGAGTACGTCCCCAAAGGAGGTTAATATGTCAGAGAATCAGAAACCAAAGTATTACATTACCACGGCGATCGCCTATACATCAGGCAAGCCGCACATCGGAAACACGTATGAGATTGTCCTTGCGGACGCTATTGCGCGTTACAAGAGAAGCCAGGGATATGACGTGTTCTTCCAGACAGGTACAGATGAGCACGGTCAGAAGATTGAACTGAAAGCGAATGAGGCGGGAATCACTCCGAAGGAATTCGTGGACAACGTATCTACTGAGATTAAAAGGATCTGGGACCTGATGGATACATCTTATGATAAATTCATTCGTACGACGGACGCTGATCACGAGAAACAGGTTCAGAAGATATTCAAGAAGCTGTACGATCAGGGAGATATTTACAAAGGATATTATGAAGGAATGTACTGTACTCCGTGCGAGTCGTTCTTTACGGAGTCACAGCTTGTCGATGGCAAATGTCCGGACTGCGGACGCGAGGTACAGCCGGCGAAAGAGGAAGCATATTTCTTCAAGATGAGCAAATATGCAGACCGTCTGATCGAGCATATCAACACACATCCGGAGTTCATTCAGCCGGTGTCCAGAAAGAACGAGATGATGAATAACTTCCTGCTCCCGGGCCTGCAGGACCTGTGCGTATCCAGAACCTCCTTTAAATGGGGAATCCCGGTTGATTTTGATCCGAAGCATGTTACTTACGTATGGCTTGATGCGCTGACAAACTATATCACCGGTATAGGATACGATGCTGACGGCAACAGCACGGAGCAGTTTGGGAAACTGTGGCCGGCGGACCTGCATCTGATCGGAAAGGATATTATCCGTTTCCATACGATCTACTGGCCGATCTTCCTGATGGCATTGGGGCTGCCGCTTCCGAAGCAGGTGTTCGGACATCCGTGGCTTCTTCAGGGGGACGGTAAGATGAGCAAGTCCAAGGGAAATGTGCTCTATGCTGATGAACTGGTTGATTTCTTCGGTGTGGACGCGGTGCGTTATTTCGTGCTCCATGAGATGCCGTTTGAGAACGACGGTGTGATCACATGGGAGCTGATGGTAGAGCGTCTGAATTCCGACCTTGCAAATACACTTGGTAATCTTGTAAACCGTACAGTTTCTATGACAAATAAATACTTTGGAGGAACAGTGACGGACAAGGGCGTTGCAGAGGAAGTGGATGCAGATCTTAAGTCTGTTATTGAGAAGACGCCGAAAGCAGTTGAGGAGAAGATGGACGGTTTAAGAGTTGCAGATGCAATCACGGAAATCTTTAACCTGTTCAAACGATGCAATAAATATATCGATGAGACGATGCCGTGGGCTCTTGCAAAAGACGCTGCGAAGAAAGATCGACTGGAGACCGTGCTGTGGAATCTGATTCAGGGTATTTCCGCAGGTGCAGAGCTCCTGGAATCATTCATGCCATCAACAAGCAGGAAGATTCTGGAGCAGCTCGGCGGCGGACACGTGACGGATAAGCCGGAGATCCTCTTCCAGAGACTGGATCTCGAGGAAGTCATGAAGAAAGTTGAGGAACTCCACCCGCATGTGGAAGAGGCTGAGACTTCTGACAATGCCGATGGCGGGGCAGAGGAGAAAGCTGTGATTGATATCGAGCCGAAAGACGAGATCACATTTGACCAGTTCGGGGCAATGCAGTTCCAGGTGGGTGAGATCATCGCGTGTGAGGAAGTGAAGAAGTCAAAGAAACTTCTCTGCTCTCAGGTGAAGATCGGAAGTCAGGTAAAACAGATCGTGTCAGGCATCAAGGCTCACTACACACCGGAAGAGATGGTGGGCAAGAAGGTCATGGTACTTGTAAACTTAAAGCCTGCAAAACTGGCAGGAGTGCTTTCAGAAGGAATGCTTCTGTGCGCGGAAGATGCGGATGGAAATCTGTCGCTGATGGTGCCGGAGAAAGATATGCCGGCAGGGGCAGAGATCTGCTAATATAGGCTGGAATATTAAAACGGTAAGAAAAGGGACAGGGCTAATCTTGATTGGGGACGTAGTAAAATCCGATTTTACTACGTCCCCAATCAAAGTTTACCCTGTCCCTAATTCATGCAGCAGCCGGCTGTTCGCTTCCGGCATCATGACGCAGAACCGTATAAATTCTCCGTCGAGACACTGGAACGACGAGCAGTCCCTGATCATGAGTCCTGCCTTAATGCACCGTTCAAACACATCAAAGGATGTGATCCCGTCTTTTATGATCTTTACGAGCAGGAAATTGGCGTATGGCTCGTAAGTTTTATACCCTGGCATCTGAGACACTGCCTGATACATCCGATCCCGCTCTGAGAGGATCAATTCTCTTGTCTGCCTGATATATTCCTGATCTTTAAACATCTCTTCTCCGGCGAAGGCGCCGATGCTGTTTAATGACCACGGGATCTGTTTTTCTTTCATCTTCTCTAGAAATTCTCTGTTGCCTGTGATTCCGTATCCGAACCGCATGCCCGGAGCGGCAAAGAACTTGGAAACGCCGCGCAGCACCATCAGATTCTCATGATCGCAGGTAAGCGGGACTGCGGTAACCGCGGATATGTCCGGCGCGAATTCTACGTATGTTTCGTCGATCATGACGAAAATATTGCGGGAGGCGCAGAAGGTGAGCAGCCGCTCCATATCTCCGCGAAGGATTGCAGAGGAAGTCGGATTGTTCGGGTTACAGAGGATGAGAAAATCATAGCCATTCTCAAGTGTACGGCAGAGATCATCCACATCCAGATGAAAATCTTCATCTTCTTTCAGATGATAATAACCCTGTGTACTTCCGGAAAAGGATAGCTCCCGCGAATACTCGGAATAGGTGGGGCCCAGTATGAGTGTGTGCCGGGGTGCGAGTGTCTCGATCAGCAGTGAGATCAGCTCGCTGGAACCGTTGCCCGGCAGAATGAATTCCGCCGGGATATGGCAGTATTCGGAGATTGTCTGCCGGAGCGATGAGTACTCCCTGTCCGGATAGGATGAGAGCAGATCCAGATGTCCGGCAATCGCACGCTTCACCTTTTCGGACAGTCCGAGCGGGTTGACGTTTGCTCCGAAGTTGGTAATATCTTCTTTATTTAAATGATAGTACTCACATATTTTTTCGATATCGCTTCCGTGGAAGGCAGGTCTTGCAGTCATAGTTGATACTCCTTATGCAGCATTTACTGACATCAGATAACTAAACCGTTACAAACATTACTTTGTTTCGAACAATATCCCCAGCGTATTCGGCCCGCAGTGGCAGGAGATCGTGCAGCTTGCTTTTGTTACATGGATTTCTTTGAAAGCCATTGTGTCTTCTACAGTTTTTCTTACTAAATCGATGTATTCCTGCGGGATGCCGGAGTGCGTGATGAACAGAAGATCCGTATTGATGTCCGGATGCCTTGCAAGTTCATCCTTTACATATTTTACGAGCACTTTGTCCAGTGCACCGCGGTATTTCTTTCCGACGCTCATGCTTCCGTCATGGTTATCCACCTGGATGCTCGGTTTGAGCTTCAGGATATTTGCGCCGAGAGCTGCGACGGCCGAGCATCGCCCGCCCGCGTGGAGAAATGTGAGGGTGTCAAGTACAAAACTGGCGTGACGTTTGGATGTACTGGCGCGGAGCTTCCCAGCGATCGTTTCGGCATCCATTCCTTCTTCGATCATTTTCCCGGCGGCGACGACAGTCAGACCTGTTCCAGTAGAAAGGTTGCAGCTGTCTACGACATGGACGTGTCCGAGCTCCTGAGCTGCAAGGCAGCAGTTCTGATATGAGCTGGAGAGTGCGTGACCGAGATTGACATGGATAACTTCGTATCCATCCTCGACCCAGGGGCGGAAATGATCTATGTATTCCTGGACATTTACTGCAGAAGTTTTCGGAAGTACTTTATGGTCATAGTATTCCTGGTAGACCTGCTCCGGCGTGATATCGACATTGTCCAGATAATCTCTGCCATTCAGGTTGATATGTAACGGAAAATAGTTGACGTGATATCGTTCTTTCAATTCTTCGTCTAGATCGCAGGTGCTGTCTGCGCTTAATATGATCTTTTTCTTTTCTGACATATAAAATAACCTCCATATATGAGATTAGTATATCACAGTTTTGGGAGGAAAAAAGCATAAGCCTGCAAAAACTATTGACTTTTTAAAATTTATATACTATATTATTAAAAACTTAACTATTAAATCTTAAACAACGCCGGTTTTCCAGCCGGCGGTATTGTAGTATAAAGAGGTGAGCAGAAATGAGATGCCAATTTTGTAACAAAGAAAGGGTAGACAGAGTTTTTTACATAAACTGGCTGGGAACAGTCTATCAGGTTCCGGTATGTGCGGACTGCCTGCGGAAGATGTGGAATCAGGCTTCAGCAGCAGGCCGGACAGAAGAATTTAAGAATTATACGGGCTGGTGGCCCGGAAAGCCTGACCCAAGGCACTTGGGAGACAGGGCATTCCCGGATGCTGCTGTTCCTGGGCTGGTTAAGAGACGTAAGCTTGCAGCACTGCGGGTGCGTCTGAGTGAGGCGGCCGAGACAGAGAATTATGAAGAGGCGGCAAAACTGCGGGATGATATTGCAGTGATTGAAAAGGAGGTGTGTACACATGGAAATTAATCTGGGGATATTCAGCCAGCGGACAATGAAAGTATTTCAGTCGGCGCTGCGGTTTGTGACGCACATGGAGCATGGCTTTATAGGAAGTGAACACTTCCTGTGGGCGCTGGCGGCAGATCGGGGCACAGCGGGAAGAGCCCTGAGGCGCAATGGACTGGATCAGAAGCTTATAGAGGAATATCTTCATCAGTATGATTTTAATGCAAAAGCAGGCGGAAGTTTCCAGGCTGTACAGATTTCTGATGAAGCAGAACAGGTACTGCATATCGCGGAACGGCGCTCAAAGGCACAGGGACATCATCAGACAGAGCCGGAAGATTTGTTGAGAGCAATCCTGGATGCGGGAGACTGTGCTGCATCGCAGCTTATTTCCTCTCTGGAAATGGATCCGGAGGAGATAAGAAGAGAACTGGGGCCCGGACAGCCTCCGATGCTTGTGAGAAATGCACCGCAGGGAGATGTGGTGTCGGGAGAAAGCGTAGCAGGAGATGTTGCGGCAGCAGAGCCAACGCAGGGCGAGACTGCATACAGTGGAAACCCGGCACAGGCTGGAAGGGCAGACAGAGCGAATGTAGAAGACGAGCAGCCGGAGGATGAAGATGTGCCGGTGCTGGAGAAATTCGGCACGGATATGACAGAAAAAGCATCGGAAGATGCATATGATCCGATGATCGGCCGGGAGGATGTACTGGAGCGTGTGATTCAGGTGCTGTCCAGGAGAACTAAAAATAATCCGGTGCTCACAGGAGAGCCTGGAGTCGGTAAGACCGCAGTTGTTGAAGGCCTGGCAGAGCGTATTGCAGATGGAGTTATTCCTGCAAATCTGAGAAACAAGCGTATCATTGCCATGGATTTGGTGGGGATGCTTTCAGGTGCAAGATTCCGCGGTGACTTTGAAGAGCGGATGAAGAATTTTCTCGAAGAGGCGGAAGCTGACGGCAATGTGATTCTCTTTATTGATGAATTACACATGATCATGGGAGCGGGGGCAGGTGCCAGTGAAACGATGGATGCGGCGAATATTCTGAAGCCGATCCTTGCAAGAGGCAGACTGCAGGTGATCGGTGCGACAACTCTAAAAGAGTACCGCCGTCATATCGAGAAGGATGCAGCTTTTGAGAGAAGGTTCCAGCCTGTTGCCGTAGAGGAGCCGGATCAGGAAGATGCTGTAAAGATTCTTCTGGGCCTGAAAGGAAAATATGAATCGTACCACGGACTTATCATTACAGATGAAGCTGTCCGGGCAGCAGTCACTCTGTCAGCGAGGTACATACAGGACAGATTCCTGCCGGACAAAGCGGTGGACCTGATGGATGAAGCTGCTTCCCGTATTAAGACGAGAGGTCTGACGACCCCGCCGTATCTTGCGGAACTTGAGCAGGAGATCAAACGGATAGAGCGTCAGAAGAAGCAGGCGGCTGACGCGCAGGAATACGAGAGAGCCGCAATCCTGCGGGACAGTCAGAATGCACTGGTCAAAGAGCTGACCCAGAAACAGACCGAATGGCAGAAGAAGCAGTGCAGCCGCGTTGACGCAGAAGATATTGCTGAAGTTGTTGCCGCGTGGACGAAGATACCGGTGACTATGCTGACGGAGAATGAGGCCGTGCAGCTTCGCTCCCTGGAAGCATCGCTCCACAGCCGTGTCATCGGTCAGGAGGATGCGGTGAGTGCCGTAGCGAAAGCAATCCGCCGGGGAAGGACGGGAGTGGCGGATCCGGAGAGGCCGGTCGGATCATTTCTGTTCTTGGGACCGACGGGAGTTGGAAAGACTGAGCTGTGCAGAGCTATGGCGGAGGTTATGTTCCATGACGAAAATGCGATGATCCGGCTTGACATGTCAGAGTATATGGAGCAGTATACTGTGTCCAAACTGATCGGTTCGCCGCCGGGATATGTAGGCTATGACGAGGGCGGGCAGCTTACGGAACTTGTACGCAGGAAACCATACAGCATTATACTTCTGGATGAGATAGAGAAAGCCCATCCCGATGTGTGGAATACTCTGCTCCAGATTCTGGATGACGGGCGGCTGACAGATGCCCAGGGACGTACGGTCAGCTTTAAGAACACGATCATCGTTATGACGTCCAATATCGGAGCGCGGGAGATTACGGGAAAAAGTTCCCTTGGATTTGCCAGAAATGAGGAGAACGAAGAGATCCGCCGTGAGGCAAACATCAGAAGCCGTGTTATGGAAGCTGTAAAGGCAACATTTCGTCCGGAGTTCATTAACCGTCTTGATGAAGTGATCGTATTCCATCCGCTTACAAAGGCGGATGTGAGAAGAATTGCAGATCTGCAGATTGCGAAATTTGCGGAGAGAATGCAGAAGCAGGGCGTTGCACTGCGAGTGGAGGAAAGTGCTCTGGAATTGCTCGCGGAGAAAGGATATGATCCGGCGTTTGGCGCACGGCCGTTGAAGCGGACAATCCAGTCAATGCTGCAGAATGCCGTGGCGGACTGTATTCTGGATGCTAAACCGGGAGAGGGAGAAACTCTTGCGGCGACTTCTGACGGAGAGAAGATTAAAGTGGAGCGGAAGGCTCTGATAAAAGAAGAATATGCACTGACGTAAGATAAAGAGAAAAGAACCCCCAAAGAGTATTTCCTTGGGGGTTCAAGTTGTAATATATCAATTATTATTTCTCATCGCAGAGCGTCATATACAACTCATCAAGATCACCCATCAGCCTCAGAAGCTGCCGCATATTTTCTTCTCCGAACCGGGTGAGAATCTCGTCCCACAGCTCGTCGAACTTCTTCTGCGACTGTTCGGCCGCGGCCTTTCCTTCCGGCGTAGCGCTGATAGATACTTTGCGTCGGTCTTTGGCATCAATCTCACGGGTGATGTATTTTTTCTTTTCCAATGTATTCAATATGTAAGAGATGGCAGGCTTTGAGATGTTGAGTTTTTTCTGTATCTTCGGCACGTCGAGATTCATGCACGGACACTCCTGACAGCATGTGCCTGCAATGCTCTGCAGGATGACCATTTCGTTCATCTGCATCTCACATTCTGAGGAGAAAGTCGACTCTAATTTTTTGAAATGAACGATAGATGTAAAAAACTGTTCTCTCAATTCACTGCTCATGATTAACTCCTTAAATAGTAAATCCTTAATAAATTATACATCAGCAGGTTTGGGATTTCAAGGAAAACAGGCTATCAGTCATTGAGATATAAAAGCTCAGCCTGCTCCATTAGAAAATCAGCACTAACGTGCTCTCTGTGGCTGTCTGACCCCTTTGCTCATATCTGATGAAAAATGAAAAAAATTATCAATTACACACCTTTTTGAGAATTATTATTGACAACAGGTCATGAGTCGTGATATATCAAAATGTGCCGATTAGTTAGTAAATACTAACTAAGTGCGCTGGAGCAAAATGGCTCAAGGAACAGAAATTATGACTTTAAGAAAGGAATATACTGTATGAAGAATCAGAAAAAGAATCCTGTGCGGATCGTGTGGCTGCTTATTGGTTTCCTGTCAATGGGGATCGGCGCAGTGGGAGTTGTGCTGCCGGTACTCCCGACTACGCCTTTTCTGCTTCTGGCATCCTTCTGTCTGGCAAAAGGGTCTGCGAGGTTCCACAGGTGGTTTACTGGTACAAACCTGTACAAAAAACATCTGGAGAGTTTCGTGGAGAACCGGACTATGACCCTGAAGACGAAATTCAGCCTGCTGATCCCGGCTTCATGTATGCTGATCCTGGCATTTCTTGCAATGCAGAATGTGTACGGAAGAGTATTTATCATTTTTCTGATCCTGTTTAAATATGTGTATTTCTTTACACGAATACGAACTGTTCCGGCAGGGCAGAACCGTATACCTGAGGTGGAGGGATGATGTGCTGTGAAAGCGGCTGACAAGAAACGGGAAAAAGAGCAGCGTGTAGTGGAAGAAATGATCCGCCTCTACTGCCGGAAGAATCATGCGGAATATGACAGCAAATCAGGACAGATGTGCCCCTCCTGTCAGGAATTGTCGGATTATGCGAAGCTTCGCAGCGAAAAATGCCCGTTTATGGAGAAAAAAACTTTCTGCAGTAACTGCAAGGTCCACTGTTACAAGCCGGAAATGCGGGAGAAGATCCGTCAGGTAATGCGGTTTTCCGGACCGCGGATGCTCTTATATCATCCTGCCCTTGCCGTCTGGCATGTGGTATGCAGTGTAAGAGAGAAGAAAAAGCAGAAGTAAGAGAGGAACCTATGATCAAGAAAAGACTCGTGGGGCTTTTATCCCATGCAAAGAAATATATCATTTATCAAGTGGTCTGGCAGTGGCTTGCACTGATCTGCCAGATCGTGATGATCTACAGTGCGGCCATGCTCCTGGAGACTGCGCTTTTCTGGGAGGTGACACCGCTGATGGCGGCTTGCTATGGCGGACTCGTGCTTGTGGCACTGATCCTGCGGTTTGTCTGTGATAGGCAGGCATCCCATGCGTCCTATCGGGCCAGTGTGGATGTAAAGAGGATCTTGAGGGACAAGATCTACAGCAAGCTGCTCCGTCTGGGGGCTGCCTACAGAGAAAAGGTGACGACTTCCGAGGTAGTTCAGATGGCGGCGGAGGGAGTGGAACAGCTGGAAACGTATTTCGGGAAATATCTTTCCCAGCTGTTCTACAGCCTGCTTGCACCGGTGACATTGTTTGTCATCCTGTCCTTTGTAAACTGGCAGGCAATCCTTGTCCTGCTGATCTGTGTGCCGCTGATACCGGTTTCCATTATTGCGGTCCAGAAGATCGCGAAGAAACTCCTGAATAAATACTGGGGAATCTACACGGAGCTGGGAGACAGTTTCCTAGAGAACCTGCAGGGGCTGACGACATTGAAGATCTACCGCTCGGACGAGAAGAAAGCAGAGGAGATGGATGAGGAATCCCAGAGGTTCCGTCAGATCACTATGAAGGTGCTGACTATGCAGCTCAACTCTACCAGCGTAATGGATATCATCGCATACGGCGGCGCAGCAGTGGGGATGATCGTGACCCTCACCCAGTTCATGAAAGGAAATTTAAGCGTCCATGGGGCGCTGATGCTGATCCTGCTGGCATCGGAATTTTTCATTCCGCTGCGGCTTCTGGGATCGTTCTTCCATATCGCTATGAATGGGATGGCGGCAAGCGATAAGATCTTTGCGCTCCTTGACCTGCCGGAGCCGGAAGAAAAATCCGAATGGCTTGACGGCATGGCGATGGATATAGAGTTTACGGGCGTACATTTTTCCTACGAAGAAGACCGGGAGATCCTAAAAGGGATCGACATGGAATTCCCGGCGGGAAGCTTTACTTCACTGGTAGGCGCTTCGGGATGCGGCAAGAGTACGGCTGCAGCGATCCTTATGGGAAGGAATCATGGCTATAAAGGAAGTGTGACTATCGAAGGCAAAGAGTTAGCAGACATACAGGAAACCAGTCTGATGGATCAGATCACCCTGGTCAGCCACAACAGCTATCTCTTTAAGGGCACCGTGGAGGACAACCTGCGGATGGGAAAACCGGATGCTTCGGAGGAAGAGATGAGGGAAGCTCTTAAGAAGGTCAACCTGTGGGGATTCCTGCAGGCACAGCAGGGGATAGGCACACCGATCCAGGAGAGGGGGAGCAACTTCTCCGGCGGTCAGTGTCAGAGACTCGCTATCGCGCGGGCGCTTCTCCACGATACACCGGTCTATATCTTTGATGAGGCGACATCAAACATTGATGCGGAGAGCGAAGAGATGATCATGGATGTGATCCATAAGCTGGCAGAGACAAAGACCATTATCCTGATCTCCCACCGGCTTGCAAATGTTGTGAAGTCAGACCGGATTTATATGATGAAGGAAGGATGTGTCACGGAGACAGGAACTCATGAAGAGCTGATGGAGCAGAACGGTGATTATGCGAATCTGTACCGGTCACAGATGGAATTAGAGCAATATGGAAAGGAGGCGGTATCATGAGTGCAGGGAAGATCATGCAGGGCGGGAAATCCCGCCGCAGCGGTATCCGTATCATGGGTCAGCTCATTGGTCTGGTAAAACCGCTCCTTCCGGTGATGCTCCTTGCCATCGTGCTTGGGACTGTCGGATATCTGTGCGCCATCTTCCTTACGATCCTTGCGGGATACGGTCTGATGCATATCCTGCTGGAGCCGGTCATGGAGGCGCTTGGGTTAAGCCTTGCTTCTTTGGGCGCCGGGGCATTCCTGCAGATGGAAACGCAGACCCTGTTTATCGCGCTGATCGTGATGGCGGTGATGAGAGGAATCCTCCACTATGGAGAGCAATACTGCAATCATTTTATTGCATTTAAGTTATTGGCGATCATCCGTCATAAAGTGTTCGCTGCGCTGCGAAAACTTTGTCCGGCGAAACTGGAGGGGCGGGATAAGGGTAACCTGATCTCTATTATCACCTCGGATATCGAGCTCCTTGAGGTCTTTTACGCACATACGATCTCCCCTATCGCTATCGCAGTGCTGACTTCTCTTGTGATGATCCTGTTCATCGGACAAATCTCACCTGCTGCTGCGATCCTTGCATTAGCAGGATATCTGGCGGTCGGAGCAGTGATCCCGCTGTTCTTCGGAAAAAGGGGAGCGTATAAGGGGATGGAATTCAGGAATGGGTTCGGTGACTTGAACAGTTTTATCCTGGATTCTCTGCGGGGGTTGGACGAGACGATTCAGTATTGTCAGGGAGAGAAGAGAACGAAAGAAATGGCGGAGCGTTCGGACCGGCTCGGCGGAGTACAGAAAGGGCTGAACAGACTGGAGGCGTCCCAGAGATCCGTTACCAATCTGGTGATCCTTCTGTTTTCCTTTGCCATGCTGTTCCTGATGATCACACTGAGGCAGACGGGGAGCGTGGATCTCACCGGCATGTTGGTGGGCACCATTGCCATGATGGGATCCTTTGGGCCCGTGACCGCCCTTGCGAGCCTGTCTAATAACCTGAACCAGACTTTGGCAAGCGGAGAGCGTGTGCTGGCTATCCTTGAGGAAGAGCCGAAGGTTGAGGAAGTGTCAGGCGCGGAGAGTGTTTCTTTTGCCGATGCAGAGGCCGACAATATTGATTTTGCATATGAAGAGGAACAGATCCTGAAGGATTACTCCGTCCGGATACCGAAAGGAAAGGTTATCGGCATCCACGGCGCCAGCGGATCCGGAAAATCCACGCTGCTGAAGCTTCTGATGCGTTTTTGGGATGTGCAGGGAGGTCGGCTCCTGATCTCGGGACGGGATGTGCGGGGGATCAATACCTCGGATCTGCGGGAGATGGAATCCTATGTGACCCAGGAAACGGTCCTGTTCCATGATTCCATCGCCAACAATATCGCCATAGGAAAGCCTGGAGCGGCAAGAGAAGAAATCATGGAGGCCGCGAAGAAAGCATCTATCCACGATTTTATCATGTCTTTGCCAAAAGGATATGATACAGAGGTCGGAGAGCTGGGTGATACGTTATCCGGCGGGGAGAAGCAGAGGATCGGGATTTCCAGGGCATTCCTTCATGACGCCCCGTTTATCCTGCTGGATGAGCCCACCAGTAATCTGGATTCGCTGAACGAGGGAATCATCCTGAAATCGTTGAAGGAAGGAAAAGGCGATAAGACCGTGCTGCTCGTATCCCACAGGAAATCGACAATGAATCTGGCAGATGTTGTGTATGAGATGGATAACGGGAGGATTTCATAGATTATAATCTTCAGCTTTGCAGAGCGCTTCTGATACGGTATAATTTTTTCAAACACTATTTGATTCTGGAGTTTGTGATATGGAATATACTTTTGGAAGCGCTTTGCTGTTGAATATTCCACTTGTCTTAGCGGAATATAAATGCTGTATCTTACTTACATTTGCTCTGACGAAAAAGACACTGCAGGGAAAGCGGGTATGTTTTATGTTTATCCCATATAGCCTGCTTATCATTATTCCGGCTTCGTTGTTTTTCGTACAGAGCTTATTTGAAAATGTGATTTTTGTGATAATTGTGAGTTATCTGGAAACCTCCGGATGGACGATTGCCCTGAAAGTTTCCGGAAGGGAAACATGGGAAAGATCGCTGGTCACCGGGGCGATGGCGGTATTCTTATATGGGGTGTTGGATGAACTGGGAGGGTTCTTCCTTCAGAACAACTTTAATCTGAAGATTCCCCGTGAACTGCTGCTGTATATGGTGAGCACCATGGCCGCGATACTGGTTTCTGCTTTTAGTAATTGGAGGCATGAACTATGCGTTTCGCTGCGACATACAGAGTAAACAGCTTCAGGAGCAGCAGGCTAGTCTGGAGCAGCAGAAATTGTATATACAGAATCTTGAAAGTGTACAGCGGGATGTGAGGGCTTTCCGCCATGACTTTAAGAACCGGATGGCAGGTATCAGGATACAGGCTGATGACGGAGACCTGAATGCGGTTCAGAATTTTATTGCTGAAGTAACAGGGGATTTCGAGAGAAAGGTGGGAGAGAAGATTTTCCAGATTTCTCAGCTCGGCAACATCAGGATAACCGAGCTAAAGGGGCTGGTTGCCGTTAAAGCATCTGAAATGCAGCAGCGGGGAATCCCGTTCCGTCTGGAGGCAGCGGCGCCTGTTACATATGTGAATATGCCGGCGGGAGATTTGTGCAGGGCAGCAGGTATATTGTTGGACAATGCAATGGAAGAAACAGAAAAGATTCTTCAGAGCGTTGGGGAAATTACAGAGGATCAGAAAGAATACAGAGTGACAGCGCTGTTCTGTGCAGAAGAATCAGGTGTGAGTATCGTGATCTGTAATCCGGTTAAAGAACCGGTGCCTATTTCAAAGATATGGGAGGACGGGTATTCCACGAAAGGATCGGGAAGAGGGATAGGACTGGCAAGCCTGCGCCGTATTGTTGAGATGTATGATAATATTTCCTCACGTACATATCAGGAGGACGGACTTTTTATTCAGGAACTTAACATTAGAACGGGAAAAGAGGGATATATTTTCTCGATGTGGATTTAAAGAATGAACGATATACAGGGTTTACATTAGGTCAGGCTATTAGAAAAATTGATCCGAGAGGTTTCCTGATTTATGTCACGGCATACGGAGAACTGGCTTTTGACACCTTTCGGTATAAGCTGGAAGCGCTGGATTATATTGTAAAAGAGGATCGGGAAAGCATGTTTCGCGGGATCAGGAAATGTCTGGGAGTGATCAGGGATCGTCTGAAAGAAGAACGCGGTGAGGACAGGCAGTATTTTACAGTGAAATTCATGGACACGGTCCGCCATATACCGGTTGATGAAATCCTTTATTTTGAGACCGGAGGAAAAAGCCATCGTATCATTCTGCATGGACTAAAAGAAAATATGGATTTTACGGGGAGCATTCAGGAGCTTCAGAAAAATCTGAGTGGAAAATTTGTCCGTGTGCACCGCTCTTATCTGGCAAATGTCCGTATGGTTAAATTATTGGACATAAAAGAGAAGAAAATAGTATTTATAAATGGAGAAATATGTCCGTTTTCCCAAAAAGTCAAGTATGAATTAATGCAGAGGATTAACGAGTAAGATTTGCAGATCTATTCAGGTATGAAATAAGCATTTCAGGCAAAAATCCCCCTGTATTCAGAGTGATATGCGACAATATCATATCATCTGGATTATGGAGGTTTCATATATGGCTAAAGAGACAAAGGTATGGGAAATTATCAGAGAAGCGGGTTTTGAACCGATTGAGAACAAGAGCATCATTGTATCCTATGCTCCTGCTGACCTGAGCGATGCGATCGTAAAGTTTCTGGGTGTAAGCACAGAATTCCTTGTCCTGCAGATCTGCAGGGAGGAGCTGGTTCTGATTCCTTTTGGTAAACTGGATTGGGGGCTGAAAAAGGACGTAGCATTGTCAATCCCTTTTGCTGAAATTATAGATGTGGAAATCAGGGAATCGGCGCTAAACTACCGTCTCACCATTAAAACGAAAAAAGATGTAATCACCCTGTCTGTACAGCAGAAAGGGCTGAGCACCCTGAGAAGTTCGGGGATACTGGGAGGAAGCCTGTCAGAAGGAAACTGGCACAGTGAGAATCTGGACGGCACACTTCAGGCGCTTCAGGAATTGCAGGCAGGTCAGGATTGAGGTTATGAGAGGAAGATGCCGGCTTTATATAAGCCGGTACTTCCTCTTTCTGTTATTGAGCAGCACCCGAAAAGTAATTGGCTGTATTTATATCAATAATCTCTTTCGCAGTTTCGGTCAGATGGTCTGTGATTTGGCCTGCGTTACTCTCATCACAGGCAGGTCCGCTGAGTGAGAAGACAGCGCTGTTTTCCTCATCGACCCAGACTACGTGCGGAATAAAGCCGGAAATACTGTCATCATTTCTGTCGTTATAAACAACAGTTCCGATCTGTAAAGTGATTCCTTTGTATTCTTCAGTCCGGAGTCTGCCGGACTGAAGATGCTCGGGTGACCAGATATTTTCTGAATTCAAGTCAAAGCAGTATTGGTACAGCTCGTCTTTTGTACTTCCAAAAGAAAGTGACTCGGCCCCGTCACTGCCATAGTCCACGGAATACCATTGGTAAGCCGGTGTGATAAGAGCTTCCAGATAACTGGTTCCATGCGGAACAACATATCCGGTGGTTATGTTACAGAAGACGTTTCAGTCCAGCGATTCCGGAATGGTGATTCCCAGCTCTTCGGATATACTCTCTGCTCTTTCTTTAACTGTGGTAAAGCTGACTGTTGGCACAGGCAGTTCCTGCACGGCTTCATATAATCTGTCTTCAATCATTATGATACCTCCATTTCTGCCCGGAGTTTTTTTATTGCACGTTCGTAACGTTTCTTAGCCGCTGCTACGGTCGTTCCGGTGATGTGTGCAATTTCTTTATGAGAAAACCACCGATGAATTTCAGTGAAATGATTTCCTGTTCTGATTTTGTCAGGGGAGAGATCATTTCTATAAATGTCCGGTTCCAGTCGGGGTCGGCAGGAACGTCCGGCGGCAGCTCATCATGTTTTCTGTTTTTCTTTAATAGGTCCAGACATCTGTTCCGTGCCACTTTATAGAGCCATGTCTGTTCTTTTCCGGGGGCAAGACGGACATTGCTTATGAGCAGTTGTACAAATGTATCCTGCAGTACGTCTTCCGCCAGATGAGGATCATGTGTCATTGACAGGATATATCTGGAAGTATACTATCGGTGGTCATTACTGTGTAGAATTATATGAAAATGACGATTTTGTAGGAAATACGCAAAATAAAAATGACGATTTTGTAGGAAAAATGAATATGACAGCTATATCCTCAGTGATTTCTTAATTGCGTCTCAGACGGTAAAAGGCCTTTGTGTCAATTTGGGATTTGTATGAAAACATAGTGGCTCAGATGCTGACTGCGAACGGAAATGAAGTGTTCTACTACACATTTATGAATGAGAAAACAAGACATAATTACGAAATAGATTTTATACTGACAAGAAATAATAAGATATGCCCGATTGAAGTAAAATCATCAGGATATAAAACACATGCGTCTCTGGATAAGTTCTCCGAGAAATATTCCGGACGTATAGCAGAGAAATATCTTGTCGCAATTTTTACCGCATTGTTTTTTCGAAGCCGTCCGTCTGCCATGTAGCAGCTCGAATCCACTGCTGCGCAGTTACTTCTCGCTGTATGGCGTGCGCCATATAGCAGAATTACCGCTAGTTGTCACTTGCAAGTAAACTTGCGTGACACCTATCGATAATTCTTACTGCATGGCAGACTGTTAACATATCCTCGGCAGTTGTATGCCGCTTAGTTTTGCCAGAATTCTCCTGCCTCCGATGGGAGTTTTCAGGAGGACTTTTCCGGGCATGTTTTCTGTCACGGTTCCGATCTGTGCGGCGTTTTCTCCACCGGGGATTTTTCGCATGGCGTCGAGGATATCTCCGGCAGTCTCCGGATCGCAGACTGCCAGCATCCGCCCTTCGCAGGCGCAGTAAAGGGGATCGAGGCCGAGTATGTCGCAGGCTGTCTCTACTGCAGGATCGATGGGGAGGGCAGACTGGTCAAGCTCAATGGAGAAAGGCATCTGTTCTGTAAATTCATTGAGTGTAGTGGCGACTCCGCCTCTGGTCGGATCGCGCAGGATTCGGACAGGCGCAGAGCTGCCGGATGCCCGGGCAGTCATGCCTGCGGCTTCGAGAGCCGCCGCGCTGATCTGGTGCAGGGGCTGGCAGTCAGAGACGAGAGGACTGTCTTCTCGCAGCAGTCCGGAGCGGGCCATCATGACAGCGGCTCCGTGACAGCCGATACTTCCACTGATGAGAACGGCGTCTCCGGGACGTATGGCGGACTTGCCGGGCAGTACAGCTCTCTGGAAACCGATTCCTGCGGTATTGATATAGATTCCGTCGCCTTTGCCGGAATCTACAACCTTTGTGTCGCCGGTCACGATGGATACGCCTGCTTCTTTCGCCTCATCGGCGATCGAGGAGACGATACTTTTAAAGTCAGAGAAAGGAAATCCCTCTTCTAATATAAAAGACAGGCTCAGATATTTTGGGATTCCTCCTGCCATACACAGATCATTTACTGTACCGCAGACAGAGAGCCTGCCGATATCCCCGCCGGGGAATTTCCACGGAGAGACGACGAAGCTGTCTGTTGAGAATACGAGCTTCTGACTGCCGTCGAGGACTGCGCCGTCTCCGAGTGAGGCGAGCGTGTCATTGTCAAATGCGGGCAGCAGGATGGATTCAATCAGTTCTGAGGTCTTCAGGCCTCCGCTTCCGTAGTCAAGCGTGATCCTGTCGTCTGTTGTTCTTGATTCAATTATTCTGTCTTCCATAGTCGTTACCTCTATTCATACTGGTATGCTGCGGCACAGGCACCCTCGCCGGACACCATGCACGGTCCTACCGGATTGTCCGGAGAGCATAACTTTTTAAACAGCGGACATTCTGCGGGACGCAGGACGCCGCGTATGACCTGCGCGCAGCGGCAGCCGGGTATCTCTTTTTCACCGGCAGGAGCAAGGGAGAATTTCTTCACAGCGTCCCAAGGCGCATACTGTTCCCGGATCGCATAACCGCTGTCTTCAATCAGTCCCAGCCCTCTCCAGTCGGATGGAGCAGGGCAGAATACCTGTTCCATGAGAGCGAGAGCTGCCGGATTGCCGCTTTGTCGTACGAGCCTGGTATACTCGTTCTTTAATTCCGGTATGCCGTGCGCGAGCATCTCTATCAGCTCCAGGATGGAATAGAGAAGATCGCCGGGCTCAAAACCGCTCACGACTCCCGGGAGCCTGTAATCATCCGGGAGAAAGGAAAAACCATCCGCACCGATGATGGCAGCCACATGCCCCGGGCACAGGAATCCGTTTACGGCGAAATCATCCGACTCGATGAGAGAACGGATGGCAGGTTCGGTCCTTTTTAACAGACAAAGCACAGAGAAATTATTCAGTTTCCGGGAGGCTGCCTCCAGGATACACGCGGCAGTTCCGGGCGCTGTAGTTTCGAAGCCGACTCCGAGGAAAACTACTTCCGTTTCGGGATGCTCTTCTGCAATCTTAAGAGCGTCCATCGGTGAGTAGACGGATTCAACTTTCCCTCCGCCGGCACGGCGCGCCAGAAGGCAGTCGCCCTGTGCCGAGCCGGGAACTCTTAAAAGATCACCGTAGCTTGTGATCAGCACGCCCGGTCTCTGGGACAGATCCAGGATCATATCGATCATATTTGCGGGGGTGACGCAGACCGGACAACCGGGACCGGAGAGGAGCTGTACATTGTCCGGCAGGATACTTCTGATCCCGCTCCGGGCAATCGCCATAGTGTGGGTTCCGCAGATCTCCATCAGTCGGACCGGTCCGGTCTGCTCCGTGTATTTCTCTATTTTTTCAAGAAGCAGGGGCACATCCTTCGGATTTTTAAAATAGCTGTTATAGAGCATTTTTTATCTCCTCCAGGAGTTCCATGTTCTCGAGCGCTTCCTTTTCTGACATTTTCTCGATGGCAAATCCCGCGTGCACCATGACATAATCGCCGGGCTGCGGGTCAGTGATAAAGTCGATGCGGATATCCTGCGTGAGACCGCCGGCTTCACACTGAGCCAGAGAACCGTCTATTTTATTGATCTTCATAGGCATTGCTAAACACATAAGTTATGCTCCTTTTTTTCTTTTATAATGATCCGATGGCTGAACGGCGCTGCCCGCTCCGGATAACTTCTGTCTGTGCCGGGCTATGGCGAGTTGTCCTAAGGCTACGCCCTCATCGTTTGTCGATACCTGATGATGAGTATACACGGAAAATCCGCTGCTTTCCAGCAGGGTTGTGACGCCGTGCAGGAGAAAGCGGTTCTGGAAAACTCCTCCGGATAGGACGACAGGGAGCCTGTCGGGATTCAGCGCCATACACTGGTCTGCCGCCATACAGATGAGCGTCGCCATAAAGCGCAGTGCAAGAATGCCGTTACGCTCCTTTCCGTGCGGGCTGTACAGCTCTGAGGCTATACTGCGGATCACAGGGCGGGTGTCGAAGATGCGAAGTCTGTCTTCCTCATAAAATGTAACAGGCCAGGCGAGTTCCTGCAGAGACGCGGGTGGCTGACAGCGGGAGTTCTGTTCTCTCTCTGGAAGTATCCTGCTGTACAGCTCTTTACTGATCAGATCCGGTGTCTCGACCGGGGAGACCGCTTCCACAAGGGCTGCTCCTTCTCCTTCGTAGTCGATTTCGGAGCGCCCGAGGATCAGGGCGCATACCCCGTCAAACAGGCGGCCGATACTGCTTGCAGCCGGCAGGGACGACGGAGACATATCTATCAGGGCAGACAGCATCCGGCATTTCTCCTCCGGAAGGGGAACGCGCGAGAGATTGTCAAGCCCTGCATCTTTTGCGAGCGCGAGTGCGATTCTTCCGATTTCGCGGACGGCACGGTCGCCGCCGGGCAGAAGCACCTGGCGGATGGAGCCGACCCGTTGAAAAGATTCCAGATCCCCTGTGAGAAATTCACCGCCCCATATGTTCCCGTCTGTCCCGAGTCCGGTGCCGTCCCAGATGATGCCGAAACAGGGGCCATCCAGACCGTTGTCGGCCATGCAGGACGCCATGTGAGCCCAATGGTGCTGCACCTGCATGAGGGGGACATGCTCTTGTTCAGAACGGCGCTTCGCCTCGCGGGTGGACAGATAATCCGGATGAAGATCGCATACAAATACGGACGGCATGAGATGAAACAGTTTTTCATATGTCGCCATTGCGCCTGTATAGTGCTTAAAAGTCTCGGCATTTTTCAGATCCCCTATATAAGGGCTTAGGAACGCATAGGAGCCGCGTCCGAGTGCAAAGGAGGCTTTCTGCTCGGCACCCAACGCAAAGATGCCGTCCGCGTCAGCCGGGGGACTGCCTGTGCAGGCAGGACCGGTGCCTGCGTCTGCCGGGATTCCGTCGGGAGGCGTCTGGACAGGTATGTTCAGCCTTATGGGCCGGGGAGCGTAGCCCCGGCTTCTGCGCAGGAAATACGGACGCCCCTGCCATTCGGCTATTAGAGAATCATCACACCGGTTTGCAATCCTGCGGTTATGCAGCAGGAAACCGTCTGCCACGTCTGCAAGTGCACTCAGCGCGGCTTCATTATCTGTGAGTACGGGACAGCCCGGTACATTCCCGCTTGTCATGACGAGGATGTCCGGTCCCCCGTAAGTTCCGTCCAGAAGCAGTGTGTGGAGCGGTGTGTAGGGCAGCATTACTCCGAGCCTCGGACTGAAACTGAGTATATCAAGAGCCCTGGCAGTCTGTGAGTCCGATACTGTTTTCTTCTTTGCAAGCAGGACGATGGGACGGGCGGGATCAGACAGGAGTCTTTCTTCCACAGGAGTGATCTCGCAGATCCGGCGTACTGCATCGAGAGAACGGCACATGAGAGCAAGAGGCTTCTCGGCTCTGTGCTTGCGCCGGCGCAGTCTGAGGACGGCATCGGGGTTCAAGGCGTCGCAGGCAAGATGGATGCCGCCAATCCCTTTTACCGCGAGAATGCCGCCGCCTGCCAGAAGTTCCTGAGACCGGAGAAAAGTATCGTCTCCGGATATGCTGCGGGCGTGTGTACCGGCAGTGGAATCCGTATAAAAGACTTCAGGACCGCAGTCGGGACAGCAGTCCGGCTGAGCGTGATATCGCCGGTCGTGGATATCACTGTATTCGTCTGCGCAGTCCTGACACATGAGAAACTCCTTCATTACAGTACGTTCCCGGTCATAGGGGAGAGATTCTATGATCGTGTATCTGGGTCCGCAGTTCGTGCAGTTGATGAATGGATAACGGTATCTACGGTCAGACGGATCATAGAGCTCGGCTTCACATTCGGGGCACATTGTGATATCAGGGGATATGAGAGTGGATCCTGTACGGATACGGCTCTCGCGTATTGTAAAGCGGTCAAACGTCCCGGTGTGCTGCGCTGTATTCGAAGAAGTATCGATGTTTTCCTTCCGGATCGCTTCGATCTGTGCCATAGGAGGCGGTGAAGCCTTAAGTTCTGTCAGGAAGAGGCTGAGTTCCGCTGTCTCCCCTTCAAGGATGCCCTCGAGTCCTGCGGAAGTGTTGCGCACCCAGCCGCAGATACCATGCTCTTCGGCAAGGCGGTGGAGAAACGGGCGGAAGCCGACTCCCTGTACGATCCCCTCTATGTGAATATGGATACGCTGACGCAGATGTCCTTTTCTGATGCGGTCGCTCATGACTGTGCTTTCCTGATATGTTCTGAGATGAAGACGGACAGCTCCTGTATGCCGTCTTTTGTCCGGCTGCTGACCTTAAAGAGCGGGGCGCCGGGATTGACCGTTTCATAGTTGTCGCTCACCCGTTCTTCATCAAAATCAAAGTAAGGTATCATATCATATTTATTAAGTACAAGACAGTCTGTATCGGTGAACATGAGCGGGTATTTCTCTACCTTGTCGTCGCCTTCCGGTATGCTCAGGATCGTGATGCGAAGAGATTCGCCGATCCTAAACTCCGCGGGGCATACGAGGTTTCCGATATTTTCTACAAAGATGACGTCCAGGTCATCCAGAGGAAGTTCGGGCAGTATATGCTGAATGCTCATCGCTTCGATGTGGCATGCGCCGTCAGTGTTGAGCTGTACAGCGGGAATCCCGAGAGAAGCGATACGCTCCGCATCGACCTGACCTGCGATATCACCCTCGATAACGCCGACGCGAAAGTCTTCTTTTAAGCTGTCGATCAGAGAGGTGATAAGGCTCGTCTTCCCGGCGCCGGGGCTGCCCATCACATTGATCATACAGATATGATGAGCGGCGAGGGTGCCCTTTACCTCTTCACTTACATCTTCATTCCAGTCCATTACCTGATGCAGTACTTTGATCTCCATCGATGTCTACCTCCAAGCTTTTAATATAGAATTCTTTTCCTGACAGGAGTTTCAGCCGCATGCTCCCGCAGTGGGGGCATTTCAGCTGATGCGGGGTGATCTCTCCGTCTTCCTGGCAGTCCAGACAATGCACTTTGACGGGAAGTGTTTCCGACTCGATACGGGCACCTTCTGCGATGGTCCCCTCCGACAGCATATCAAGATAAATCTGGATGCAGTCAGGGACAATACCCCGCAGCTGTCCGATGCACAGCCGTATGACACGGATCCGGACCGCATTCTGAGCCCTGGCTTCCCGGATGCAGTCTTCGAGAAGATGTTCTGTTATGCTCAGTTCGTGCATGGTGTGTCCTCCTGTAACGTAACAGTTCAGCCCGCGCCATTCGCAAAGCCGCACTAGCGTGCTGACTGCGGTTACACCGCTTCTTTGCTCATTCACTGGCGCTCAGCTCATCTGTGCATCATTCGCCGGATTTTTATGCAGGCATAAATCCGTCTCCTGATGACAGATGGCTGAACTGTTATCCTGTAAAATATTCACTATTTGGACGGATTGGATATATATGGAATATGGCTATATGAACAATCGTCCATTGCTCATTTTAGCACATTTTTAGCAGAATTAAACATAAAAATCGCAAACAGCTATTGTAAAATCGGCGAATCGGGATTATAAATAAATAGGTAGAGAGTGAGTGAAAGGAGGATTACGATAATGATACCATTACTGATCGGAATTCCGGCAGTGCTGGCGGTGCTTTTCCAGTTTATCAGAAATGAGAAAGCAAGAGGGTATGTCGTCTATGCAGGTGCCGGTATTATTATGCTTACCACGGTTATTTTTATCGTCCGCTGGATTACCGGCGGGGCACAGATATGGATGTTTTATCCTGAGACAGAATTGATCGATCACCTGATGACGGCGGGGGATATTTTCCTGATGTGCCTGATCATCTATTTGAGTGTGAAGCATGGGAAAGTGCTGCCGATTATTCTGTCGATCGCACAGACAGCGATCGTATTGTACACGGAATTTACCGTGGATGTGAAAGAGGGAGCGCACATGATGGTGGACTGGCTGACGATCCTTATGTGCATCATCATCGCATTTATTGGAGGTTTCATTTGTATTTACACCGTGGGATATATGAAGGGCTATCATGCACATCACAAAGACGTGAAAGACAGACAGCCGTTCTTTTTCTCTATGCTGTTTTTATTCCTCGCAGCAATGTTCGGCCTGGTGCTCTCGCAGAATCTGATCTGGATCTATTTCTTCTGGGAGATCACAAGTGTGATCTCGTTCCTGATGATCGGATATACAAAAACGGACGAAGCTGTCAATAACAGTTTCTGCGCTTTGTGGATGAACCTGCTCGGGGGCCTGGGCTTCGCTGTGGCGATCGCCCTGATGGCGAATCTCCACGGAACGCTTCAGCTTCTTGAAGTAGTTAATATCGGGGCGCTGCTCCCGCTGATGTGCCTGTCACTGGCGGGTCTTACGAAATCCGCGCAGCTTCCGTTTTCCACATGGCTTCTTGGGGCCATGGTTGCACCTACGCCGTCCAGCGCGCTTCTTCACAGTGCAACGATGGTCAAGGCAGGTGTGTATCTGCTGATCCGTATCTCGCCGGCGCTTGAAGGGAACCTTGTGGGAATCATCGTCTCCAGTATCGGCGGACTGACATTTATCATGGCAAGTATGATGGCAATCGCGCAGAATGATGCCAAGAAAGTTCTGGCATTTTCCACCATATCCAATCTGGGACTTATTGTGGCCTGTTCCGGCATCGGGGTGGAGGAGACAGTGTGGGCAGCCATCTTCCTGATGATCTTCCACGCGGTGAGCAAGTCCATGCTGTTCCAGTCTGTAGGAGCGACAGAGAATACACTGGGTTCAAGAGATATCGAAAATATGCACGGGCTGATAATAACGGTTCCTAAGCTTGCTTATATAATGGGTATCGGTATCGCCGGAATGTATCTGGCGCCGTTCGGAATGCTCATCTCCAAGTGGGTGGCGCTCAAATCTTTCGTGGATTCAGGCAATGTTGTACTGGTGCTCTTTATCGCTTACGGCAGCGCCACGACTATGTTCTATTGGACGAAATGGCTGGCAAAGCTGCTCTGTTTCCACATACCGAGAGAGACAGTAAAGGATGTGACACACAGGGATGAGTACGTGTCCATGTTCTTCCATGCGGTGACAATGATCCTGCTCTGTCTGCTCCTGCCGCTGGTAGCGATCGGAGTGGTGAACCCGATCGTGAGGGAACTGTTCGGCAACTCGACAGACGTGCTTTCCATGAGCGTACTTACGACAATGGCTATCATGCTCGTCTCCATCTTTATCGTGCCGGTTGCGATGTTCTTCATCAGCAGAAGGTCGCACAGGGAGATCGTTCCTATTTACATGAACGGTATCAACGAGGGAGACAACCGTTTCTTTATGAACAGTTACGGGAAGAAAGAGCATCTGTACTTAAGCAACTGGTATCTGCGCTTTGAGTTCGGACGCAGGCATCTGAGGATACCGTCGATCATCATGGCGGCGGCAGTACTTGTTGTCGGATTCTGTCTCGTTATAGGAGGTGTGTCATGGTAAAAGTAGTATTTGTTCTGGCTTATCTGATCCTGGCACCGTTCCTCGGAGCGCTCCTGGACGGAGTGGACCGTATTATCAGCGCAAGGATGCAGCGGAGAAAAGGACCGAGCCTCCTTCAGCCGTTTTATGACCTGGGAAAACTTTTTTCCAAAGAGATGATCGCGGTCAACAATGTACAGTTCCTTCTGAACCTGAGCTATCTTGTGATTCTTATGATCGCAGGCTGTATGCTCTTCGCGGGAGCCGACCTTCTGATGGTGCTCTTTATCCTAAGTACCGCTGACATGTTTCTTATCATGGCGGCTTCCAGTGACTCTTCGCCCTATGCAAATATGGGAGCGAGCAGGGAAATGCTGCAGATGATGGCTTATGAGCCGCTGACGCTGCTGATCGCAGTCGGTTTCTATCTGACGACGGGATCTTTCCAGGTGTCAGACATCATCCGTGCCGATACGAGCGCGGTTCTGTGGATGCCGGGACTCCTGGTCGGATTCATGTTCACGGCGGCGATCAAATTCAGGAAATCACCCTTTGACCTGTCGACAAGCCATCATGCCCATCAGGAGATGGTCAAAGGTCTGACGACAGAGATGTCCGGCACAACGCTTGCCATCATGAATATCGCCGAATATTATGAGATGGTGCTGCTGTTCGGCATTTTCAGTCTCTTCTTTATAAACAGTACATGGTGGAGCTGGATCGTGGCGATACTGATCTGTGGCGTGATCTTCTTTATGGAAACGCTGTGGGATAATATCAGCGCGCGTGTGAAATGGAAGACCCTTCTCTACAGCTGCTGGGTAGTGACACTGGTAGCCGGCGGAGTGAATATACTGATCCTTATGTTGGACAAGTGAGCAGGAGGCAGATGAATTATGAATAAAGTATCAAAATCACCGTGGCTGCTCCACTATGATGCCAGCAGCTGCAACGGATGTGACATCGAAGTTCTCGACTGTCTTACACCGAAATACGACATCGAGCGTTTCGGTATCATCAATACAGGAGACCCGTTCCAGGCGGACATCCTGCTGATCACAGGCGGTGTGAACAGCCAGACCGAGAGTGTAGTAAAACAGATCTACAGCCAGATGCCGGAACCGAAGGTCGTGGTGGCTGTCGGGATCTGTGCCTGCACGGGCGGTGTGTTTAAAGAATGTTACAATATCAAGGGCGGGATCGACACCGTGATCCCGGTTGATGTATATGTTCCGGGCTGTGCTGCACGTCCGGAGTCCATTATCGACGGAGTCGTCAAGGCTCTGGATATACTCGACGCAAAACAGGCAGCTATGGCTAAGGACGGGAGGTGACAGAGATGGAATACAAGAATGAGATCAGAAAGATCACTGCAGCAGAATTCTTCCCGGCTGTTGTGCATATGAAGACAGAGAACTGGCGGCTGGTCCAGATCTGTGCATCCTGCATTGAGGGCGGATATGAGATGAGTTATTCCTTCTGCCTGAGATATGATATGGTGACGCTGCGTCTGGAAGTGGCGGAGGATGAAGAGGTTGCGAGTATCACGCAGATTTATCCCTGCGCATTTCTGCAGGAAAACGAAGCGGAGCAATTGTTTGGTGTGAAGATCAAGACGATCAAGCCGGACTATAAGGATAAACTATACCGGATCGATGTAGAGACACCGTTTAAGAAGAAGGAGTAGAGAAAAATGGCAAAGAGAAGTATAGTACCTTTTGGTCCTCAGCATCCTGTACTGCCGGAGCCGGTTCATCTGGATCTGGTACTGGAGGATGAGACTGTGGTACAGGCGGTTCCCAGTATCGGATATATCCACAGAGGACTTGAGAAACTTGTAGAGAAGAGAGATTTTAAACAGTATTGTTATATAGCGGAGCGGATCTGCGGCATCTGCAGCTGCGGCCACGGGCTCGGATATTGTATGGCGGTCGAGGAAGTCATGGGTATCGAGGTGCCGGAGAGAGCAAATTATCTCCGTGCGATATGGGTGGAAATGAGCCGTATCCACAGCCATCTGCTCTGGCTCGGACTCCTGGCTGACGCCATGGGATTTGAAAGCCTGTTCATGGAAAGCTGGCGCCTGCGTGAGAAGATCCTCGATATGTTCGATGAGACGGCAGGCGGCAGGATCATCCATTCCGTCAATCAGGTGGGCGGCGTGCAGAAAGATATGGATCATATGATGCTGCATCATCTGCTGGAGGCTGTTAAAGACATTGAGAGTGATATAAAACCTGTGGTTGATACATTTCTCCAGGATTACACTGTGCAGAGCCGTCTGAAAGGAGCCGGCGTCCTGAAGAAAGAGGATGCAGTTGCTCTTGGTGCGGTAGGACCGATGCTGAGAGCCAGCGGAGTCGAGTATGACGTCCGTATGCTCGGCTACGGAGCATATAAAGATCTGACAGTAAAACCGATCACGTCGACTGACGGGGACTGCTACGGGCGCTGCGAGGTGAGACTCAGGGAACTCTTCCAGTCATTTGATCTGATCCGCGAGGCGATCGGGAAGATCCCGTCCGGCGATATCAGCGTGCCGGTAAAGGGCAATCCGGACGGCGAGTATTTCATGCGGATCGAGCAGCCCAGAGGCGAGGCGATCTATTATGTTAAAGGAAACGGAACGAAATATCTGGACCGCTTCCGTCTGCGTACACCTACGACGAGCAATATCCCGCCGCTGGTGGAGACACTCAAAGGATGTCAGCTTGCGGATGTGCCTATCCTGATCCTGACCATTGACCCGTGCGTGAGCTGTACGGAGCGTTAAGCGGAAAGGAGCAGTAGTATGGAAAAGCCAAGAATGTTTACATTTGCCGGAAGGGTGATCAAGAACCTCTTCCAAAAACCGGCGACGACGCAGTATCCTTTTGAGCCTGTGGAATATCCGGAGAGGATGCGGGGGCATATCCGTATTGAGATCGAGAACTGCATTACCTGCGGGCTGTGCATGAGATCATGTCCCTCCCAGGCGATCCGGGTAGATCGGAAAGCGGGCACATGGACAATCGAGCGGTTCGACTGTGTACAGTGCGGATTCTGCGTGGCAACATGTCCGAAGAAATGCCTGTTTATGGAGAAAGGATATACAGAGCCGGATATCCTGAAGAAGAGTGAGACGTTTACTAAGCCGAAGGAAGAGAAGAAAGAAGCGCCTGTGACGGACAGCGGAAAACCCGTGATGGACGCAGAGAAGTGCGTATACTGTACACTCTGCGCGAAGAAATGTCCGCAGGAGGCGATCCATGTGGAGAGAAAAGAGAAGATCTGGAAACTGGACGAGGAGAAATGCGTGGAGTGTGGAATCTGCGCGGGAGCATGTCCGAAGAAGGCGATAGAGCTAAAAGGGTAGGCAAAAGAACTGTCAAGTTCGGATCGAATTGAAGGCAATGAAATGCAGCGCAACAGGTTTGCGTTGCATTTTTTATGAAACGAAAATATAATTTCAGTATATAAGTAGAAGACGAGGGCTATGGTGGATAAACTTTTTAGGAATAGAAACAGGAGGTCTGTCATGATTAATAGTGAAGACGTTTTGGAACTGTTAAAGTATGGCGAAAGAATTTGTTTGGAGTGTAAAGATTCAAGAAATGAAATTTCAAAATCTGTATGGGAAACATATTCGGCATTTGCCAATACGTGCGGTGGCGTTATTTTGCTTGGCGTAGAGGAACATATGTCTGAAACAGATATTGAAAAGCGTTTTACCTTTACAGATATAAAAAATCCAGAAGCCCGGTTAAAAGAATTTTGGAATACTATCAATAGCAATAAAGTAAGTGCCAATATTTTGTTGGATGACAATGTTGGATACTGTCAAGTCAATGGTCGTACTGTGTTGTGGATTGAGGTGCCTCAGGCTGATTACAGATATAAGCCGGTGTATATAAATGAGAATCCGATGAAAGGGAGCTATAAACGTAATCATGAAGGAGATTATCATTGTACTGGAGAAGAAGTGAAGGCAATGTTGCGAGATGCTTCTGATTATGGGATGGATGGCGGAATTTTAGATGGTTTTACAATGGACGATATTGATTTAAATACCCTTAGGTCTTATCGGATTGAATATGAACGCCATAATCCAGATCATGTCTGGAATGGAAAAGATGACAAAGAGTTTTTACGCAACTTGGGAGCATATGCATTGGATAGGTCGACAAAAAGAGAAGGTCTGACGACTGCCGGGCTGTTAATGTTCGGTAAGGGGCTGGCCATTAGAGAAAGATTTGATAATATACGAATGGATTATCTTGATCAGACAAATCTTTCGGATGGCATTAGAAGGGATGATACGAGTTGATGATACGGCTGTCCATAAAGCTATAAGAGAGGCTGTCGTTAACATGATTATTCATGCGGATTATCATAGCTATATACGAAGGCGGGCACTCCGTGGCAAGAAATCCTAAGATTCAGAAAATGTTTCGTATGATCGGTCTGGGAGATAATATTGGGTCTGGATTTCCAACTATTTTAAAGGCATGGGGCGATGAAAAATGGCGGCAGCCTGATTTGTATGATGATCAGGAACTGCATCAGGTTGAACTGAGACTCTGGATGGTTTCTTTGATGCCAACGGAATGTACGGAGTATCTGAATAATAAATTTGGAACCGCATATTGTCATTTGCATTCAGAAGAACAAATAATTCTTGCTACGGCATATTTGGAAGAAAAAGTGTCTAATGCAAGGTTACAGTCAGTTTTGGGCTTGCACTCTACTGAAATAGGAAAACTGCTCTTTAATCTTGTGGAAAAAAATATGCTTATAGCAGAAAGGCGAGGCCGGTGGACAACGTATCATATCAATAGGGAATATGTAATTCAACCAGAACAATTGGAGTTGACGGATATATCAATTCCAGAACTTGATTTAAATAGAACTGATCAATTGATTTATCAATTTGTTCAAGTAAATAAGATAATAACAACACAGCAGATTGTAGATATAATAGATTCTATTTCCACGAAACAAGGAGCTTCTGTCGCGATAAACCGGCTTATAAATAAAGGACTATTAATAAAAGTGCGTCAGGGACGGCATGTGTTTTACACTCTAAAATGATATATCAACTAGGTTTGAATTTTTTAGTTGATATATTGAAAAAAGTTGATGTATTTAGTTGAACAATCAATTTTGTTTTGTGAATAACGATATAAAACGATATTTTTATAGAATTTAAACAGGAGGCAGCCATCATGAAAAAACTCGCAGTCATTTTCCCGGGAGTCGGCTATCACACGGACAAGCCGCTCCTCTACTACAGTAAAAAGCTCGCGTCCCGGAACGGATATGAGATTGTCGAAGTGCCTTACGGCAAGTTCCCGAAAGGAGTAAAGGGCTCAAGAGAAAAGATGGAGAAAGCTTTTTTAGTGCCGTGGAGCAGGCGGAAGAGATCTTAAAGACCGTTGATTTCTCCGGGTATGACGACATTCTGTTTATCTCAAAGAGCGTGGGGACTGCCGTTTCGTCCGCCTACGCAGGAAAATACCATCTGAAGACGAGAAATATCTATTACACGCCGGTAGAGGCGTCTTTCCAGTTCATGACACAGCTGGGAATCGCATTCACCGGAACAAAAGATTCGTGGGTAGATCATGTGGCCATAAAAGAAGGCTGTGAGAAAGGCGGATTCCCGCTGCATATCACTGAGGATGCAGATCACTCGCTGGAGACGGGAAACGTGCTGAAAGATCTTGAGAATCTCCGGGAGATCATGCGGGTTACAGAAGAGTATATCGTGGGTAACAGCGATGAGTTTTGATTTCTACAAGCGTGCCGCCATCGTCTGCCGTGCCATCCCTTACGGGAAAGCCGCCACTTACGGACAGATCGCGCTCCTCTGCGGCAGACCGAAGAATGCGCGTCAGGTCGGATATGCGCTGAACCGGAACCGGCTGGGAGATGCCATCCCGGCCCACCGGGTGGTCAATGCAAGAGGGATCCTAAGCGGAGCCGCGGCTTTTGAGACGGCGGACATGCAGAAGATACTTCTCGAGAATGAAGGCGTAAAGGTCCGGTTTACGCCGGACGGATGGCAGGTGGATCTTAAGAAAGACGGCTGGCACAATACGATGGAGGACGCCCTGAGATTTCTGGAAATATTTCAGGCACAGGACATATAAAAACAGAGGTATGGGAAAATGCAGATAAAGTGTATCGCTCTTGATCTGGACAGGACGACGCTGAACAGTCAGGGGCATCTGAGTGAAGCAAACAGAGCAGCGATCGAGAGAGCTGTTGACGCCGGCATCCAGGTCGTAGTGGCGAGCGGAAGGGCGCTCGACTCTCTTCCGGCGGAGGTCACGGACATTAAAGGTATACGATATGCCATTACATCTAACGGAGCAGCCGTGTATGATCTGTATACAGGAAAATGTCTGAGGCAGTATAAGATGACGCGGGAGTCTGTAAATGAGATCCTTAAGTATACTGTTCCGGAAAGAGTGTACGGATATTTTGCCGGCATGGAGATATCATACGAGGCGTTTATCGACGGCAGGGCATACGCTGAGAAGCGGTATGTGGATGATCCGGTGAGATTCGGGGCGATGCCTCACGCTGTTGCATACATACAGGGAACCAGGACTCCTGTGGAGGATATGAGGGCTTTTATAAGGGAACATATTGAAGAACTGGACTGCATCGATCTTGTGGTAAAAAGTGAAGAACTGAAAGCACGATTGTGGAAAACTCTGCAGGAAAATGTAGAAGATGTGTATATCACTTCATCGGTGCGTCAGCTCCTTGAGATTTCCCACAGAGATGCCGGAAAGGACTCGGGCGCGGCGTTCCTGATGAAATATCTTGGACTGGAGAGGGAAGAGCTCGCGGCCTTCGGGGACGGGGACAATGACACCGGACTTCTTAAATATGCCGGGATCGGATTTGCCGTGGCGAATGCATCTGCTGCATGTCTGGCGGCCGCCGATGAGATCGTGGTGTCAAACGATGAGAACGGAGTAGCACAGGGGATAGAGAGGATATTATGAAGATTATTATTTCACCAGCAAAGAAAATGAATATTGACACCGATACGTTAGCCTTCAGGAGTATGCCGTCCTTTCTCAGTGAGACAGAAGAACTTCTCGCGTGGATGCGGCGCCTGACATTTGCAGAGGCAAAGGCGATCTGGAAGTGTAACGATAAGATTGCCGAGCAGAATTACCGAAGATTCCAGGAGATGGATCTGGAAAGGAATCTTACCCCGGCGGTCATTGCATATGAGGGGATACAGTACCAGTATATGGCACCTGCTGTGTTCGGCGGTGCACAGACGGATTACATTCAGGAACATCTGCGTATCCTGTCGGGATTCTACGGAGTGCTTAAGCCTTTTGACGGTGTGACACCCTACCGCCTGGAGATGCAGGCAAAGGCGTCCGAGGCGGGAGATCTGTATAAGTTCTGGGGCGATAAGCTGTACCGGGAAGTGGCAGGGGAAGAGAAAGATGGCGGGCTCATCCTGAATCTGGCGTCAAAAGAGTATTCAAAGTGTGTGGAGAAATATCTAACACCGGAAGATACATACGTGACAGTGGTGTTCGGTGAACTGGCAGACGGGAAGGTAAAGCAGAAAGGGACACTCGCCAAGATGGCGCGGGGAGAGATGGTGCGCTATCTGGCGGAGAATAAAGTAGAAGATCCGGAGAGAATCAAAGGGTTCGACCGGCTCGGGTACTGTTTTGAGGAAACCCTGTCGAACGAAAAAGAATATGTGTTTCTGAAACACGGAGAATAATGTGAAATACAGGAGGGAAAGTTTATGTACAATGCATCAGAAAAAAGATACGAGAACATGTTATACAACCGCTGCGGGAAGAGCGGGCTGAAGCTTCCGGCGGTATCGCTGGGACTATGGCATAATTTCGGAGACACTGCTCCGTTTGAGACGATGAGGCAGATCTGCTTTACGGCGTTTGACAATGGGATCACACATTTTGACCTTGCAAATAATTACGGGCCGGAGCCGGGAAGCGCGGAGAAAAATTTCGGAAGAATATTAAAGGAAGATCTCGGTCAGTACCGTGATGAGCTGATCATCAGCACGAAAGCCGGATATGATATGTGGCCCGGGCCGTACGGAAACTGGGGAAGCAGGAAATATCTTCTGGCGAGCCTTGACCAGAGTCTGCAGAGGATGGGACTTGAGTATGTGGATATCTTCTATCATCACAGAATGGATCCGGAGACGCCGCTCGAGGAGACAATGGGAGCGCTCGCGCAGGCAGTCTCATCTGGGAAAGCCCTCTATGTGGGTCTTTCGAACTATGACGGCGAGACACTGAAGAAGGCTTCGGCAATCCTTGACGAACTGCGTTGCCCGTTCATCATCAACCAGAACCGTTATTCTATTTTTGACCGTACCATCGAGAACAATGGACTCAAAGATACAGCGGCGGAACTGGGAAAAGGCATCATCGCGTTCAGCCCTCTTGCACAGGGACTGCTGACGAACCGGTATCTGAACGGGATTCCGGAGGACAGCCGGATTATGACGGACGGAAGATTCCTTACGAAGGATGCGCTCACGGAAGAACGTCTGCAGCAGATCAGGAATCTGAACGGGATAGCGGCAGGAAGAGGACAGACACTTGCAGAGATGGCGCTGAGCTGGGTGCTCCGTGACGGGATCGTGACGAGTGTACTCGTCGGTGTGTCCAGGCCGGAACAGGTGCTGGATGATATCAGGGCGATACAGAATCTGGAGTTCAGTAAAGAGGAGCTGGCCAAGATAGACAGCGTATCGCTGTAAAAGATCGGGAAGAGCAGCGAAAAAAGATGTAATATCTCCCGATTCCTGGTACGGTATTTGACCGGGGATAAAAACACAGCTTATTCAGCTCGCTGCCCCGCCGGGCAGGGGTCTCTTTATTTTGTACTTGACCTTGACGTTACGCCAACATTTATCATTAATGACAGAACGAAACCTGCCTCTGCATAATTTTATGGATTTTCGGCGGGCGGAAAGGGCGCCCGCTCTTATCTTTATCTGCCAAATCTTTCCCCGGCCTTCTCCCAGTTTACTACCCGGAACCAGTCGTCGATATATACAGCACGCAGGTTATAGTGCTTCAGATAATACGCGTGTTCCCAGACATCGATGTTCAGGAGGAGTGTGCGTGAATGCAGCATCGGCGTGTTCTGGTTGGATGAGGTTACGATTTTAAGCCTGCCGCTGTCGGAGACGAGCCATGCATAGCCGGAACCGAAGACCGACAGAGCGGCCTCTTTGAACTGGGTTCTGAAATTTTCGGGACTTCCGAACTGGCGTGCCATCTCGCGGAAGAGCCTGGCTGAAGGGTCGGATCTTACTTTTGGTTCGCAGTCGTCAGTTATCCGGCGGGAATCGTTTGATTGAAAGAAATTTTCACGCCGGTGAGGTCTCATACTGTCAAAATAAAAGCGATGGTTGTATACTCCGCCTGCATTGTTGCGAAGCGGCGCCTGCAGATGGCAGGGAAGCCTGCACCATGAGGCGAGCAGTTCTTCCAGAGAGTATTTCTGCAGTGCAGGATTTTCTTCGAGAAAATGGTTAAGATTGTCGATGTATGTCTGAAGATGCCGGTCGTGGTGAAGGTGCATTGTCTTCTCATCAATATAAGGCTCGAGAGCGTTGTAAGCATATGGAAGAGGCGTGTTGATAAACGGGTAATAATTGTTCATGCTGAACTCCGAATACTCTTTCTGATACTTTATGAAAGAAATCCATACATGTTTCATAGTGTGCCAAAGAAATTTGCACAGATTCCAAACAGATTTGCTGGCAATCCAAGAGTCTTTCTGATATTCTGTGTAAGACAAAAAGACAGAAGAGAGGAGCGGGGAGTATGCTGGGAGAGAAGCTTGTAACACTCAGGAAGAAGTACGGTTACAGTCAGCAGGAAATCGCGGATATGCTGTCTGTTACGAGACAGACTATATCAAACTGGGAGTGTGGTCAGGGGGCGCCGTCTCTGGACAAAGCATCTGAACTTGCCAGGATCTATAAAGTGAGCCTGGATGATCTGGTGAAAAATGATGTGGAAATCACAGTGGGAGAAAAGAAAGAAAAAGATTTACATGTCCTGAAAAAACTTATCGGGAAAAGATGCTGCCTGGACTGCAGGGACTGGGATCTGATGCTGGTTGATGAAGCTGCAAGTGATCTTTCGGGCGCTTTGGAAGTGCGGATTCTCGATGTAAATGAGGAATGGATCAAGATCGAGTATGAGCGAAGGAAAGAGGGAACTATTTTCCAAAAAGAGACAGTGGTAAAGTTGGTTGATCTCTCTCTGATCACCGGACTGAGGACGGAGGTGACGGCAGTATGGTGATATTTCTACTGATTGTTATTATAGGAATGCTGATCTATATCATCTGCGAATATAAGAAAGAGAAAAAAACAGACAAAAAACAGATGCCGTGGGGAAAACTTCTCCCGGAATACGTGGGGAAAAACTGCGAGATCGTGGTGAAAGATCCACTGGTAAATATCGATATCATGTATAGCGTGAAAGGAATCCTGACAGATGTGGATGATGAGTGGCTGGAGATGGAATGTACGATCAAGAAGAAAAAAGTGTTGAAGATTTTCAGAATTGATAATATCAGCGGTGTAAAGGAAATCGTGTAGCATTGCAGTGAGAGACAGATAGTACAGAATAGTATTATTGTGCAGGAGATCATAACAAAAGGAGGCATATTTTCAATGAGAAAGTATGTCTCCTTTTTAAAATACAATAGTCCGGCTGTTATCAGAATTTGTTTCATTATAACTTTGTCGTGTCAATTCTTCAAGGTTGCTTCTGGATTTTCGCAGGTGTATGATTGAAGTAAATGTTCTGATGTGTCGAACAGTTGATTTACAGTTAAGCGAAAGAGGTATCATTATGTACATAGGAGATTTGCATATTCATTCCAGATATTCCCGGGCGACGAGCAAAGAGTGCACACCTGAGCACCTGGATCTGTGGGCGAGGAAGAAAGGAATACATATTGTAGGAACCGGTGATTTCACTCATCCGGCATGGCGGGAAGAGCTGGAGGAGAAGCTGGAGCCGGCGGAGGACGGGCTTTATGTACTGAAAGACGAATACCGGATCAAGGATGAGAGTGTTCCGGGAGAAGTTATTCCCCGCTTTGTCATAACAGGTGAGATCAGTTCTATCTATAAAAAGAACGGAAAAGTTCGTAAAGTACACAGCCTGATCCTTCTGCCTGGTCTCGAGGATGCGCAGAGGATTTCGGCGAAGCTGGAACAGATCGGAAATATCCATTCTGATGGCCGGCCGATCCTCGGTCTGGACTGTCATGATCTTCTAGAGATCATTTTGGAGCTCTGTCCGCAGGCAGTCTATGTACCTGCGCATATCTGGACGCCGCATTTTTCTCTGTTCGGGGCATTCTCTGGATTTGATACAGTGGAAGAGTGTTTTGAGGATTTGACACCGTACATTCATGCCATGGAGACGGGGCTCTCATCTGACCCGCCGATGAACTGGCGTGTCTCGGCACTGGACCGGTATCAGCTGATCTCTAATTCAGACGCCCACTCTCCGGCTAAACTTGGCAGAGAGGCTAATCTGTTTGATATTCCACTGTCCTATGAGGGGCTTTCCCGTGCTATTCAGACGGGAGAGGGATTAAGCGGCACGATCGAGTTCTTTCCGGAGGAAGGAAAATATCACATGGACGGGCACCGTAAATGCAATCTCTGTCTGACGCCTTCTGACACACTGAAATATAACGGTATCTGCCCGGTGTGCGGCAGGAAGATCACAATCGGAGTGTCCCATCGTGTAGAGGAGCTTTCAGACCGGGCAGAAGGATATATCAGGGAAAACGCAAAGCCGTTTGAGAGCCTGGTTCCGCTGCCGGAAGTCATCGGGGCTTCTGCAGGACATTCGGCGGCCAGTGTGAAGGTGCAGAGAGAATATCAGAAAATGCTCTTGGAGCTGGGATCGGAATTTGAGATCCTGAGGAATCTGCCGCTGGAATATATCCGCAGGGTGTCCGGCACCCGCGTAGCGGAGGGAATTGAGCGCCTGCGCCGCGGGCAGGTAGAGCGGCTCCCGGGCTTTGACGGGGAGTATGGTGTGATCAAATTATTCAGCTCAGAAGAGCTGAATAATACAGAGGGCCAAATGAGTTTCTTCGAGCTTCTCAGAACGCAGGAAAGCAAAAAAGAAAAGGCAGAGAAAGCAGGCAAAGAGACAAGGAAAGCGGAAAAGAAGCATGTGGAATCAGCGGCGGAGCAGAAAGAAGATCAGAAGAAACGACAGGAGAAACAGCAAGATCAACACCGGAATAAGGCAACTGCTCTGAACCCGGAGCAGGAGTATGCCGTTCGCTGTACTTCGCCTCATATTGCGGTAAAAGCAGGCCCGGGAACCGGAAAGACGAAGACGCTTGTATCCCGTCTTCGTTATCTTCTGGAATACCGTAAAGTGCGGCCCGCAGAAATTACAGCGGTCACATTTACCAATCAGGCGGCTGCCGAGATGCGAACCAGAATTGAGCGGGAGACCGGAAAAAAACAGGCGGGCCGTACGATGCAGATCGGCACGTTCCACAGCATATGTCTGAACTTCCTGAAAGAGCAGGGAGAAGAATTCACCCTGATGGGCGAGGCACAGCAGCGGCTTATGGCAGAAGAGGTCATCTTGCAGGAGGGGCTGAATGTCAGACCAGCTAAATTCCTGGAGCAGGTATCACGCAGAAAATCCGGTATGGACAGAGCGCTTGCAGGCGATGCTTTCGGCGCGGATATTTCTGGAGACCCGGTATGGCAGCAGGCGTACCAGCTTTATGAAGAACGGAAGCAGGAACTGCATCTGCTGGACTTCGATGATCTTCTGGTGCGTGTGACGGAGCGGATAGAGAACGGACAGGTAAATGACGGATGGGAGAAGAAGTTCCGGTATCTTCTTGTCGATGAATTCCAGGATATTAATCCTGTGCAGCTTATGCTGGTGAAGCTGTGGAGTCAGGCGGGAAGAGAGCTGTTTGTGATCGGCGATCCGGATCAGTCAATCTACGGCTTCCGCGGAGCGGACAGCGCCTGTTTCGAGCGCCTCGGAAGAGAATACGAAGATCTTGAGGTCGTAAACCTGAAAGAAAATTATCGTTCCGCGCCTCAGATCCTGAAGGCAGCATCGGCAGTCATCAGAGAGGCAGAATCAGTGGAAAAGGAAGAAAGAGAAATGCTTCATCCAAACTGTCCTGACAGCGTGCCTGTCAGGATCGTCCGTGCCGGAAGCCCCATGGGCGAGGCAATATTTATCGCAAAGGAGATCAACCGGATGGCGGGCGGTATGGGGATGATCGAGGCGCATCAGACTGCATGGGAACATCCGGATAAGAAAGCACGCAGTTTTGATGAAATGGCGGTCCTCTGTCGTACACACCATCAGGCCGAACTGGTGGAAAAATGTCTTCGCACAGAGAGCATCCCGTACGTGATCGCCGGCAGGGAGGATTATCTGAATGAAGAATCTGTACAGAACAGTATCTGTTTCTTTCGCCTCATAGAGCAGACAGAGAAATCAGAGCCTCTGCCGGATTCGCCGCATGAAGAATCAGAAAACACACAGCAGCGCGAAGTTTCGGATATGACCGGCGATATTTCCGGGATGGAGATATGTGCCAGATATTTCTGGAAACTGGAGTGGAGCGATATGGCTGAGGAAGTGATCAGAAATACTCTGATCAGGTACCGCCCGCTCTATAAAAAGAAAAAACCTCAGAAATTCCTTGAACAGTGGATGGAGGAGATGGAGCTGACAGGTGATCCTGCGATGCAGAAACTTCTGCAGGCGTCAGTCTTCTACAAGACAATGACGGAATTTCTGTATGCACTTGAGCTGGGAGTGGAGAGTGACCTGAAACGATGCGGCAGTAAGAAATACGCTTCCGACGCGGTTACTGTCATGACTCTGCACGGCTCGAAAGGACTTGAATTCCCCGTGGCATTTATCTACGGAGTGGAGAAAGGTTCGATCCCGCTGGAGAATGAGAAACATCCGTCAGATAAAGAGGAAGAGCGCCGTTTGTTCTATGTAGGGATGACAAGAGCGGAGGAAGAGCTGATCCTGACAACTTCCGGGGAGGAGTCTGAATTTACCGGTGTCATCCCCGAGGATGTATCTGTTCGCGAAAATGAAGAGAAAAAGAAGAAAGAACAGGAATGGCAGCAGATGAGCTTGTTCGACATGTGATGAAGAGAATCTTCCGGAAGACTGTGATGATCGTTTGAAACATCTGCATCGAAAACTGGAAAAAAATAAGGATATCAAGGAGATAGCTGAGGAGCTGGAATTAGAAAATAATTACGTGGAAAAGGTTACTGCCCTGCTTCGGGAAGATCCGGACAGAACGGATGAACAGGCGGCAGAGCTGCTTCTGCGTGGAAAGGAAATCTAGAGAGATGGAAATAAATATTAAAATTGACTATAAGGCAGTCGAAGAGATTGTGCGCCGCGCGGGCAGGATGATAAAGGAGGCGTATCTTTCGTCAGATTCTGTACAGCACAAGGAAGGGGATGCGAATTTTGTTACTTCTTATGATGTGGCGATCCAGAAGTTCCTGATAGATGAGCTGCATGGCATAGTTCCGGAGGCGGCATTTTTCGGCGAGGAGGAGACAGAAGGAAATACCCGGGAGAAAGAACTCGATGGTCTGTGCTTCCTGATCGATCCGATCGACGGTACGACGAATTTTATGTTCCGGTATAATTACAGCTGTGTTTCCGTCGGGCTTGCATATGCAAGGAAAATGATCGCGGGATTTGTATATAATCCGTATGTGGACGAGATGTTTACAGCGGTCAGGGGAGAAGGGGCGTATCTGAACGGGAACAGGATCCATATGCCGGACAGCACTCTTGAAGACGGAATCGCGTCTTTCGGATGCGCAAGGTATAATGATCCCAATACTGATCTTTTGTTCCGTGTGGTACAGGAGATGTTTAACCGCAGTCTTGCAGTGAGGTGCGGAGGTTCGGCGGCGCTTGACCTGTGCCGTGTGGCAGCCGGAGCAAGTGTTGTATATCTGGAGATGAAGCTGAATCCTTATGATTATGCAGCGGCGTCCATTATTATAGAAGAAGCGGGAGGAGTGATCACGCAGATTGACGGGAGTAAGATCACGCTGGATCAGCCGTGTTCGATATTGGGGGCAGCGCCGAAGGCGGCAGGTGAAGTGCGGGATATGATAGAGTGTATATACAGCAGCACTGACGATGAGGAAAAACTGCGCAGATAATAAGAAGAAACAACAGCGATAAAATAACAGGGCGGCACGGATTATTTTCCTGATCTGAAAAGATCACGGAAATATCCCTGTCGCCCTGTTATTTTATGCACTGATGATCTCAGTCAGGACGCCGAGAAGATCTGCATCCAGATCCATGGTCTGGAGCTGGGAGAGCAGGATCGTTCTGTCGTCTGATCTTTGGATCATGCTATAGAGCGTATCTTTGAGGACGAATGAAATTTCTGCCTGATTCAGGAAGTCAAAACATTCTTTTACAATATCATTCTCCGCTGTTTCTGCGTGTTCTGCGAGGAGGCGGATCTGCGTGCAGACGGGAACGTCCTTCAGTGTGCAGGTGAGGACGCATGTCTTTTCATCATAAGTGATACTGCAGCCGGATGCTTCCGACAGACAGGAACCGCCGGCATATACGGAGGTATGATCCGTGCAGTCCTTTACACCGTGCAGCTGAACGATATATGTACGTTTCTCGGGAATTAGTTCTGTTTCTCCGCGAGCTCCTTCTATGATAAATTCGGCATTGTCATCCCAGTGGAATTTCATGTCTGTTGTAACACATTTGCCGGATTTATAGTCTTCTGAAATATTGTCGTCTTCATAGAGGGTAAAGCTGCCGTCAGCGCCTGCGTAAACATGGATGCGCAGTTCCTGCGGATTGCTTCCTGCATCCTTTATTTCATCGGTCATAGGTATGACAGCTCCGGCTTTTGCGAGAACAGGAATGGAATTGATATCCCGGTACATGGCCAGGATACGTCCTCCTCTGTATTTCCTTCCGGTGAATATGTCGTAACAGATTCCGTCCGGAAGCCATACTTTCACTTTTGCCATATTCAGTTTCGGAATACACGGCGAGGTGACTGGCGCCGCGACCAGTTCGCTTCCAAAGAGATACTCGTTGGGGAACTGATAAGCGTTTTCTTCTTCCGGCCAGTTGTAATACATCGGCAGCATCAGCGGTATATCCTCTTCGTATGCGCGGTGGTTCATTGTATACAGATAAGGGAGAAGACGATGACGGAGTCTCAAGAACTCTTCCATCATTGAGCAGATCTCCGGTCTGTAGCGCCACGGTTCTTTTCCGTTGAATTCGCTGTTGCTGGAGTGCAGGCGCATGATTGGCGAGAATACACCGAACTGCAGCCATCTGCCGGCCATTTCATCATCTTTGAACCCCCTCATATGACCGCCGATGTCATGACTCCACATTCCGTAGCCGATATTTGACGCAGTGGATGTAAAATATGGCTGGAACGCAAGCGAATCCCAGGTGATAATAGTATCGCCCGAAAATCCTACGGGATAGCGGTGGCTCCCGGGGCCTGCATATCTGGAGAATGTCATAGGACGCTTCCCGTCTCTTGCGTTGTCCAGATAGTGATAGTGGTTCAGCATCCACAGAGGATCGAGCCCTTCAATCTTGCTGACGCCTCCGGACTGCCAGTCGATCCACCAGAAGTCTACGCCTTTTTCTTCGGCAGGGTGGAAGATGTGGCGGAAGCACGCATCGAGAAAATCCGGATTTGAAATGTCAAATACAACGGGCTGCTCCGTGTCCGGATCGATCCCCATAGCCTGAGCCATCTCAGGGTACATCTCTTCAAAAGCCCGGATGCCGTCGGCAGGATGGATGTTCAATGTGATATGCAGGTTCCGGTCGTGAAGCCATCTCATAAAACCTTCCGGATCGGGGAAGAATTCCCTGTTCCATGTATAGCCTGTCCAGCCGCTTCCGTATTTGGGGTCGATGTCTACCAGATGCCAGTCCATATCGATAACAGCTACAGAGAAAGGAAGGCTCTCATTTTCAAAGCGTTCCATCAGTTCCTTATAAGTTTTTTCTGTATATTTATAGTAACGGCTCCACCAGTTTCCGAGTGCGTAGCGCGGAACCATGGGACTCTTTCCGCACAGGCGGGCAAAGTCTCTGAGCGCCTGCAGATAGTCATGCCCGTAAGCCCAGAAATAGATGTCGATGCATCCTTTGCGCCGGGGCTCAACCCATCCGTCTTCCCGGATAGCCAGAGAGCGGCTGTCGTCCATTACAGAGAAGCCGTCACGGCTCACGATTCCGTGATCCAGAGAAATAGCGCCGTCCGCTTCATCCAGGGTACGGGCGGTTCCCCCCAGATCTTTGAAATCTTCGCCGTAATGCCAGATGCTGTGATAAGCGCTGTAGTTGCCGATGGCCTGTATGGAGAGCCCGTTGGCGGAGAACGGCTTCCGGTCATAGATCAGATGCGCCTTTGGCGTGATGATCTCAAGAGAATCATCCCCATCGATCACGCGGAAGGTGCTTTTGGGGAAATTGCGGTTCCACACGGACTGGGTTGCCCTGTCTTCAAAAATCCCGTCCGGGTCATATTCAAGACGGAGAAGCCCTTCTGTAAGGACAGATATCCGCCAGCAGTCTCCTTTAATGATATTTTCAAGTGCAGTCTCAGGATGAGTTTCTGCGATCAGTTCTGGTCTCATATTCGAATCTCCTTTCAACTGGTCTGCCGCGCGCTGACAGGAGCCAGTGCGCGGCAGGCGGCAGAAAAACTGCCATATCTATATTAACCCTTGACCGCTCCGGCGGCAACGCCTGCCACGAAGCGTTTCTGGAATATCACGTATACGATGATGACCGGGAGGATCGAGATCGTAGTTGCTGCGAACAGTCCGCCGTAATCTGTGGAATACCTTCCGTTAAAGAGGGTAAGACCTACGGCAAGGAGCTGTTTCCCTTCGCTGTCGATCATCAAATATGGCCAGAGGTAATCTTCCCATACCCAGAGGAACTGGAAGATCGCGATAGCGGATATCCCGTTTTTACACAGGGGGAGCACCAGCTTGTGAAATGTCTGGAACTCATTGGAGCCGTCCATGCGGGCAGCTTCGATCAGTTCGTCGGGAATGCTCTCCATGTTCTGTTTCATCATGAAGATACCGAATCCGCTGACCATCACAGGCAGGATCAGGGATATGTAAGTATCCTGAAGACCGGCCTCCATGAACATTGTGTATCTCGGGATGATCGTAACTGACCATGGCACCATCATCGTCATCATGACGAAACCAAAGATGATGTTCTTGCCCTTAAACTGATATTTGCCGAGTACGTAGCCGCACAGGCAGCTCGTATAGATCACGAGCACGGTGACTGCAACGGCGATGAAAATACTGTTCATAAAGTAACGCAGAAAATCAAAAGTCTGCTGAAGGTTCATATAGTTGTCGACGGTCGGCTCCTGCGGGAGCAGCGTCTGAACGATGGACTGGATCTCGCCGTTTGTCTTAAAGGAGGAGAGCACCATCCATACGAACGGGAAGACCGTGATGACTCCGACCAGGGCGAGCACGACGTATAAAGCTGTTTTCAATACCTTGTGTTTCATATCCTGACCTCCTTAACTTTCATTTGCTCCGGTGACCTTGAACGAGATCACGGTGAATAATGCGGTCAGCACCAGGATAAACAGAGAAATGGCTGATGCGAACCCGAAGTTATACTGCTTGAACGCCTGATCGTAGACGAGGTATGAGCTTAAGTAGGTCGAAGTTCCCGGTCCTCCTGTAGTCATGACCAGTACCGGTACATATGCCTGCAGGTAGGAGATGATCGAGGTGACTACGACGAACAGCATGGTCGGTTTGAGCAGAGGCAGTGTGATATAGCGGAAAGTCTGCCATGCATTTGCCCCGTCGATGCTCGCTGACTCATAGCAGTCGGACGGCAGGGAAAGCAGACCGGACAGGAAGAGGATCACTGCGTATCCGAAGTCCTTCCAGATCGTCATCACCATCAGGGCGGGCAGAGCGAAACTGCTGTCAAACAGCCAGTTGATATCCAGCCCGAAGATATTGTCGATGAGTCCGAACTGCGGATTGTACATGATCTTCCACACATATGCAACGGCAACAAGCGGAGTTACGGTCGGCATGTAAAAGATTGTCCGGAACAGTGTCTTGTGCTTCATCAGTTTTGAGTTCAGCGCGTAGGCGATCGCCAGTCCGAGAAGAACACGGAAGAAGACGACGACCACGCAGAAGATCACGGTATTTGCCATGGACTGCCAGAATGTCGGATAGGAGAACATACGGATATAGTTGTCCAGCCCGATCCAGTTATAAGTCTGGTTCAGGGGATTCCACTGATGGAAGCTTCCCGCGATGACGATGACCACAGGAATGATCAGGAAGATCGTCATGTAGATAATGAGGAATCCCATCGCGATATTCCGCATCCAGATTTCGCTTTTACTTTGAAGCGGTCTTCTTTTAAACATAAATTTCCCCTCCCTTATTCTTCATAATAGGCGTAGAGACTCTCACTCGAAGTGAAGTCCGCGTTTGCAAGGTCGATGTCGATCGTATCCGCGGCGGTCTTAAGAGCGTCGTCCGCGTCTTTGCCGTTATAGAGGATATCTTCCCCGGCGATCTTCAGGTTGTTTTCAACTGTGGAAGGCATTGCTCCCGGCCAGATGTAGCGGTCGATATGCGGACCGACAGTCTTGACGATCGGGGTGTCTTTGAGTTCAGGCGCCTCCATGAGTGAGGACTTGGCAGGAATCAGGCCGCCGTCCTGGCTGAGCTTGATCTGTACGTCATCGCTGGCGAGGAAGAAGCGGATGAAATCCTGCGCGACTTCCTTCTGCGCATCGGTCGCGTTCTTGTTGATGCCCGGAGTGGACTCGCCATTATAACGGTAGTAAGCGTAAGGCGTCTTTCCGTCCTGAGTCGGGATCTCGAAGGTGCCGTAGTTGATGTCAGGAGCGTTTGTGGCGAGGTTCCCTACGAAGAAGCCCCAGGCAAATACCATTGCACTCTGGCCCTGGTAGAAGCTCTGGTCGTAGTTGGTACCGAAATCCTTGTCTCCTACGTGGTATTTCTCATAGAGATCGATCAGGAAGGAGGCTGCATCCTTCATGCCGTCGCCGTCTACAAGAGACTCTTTTCCGTCTGCGGAGAACAGGTTGTCTCCGAACTGGTAGTTCAGGCCGATAACAGTAGAGTTGAAGTAATTATTATAGTTATATCCTGCCTGGATCATATTTCCATTTTCATCGAATTTTGTAAGCTTCTGGGCCACTTCGATAAATTCGTCCCAGGTCTTCGGGATATCGTCGTCCGTCAGTCCGGCTTCCGCCCAGAGGTCTTTGTTATAGTAAAACATTCCGGTAGACAGGCCGTAATCCATATAGTAGATGTTCCCGTCCATGAGATGGGTCGAAGCGGAAGGATAATCTGCGATGAGATCATCTGTGCTGATATCATAAGGCTCTATATAGTTGAGGAGCAGATGCTCATAGCTGTTATGTATATTGAAGAGTGTCGGTCCTTCCTCGTCCCTCTGAAGGGCAAGGGGAAGTTTGGTAAAGAATCCGTCCCACGGGTTGTTGATGACGTTGATAGTCACATTGGGATGAATCTCCTGATAAGCTTCAGCGATACTGCGGAACATATCCTCTGTCGCCCAGACCCACCAGTCGATAGTGATGGGGGCGCCGTCGTTGACTAGATGGTTTGGGTCGTAAGTGACATTGTCTCCCATGATCTCCAGACCTTTGTCCGCCTGTGTGTCCTGTACGCCCTGTGAAGTCCCACTTCCGTTTCCGCCGCCGCTGCATCCGGCGAGGGATAAGACGAGTACGAGGGCAAGACAGAATGAAAAAAATCGTTTCATATCGCACCTCCTGATAAAGTTTTATTGTTACGTTAGCGCTAACTTTTGATAAAATTATAGAATTGTCAAGCAAAAATGTCAATATTAATTTTGAAAAATATTGAATATGTGCAAAAATTGCATTATAATTTAGTTAGCGGTAACTATAAGAGGGGATTCTTTTATAGTAAGTACGAGACAAAGAAAAGGGAAAGGAAACGATGGCGATATGGTTACATTAAAAGATATTGCGGAAAAAGCCGGAGTCAGCAGCATGACTGTGTCCCGTGTGATGAACGGAAAGACGGGAACTGTTTCTCAGCAGACTTCCGAGCGGATAAAGAAAATCGCGCAGGAGATGGGCTATGTTCCCAATTCATCGGCGAGGGCACTTGCGTCCCGTTCCTCCCGGCTGATCGCCGCACTGCTGCAGGAGTATGATGAGGAGAGAAATCCTCTGGAAGACAGTTATACAAGCTGTTTCCTCGGGGAACTCGCCCTCCAGATCAAGAAGGAAGGATATGACCTGATGCTCCACTATGTAAAAGATTACTCGGAGATCACTTACAGCCTGAAGTCGTGGAACGTTGCGGGTGCCGTGTTTATAGGGATGTTCGATGAAAGCATACGGAAGCTTCAGGAGGACAATCACATTCCGCTCATTTTTACAGACAGTTACAGTTCCGTCCGCAGCATCACGAACGTAGGAATCGACGATTACAGAGGAGGAGAACTGGCAGCAGAGTATTTTCTGAAAAACGGCCACAGAAATGTAGCCTTCTACGGACCGGAGGCGCTGGATAACGGCGTAGTGATGCACAGGCTCAGAGGATTTGTCTCTGTGCTGCGGAAAGCGGGGATCTCCCTGCCGCAGGAGAACTTTATCAATCTGGGGGTGAAAGATCTCGGGGGAGAACTGGTGAGGCTGTGCAGCGGGGAAAATCCCGTGACCGGAATCTTCACTACAGCGGACAACTGCGCGTACCAGGTCTATTCGGAGGCATACAGGAAAGGGCTTCGCATTCCGGGCGATCTGTCCGTCATAGGATTTGACGATCTGTCCATGAGTGAGCTGGTCACGCCTCCGCTTACAACGGTCCGCCAGGACATTAAGAAGAAGGCGCTGGTGACATGTGAGCTTCTTATGAAGAATATTAATACGGCGGACAGACCGGCTGAAAATATAGTGCTTAATGTGTCGCTTTCCGAGAGAAAATCTGTACAGAAGCTGTGAAATACTGTTGGGCCTTGCGAACGGCGCTGACTGTACAGTTATAAGTCCGGAAGCGGCCGCCGATCAGATGCAGACGATATATTGACAATCTGGCAGTCACTGGACTATAATAGCGGCGTTTGGTTGAAGCAAACCGGCATAAGATATGAATAGACAGAGCTTTGCAAATATAAAGGAGAATATACCATCATGAGATTAGGGGAAAAGCAGGTGCTGACCGTCGTAAAAAAGGTAGATTTCGGAGTGTATTTAGGCAGCGATGAGGAACGTGTCCTGCTTCCGAAGAAGCAGGTGCCCGAAGGAATCGAAGCAGGAGATCCTATTGAAGTATTTCTGTATAAGGATTCATCTGACCGTATGATCGCTACTACAAAAGAGCCGAAGATCACACTCGGACAACTGGCGGTACTTGAGGTTGTAGATGTAGGACGTATTGGGGCGTTTCTCGACTGGGGATTAGAGAAGGATCTGCTCCTTCCATTTAAAGAGCAGACGTCGAAAGTGGAGAAAGGCGACCGATGTCTTGTCAGTCTTTATATTGATAAGAGCGGAAGGCTCTGCGCCACCATGAAAGTCTACCCGCTCCTGCGGACAGATTCATCTTATAAAAAGGACGATACGGTGAATGGAACCGTCTATGAGATCAGCCGTGACTTCGGTGTATTTGTTGCGGTAGATAATAAGTTTTCCGCACTGATCCCGAAAAGAGAAGTGTACGGAAGAATGTATATCGGGCAGCAGATCGAGGCGCGGGTAGCGGCGGTCAAAGCAGACGGTAAGCTGGATCTGAGTGTCAGAAGCAGGATACCGGAGCAGATGGACGCGGATGCGCAAAAGATTATGGAGAGACTGGAGAAAAGCGGCGGAGTGCTTCCTTTTACGGACAAGGCTGATCCGGAGCGTATCAGAGACGAATTCGGGATGAGTAAAGCTGCGTTCAAGAGAGCGGTTGGGAGGCTGATGAAACAGGGAAAGATCAGGATAGACGAAAAGCAGGAAAAAATCTTGCAATCCGTTCCGAATCGGTTATAATAATCAATAGGGGTGCGCACGGCATAAGATGCCGGCGGCTCTTAGATATGACAACACAAAATGTTGTAAGACATGATGTAGAGAGAAAGGAGAACATATCATGAAAGTTCAGAACATCACAGATATAGAAGGATTTTTTAAGGTCGTTGACGAGTGTAAAGGAAAGGTTGAGCTTGTGACAGGCGAGGGAGACAGACTGAATCTGAAATCAAAACTTTCCCAGTATGTATCTATGGCAAATATTTTCTCAAACGGCGAGATTCCGGAGCTGGAAGTTATCGCATATGAGAAAGAAGATACAGACAGACTGATCAAGTTTATGCTTGACGGAGGCAACAATTAAGATATTCCGGTATCAGGAGTAAAAAAGACAGGAGAGGGCGGTTCCAGCAGGAAAGGAGCCGCCCTTTTTTCCAGTACACTGTTTCGCAAATAACTATAGAGTCAATGCACAAAGAGCGTATTGCCCACTTGTACATTGACGTTGTCAAATCGCCTGCCTGTTTTTCCGGCTGCGCGGATGGTCCGGTTATTTGACGAATGGTGTGCCAGATGATGATATCAGAGGTGGACCATGAGTTTTGTGCATTTGCATGTCCATACAGAGTACAGTCTGCTGGACGGATCAAATAAGATAAAAGAATATGTCGCGCGGGTGAAGGAACTTGGCATGAACAGCGCCGCGATCACAGATCACGGAGTTATGTACGGTGTCATTGACTTCTACAGAGCTGCCCGCGCACAGGGCATCAAGCCTATCCTCGGGTGTGAAGTGTATGTGGCGCCGAATTCCAGATTTGACAGAGAAGTTACAGGCGGCGATGACAGATACTATCATCTTGTGCTGCTCGCGGAGAACAATGAAGGATACGCAAATCTTATGAAGATTGTATCAAAAGGATTTGTGGAGGGATACTATTACCGTCCGCGTGTGGATAAAGAAGTCCTGCGCCAGTATCATGGAGGGATTATTGCGCTGAGCGCCTGCCTTGCGGGGGAAGTCCAGCGCTATATTGTAAAAGGACTGTATGACGAGGCAAAGAAGACAGCTCTGGAGTACAGAGATATTTTCGGTGAGGATAATTATTTTCTCGAACTGCAGGACCACGGGCTGCCGGACCAGGCACTGGTAAACCAGCAGCTTTTAAAGATGTCCGAGGAGACGGGAATCGAGCTTGTTGCTACAAATGACGTACACTATACGTATGCCGAAGATGCGGTCCCCCATGATATCCTGCTGTGCATTCAGACCGGAAAAAAACTAAGTGATGAGAACCGGATGCGGTATGAGGGCGGGCAGTATTATGTGAAATCGCCCGAGGAGATGGAGAAACTCTTTCCCTATGCGCTGCAGGCGCTTGACAATACACAGAGAATTGCGGACCGGTGCTCGGTAGAGATTGAATTCGGAGTAACAAAACTTCCGAAATATGATGTGCCGGACGGGTACACTTCATGGGAATATCTCCAGAAGCTCTGCCGGGAAGGACTGGAGAAGAGGTACGGTGTGCCGTCGCAGGAGCTGAAAAACCGGCTGGACTACGAGTTGAATACCATCAAAAATATGGGGTATGTGGATTATTTTCTTATTGTATGGGACTTCATTAAATACGCCAAAGATCATGGAATTGCCGTGGGGCCCGGACGGGGATCGGCTGCCGGCAGTATTGTGTCCTACTGCCTGGGGATCACGACTATAGATCCTATCCGATATCAGCTGCTGTTCGAGCGTTTCCTTAATCCGGAACGTGTGTCCATGCCCGATATTGACGTCGATTTCTGCTTTGAAAGGCGTCAGGAAGTGATCGACTATGTAGTGCGAAAGTATGGGAAGGACAGAGTGGTACAGATTGTGACTTTCGGTACTCTTGCTGCCAGAGGTGTCATCCGGGATGTAGGGCGCGTGATGGATCTGCCGTATGCATTCGTGGATTCTATTGCAAAGATGATCCCCCAGGAGCTCAATATCACCATTGATAAGGCTCTGAAAGAGAATCCGGAACTGCGCCGAACTTATGAGACAGACGAGCAGGTGAAGACGCTGATCGATATGGGCAAGCGTCTGGAAGGACTGCCGCGCCACAGTTCCATGCATGCGGCCGGAGTTGTGATCAGCCAGAAATCTGTGGATGAGTATGTTCCGCTCTCCAGAGCTGCTGACGGGACGATTACTACACAGTTCACGATGACGACACTTGAGGAACTGGGGCTTCTGAAGATGGATTTCCTCGGGCTGCGCACATTGACCGTGATCCAGAATGCAGTAAATATGGCGCGCCGCAAGCAGCCGGATCTGGATGTGGAGAAGATTGATTATGACGATCAGAAGGTGATGGACTATATCGGAACAGGAAAGACAGACGGTATATTTCAGCTTGAGAGTGCAGGGATGAAGAGCTTTATGAAAGAGCTTAAGCCTCACAGTCTGGAGGATATTATCGCGGGTATTTCGCTGTACCGTCCGGGACCGATGGATTTTATCCCGCAGTATATTAAAGGGAAGAATGACGCTTCGTCCATCACTTATGACTGCCCGCAGCTGAAGCCGATACTTGAGCCGACGTATGGATGCATCGTATATCAGGAACAGGTTATGCAGATTGTGAGGGATCTTGCCGGATATACTCTGGGACGGAGTGATCTTCTGCGCCGCGCCATGTCAAAGAAAAAGGGCGATGTGATGCAGAAAGAACGACAGATCTTCGTGTACGGAGATCCGGATACAAATGTGCCCGGATGTATTAAAAACGGTATTGACGAGAAAACGGCGAACAAGATATATGATGAGATGATTGATTTTGCGAAATATGCCTTCAATAAATCTCATGCAGCCGCGTATGCGGTCGTGGCATATCAGACTGCATGGCTAAAATATTATTATCCGGTGGAATTTATGGCAGCGCTTATGACATCCGTCATTGAAAATCCTTCCAAAGTAGCGGAGTATATTTATGCATGCCGTCAGATGAATATACAGATCCTGCCTCCGGACATTAATAACGGCGAGGCAAATTTCTCAGTTGACGGAGGAGATATCCGCTACGGGCTGGCGGCGATCAAGAACATCGGCCGTCCGGTCGTGCAGGCAGTGCTGGAAGAACGCAAAGCGTTCGGACCGTTTAAGACGCTGGAAGACTTTATTACCCGGATGTCTGCCAGAGAAGTGCTCAACAAAAGAGCAATCGAGAATCTGATCAAAGCCGGAGCACTGGATACACTGGGGGGCACACGCAAACAGTTCATGAGCATCTATGTACAGATCGTAGACCACGTAAATCAGGAGAAGAAATACTCTATGTCGGGGCAGATGAGCCTGTTTGACCTTGTGGGAGAAGAACAGAAGAGTGAATTCCAGATCCGTATGCCCGATGTGGGGGAATATGCAAAGGAGAATCTGCTGGCATTTGAGAAAGAGGTGCTCGGCATCTACGTCAGCGGCCATCCTCTGGAGGAGTATGAGGAGAAGTGGAGAAAAGTTATATCTGCTACAACACTTGATTTTCAGCCGGACGAGGAGAACGGACGCTCTAAAGTCCGCGACGGTGCGCGAGAGATTATTGGCGGCATGATCACGGATAAGACAGTCAAGCATACAAAGACAAATCAGATGATGGCGTTTGTCACTGTTGAAGATCTGCTGGGGACTGTGGAGGTAGTTGTATTTCCGAGGGATTACGAGAAAAACAGAGAGTACCTTGAAGTAGACAATAAAGTGTTTGTCAGAGGCAGGGTGTCCGAGGAAGATGAAAAAGCAAGCAAGCTGATCTGTGAGAAAGTGATCCCCTTTGAGAAGACCAAAAGAGAGTTGTGGATACAGTTCCCGGATAAAGCGGATTTTCTGGAGAACGAGCAGATTGTCTATGGTTATCTGGCTGATTCCGAAGGCGATGATGAGGTCGTGATCTACTGTGCGAAGGAGAGGGCGATCAAGCGTCTGCCGAGGAACAGGAATATAAGGATCAACCAGCAGGTTTTGAGCAGACTGATGAATCATTTCGGAGAAAAGCGCGTAAAAGTGGTTGAAAAAGCTATTGAAAACCACTTCTAAATACGGTAAAATAACCTCGGAATTGTTAAAATTTTTTCAATCAGAAAATTTTGCAGTTGTCTAAGTTTTTGGGAAAGGTGGAGAAAACATGGCAGAGTATAACGAAATGGATAATGAAAGATATGCGGAAGATTTTGAAGACCGCATCCGGACGATCGGAGTCCTTACTAGCGGCGGCGATGCCCCGGGAATGAATGCAGCAATTCGTGCAGTTGTGCGTACAGCTCTCTCTAAAGGCCTGAAAGTACGCGGCATCCGCAGAGGATACCACGGACTTCTCAAGGAAGAGATCATCGATCTTTCTGCGCGCGATGTGTCCGATACAATCCAGCGCGGAGGTACAATCCTTCAGACAGCACGTTGTAAATCAATGCGTACAGAGGAAGGACAGCAGAAAGCGGCTGCAATCTGCAAGAAATACGGCATAGACGGACTTGTAGTTATCGGTGGTGACGGTTCTTTTGCCGGAGCCCAGAAACTTGCTAATTTAGGAGTAAATACAATCGGCATTCCGGGAACGATCGATCTGGATATCGCATGTACAGATTACACGATCGGATTTGATACGGCTGTAAACACAGCTATGGAAGCAATCGATAAGGTGCGTGATACTTCCACATCACATGAGCGCTGCAGTATCATCGAGGTTATGGGACGTGATGCAGGATATCTCGCTCTGTGGTGCGGTATTGCCAACGGTGCTGAGCGTATTCTGATGCCTGAAGAGCATGACTACGATGAGGCCGCTATTGTTGCGGATATCAAAGAATGTCAGAAGCGCGGCAAGAAGAATTATATCATTATCAATGCCGAGGGTATCGGAGATTCTATTAATATGGCAAAGAGAATTGAAGAGGCAACAGGCATGGAGACAAGAGCGACAATCCTGGGACACATGCAGCGCGGCGGAAGTCCGACATGTAAAGACAGGGTGTACGCTTCTGTTATGGGTTCAATGGCTGTAGATCTTCTTCTGCAGGGCAAAACAAACCGCGTAGTGGGATACAAAGACGGCAAATTCGTTGACTTTGATATCGAAGAAGCTCTGGCTATGAAGAAGTCAGTTTCCCAGTATCAGTATGATGTAGCTAAGATACTGGCACTGTAATTTAAAAAGTAACAGTTCAGAAATCTGATCGCACGGGCAGGTACGCCGTGTATAAGAGACGAACAGGGAGAGCAGGTCATTATGGAAAACAGGAATACAGCACCGGTAGGTGTGTTTGATTCCGGCGTAGGCGGGCTGACGGTGGCAAGAGAGATCTCGCGTCAGCTCCCGAATGAAAATATCGTATATTTCGGGGATACGGCAAGAGTTCCTTACGGAAGTAAATCGCAGAATACGATCATTCGTTTCTCGGAACAGATCATCCGTTTCTTAAAGACAAAAGAAGTCAAGGCTATCGTGATCGCCTGCAATACGGCGAGCGCGCTGGCGCTTGACGCCGTCAGAGGTGAGTTTGACGTTCCGGTCATGGGAGTCGTCATACCGGGAGCAAGAGCGGCAGTCGAAGCGACCAGGAACCGGAAGGTGGGCGTCGTGGGTACGGATGCTACGGTCAAGAGCGGAATGTACACGAAGATCATTCATTCGATGGCGCCGGATGTAACTGTGATCGAGAAGGCCTGCCCTCTTTTTGTGCCTCTGGTTGAAGAGGGGTTTAAAGATCACGTTGTCACACAGGAGATCATAGAGTATTATCTGGAATCTATGCGCAGCTCGGATATCGATGCGATGATTCTCGGATGTACACATTATCCTCTTCTCAGATCAAAGATAAGGGAATATATGGGAGAAAAGATTCAGATTGTGAATCCTGCTTATGAAACTGCAATGGATCTGAAGAAACTTCTCCATGAACAGGGAATGGAAAACAGCGGGGATACGGAGCGGCACAGTATATATTCTTTCTATGTGAGCGATGCTGCGGAGAAATTCCGCAGGTTTGCGAATACGGTAATGCCGTTTGATGTACCTACGACAAATGTTGTAAATATAGAAGAATATTAGTAACAGTTCAGCCATCAGGAATGGCGCGGCTGAACTGTTATGGGAGTTAAAAGAGCGGAAAGATGACAAAGGAAGTATTGGTCAGTATATCAGGAAAACATATTGATATCATGAACGATCCGGCAGCAGGATATGAAACGGGGGACGACAACATTGAGGTTGTGACACCGGCAAACTACTACTGTAAAAACGGAAAACACTATATTATCTATGATGAAGTGCTCGAGGGAATGGCGGGAACGATCAGGAATAAGATCAAGATCACAGGAAATGACAGCGTTGAGATCATGAAGAGCGGAGCCTCAAGTTCCCATATGATTTTTGAAAAAAACCGGAAAAATCAGACATACTACCGTACACCTTACGGTCAGATGCTGATCGGTGTGAATACAAAGAATATGGAAGTAAACGTGAAAGACAACAAGATTAACGTCAGTCTTGATTATGAATTGGATGTTAATCACGAACCCCTTGCCGACTGCAGGATCAAGATGAACATAATGGCAAAAAATGATCCCGACTTTACAGTGCTCAGCAGTTAGCAGCAGTAAAAAAAGAGGGCGTTTTCGGAGTATATATCATAACACAAAACCGTTCCGCTCTACCTCAAAGATTGTGTAGATGTAACAGTGGCAGGAGATGTTCGTCCAATGGGACTCCATCTCCTGCCACTTAACATCTAAGACCAATGCTTTTCGGAACGCTCTCACTTGATGTTTTGCTTATATGATATATACTCCGAAAACTCACTTTATTTAATGCTGTAGATAATATGTCGTTATACCGGAAGTGCCAGGTCGGCTGCCGAGAGCAGCAGGCAGGCGCTTCCCAGCCGGTAGCTCGAATCATACAGGTTTGAAAAGAAAAAGCTCCCTGGACTACGATATCCGGCTAGGGAGCGAAATTTTTATACAAGCGGTATGATCACGATTTATTCCGGCGGAAGAATCCTTTCTTTTTTTTCTGCGGCTGCTCGATAGATCCGCCTCTTACGCTCTTGATCCCTGTTATGTAAAGTCCGCTGACTACGGCTTTTACTTCTTTTTTTACAGGGATGACTTCAAATACTTTATTATCACACATCAGAGTCATGATCCTCGGACCGATCTTTGCTTTGACGACCGGTACTTTTGTACGTCTTAAGTATTTCGGCGTGTTTTCAAGAACAACGGCAGGAAGACCTGCCTCTTTTAGTTTCATCTTCTTTTTATCAATGACGAGCATGCTGACCGTCTGAGCTGCAGCGTCCATCTGTTCCTGCTGCTCAGCCTGTCTTTTTTCAGCTCTTTTCCCGAAAAAGTACAGTGCGATGCAGGCGGCGATGAGGACAATCAGGATGACGATCATCACAATGGTGAATGTACTAGGCATGTTGATACCCTCCTAAACCTTAGTTTTTCCGCTTTTGCGCACATAGTATTTTAACATTGTTTCTGGACGAGTGCAAGATAATAACCGCATTTTAAAGGTTTAGGGTTTACTTTTCACGGGGAAAACGAGTATACTGTTATAGTAGTGTCTCCGGGCAGGAACAGAGAGGCCATTGCGGCAGCCCCGGACGCACACAAAGGAGTTTGATTTATGGCAGAAATGATTTGGAACGGAGCGGTGACGGTCTATGATTTTATTATGGACAACATCGTCATCATTAATATCCTCTTCGCGTTGATTATCGTGTTCTTTCAGAGGAGATCTCCGCAGACGGTATGGACATGGCTTCTTCTGCTTTATTTTATACCGATACTCGGTTTTATCCTTTATCTGGTCATCGGACAGGACTTTCACAAGAGCCGTATGTTCAAAGCGAAGGAGATTGAGGGAGAACTGAAATATGCCGTGCGGCGGCAGGAAGAGACGATCTATCATAAACGTCTGCGGCTCGCAAATCCCGAGATGGCGCGTTTCAAGGATTTGATATTGTATAATCTTGAAGCGGGTGAGGCCGTCCTTACAGACAATAATGACATCCGGGTATATACTGATGGTAAAGTAAAATTTCGCGCCCTTATCGAGGAGATGAGGCAGGCAAAAAAATATATCCATCTGCAGTATTACATCATCCGGAATGATGAACTGTGGCAGGAGATTGAGAAAGTCCTTATTGAGAAAGCGAGAGAGGGAGTGGCGGTCCGGGTACTTTTCGACAGTATGGGCTGCCGTACAATGAAGAATAAGGACTGGGAGCGTCTGGAAAATGAAGGAATTCAGGTGGCTGAGTTCTTCCCGGCACTTCTCGGAAAGCTTCAGCTGCGTGTAAATTACCGTAACCACAGGAAAATCGTGGTCATAGACGGACGTATCGGATTTGTGGGCGGTTTCAATGTGGGAAGAGAATACCTCGGGCGTGACAAGAAGTTCGGATACTGGCGAGATACCCATCTGTGCATAGAAGGAGCTGCAGTAACATCTCTCGCGGTGCGTTTTGTGCTGGACTGGAACTACGCGGCAAAAGAAAATCTGTTCCTTGACGATACATTATTCGAGATTCCGCAGTATACACGACATGGGCGGGATCCGGTGCAGATCATATCGAGCGGACCGGACTCACAGATCAAGACGATACATGACAACTATCTGCGCCTGATCCACAGCGCAAAAGATCACGTATATATTCAGACCCCGTACTTTATACCGGATGACTCCATTTTAGATGCATTGAAAATTGCAAGCCGGTCAGGAATCGATGTGCGCATCATGGTGCCGTGCAAGCCGGATCACCCGTTTGTATATTGGGCGACGTATTCGTATGTCGGGGATATGGTGGCCGCCGGTGCGAAATGTTATGTGTATAACAACGGATTCCTGCATGCAAAGACAATGTGCGTGGACGGCATGGTGGCCTGCGTAGGGACGGCTAACATGGACATTCGAAGCTTCGGGCTGAACTTTGAGGTGAATGCGGTCATCTACAGCGAGCGTACAGTACAGCGCCTGGAGCGTGCCTTTGAAAATGATATGACTCAGTGTACTCATGTCACCAGAAAAGTTTATGATGAGCGAAGTCTTATCATAAAAGGAAAAGAACAGTTCTCGAGACTTCTGTCTCCACTGTTATAGAACGTCAAAAATTAATATGATAAAAAGGAGAAAGATTATGAAAAAGAAGATTTTAGCTGTAATGCTGGCTGCAGCGCTGGCAGGAGCACTTGCCGGATGCAGCGGCGAACTGTCTAATGATTATGTGACAGTCACACAGTACAAAGGGCTGGAAGTCCCGCAGCCGGCTCCGGCAGAGGAAGTGACGGATGATATGGTTGAACAGGTTGTTCAGAGCAACCTTGCCGCGTATGCCCAGAGCGAGCCGGTGACAGACCGTGCGGCGGAAATGGGAGATACCGTTAATATTGATTATACCGGATACATTGACGGCGAGGCTTTTGACGGAGGATCTGCAGAGGGGGCTGATCTGGAGCTGGGAAGCAATTCATTTATCGGAGCGACGGATGACTATGAAGGATTCGAAGAGCAGATAGTGGGACATGAAACTGGAGATGAGTTTGACATTAAGGTGCAGTTCCCTGATCCATATACGCGTAATCCGGATATGTCAGGTACAGTAGCAGATTTCCACATTGTCCTCAATTCGATTTCTCTTCAGACTACTCCGGAGCTGACAGACGAGTGGGTTCAGGAGAACAGTGAGGATTCAGACACAGTGGAGGAATACAGGGAAGCAATCCGTTCACAGCTCGAGGAAAGTATGCAGGCATCTGTAGATGCGGAGCTTACAGACTCCGTACAGACTGCCCTGATGGAAAACGTCGAAGTGAATGAATATCCGGAAGACAGAGTTGAGGAGCTGACGAAGCAGATGACAGATTATTATACTCAGCTGGCAGGATTATACGGCGTTGAATTAGGAGAGTTTGTAGAGACATATCTGCAGACTACAGAAGAAGATTTCAATACTCAGATCGATACGCAGGTGCGGCAGAGCGTAGCCCTCGAGGAAGCGCTGAAACTGATAGCGTCGAAACAGCATCTGGAACCATCCGAGGAGGAATATCAGGAAGCTATTGCAGAGTATGCAGAAGAGGCCGGTTTTGACGATGTGGAGGAATACATCGGGCAGGTGGGAGAAGATGAGCTTAAAGCAGCTGTCCTGCGGGATAAGGTGACGGACTATCTGGTAGACGAGTGCATTCAGGTGGAGCAGAGCGACGAATCCGAGTAAAAGGAGATTAAAGGCGGATCAAAATCAAGGATCATATAAAAGGACAAGGAGGAATGACCATGAAATTAGAAAATCAGAGATTGTGCGTGGAAATCTCGGAAATGGGAGCGGAAATTACAAGAATCTATGACAAAAAGAATGACGCGGAGCTTTTGTGGGAGGGTAATCCTACATACTGGAAGCGCCGTTCGCCGATCCTGTTCCCGAATGTAGGAAAGACATACCGCAATACTGTACTGATCAACAGTACGCAGTATCCGACAGCACAGCACGGGTTTGCAAGAGACAGCAAATTTAAGTGCATCTGTGAAAAAGAGGATACCGTCTCTTTTCTTCTTGCGTCCGGCGAGGAAACAAAAGAAGTTTATCCTTTTGATTTTGAACTGATTGTTACCTATACATTAGATGACAACAGCCTGTGTGTCGGCTGGGAGGTGCGCAACCCGGGGGATGAGGATATGTATTTTACGATCGGCGGACATCCGGCGTTCCGTTTTGCAAAGCAGGAGGATAAGAAGACGGACTATCTGCTGAAATTTCCCGGATGCGATAAGCTCAGCTATATCCTGATCGATCCGGCTGAAGCAGCGGCTGACCCGGCGAAGGTGTATACGCTGGAACTGAAAGATGAGTGCTGTCCGGTTACGGAAGAAATGTTTGAAAATGACGCTTTGATCTTTGATGGCGGACAGATCGAGGAAGTGTGGCTGTGCCATAAGGACGGAACTCCTTACGTGGGGATGAAATGCGAGGGTTTCCCGAATTTCGGTATCTGGTCCGTAAAAGATGCACCGTTTGTGTGCCTGGAACCGTGGATGGGAAGATGCGATGATGTGGGATACAGCAAAGAACTTTCAGAAAAACCGAACGTCAATAAAGCAGCGCCAGGCGAGAGCTTTCGAAAAGAATATATAATAATGGCAGGAAATTAAAAAAAGGGACTCATGATACGGAGATGATCTGTATCGTAAGTCCTTTTTTATGCCATGAGGAAGTTCAGTGATCCGGGGGGATTATCGGTCCCTTTTTCCAATAAGGCAACGAGTCCTTCTATGGTTTCCTCGATATTTTCTTTGGTCGATGGAATGATCGTATTGTCCATTTTGACGGTCAGGACGATCAGCACGATCTCGGCCAGTACCTCCGGCTTATCAAAATGAATTTCTCCGGCCTCGATTGCCTGCTGAATGATCTCGGCCAGCACAGGTTTGAATTCGCTGATAAGATGATTCATATATTTTTGGTGGAGCAGTGCTTTTTCGGGAGCGCCGACTCCGCTTTTTTCTCCCGACTTCAAATACTCGGTGGAAGCATTGCGGCATGCCTGGAAGATCATGGCCATGCGCGTGAACGGAGGAATCTCTGTCTGTGAGGACAGACTTTTTGCCGTTGTCAGAGGCTTCTCATAGTTGCGTTCAACCAGTGCTTCGAGGATAGCGTCTTTGGACGGAAAATAATAATAGATACTTCCTTTGCCGATCCCTGCAGTCTGAGCAATTTCGCTGACGGAGATCGTCTGAAGCTTTTTGTTTTCCAAAAGCTTCTGCAGTGAATCAAGTATGAGATCATATTTTTTCTTCTGGTCAGTCATAGTCTCCGCCTTTCCGACAGTGTGTGTCTTTTTTTAGGGATATATTGTAAAGTTCCAGTCAAGTATAGCATATCACCGGTAAAAGAACCAGCAAGAAAAACGCACAAAAAATGACGGAAAAACAAAAGGGATTTTGATAGTAACGTATGTTGACCGTCAGTCGAAAAAATGGTACTCTAACAGAGAAGAGAACATGACCGCTGGTCGAAAAAAGACCGGAGAGGTCGAAAAGGAGGATAATATGACCTACGCAGATATGTTTTCAAAGGTAAAAGGAATGCTGATAGGGGCAGATGTCAGTGATATCCATGAACATCTCGCATATCAGTTCAATATCACCGGAGAAGCAGAAGGAATCTTCTATGCCGAGGTGAAAGACGGACAATTGTATGTGGAGCCTTATGAGTATTTTGACCGTGATGCAATGTTTACATGTAGTGCAGAGACTCTATTCAAGATTGCGGACGGCAAGACAGATCCGATCCTTGCGGTAACGCTCGGAAAACTGAAAGTAGAAGGAAACATTGATAAGGCACTGAGGCTTAAAGACCTGATCAACAGCAAAAAGAACGCAGATAAAGCGGAGAAGAAACAGGAAAAATAGCAGACAGGAAACGCAGGATAATAAAAGCAGGTGATAAAATGGGTAAGATATTAAAAGGCGCAGCGGCTGTCCTGGGACTGCTGACTGCGGCGGAAGCCGGAGGCACGGCATATTTTTACAGAAGGACCATGAAACGTTACAATGCCAAGACGGAGCGCACTATGAAGATGTCAGGTGTAGACTGGGAAAAGTATTTCCCGTTTATGCATGAACGCAGCGACTGGATGATGGAGCAGCCCCATGAAGATGTATGGATCACTTCCCACGACGGGCTGAGGCTTCACGGTACATATTTCAAAGGGGACGAAGGCTCTAAAGCCGTAATCTGTTTCCACGGATATACGAGCAAAGGGCTCAATGACTATGGCAGCCTCTCGTATTATTATCTGAAGCATGGTTTTCGGATGCTTCTGATCGATGAGAGAGCACATGGAGAGAGTGATGGAACATACATCGGATTTGGAACGATGGACCGGCTTGACGGTATGAAATGGATCGAGTGGATGACAGAAAAGATCGGCGAAGATGCACAGATCCTTCTGCATGGTAATTCTATGGGGGGAGCCACGGTCTGTATGATGAGCGGGCTGAAGCTGCCGCCGCAGGTGAAAGGAATCGTTTCCGACTGTGCGTTCACATCGGCGAAAGATGTGTTTACCCATGTGCTTCACAGCATGTATCATCTTCCGGCATTTCCGATGATCCAGATCGCGGATAAGCTGAATAAGCGCAATGCCGGATACGGGCTGGATGAGTGTAATGCGGCCCGGGAAGTCAGGAAAGCACAAGTGCCGTTTTTATTTATTCACGGAGAAAAGGACATCTTCGTTCCATGCTGGATGTGCGAGGAAATATATAAGAACTGCGCTTCGCAGAAAACGAAACTCATTGTCAAGGACGCGGGCCATGGCGAGAGCTATTATAAGGACATGGAAGCTTATGAGGGGGCCCTGGATTCATTTATCGGAGGAATAATGAAATGATGAGGACAAGAAAAGGACACAAAGTGTATCCGCTTACTGTAGCACAGAAATTTCACCTTTACTATGCGCCGCACTGCCCCAATATGGCAGTTCTGAATATCGGGACGAGCCTGACGATCGAAGTGGAGCTTGACTGGGATCAGCTGAAAAAATCGATCAACGAGGCATATGCCAGAAACGAGGGCATGCGTGTCCGTTTTGCAAAAGACAAAGAAGGAACATGGTACCAGTACGTTATGGATCCGGAAGAGAAAGATATCGAATTTAAAGATTTCTCAAATGTCAGCCTGGAAGAAGCTGAAGCAGAGATGCAGAAGTGGACAACGGTTCCATTCAAGATGTTCGATGCACCGCTGACAAGGGTAGTCATGATCAAAATGCCGGACGGCTTTAACGGAGTGTATTTCCTCGGAAATCACATGATCGTGGATGCACAGTCGCTTATCTGTTTCCTGAAAGATATCATCGAGCTGTACTGTAACGCAAAATATGAAGGCGTTCCGTATCCCAAAGACATGGCTTCCTATATCGAGCAGATTGAGCGCGACTTTGCATATGAGGCAGGCAGTAAAGCCCAGATAAGAGACGCCGAATATTTCCAGAAAGAGATCGAGAAGAGCGAGCCGATCTACAATGACCTTCACGGGACAGCCAAGCTGGAGTCCATGCGCGACATGTTCAAGAATCCGGAACTCAGGTCAGCCTTCTGTGTTACAGATGATACAAAGTCGGCTCTCGATATCTTCCATCTGGAGGAAGAGCCTACGAAGCGTCTGATGGATTTCTGTGAGAAATATCACGTATCCCTGGCTTGTCTCCTTCTTATGGGGCTGCGTACATACTATCAGAAGATGAACGGGTTCGAAGACGTGTCTCTCACGACAACGATCGCGAGACGTGCAACTCTGAAAGAAAAGAAATCCGGCGGCACGAGAATCCATTCTTTCCCGTTCCGTACCATTTTCCCGGAAGATATGAAGTTTATCGACGGAGTGTATGCGATCCGTGACAAGCAGAATGAGTATTTCCGCCATGCAAATTATGATCCGACAGCATATTTTGCATATCGTGCAAAGACATATCCGCAGCCGAATCCGGGGCTGGGATACGAGCCGATTTCATTGACATACCAGCCGTTGACGCTGAAGGAGAAAGGGCTGGATCAGCTGGGAGATATCCGGTACAAAACAAAATGGTATCCGAACGGTATCTGTCCGCAGGGAATGTATCTGACAGTAATGCACCGTCCGGAGGATAATGGTCTTGACTTTAATTTTGAGCATCAGATCAAGGCTGTATCAAGAGAGGAACTGGAATATCTGTACTACTATCTGTGCAAAATCATGTTTAAAGGCGCTGAGAATCCGGACCTTACGATCGGGGAAATCATCAAGTTAGTATAGTATGTGTCTGTGCAGGGCAGAAATGACAAAGCGGGCACATGAGGTAAGAGAATAGAAAACGAAAAAAGGAGAACGGTCATGTTTGAAAAATTAGTAAATATCATCTGCAATTATGTTGAAGTAGAACCGGAGAATATCCATCCGGAGTCACGTTTTATGGAAGATCTGGGATTTACGTCTTTCGATTTTATGAGTATGCTCGGAGAGATCGAGGACGAGTTTGATGTGGAAGTAGAGCAGACTGAGGCGGCAAATATCCGCACAGTACAGGAAGCTGTCGATTATCTTGAGACGTTGGTATAACAGTTCAGCCATATGATATCAGCAGACGGATTTGTGCAGGCTGGATGTAAGGGCCCATGCCGGTATGGCACGGAGAAAGGAATGTGAAATTATGCTTTGCAGTACAGTGCGTCAGATTCTGGTCAATACAGAGAAGAAGTACGGTCCGGAGGACGCAATACGTTATAAAATCGGTAAAAACGAAATCGAATCCAAATCTTATACACAATTAAAACAAGATAGTGAGAGTTTCTCGAACGTGCTCAATAGCCTTGGAGAGCAGGGACAACATATCTCAGTGATCGGGATGACTTCCTATGAGTGGCTTGTGACATACTTCGGTACGGTCAACAGTGGAAGCGTAGTAGTTCCCCTGGATGTAAATCTCCCGGCAGAGGATGTGTGCGATCTGATCGACCGCTCGGACTCTACAGTGCTTGTGTACGACGAAGTGAGGAAAGACGTGGCGGCGATCGCCAAGGAGCGCTGCCCGCAGTTGAAATATATCATTTCCATGCAGCAGGAAGAGCATGATGACCATGCGTCTTCATGGCAGAAACTCCTGGAAGAAAACAGAGGCAGCTTTGACTATGAGCCTCAGCCGGATCAGCTCTGTACGATCATGTTTACATCGGGCACGACCGGCAAGAGTAAGGGCGTCATGCTCACGCACAGAAATGTGGCGGAAAATGCGACTTGTCTGGATATGAAGATCCCGGAGCGGATCGTGATCATGACGGTGCTGCCGATCCACCATGCATACTGCCTGAGCATGGATATCCTCAAAGGTGTTTCACTGGGGGCGGTCATCTGTATCAATGATTCTCTCATAAGAGTTGCGAAGAATATTAAGCTCTTCAAGCCGGAGATGATCCTTATGGTGCCGCTGATGATCGAGACGATGGCAAAGAAGCTGGAGGAGGCGTCTCTCCTTCCGGCAAAGATCGTGAAGAATCAGGTGTTTGGAAAACAGTTCCACACGATCTGCAGCGGTGGTGCGTATCTTGATCCTTCATATATCGATATGTTTAAGAAATATGATATCACGATCCAGCAGGGATACGGTATGACGGAGTGCGCGCCGGTCATCAGTGTCTCACAGAGCTGGAATATCCGCAAAGATGCTGTAGGGCAGCTTATCCCCAACTGTGAGGCGAAGACTGTGGACGGGGAGCTGTGGGTAAAAGGCAGCAGCGTTATGCAGGGGTACTACAAGATGCCCGAGGAGACTGCGGAGACGCTTGAGGACGGCTGGCTTAAGACGGGCGACCTGGGATATGTGGACGAGGATGGATTCGTCTATCTGACCGGACGTAAGAAAAACCTGATCATCACGAAGAACGGCGAGAACGTATCTCCGGAAGAGCTGGAGAATGCGCTCAGCACAAACCGGCTTGTGGGTGAGGTGCTTGTCCGTGAGAAAGGCGGAGTGATCGAGGCGGAGATCTATCCTGATCAGGATTACGTGAAGAAGAAAAGGATCAAAGATGTGCAGGCCAAACTTCAGGAAGTAATCGATGAGTACAATAAAACTGCAGCTCCGCAGAAGAGGATTTACAGTCTGATCGTAAGGGACACGGAGTTCGAGAAGACGACTACAAGGAAGATCAAGAGGTTTTAATGATGTTGGGGTCAAAAGCTCCCGGGCGCGATGTGAGATAACGTCGGCCGGGAGCTTTCCTGTATCAGTGTTGGTATACAGGTGTATTGTACCCCCCCCTGTATTCTGATGCTATAGCGGTTTTATGAATAGTTGTGGTGAACGAACTTGACGGCGTCGAGAGATACTTGTTAATATAAGGAAAACAAATAATACGGGGAGGAAAGCCTATGCTGCTTACGATCGATGTGGGAAATACAAATATAACAATGGGAGTGTTCGAGGAAGAGCTCCTGTTCGGCATGTTCCGCATGACGACAAAACGTCCGCGTACATCTGATGAATATGGAATGACGATCTGCGGCATACTGGAACACAGATCCATTGCTCCGAAAGAGATTAAAGCTGTTATCATCGCATCGGTCGTACCTGATATCATGCATTCCCTGACGAGCGGGATTATCAAATATCTGCACACGACGCCCCTGATCGCGTCTGCGGATTCTGATACGGGCATCCTCGTGAATACGGATAATCCATCCAGGACAGGCCCTGACCGGATCGTCAATGCGGTGGCCGGATATGCTATCTCAAAAGGACCGGCCATTGTGATTGATTTCGGCACGGCGACTACGTATGACCTGATCGGACCGGACGGTACACTGGAGGCGTGCATTATCGCACCGGGCATTGAGACGGCCGGACGTTCTCTGTGGGGCGGAGCGGCGATGCTGCCGGCTATACAGATCCAGATGCCGGATACAGCCCTTGCGCGGGATACTGTCACAGGAATGCAGGGCGGGCTTGTATTCGGAGCCATCGGCCAGACGGAATACATTGTGAAGCGGATGAAAGAAGAATCCGGCTATACTGACGCGTATGTGATCGCCACAGGCGGACTCGGGAAGATCGTTGCGAATGAGACGGAATGTATCAATCTGTACGATCCGCAGCTGACGCTCAACGGGCTGCGGCTGATCTATGAGAGGATGAAGGGGACTGACAAATAAGAATTATGAAACACTTAAAGATAGGAAATATAGAACTTGAAAACCGATATATTCTCGGCCCCATGGCAGGTGTGACTGACCTGCCATTTCGTCTGCTCTGCCGTGAGCAGGGGGCAGGTCTGCTCTGTATGGAGATGGTGAGCGCAAAGGCGATCTATTATAACAATAGAAATACAGAGAGCCTGCTTGAGATTCATCCGGATGAAAAGCCGGTCTCCCTTCAGTTCTTCGGCTCAGACCCGAAGATCATGAGCGAGATGGCGAAACGGATCGAGGAGCGCCCGTTCGCAATCCTGGATATCAACATGGGGTGTCCGGTGCCGAAAGTTGTCAAAAACGGCGAGGGATCTGCGCTCATGAAGAATCCGAAACTGGTCTATGAGATCGTCAGTGCTATCGTAAAAGCAATCGACAAGCCGGTGACAGTGAAGATCCGGAAAGGCTTTGACGACGACCATGTAAATGCGGTGGAGATCGCAAAGATCATAGAAGAAGCCGGAGCGGCAGCCGTGGCGGTCCATGGCCGGACGAGAGAACAGTATTACAGCGGAAAGGCGGACTGGGACATCATCCGTCAGGTGAAAGAGGCGGTATCGATCCCCGTTATCGGAAATGGCGATGTCACAAGCCCTCAGAAAGCGGACGAACTGGTGAAGCAGACCGGATGCGACGGCATCATGATCGCAAGGGGAGCTCAGGGCAATCCGTGGATATTCTCTGAGATGATACATTGGGAAGAGACAGGCGAACTCCCGCCGAGACCGGACAAGGATGAAGTGCGGAAAATGATGCTCAGACATGCGCGCCTGCAGCTGGAGTACAAGGGGGAGTTTTCCGGTATCCGGGAGATGAGAAAACATGTGGCCTGGTACACAAAAGGGCTGAAAGGAGCGGCACGTCTCAGGGAGAAAGTGAACGCGGTAGAGAGCCTGGAAGAACTGGAAAATCTCTTGACATCATTATAGAGTTTGGTTATAATATTGAAATTGCGAAATAGACTTAAATGACAGTGTTGCAGGATATGCGGTCCTGTATGAAAGACATCAAAATAGAAAGAAACTTAAGGAAACAGAAAGGAAGCGTAACCAATGGCAGAGGCAAAGAAAAGATTACTTACTTATGCCGGATTAAAGGCACTTGAGGATGAACTTGAAGACCTTAAAGTGGTGAAGAGAAAAGAAGTTGCAGCTAAGATCAAAGAAGCGAGAGAGCAGGGCGACCTCTCCGAGAACGCAGAGTATGATGCTGCAAAGGACGAGCAGAGAGATATCGAAGCCCGTATTGAGGAGCTTGAAGGAATCCTGAAAAATGCAGAGGTAGTCGTTGAAGATGAAGTTGACTTTGACAAGATCAATGTGGGATGTACGGTAAAAGTATTTGACATCACATATGACGAGGAGATGGAGTTCAAGATCGTCGGATCTACAGAGGCGAACAGTCTTGAAGGAAAGATTTCCAACGAGTCGCCGGTAGGCCAGGCACTCATGGGAAAGAAAGTCGGTGAGACAGTAAATGTAGAGACACAGGCCGGGGAGATCCAGTATAAAGTACTTGAGATCAGCCGTTCAAAGTAAACATATGACATGACACAGACCTCTTAATACGCAGATGATTAAGAGGTCTGAGTTCGCGTGTAAGGAAGGAGAAAAGACATTGGCACAGCAGCAGAAAAACGGACAGGAACCAGATCTGAACCAGTTAAGAAAGGTGCGCCGCGAGAAACTCGCGGAGCTGCAGCAGAACGGAAAAGATCCGTTTGTTATCACCAAATACGACCAGACACATCACAGTCAGGAAATCAAAGACAGTTTTGATGAACTTGAGGGCAAGACAGTATCCATCGCAGGACGCATGATGTCCAAGCGTGTAATGGGTAAAGCATCTTTCTGTAATGTGCAGGATCTTAAAGGAAATATTCAGTCCTATGTGGCACGTGACAGTGTCGGAGAGGAAAACTACAAAGAGTTTAAGAAGCTGGATGTAGGCGACGTGATCGGTATCGAGGGTGAAGTCTTCAAGACGAAGACGGGCGAGATGTCCATCCACGCATCCCATGTGACGCTCCTCTCCAAGAGTCTCCAGATTCTTCCGGAGAAGTTCCACGGACTGACGAATACAGACACACGTTACCGTCAGAGATATGTGGATCTTATCATGAATCCGGAAGTGAAGGATACATTTATCAAACGGTCCAGAATCATAAGCGCGATCCGTAAGTATCTGGATGGACAGGGCTTCATGGAAGTTGAGACTCCGATGCTCGTGGCTAATGCCGGCGGCGCTGCTGCGAGACCTTTTGAGACACATTTCAATGCACTGAACGAAGATCTGAAGCTTCGCATTTCTCTTGAGCTTTATCTTAAGAGACTGATCGTGGGCGGACTTGAGAAAGTGTATGAGATCGGCCGTGTGTTCAGAAATGAAGGTCTTGACACAAGACACAATCCGGAGTTCACACTGATGGAACTCTATCAGGCATATACAGATTACAACGGAATGATGGATCTGACAGAGAACCTGTACCGTCACGTGGCACAGGAAGTGCTTGGAACGACAAAGATCGTTTATAATGGCATCGAGATGGATCTCGGCAAACCGTTCGAGCGCATCACGATGGTAGACGCCGTAAAGAAATACGCAGGCGTAGACTGGAATGAAGTAGAAACTCTGGAGCAGGCAAGAGAGATTGCGAAAGAGCACAATATCGAGTTCGAGGAGAGACATAAGAAGGGCGATATCCTGAACCTATTCTTCGAGGAGTATGTAGAGGAGCATCTGGTACAGCCGACATTCGTTATGGATCATCCGATCGAGATCTCCCCGCTCACAAAGAAGAAACCGGAGAATCCGGACTATGTAGAGCGTTTCGAGTTCTTCATGAACGGCTGGGAGATGGCCAACGCTTACTCCGAGCTCAATGATCCGATCGATCAGAGAGAGCGCTTCAAAGCACAGGAAGAACAGCTCGCACAGGGCGATGAGGAAGCTAACACGACAGATGAAGACTTCCTGAACGCTCTGGAGATTGGTATGCCGCCGACAGGTGGTATCGGATTTGGCATCGACAGAATGTGCATGCTGCTCACAGACAGCGCGGCAATCAGGGACGTGCTGCTGTTCCCCACAATGAAGAGCATCGGCGGAGCCGAAGGTAAGAAAACGGACAAGAAAGAGGAGTTCGAGCCGGCTGTGAAGATCGATCTTTCCAAGGTGAAAGTCGAGCCGCTGTTCGAGGATGCCGTTGATTTTGACACCTTCAGCAAGTCCGATTTCCGGGTTGTAAAGGTGGAAGCATGCGAGGCAGTTCCGAAGAGTAAGAAGCTCCTGAAGTTCACACTGAACGACGGAACAGACCGGAAACGCACGATTTTAAGCGGAATTCACGAGTATTACGAGCCGGAAGAGCTGGTCGGAAAGACCTGTGTGGCGATCACAAATCTGCCGCCGAGGAAGATGATGGGTATCGACTCCGAGGGTATGCTGATCAGTGCAGTACATGAGTACGACGGGCAGGAAGCATTGAATCTGCTGATGCTGGATGATAGTATTCCGGCAGGAGCGAAGCTCTACTAAGGATAAGAAATGACCCTCAGATTTGACAGCAAAAATTCATTTTGACAACAATTTGACAACAAAAACCAAAGCGAATACGAATTATTATGACGTATTGTAAGAAGTTGTCGCTCGTCCATTTCAGGCAAAACAGATTGCTTAGGGCACTTTTTGAAAGATGAACTTTCAAAAAGTGCCTTTTTTGATGCAGTCAAAAAACATCAGTGGTGGTCAGGATCAAGAATGGAGAATCAAAAGTTTGAAACAAAGGATTAAGATAGATCTTTCTACAGATGATGTCATTACACCTTCAGCAATCCGTTACAGTTATCGTCTATACAAGAACTGTCATACGAAAAGTATGCAGTCGATGATGGAAAATATTACACATATGTTTCCTTTATCTGTAATGCTATAATGCGAAAGACAATAAAAACAGCAGGAGGAAATTAGTGTATGAAAAGAAGATGGACAGGCTTTCTGGCCGCAGTTGTGATACTTGTAAGTTCATGCCTGCCCGCATTAAGTACAATAGCCGCAGAAAAAGAAGAAACAGCATCCCGGGCAGCCGCGTATACTGCGGGGATGGAGCGTAAACAGGCAGACTACACTGTGATCTATACCGCAAGAGACGGGGAGAACGAAACAGTTCTGGCAAAGGAGATATTCCGGGCTCCTGTGGGAGAGACAGTAAACATACAGCATAAAGATTTTAAAAATTACGCAAGAGAAGCAGGACAGGATATGACGATACTCGTCACTGCGGACGGCAGGGCGGTAAAGAAAGTCTATTATACAAGGTTATTTTATGACCGTATCGTATTCCGCACGGAAGGTACATATATTTCTCCTATATATGGATGGGCAGGCCGGGATATAAGCGACGATATTGCAAAAATTAAAGATCCTGTCTGGCCGGGATATGTTTTCCGGGGATGGGACAGGGAAATTCCGTCTGTTATGCCGGAGGGGGAATACGTGGTAAATGCGCTGTGGGAGCCGGGAGAGAGCCGGTATACTGTCCTGCGCTGGATGGAGAATGCGGAGGATGAGGGGTATACGCTTCTGGGAGATACGGAAGTCAGGACAGCGCAGACCGGCACTGTGGTCACGGCTTCGCAGGCAGATATAGACAGAGCGGGAATAATGGCAGACTGGTTCCCTGATTCGGATTACTATAAGGATTACTATGGGTTCGATTATGCCAGGTGCGAAGATGTAGAGGTGACGGCAGATGGAAGGGCGGTGCTGAATCTTTATTATGACAGAGAAATATGGACAATTAATCTGCATGAAGAAGCAGCGCATGAGTCTGAGGCAAGTGACTCTCTCGTGCCAAATGATGATATCTGGTATACGGCTCAGGGAAAATACGGCGCCCCGCTTCCGGATGATTTCCCGACCATGGAGGAAATGGAAGCATACTATATGGGAAAAACACAGTTTCAGGATGTACAGTTCTTAGGCGTCCGGGACGAGTTCGAGGCGGTCAGCAGGCATCTGGATACATTTTATTTTCAGGATCTTGCTGTGGGAAACCATACATTTGATGCTTATCCATGGCTGGAGCGGGATTCGTATCCTGTTTATGTGACATATCTGAAGGAATCTGCGGATGGAAGATTCCGCAAGGTGCGTGTGGAAAGCGCTCAGGTTGATAAAAATCCGGCGGTGTATGGCGCGGAGATTACTGTTCTGCATCCCAAAGGACTGACGTGTGAGGGAGGCTGGTACACGACTGGTAATTCTGTTGAGGAGTGTGAACAGAAAGAGAAGATACCGATCAGTGACGGGCAGATTCTTTCGGACGGAAAATGTGTTTTCCGAAATGTAGGGTCACACCTGTTCGTTTATCTGAAGCGTGATACTTTCACATTGAATTATATAGACGGAAGAAATGACGGAGAAAGTGTTATCTACAGAAAGGAAAAAGTGACATACAGAGATAAGGTAAGCCTGGAGTATAGGCCGGAGCAGGGAGAAGAACATTCAGGAGACCGGTTCGCGGGATGGTATCTCAGCCCCGCACTGACAGATTCAGGCAATCCACTTACTGTATTGCGGATACCGGCTCAGGATGTAAATGTATATGCCGGCTGGTATCCGGCAGAGTGGTCTGTCAGATTTGAGGTTCAAGGAGAGGTGGAAGTGCCGGGGGAGCAGATAGTTCTGGATGGTACTCTTGCGGAAATACCACAGGAACCTGAGAGAGAGGGACACATTTTTCTGGGATGGTTCTCCGATCCGGGCGAAACTGATGTACGACAGGCATGGGATTTTTGGCGGCCGGTGGAAAGTGATATAACTCTCTACGCCGGCTGGCATCCCGTAGGAGATACAGTATATACTGTACGGCATGTGATTGAAGGAGAGAGCGACCCATTTTATGAAGCGGCGGGTACAGGCAAAAGTGGAGATATTATTTTTGTCAGGCCTCTCTACATATCAGATGAGGGATATCCGTCAGATCAATATCTGGAAACCGAATCTGTGGGAAAGAAAATCACGCTGAAACAGAATGAAGACAATATAATTACATTCACATATAAAAAGACAGATGCTGAGGGAGAAGAAACTCTGCCGGATTCCGGCCGGGAAGAACTGGATTCGGATACCACAGATAAAGGAGCAAAGCCGGGCAGCGGAGACGCGGGGGATATGCCGGATACGGGAGACGACGATATAATACCGGATACCGGTAACCGGGCATATCCGCACCGGGTGATCCTGACTATGGCAGCAGCCCTGTGTCTGGCTGCAGGAATGGCGCTTTGGAGAAAAAGTATATCCGGCTCTCTATGAAATCAATCCTGTAGTGCCCATGTATAGAATGTGAAGAAGAGGAAACCTGTTATTCGGTTTCCTCTTCTTCACGTTCCCTGTGGTGCTGTCTGTCCTGACCGTGTTCCCTGTCGGTATGGCCGTCTGTTTTACAGTCTGTGCCGGATGTCTCTGTTGCAGATTCGGTTCCATCTGATTCAGTATCAGCATTCCCGGTTTCCTGATCTTCATAAGAATCAATCAGATCATAGAGCTCCCTCATGGTCAGGCTGCGGACGTCATCCAGGGATATGGAAGGAGCGAGATCGTGCAGAATCAGATAAGCGCGGTACTTGCCAAAGGATACGCCTGCGTCATGGGCTTCGTGCATCTCTTCTGTATCACCGGAGTGGCACCGGATGTTTTCATGACCGGCGGCACAGTTCTCTACAGAGTCAAGTATTTCGCTGTACTGTGTCTCATCGTCTCCTGCTACAGTGAGCGACATCAGCGCATCTCCAGACAGATAGTCTTCAATACTGCGCATGGATAAAATTTCGGCCAGTGCATCGTTATAATTCATAAATGTAATATTCAGAGATTCAGCCAGATTATCTCCGTCTTCGTTATAGCCTTCTACTGAGATGATACGGTCAAAACGGTTGATACCCAGTTCCAGCGAAGGATTGATGTCGATACTGATATAAGCAGTCGGAGTCATGAAGATCCACGATCCGCCGATGAAAAACAGAAGAACCAGTCCTGCAGCTATAGATACGGCATGCCGGAATACGGGATGGGGGGCTGCTTTGCGGCTATAGATTTTCTCTGAAAGGTATTCTTTTGTATGGACCTTGAGCGCCTCCTCCGCATGAATCTGGTCAAAGGCAGCTTTCCATTTATCATTCATTATCAACCACCCCTTCCAGTTGTTTCTTCAGGATTTGCCTGGCGCGTGTCAGAAGTGTATATACGGTATTTACTTTCTTTTTAAGGATACTGCTTATCTCGGCTGCCGAGTAACCTTCATAATAATAAAGGTAAATCACATCCTTGTATTTTTCGGGCAGTGAGAGGACTGCTTCAATCAAATCAGAGTGAGCCGTATCCGGAGCCGAAGGAGTTTCGATCAGATGCTCAAGCGGAATAGTTCTGGAGCGGAACACATTCTTTAGAAAGTCTTTGCAGGCATTGATCGTCACCCGGATTATCCAGGCCTTTTCATGCTCCGGGCTGTCGAAAGGAGCAGTATGGAGAACATATTTCAAAAATACCGTCTGAAATATGTCCTCTGTGTCGCTGTAATTTTTAAGATGAACCATACAGATCCTGCGGACCGTATCCGCATACAGATCGATTGCCCGGCAGGCTTCTTCCTGGCTGCGCATAACTCTTTCCCCGTTTCTTATTATCTGTGACCGTAACGGTGACCTGCGTGGTGGCCGGTTCCATTACAGGAAGATCCCGATATACAGTGATATCCGTTTACGCCCTGATCAGATACTGATTCATAATTCCGGGTGCAGTAGTCACAGACTCCGTCATTATCAGTATCGGTGTATTGGTGACCGTACTCTTCACAGTAACCACATTTACAGTTTTGATTATAGACCATGTCAGCAGTTCTATCTACACTGTTCTGATATCCGGCTCGTCCGGATTGACCGAATGCAAGTGCTGTTGTACCTCCCAGTGTGATTACGAGAGCTGATACGATAACAGCGGCTGTTGATTTTTTCATATATATTCCTCCTCCTTCTATACATTAATGATATTTTTGCAGCCTTTTCAGTTTTCATAATTAATACGATTTACTCCGGGAATTTCATTCAATAAATCAAAAATTGTTTAAAATCTTTTTTGCCAATAAGATACGAAAAAGATATAATCAGCCTGTACACTTGCATTAGAAACAAAGAAATATACCGGAGAGGGGAAACGGATATGGAACTTAAGCTTTTGATCGTGGAGGATGACAGGCTTCTGGCTGAGGCAGTGAGTGATTATTTTACCGGAAAGAGCTGGGAGACAGACGTTGTGTATGACGGCGACAGCGCGGTGGAGAAGGCAGAGCGGAAATCTTATCAGATGATCCTTCTGGATGTGATGCTTCCCGGCAGGGACGGATTCTCCGTGTGCAGAAAGATCCGGGAGATGACGGAGACGCCGGTGTTCTTTATCACGGCGCGTGTGATGGAGGAGGACGAACTCAACGGTTATGCTGTAGGCGCGGATGACTACATCACCAAACCGTTCTCGCTGCCAGTGCTCTATGCGAAGGTTATGGCGATGACAGGGCGTGTGAGGGGCACCTATTTAGCGGATCTTATAGTCAAAGGCAGTGTGACAGTGAATGTGCGCACCCGGAGTGTCACTGTCCGGGGGATGGACTGCCCGCTTGCGCCGAAGGAGTATGAGATGCTTCTCCTTTTCCTCAGGAATCCGAACCGGACTTTTACAAGGGATCAGCTTCTGACTCGATTGTGGGGGTACGATTTTGAGGGAAATGAGCGCGTCGTGGACAATCATATCAAAAAGCTGAGGAAAGCTCTGGAAGGGAGCACATGCCGGATCCATACCGTGAGAAACACTGGTTACAGGATGGAGGTGTCGATATGAGAGTGGAAAAAGATAAGAAGGCAGATAAGAAACGATCAGCTTTTCGGGGCTATACAGGAGGAAAACTGAGAGCCTTCCTGATCCTTGCTTTTGCGGCTGTGTACGTGTTGAGCATGCTGCTGGCTACCTGGGTGGACCAGTTGGGAAGGCAGAAAGACTATTGGGGAAAAATTGTAAAGATTGAGCAGGGAATCTGGGATAATATGCGTTATAAAGCACAGGCAGAACGGATTTCAGCGGACGATACCGCGGAAGGAGCCGGGGATGACTGGCAGATCCACAAATTATATGAGGAAGTCACTGTTGCTGCTCTTGTAAACAGCACGGAGTATCAGCGGATCTCGGCGGCGGTTTATGACGCGGATGGCAATCTGGCTGCTAAGAGTACAAATCTGCTGACTGCGGAGGTCGAAGATGAGACCGGGACAGCCACAGTGAGCTGGCCGTTGTCAGACTACCTGTCGGATGAAGAAATAGAGACCCTGGCAGGATACGAGGGAGAGAATTATGAGCCTCATGAGTATGCGGGGGTAACGTATGAGATAAAGGCAGCTAAAACAGCTGTGGGAAACGGGCTTGGAGCCATCAGCGTGAGACGGCTCTTTTATTCCACAGAGGATGTAAAGGAAGCAGGAAATATCGGACCGGCATGGCAGTGGGAAAATATGGATCAGAAAGAAACAGATCCGGCAGACCGGGCTCAGGATTCGGTCAGGGAGAATGACAGTATATCTGATGCGGCATTGAACCGGCTCCAGAATGTAGCGTGCTATTTCCCGGGAATGGAGCAAAACAGGGGGATAGACGGATGGCATGAGTGGATGGCTGAGGAGTATCTCCAGAATTATCCGGAAACATACTCGGAACCACGTTTTCTGTATAGCAGCGGTGGCCTTGTCCGGCAGACAGAGACGTCTGCGCAACTGTTTCTTGGCGAGGACTACAACGTGCCAGACTATACGCTTGTGATCAGGTCGGTTGAGTACCCTTGGAAGGAAGCGTTTGATTCCCTGAAGAATATCTACCTTTGGGGAGGCGCCCTGACATTGCTCAGTGCCGGACTGGTGCTCTGGATCGTTGAAAAAACATTTCGCAGGAGGGCGATATTGGAAGAGCGGCAGAGAGATTTCACAAATGCGATCGCCCACGAGATGAAGACGCCTCTTGCCGTGATCCGCGGATTTGCGGAGAATCTGGAGGAGAATACAAACGAAGAGAAGAGGAAGTATTATCTGGAACAGATTATCGGGCAGACGGAGCAGATGGACGACATGGTAAAAGAGATGGTATTTATCTCCAGACTGGATTCCGGAGAGTACCGGCCGGTGAAAGAACCGGTATCTGTCAGAGAATTGATCGGGGAGCTTCATAGTACATACGATACACAGATTGAAGAAAAGCAGATCGAGGTCAGGATAAGCTGCGGGGAAGACCTTGTGATCAGCGGGGACAAAAGATTCCTTGAAAAAGCTTTCGGAAATCTGATCGCAAATGCGGTCGATCACAACCGGTATGAGGGGAAGATCAACATAGACATAGAGAAGGCTCGATGTGTGATCGAGAACACCGGGGAGAAGATATCTCCGGAGGGTCTGCCAAGGGTATGCGAGCTTTTCTATACGGGAGACAAGAGCCGCGGCGGACAGGAGAAACATCTGGGTGTCGGCCTGTATCTGGCTGACCGGATTTTCCGTGCGTACAGGATGAAGCTTAAGATTGCCAATACGGAAGACGGAGTGCAGGTGACAGTGGAAATATAACTTTCAGGCATGGGAGGGTATTCAATCTAAATATTTGCCCAATAACGATTCCAGAGCTACACTAAAGTAAAAGGCAGTATATGCCATACAGGAGGCGGAAGATTATGGGTAAAACATTAGTTGCATATTTTTCAGCGAGCGGTGTGACAGAGCGCGTGGCAAAGACTCTGGCCGCAGCGGCGGAGGCAGATCTCTACGAGATCAGACCTGCGGTACCTTATACGAGCGCGGATTTGAACTGGATGGATAAGAATTCCCGCAGTACGATTGAGATGAAAGATAAAACGTCCCGGCCAGAACTGGCGGATACAGATGCGGATATCGCTGCATATGAGAGGATATTCGTAGGATTTCCGATCTGGTGGTACACGGCGCCGACGATCGTCAATACATTTCTGGAGAGCTATGATTTTTCAGGGAAGACGATCATCCTGTTCGCAACTTCCGGAGGCAGCGGTCTTGGAAAGACGGCGAAAGATCTTGAAGGAAGCTGCCCGGGCGCTGTGATCAGAGAAGGAAAGCTCCTAAACGGAAATCCGTCTACAGAAGCTCTTAAGAAGTGGGCAGAGCAGTTCTGAGAGCTGTATTTATAGTAAAGACCTGATTGTACTCCTGACTTTTTCATGCTAAACTGGTAAGAGATTTTTATGAAAAAGTCAGGAGTATATTTTTATGCCAGTTTTTGATTTTAATAATTCACCCGAAGGATCAAAAGATCCTGTATGTACTTATAATGTATTTTATTCAAGTGAGTCTGAGGCGTCCGCGGAGCATCCGATTCTCGTGCTCGACAACAGCGCGGGGGAACTGAAGCATCATTCCACAGGTGTTTTTATAAATCCGATCAGACGGACTGCTTTTGAATTCGCGGGAGCGGACGGGACAGTCAGTGCGGATATCCTGCAGATCGATGCACGCTTTGTAAGCCTCCTCAAATGGCTCGGAGAGAATCACATTAATGTGCGGCTCTCCGGTGCGGTCCGGGAAGACGGCTATGCAGTATATAAGATCCGTGAGATAGCGTTCGGCGGCGGTGTGAAGCTCTCTGCCGAGGACGGTTTCCTGCAGTTTATGATCGAGCGCCTTCTATCGAGCGACGCTCCGTCAGAGGAGATACCGGACGAGGATGAGGAGGAAACCGGCGACAGCATGAAGCTGACCAGCATCCAGAGCATTACGGACTTTATGAACTGCGCGGGCAGGACTCTGCCAGACAATATCAGGCTTTGGGCGCGGAGAAATCTGGCGGTGGCACGTTCTCACGAAGTGTCCGCGGAGGAGCGCCGGCATGCTCAGCGGGCGCTTTCCATCATGATGAATATTCAGTGGAAGGGAAACTACTTTGAGGCGATCGATCCCGAAGAAGCGCGCAGGATACTTGACGAGGAACTGTACGGCATGGAACGGGTAAAACAGAGGATCATCGAGACGATCATCCAGATCAACCGCACACATACGCTGCCGGCATACGGACTGCTTCTGATCGGTCCGGCAGGAACCGGAAAGTCCCAGATCGCCTATGCCGTAGCGCGCATCTTAAAGTTGCCCTGGACGACGCTTGACATGAGCTCTATCAACGATCCGGAACAGCTCACCGGCAGCTCCAGAATATATGCCAACGCAAAGCCGGGTATTATCATGGATGCCTTTTCCATGGCGGGAGAGTCCAACCTTGTATTTATCATCAATGAGCTTGACAAGGCGGCAGCGGGAAAAGGAAACGGCAATCCGGCCGATGTCCTTCTGACTCTGCTTGATAATCTTGGGTTTACGGACAACTATATCGAGTGTATGATTCCGACTGTGGGTGTATATCCTATTGCGACGGCGAATGACAAAGACCAGATCAGTGCGCCGCTTATGTCCCGATTTGCCGTGATCGAGATTCCGGACTATACTCCGGAAGAGAAGAAAGTCATTTTCTCAAAATATGCACTCCCGAAAGTTCTGAAGCGGATCGGCATGAGAGAGAATGAATGTGTCCTTACGCCGGACGGGCTCGATGCAGTTATCGATCTGCACAGAGATACGAGCGGTATCCGTGATCTGGAGCAGGCGGCAGAGCACATTGCTGCGAACGCACTGTATCAGATCGAAGTCGAGCATGTGGATTCTGTGGCATTTGATGCAGAGATGGTAAGAGAACTGCTTTCGTAAAAAGCACCGGGGTTTACCCCAGTGCTTTTTTCAATACATCCGTTACTTTTTTTACCGGAATGATTTCCAGTTTTTCTTTTACTTCCTCAGCTACATCTTCCAGATCTTCCACATTATCTTCAGGGATAAACACCTTTTTAATACCTGCTCTCTGTGCTGCCATAAGTTTCTCGGGCAGGCCGCCGATCGGCATGACGCCGCCCCGCAGGGAGACTTCACCGGTCATGGCGATGTCGGTATCAACAGCCTTGCCTGTGACGAGAGAGGCGAGAGCTGTGGTGAGAGTGATCCCGGCGGAGGGGCCGTCTTTTGGCACGGCGCCTGCGGGAACGTGGATATGCAGGTCATGATTTTCAAATACTTTACATTCCTTCGGGTAAAGTGATTTTACAAGGCTGAGGGCGATCTGGACGGATTCTTTCATCACATCGCCGAGCTGCCCGGTGATCGTAAGCTTCCCTTTCCCTTCTGTCAGCTTTGTCTCTATGAAGAGGATCGCGCCGCCCGCGCGTGTCCAGGCCAGACCGGTCACGACGCCTGCAGTCTTTGAACTCAGTTTGCGTTCGGAGTGGATCTGCTTTCTTCCGAGGTAATCTGTCAGGCTGCTTTTTGTGACCGAGATACTGTTCTCAGCAGAAACAGCGTCAGTGCCTTCATCTCCGGAAGGCGCGTTTTTCACCAGTTCGACAGCCGCAGACCGGCAGATAGTCTCTATGCATTTCTTCAGATCCCGCACGCCTGATTCCATCGTATATTCATCTATGATCTGGCGAAGTGCACCGTCGGTGATCTTGAGCATGTTCTTTCTGATCCCCATAACTTCCATTGCCTTTGGTATCAGATGTTTTCTCGCGATATGATATTTCTCAACAGCAGTATAGCCCGGGAATGAAATGACCTCCATACGGTTCAGCAGAGGTTCCGGTATGGTGTCTGTCGTGTTGGCCGTACATACGAAGAGGACATTTGACAGGTCATAGGGAACGTTCATGTAATGGTCCGTAAATGTGTTGTTCTGCTCCGGATCAAGTACCTCGAGCAGAGCGCTTGCCGGATCGCCGCCGTAATCTTTAGCCAGTTTATCGACTTCGTCCAGTACCATGACAGGGTTGGAGGCTCCGCTCCGTTTCATTGCTTCCATGATCCGGCCGGGCATTGCCCCTACATAAGTCCTTCTGTGTCCGCGGATCTCTGCCTCATCGCGGATACCGCCCAGGCTGATGCGGACATATTCCCTGCCGAGGGCCTTTGCAATACTCTGGCCGATGCTGGTCTTGCCCGTGCCGGGGGCGCCGACGAAGAGCAGGATAGAACCGTACTGTTTCCGGTTCAGCGCCATGACCGCGAGCTGCTGGATGATACGTTCTTTGACTTTTTTAAGGCCATAGTGATCCTCGTCAAGTATCTCTTCTGCCCGTTTCAGGTCGATGGGAGTGAACTGCGGCGCTTTCCAGGAGAGGCTTGTGACAAAATCAAGATAGTCATAGAGGAGTCCGTACTCGTGGCTCTCTTTGCCTTCCTGACGCATGCGGTTCAGCACTTTATCCGCCTCACGCCGTGCCTCTTTGTTCATTCCGGACTCCTGAATCTTTTTCTCAAATTTCCTTACGTCGGATATATTCTCAGGATGCATCTCGTCCAGTTCTTTCTGGAGATAGTCGATCTGCTTCTTCAGCGCGGCTTCGCGGTAGAGCTGTTCCTGATCGCCTTTCTGAGCTTCCTGTGCTTCGGAAGAAACCCGTGCGATCTCCATGAACTCTCTGACAGCGCGGATGATCAGGCTGCACCTTTCTCTGATGGAGTCAGCAGCAAGGATCTGATATTTATCATCAGGTGTCAGGTTCAGATATTCTGAAAGAGCGGATGCCAGATCAAATATATTCTTTCTCTGAAGGATAAACCCTCTTGCCCACAGTCCCCACTGATAACCCTGCACGAATTTGAGCAGATCAGAACGAAGTTCTGCAAATGTTTTCTCCTGTTCTTCTTCCGGCATATCTTCGACGGATGGAAGGACAGAGAAGGAGGCGAGTATTTCACCGTCTTCGATTACCGGATCGGTGATTTTCACCCTGTCGACAGTGCGGATCTGAACTACGTCCTCATCGCTGATATTTTCAATCTTTGCAGAAAGTCCTACCGGATAGATGTCATCCGGCTTAAGCATGCCGTTTTCAGTGTCGTTTTTCAGCAGCGCGAATAAAATATCGGTGTCAGATTTCAAGTCATCTGATCTGCCGGCAAAAAAATCTTTCTTAAAATAATAAGTAACATCCGGCAGGAGAAGTATATTATAAATAGGTTGAATGAACATAGAAAATCCTCCTTGCAGCAGAATGAATGACATCGTTGCTAAGTTGTCAGCACTCAAATAGAGAGAGTGCTAAACTTATAATATAGAAAATTAGCATAAAAAGTGCAGATTGTCAATATCCCGAAAAAGGTCGTGAAAGCGGACGACACAAAGAAAATGATAGTTATTAGGTGATAAGATTCAGTGTTGTCTGTCAAGTGTAAAGAAAGTGTGAAAATTCTGTTATTTCCATAACCTCTATTGCCAGCATTGGTGTAATTACGATATATTCTATTTATAATCAATCAGCAGACAGGAGGATAACAGTTTATGAGCGGATTTTTTTCAGGTTCCAGCAGCAGAAGACGCTATCCGAATCCTAACATGGGAGGAAAACATTACAGGAAAAAAGGATTGTTCGGTATGATCCCGGGGATGGGAAGCTTTTCGGGTTCCGGCGGCTATAGCGGATACGGATATGTGAATCAGGGATACCCGAACCAGGGATATCCAAATCAGGGGTATTCAAACCAGGGGTATTCAAATCAGGGATATCCGAACCAGGGGTATTCAAATCAGCCGTATCCGAATCAGGGGTACAACGGCCAGGCACCGGCGAACCAGTCGGCATATCAGCAGAATCCGGCAGCAGGACAGGGAACATTTCAGCCGAACACACCGTCAGCGGCAGGACAGGCAGTATGTCCGAACTGCGGAGCATCCGTTCCGGCAGGATCCAAGTTCTGCCTGTCATGCGGGGAGAAGATGGTTTCGAATGCTGCATTTTGCCCCAACTGCGGCAGGCCGCTGCCTGCGGGAGCAAAGTTCTGCTCTGAGTGCGGAAGTAAAGTACAGTGATGTGTTCTGTAAAAACAGGAAAAAAGATCGGAGACTACACCGTAGCGTCCTGCATTGGGAAAGGGCGCTACGGTGTATGCTTTCTTGCCCTTGATCCCGACGGAAAGAAAGTGATCCTCAAAAAATTTCGCGCGCGCATGTGGAAAAAGAATAAAAATGCGAACCATTACGAGGCGGTGATCCTGTCAGGGCTGGAGCATCCTGCAGTACCGGAGCTGCTGGGAGTGATAAATAACCGGCAGGGATACTATTTTGTTCTTGAATATAAAGAAGGTCTGACGCTGGAGCAGTGGCTGTTTGACAGGAAGAAGATATTTACCTCCGGAGAAATATACCGGATAGGTTCGCAGATGTTTGAAGTGCTGGAGTATCTCCATGGGCGGAATGTCGTGCACGGCGATATCAGTGTCGCAAATGTGACCGACGACGGAGAGAAGATATCTCTGCTGGATTTCGGACTTGCCCGATATGCGGACGGGGAGAATATCAGATTCAGCCTGGATTATGCGCGCGCCGCAAATGTGATCCTGTATCTGCTGTACTCCGGATATGACGGGAAAGGCAGCCGGCCGTGGCATGAGGAGCTGCCGCTTACCGGAGAGCAGAGAGAGTTCCTGAAGAAGCTGCTGGAACCGGAGGAACAATTCAGGGATACGGGAACAGTGAGACATGAATTTGAAAAAATATTTTAAGGAAACAGAAACGGATATCTTTAATAAATACAAAAATAGTAAAAGAATTGCCAGATTGATCTTAAATAATTGCTATAATTCCCATTAGAGACGAAACGTAGCAGGAGGAATCAATCATGAAATTTGATATGAAACAGTGGGCAGCAGAGTATATCAGTTCTTCGACGAAAAAGGCAATGCCGATCCTGTCATTCCCGGGGGTGCAGCTGACAGGACATACTGTAGATGAGATGGTACGTGACGGACATCTTCAGGCAGTATGTATGAAAGCAATCGCAGACAAGTTTGATACAGGCGCGGCGTTCAGCCTTATGGATCTTTCTGTTGAAGCTGAGGCTTTCGGAAGCCCGGTACATTACAGCGAGGATGAGGTGCCGACAGTTACAGCGGCGCTCGTACATGACGAGGATGAGGCGGAAGCACTGAAAGTTCCGGAAGTAGGGGCAGGACGTACCGGAGAGTGCGTAAAGGGAATCAAGGAAGTATCTGAGATGATCACAGACCGTCCGGTCCTGGCAGGTATTATCGGACCGTTCTCTCTGGCAGGAAGACTTCTTGACATGACAGAGATCATGATCATGACATATGAAGATCCTGAGGTGGTCGAGATAGTTCTGGAGAAAGCGACAGAGTTTCTGATCAAATATGCACAGGCATTTAAAGAGGCAGGAGCCAACGGAATCGCGATCGCTGAGCCGGCAGCAGGACTTCTTTCTCCGAATCTGATCAAGGAATTCTCCACTCCGTATGTAAAGAGGATTCGCGAGAGTGTGGGAGACGATAACTTTGCGGTACTGTACCATAACTGCGGCAGCGTAGTACCGCTCCTCGACAATATCCGTGAGATCAATGCAGGCGCATACAGCATTGGCAACGCTGTAGATATTGAAGAGGCCTTGAAAGCAATTCCGCAGGAGAGCATTGTGACAGGAAATATTGATCCGGCAGGAACATTCCGCAACGGAACACCGGAGCAGATGCGCAAAGAGACTCTTGAACTTCTGGAGAGATGCAGCAAATATCCGAACTTCGTTATTGGCAGCGGCTGCGATATCCCGCCGATGACTCCACTTGAGAATATTCAGGCATTCTTTGACGCGGTGAAAGAGTTCTACGAGGGAAAATAGTCAGTTATCACATAAATTCCCGGCTCGGCACGGGACTGCGGATGTTCCGCTTAATAAATACTAATTATCTGAAATAATTGCAAAAAAAATACATTGCGTTATATATAATAGGAAACATAAAAAAGAGGAAAGGAAGGTAACATCTATCATGGGACTGATTGAGGAAATCTCTGAATATCTCCAGAAAGGAAGAGCAAAAAACGTTAAGGCACTTGTACAGCAGGCGCTGGATGAGAATCTGGATCCCAAAGAGATCCTGAACGAAGGACTTCTCTCAGGTATGATGATCATCGGCGCAAAATTTAAAAACAATGAAGTATTCGTGCCGGAAGTTCTTGTTGCTGCAAGAGCGATGAATGCAGGTCTGACAGTGCTTGAGCCGAAACTGGTAGAGATCGGAAACGAGCCGGTTGGGAAAGCAGTTATCGGAACTGTTCAGGGAGACCTTCATGACATCGGTAAGAATCTGGTAGTTATGATGTTAAAAGGAGCAGGATTCGAGATCTGCGATCTGGGCGTTGACGTGGAACCGTCAGCTTACATTGACAAAGCAGAGGAAATCGGAGCAGATATTATCTGTATGTCCGCACTTCTTACGACGACTATGCCGAAGATGCAGGATTGTATCGACCTTCTCAATGAGAGAGGACTTCGCGACAAGTATATCGTGATGATCGGCGGAGCTCCGGTAAATGACAGTTTCTGCGAGCAGATCGGAGCAGATTACTATACACCGGATGCAGCGTCATGCGCTGAAGTTGCCAAGAAAGTAGTTCTGGAGAAGAAACAGGACTGATCCGCTGACTGCGGAACAAGGAAACCGGTGAGAATCCGGTACAGGCTTGCCCCTACTGTCAGCAGGGACGAAGGACGAAAGAACCATTGCCTGAAAAGGTGAGAAGGATGTCCGGAGGATGAACTGCGAGTCAGGATACTTGATAATATAGCTTTATCTTGGGCAGGAGATGAGCTATGATATAATGAATAAGGATCATGTCAGCGGAAACTCTTTTTGGTATAAAAGGAGTTTTTATTATTATCGGTTTGTTTTTGCAAATGACACGGACCGGACTGGCGTATCAGTAAAGTCTTTCGGACGCTCCAGCCGATGAACTGACATGGGAAATAGCAGGAGACGGACAGATGAAGATAACAGATTTTGATATTAAGATATCGGCAGAGAATGTCTGCGCATTCCTCGACGGGGACAAGACGGGCGACCTGTATGAGGAGATCATGGATGAACTTGAGGAGATGCTGCCGCAGGCGTATGAGAAGATCAGGCCGGTAGCGCTTCTTGAATTCGGCAGTCTGGAAGGATACAGCATAGAAGCGGACGGGAAAAAGGTGAAGGAAGCATTGTTCGGCGTCTGCAGTATCGGCAAAGAGATGGGCGAGTGGTCTACGAGCCTGTTTGCGCAGGGCGATTATCTCGGTGGAATGCTTGCGGACGCCATCGCGGACGACTATCTCTTTCAGATGGATGATGCGATTCAGGGGACGGTCGTGGCTATGTGCAGAGAGCGCGGCAGAGGAATTGCCGGAAGAGCCGAGGCGCCCCAGGATCTTCCCATGAGTATCCAGAAGAGAGCCTGGGAAGTGACGCGGGCCGGTGAAGAGGGGATCGGCATCAAAGCAAGCTTCATGTATGATCCGGTCAAGACGGTCTGCCATGTCTATCTGCTTGATGACAATACGAAGCGTTATCATCCTGAACATGACTGTAGCAAATGTAATAATCTTACCTGTAAGAGAAGAAACCTTCCGTCCGTACAGATAAAGGTTGTGAAAGGGAATCAGGAAACTGTCATAAAAGGCAGGAAGAAGGATTCTCTCCTGAAGACGCTGCAGGAACATGACATTTTCATCCCGGCTATGTGCGGCGGGCGAGGTACATGCGGTAAATGCAGCGTGCGTTTTATAAAAGGATGCGTGGAGCCCTCGGAGGAGGACAGACGGTTCTTCCCGGGAGACAAACTGAAAGACGGATACCGGCTTGCATGCAAAGCATATCCCGGCCGGGCGTGCACAGTTGTCGTAGATGAGCGGGAAAGCAGCGGGTTCTTCGTTCTCACCGATGAGGGGACTGAGGAAGAGCAGAGCTCTGGCAAAGCTGAGTTTTATTCCTACGGTATAGCGGTGGATATCGGAACAACAACGATCGCCATGCAGCTTCTTGAACTGCCGGAAGGCAGGCCGGCTGATGTGTTTACAGATATCAACAGGCAGAGGGCGTACGGCGCGGACGTGATCAGCAGGATAGAGGCATCCAATGCAGGGCAGAAGGAAGAACTCAGGAAGAGTATCTGTGAGCAGCTTCTGACAGGACTGCTCAGGCTTACAGAAGGCAGGGATAAACAGGTCAGCCGCATGGTGATCGGCGGAAATTCCACAATGATTCATCTTCTCATGGGTTATTCCTGTGAAACACTCGGAGTGTATCCGTTTACACCGGTGGACATCTCGCTCACCCATACAACGAGCAGAGAACTTCTCGGGACACAGGAGCAGGATTTTGATATTATGATCTGTCCGGGCGTATCCACCTATGTGGGCGGAGATATCACGGCCGGGATGTATGCTCTGGATTTCGATAAGAGAGAGAAGCCGTGCGTTCTGGTGGATCTCGGTACTAACGGCGAGATGGCGATCGGGTGTAAGGACCGCATTCTGGTGACATCGACAGCCGCGGGTCCGGCCTTTGAGGGCGGAAATATCGTATGCGGTACCGGAAGTATCCCGGGTGCGATCTGCAAGATCGAGCTTGACGGAGAAAACGTAAAACTGGAGACGATCTGCAATGAAGAGCCGCGGGGAATCTGTGGAACGGGAGTCATTGATGCCGTGTATGAGCTTAAGAAAGAGGAGATCATGGACGAGACCGGACTGATGGATGATCCGTACTTTGAGGACGGCCTTCTCCTGTCAGAAAAGAACGGCGGTATCCGGTTCTATCAGAAAGATGTGAGAGAACTGCAGCTTGCCAAGTCAGCTGTGCGTGCAGGTCTGGAGACGCTGATCTCGAAATACGGCGTTGGTTACGAAGACATAGATCATATCTATATCGCCGGAGGATTCGGTTATCAGATGGATGTGCGCAAAGCGGCGGATATCGGCCTTCTGCCGGGAGAGTGTCTGGACAAGATCTCGGCGGCGGGAAATACCTGCCTGAAAGGAACGGTGAAGGCTCTGACAGATAATGATGTGGAAGAACGGCTGCGCTCTCTGGCTGATATGTCGAAGGAAGTACAGCTTTCCAACGATAAAGAATTTCAGGAATTCTATATGGAATATATGTACTTTGAATAAAATGAAGTCAAAAACAGGGAAAGTCAGAAGGCTTTCCCTGTTTTAGTTACTGTGATATATTCTGCAAGAAAGAGCATGCTTCCGTCAACGGGAGCTTCCTGCTTATTCTGTGAGAAAGAAGTGGAAAACGGCGGCTTGCCTCCTTTTTGAATAAGGAGCTCTTCCGCAGTTTTCTCGATCTGTTCCCTGGCATATGCCATGCTTTCGTCATAATCAGAGAAGACGGCAGAAGTTTCCTGTGTGATGACACGGAAATTCTCAGCAGACACCGGATCCGGACGGATCTGTGCGGTGACACTGGCGGAGACATTTCCAACAACGGCGCCGACGGCATTTGCGACAGAGGCGTGCTCCGGAATGACCGCGCGGGTGTGGAGCATGCGCGCTACCGGTTCCAGGAAGAGATGGACCGGAGCACCGATACCAATCAGGACAGCATCGGAGAAGAAACCGGCGGAGAAGAAATCCGTCTTGCCTTCCAGAGCGCTCTGGAAGCTCTTCTCGATCAGGGCGTTGATCTGTGCGTCGGGCATGTTGCCGCGGAACAGGTTGTATTCTGTATCCAGCAGGATGCGCTGCGGTCGTATTCGGAAAAGTCTCCTTTTATGTGCATGATATCTGTGGGAGTGATGCCGGAGCGGAGGACCTGTATGGAATGTTCGGAATGAATATGCAGACTGAGGAAGGGAGAATCTTGTGCAAATACGTTCCGAATTATCGGATTAATCTTGTGGACGCCGGAAATATTTCAGACTTAGGAATGTTCCACACGGATTTACAGCAGATACTCGGCGTGCTAAAATACAGACAAGATAAAAAGGAACTAAAGGATTATATATATGAGAACAGGGATTATTTTGCCGGAGTAGACGTGGAAACGTATCAGGCTTTAAGAGCGTTTCTGCATTCGGAAAATATGTTAAAAGACTTTGCAGTTTCAGGTAAGGAGGCAAGAATAGATATGTGTCAGGCATTAGAAGAATTATATCAGGATGGAGTAAGAGAGGGGCGAGAAGAAGGTCGAGAAGAGGGCGTTGCTATGATTATATTGAATATGCTGAAGAGCGGAATGTCTGTCTCAGACATAAAAAAATATACGGGAGTCGGGGAAAGCATGATCGTACAGGTGCAGAAATCTATGGGAACATTGATACACAAATCTTGACATTTCTTCGCCCTGCATGTACTATAGAATCCGGTAACAGTTCAGCTTGAGAGCCGGACTGTTCCGGAAAATTACATAAGATTGATGACAAGGGGAGCTTGTAGTACAGGCTGAGAGGAAGTTGAGAACTTCGACCCATAACCTGATTTGGATAATGCCAACGTAGGGATATGTTATGAGTGCCTTTAGGCCCTTTTGTTTTCAATCTGAGAACAGGAGGGTTTTTATTATGTCTGAATTACTTGTTAATGCAGAAGGCGGCCTGACGACAGCAGGCTATGCCGTCACGATCGTTGTCGGGATCGTACTATTCCTGACAGCAGTGTTTTTCGCGTCAAAGAGTTCTTCCCAAAAGAGGATGAGCACGAAGCAGCTCGTGTTTTGTGCCGCGGCTCTGGCGCTCGCGTATCTCACATCTTACATCAAGCTCTTTGAGATGCCGTGGGGCGGCAGCGTGACATTGTTCAGTATGCTCTTTATCGTGCTGATCGCAAACTGGTACGGTGTGAAGACAGGTATCCTTGTTGGATTCGCATACGGGATTATCCAGTTCATCCAGGAACCGTACGTTCTGACGTTTTTCCAGGTGTGCTGTGATTATATCCTTGCCTTTGCGGCACTTGGCGTGGCGGGCTTCTTTGCAAAGAGCAAATACGGTCTGGTAAAGGGATACATAATCGCGGTACTGGCAAGAGGCGCATTCCATGCCATCGGCGGGTATCTGTACTGGATGGATTATATGCCGGACAACTTCCCGAAAGCGCTCGCAAGTCTGTATCCGATTCTCTATAATTACAGCTATCTGTTAGTAGAGGGTGTTATTACAGTGATCATAATCTCCATACCGGCGGTGTCAAAAGGACTGGCAAGAGTGAAACAGATGGCAGAGGAGTAATAAGAAAGGCCGTCTGTCCGGGGCGATAATAATTTATTAAAATGCAAAGAAAAAGTAAAGTTATTTCAATTGGCAGAAATGACTTTACTTTTTTCTTGTTTCTTCTACAATGGGATTAGTGAAAGCAGTTGATATCCATATACGGGAATATAAGATTTTTTTAAGATTTACATCGGGGATTTTTTAAGCCCGCGATTTTATATTCTATATAGAGTAACAGTTTGGCATGTGCCATTCCTGATGGCGGAACTGTTATAATACAGAAACAGGGGAGGCAGATATGGCAGAAGAGACAATACTGGTCGTGGATGATAATAAGGAAATCGTCTATTCGATCGGGGAATTACTGAAGTACGAAGGGTATCAGGTGATGAGCGCCTATGACGGGATGCAGGCACTGAATGTACTGGAACAGAACAAGATCGACCTGATCCTGCTGGATGTGATGATGCCCCGGCTGAACGGGCTGTCGACCCTCATGAAGCTGAGGGAGAAACACAGGATACCGGTCATCATCCTGTCGGCAAAGACAGAGGAGAGCGATAAAGTCTCGGGGCTGATCATGGGAGCGGACGATTATGTGGAGAAACCTTATAATCCGGCGGAGCTGATGGCGCGGGTCAAGGCGCACCTGCGCAGATACCGGGCATGGGGCGGGGGAGTGCCTCAGCAGGATGAGGATCGTATCGTAAACGGTGGTCTGATCCTGGATAAGAAGCAGCGTCTGATCGAAGTCGAGGGTGAAGAAGTCAGGCTGACAGCCACGGAATACAAGATACTGGAGCTTCTGATGGAACATCCGGGGCAGGTGTTCTCAGCGGAACAGATTTATGAGAATGTCTGGCAGGAGACAGCTACATACGGTGTGGAGAACACGGTCATGGTGCATATCCGCCATATCCGGGAGAAGATCGAGATTGATACGAAGAAACCAAGATATGTAAAGGTGGTGTGGGGAATTGGATATAAAATGGAAAAATATTAGTGAAAAGGCGGTAAGTTTTTTCGGGCGTTATTATAAGCGCGCGGCAGGGGGGCTTTCGGCTGTCTGCGGCATCGCCTTTTTCTATAACGTTATCGCATACCGCGGATGGCATCCAACCGGAGAGGCATTCTTCTTCGGCATATTGGGAAATCTTCTGCTGGGAGCGGGAATATGGTTTGGCCTGAATGAACTGCTGAACAAGAAGTTTGGCGACTGGCTGCCGGATGATGACAACAGTTACGTGCAGTGGAAAGAACGCGGCAAGGCTGTGGAACGTCAGATACGTATAGCGGGAGCTGCGGCGATTCTGATGGCGGCCTGGTATCTCTCCTATCTCATGAATGGAGGGGTTTATTGGGGAAATGGCGGTTATTATAACTATGCATCCGGATATGTGATGATATTCACCGCGCTGGTTCAGTTTATTGCGGCAGAGGCTACCCTGAATCGATTCAGGAAGAAACAGCTTGATTATATGATGGAGCAACTGGAAAATCTCAACCGGCGCAGGCTTGACGTGGCTTTGGAAATTGAGAAGAAGAGTCTGGAGAAAGTCTCACGGAGCGACCAGCTACGTGTGGATCTCATTACGAATGTATCCCACGATCTTAAGACGCCTCTGACTTCTATGGTCGGATATATCGAGCTGATCCGTAAGGAAGAGCTGAGCGACACAGTACGGGATTATGTGGATGTTATTTCCGAAAGGGCGGAGAAATTGAAAGAGATGGTCAACAGCCTTTTCAGTCTTGCCAAAGCAAGCAGCGGAAATGTGGAGCTCCATCCGGAGAAATTTGAGGTGAACCGTATGATCGAGCAGATCTTTGCTGACATGGATGATCAGATAAAGAACAGCGGTCTGGAGTTTGTTACGCGCCTGACGGAAGAAAGCACGGAGATTGTATCCGACAATTCTTATTTCTACCGTATCTGCCAGAATCTAATGGAGAATGCACTTAAATACTCAGCGAAGGGAACGAGAGTGTTCGTAACTACTTATATTGGAAGACCGGCTTCTCAGAATGGAAAGCTGACGGAAAAACTGTGCATGGAGATTACGAACACATCGGCATATCCGATGGATTTTACGAAGGAGGATATTGTGGAAAGATTTGCGCGCGGGGATAAGGCGCGCACCAGTGACGGAAACGGACTGGGGCTGGCGATCGTCAGCACATACGTAAAAGCACTCGGAGGGGAGTTTGACATAAAGATCGACTGCGATCAGTTTAAAGCGTGTGTAATGATGCCGGTGGAAGTGAGATGAACATAATCCGTAGACATCTTAGTTGGGAGCTTTTGCCCCCAACATCATTTTGTACAGACAGGCTGCTATTTTGCAGCTTGTTTTAATAAGCGTTGTTCTGTTTCCATTTGTTTCATTTTCTTTATTTCGCCTGCTATCAGGCAGATCGTTACAATGAATGCAATACCGTCCGCTGCCGGCCCTGCAAACAGAATGCCGTCAAGCCCGAAGAAGAGAGGCAGGATGAGTACGAGAGGAATGAGAAAGATGACCTGCCGTGTCATGGATAGCAGGAGACCCTTTACCGGCTTTCCGATTGCTGCAAAGAAGTTGGACGATATGAGCTGTATGCCGTTAAAGATGACCATAAAGAGGAAAATCCTCATAAACCTTACAGCAAATTCAAAATAGGCTGCTTCACCAGTGCCGAACAGAGAGATGATCTGGTAAGGGAAGAACTGGAACAGGATAAATCCTATCGCGGAGATGACCAGATTAGCAGCGATGGCAAGCTTATATGTCTTCCGCACCCGGTCATACTGTCTGGCGCCGTAATTGAACCCGATGATCGGCTGTGATCCCTGAGAGATCCCGATGATGAAAGCCAGAAGAATGGCGTTTGTCTTCATGACAATGCCGCAGGCAGCGAGAGGAATCTCTTTACCGTATACGGACATAGCACCGTAGTAGGTAAGAGAGTTGTTCAGTACAATCTGTACAAATGTAATAGCCACCTGATTCAGGCTGTTGCTCATTCCGAGGGAGGCTGTCTGGATACATTCTTTTGCTGACAGGCCGATATCTTTCTTTTTCAGTGTTATATTCTTAAATTTTCTTATGTACATCAAAGCAAATATAAATGAGAAGAATTGCCCGATGATAGTCGCCCACGCCGCACCGGCTACTCCGAGATGGAAGATGAAGATAAAGACCGGATCGAGGATTGTGTTGATGACGGCACCGATCAGCATACATGTCATGGAGTATTTCGGGCTTCCGTCTGCGCGGGCCAGATTGCTCATGCCGTTAGTGACAATGAGGAAAGGCATACCGAGAGCAACGATACGGGAGTAAGTTTCGGCGTAAGGCATAACGTCCGGCGTGGCGCCGAAAGCGGTGAGTAGAGGGGACATAAAGATCTCTACAAGTACTGCATAGAGTATGCCGAATGTAAACATCATGCAGATACCATTTCCAACAACCTTTTCCGCGATGTCTTTCTCGCCTGCCCCGAGATGGAGAGAAAATCTTGAGGCACTTCCGATCCCGATCAGAAGGGCGATGGCAAGGCAGATGGTAGTCAGAGGATAGGATACATTTGTGGCGGCATTTCCGAGATATCCCACACCCTGGCCGATAAAAATCTGATCCACGATATTATATAAAGAACTGACCAGCATGGCGATGATGCTGGGAATAGCAAAACTCTTCAACAGAGATGGTATGCTTCTGAAGCCAAGTGGATTTTCTTTTGTATCTGATTGCAACAAATCATTCACTTCTTTCTTTTCTTTCTTTTGGATTTCCGCCCATGTATTATAACGCAGACGGGGTATATGCGCCAGTGATTTTTGCAATATTGACAAATCTTCCGAATGGCATTATTGTATTAATAGAATAATACAAAAAGGAGGCGCGCGTATGCTGTCTACATTGCTGGCATTGTTGGGTGTTTTCCTGTTCGTGATGGGGATATGGTTAGTATCATACTATAATATGAAGCGCAGAAGGAAGAGCTACATCCATGAAAAATTCGGGAAGATTCCGAAGGTAAAAGACTGGAATGATGCGGTCAAAGGATTTTATAATATTGTGAATGACGGATCCGGTATTGATGATATCACCTGGAATGATCTGTCGATGAATGAAGTGTTCCAGAGAATTGCCCAGTGTGATACATCTGCAGGGGAAGAGGTGCTCTACTGGAGACTGCGCAGGAACCGTATGTCACTTGAGGAAAGGCAGATCTTTGAACGCCGCGTGCGTACGTGGAGTAATGATGAGAAAGAGAGGGAGAAGATCGAGCTCCTGCTGTGTGATATCGGGAAGGGAGACGCGTCCTATTACATTCCCGACTATCTGGACAGTATAGAATCCTACGTCCTCAGGTCCCAGTGGATATACCGTGTACTGCAGATTCTGCTGGCTGCATCATTCGTGGCAATACCAATCCTTCCGGCTGACAGGGCGTTAGTCCCTTTCGTAGCTATGTGCTCTCTCAATATGGCGGTATATGTCTGGTTCAATCTGAAGCATACTCTTGAGCTTGGACTGGTCGGTACAGCAGTCAGCCTGCTCCGGAATGCGAAGCTCATCTCTGGAAAGAAGGGGATAGCTGAACTGTTTCCTGAACTGAAAGGAGCTTTGGGAGAACTTCGCGGCGTAATCAGAGGAGAGCGTATACTCCGTATTAAAAAGGAGAACACCATATCAGGAGATGCGGCAGGAGCAGTTCTCGATTATATCCTGGGGATTACCCTCTGTCAGATCACCACATACAACAAGGTCATGAAACGCCTGATAGGAAATATGGAAAATTATCTGACAGTGTACAGATGTATCGGAGATCTGGATGTGGCGATAAGCACGGCGTCTTTCCGGAAGAGTCTGCTGTGGAGCTGTACCCCGGAATATACAGGAGAAAAGAAACTCGGGATGAAAGGAATGTATCATCCGCTTATCAAAGATCCGGTGGCAAATGATCTGACTCTTGAGAGAAGCTGCCTGATTACGGGATCGAACGCCTCCGGAAAGTCTACGTTTATAAAAGCGGCAGCGGTCAATGCCGTCCTTGCGCAGTCTATCAATACATGCGCGGCAAGATACTTCAGTATGCCCCAGGCCGAAGTGATTACCTCTATGGCAGTGAAGGATGATCTGATGGCAGGAGAGAGCTACTTTATCCGGGAAATCAGATATCTGAAAAGGATATTAGAGAGTCTCACGGATGAGAGAATGACAATATGTGCGATTGACGAAATCCTGCGGGGAACAAATACCGGAGAGCGTATCCGCGCCTCCAGGGCGATTCTGGAATATCTCAGAGATAAGAACTGTATTGCACTTGTGGCTACACATGACAAAGAGCTGACGGAACTTCTCGGGGATGATTATCTCAATTATCATTTCAGTGAGGAAATCGGGGAGGACGACATTGTATTCAGCTATAAGATTCTGGAAGGACCGGCAACTTCACAGAATGCCGTGAAGCTGCTGGAGTTTGCCGGATTCCCGGAAGAGATCATAGAAGCGGCGCAGGAATAAGCAAAAATACACCATATTCAGGCCGGAAGAACTATAAGAGAAAATAAATGATAAAAACGGGAGCAACACTTCAGACAAATATATGTCCGGATGTGCCGCTCCCTCTTTTGGTATCTACATATCCTTTAAAATATTTCTCACTACTTTATCCTGTATCCCGTCCACTTTCTCGTTTTCTACCCGGTAATCTGCATACCGTGCGCACATATAAAGATAGTCGGACAGGCGGTTGATATACTGAACTGCCTTGGCGTCCGCACCATAATTCTGTTCCACTTTGCGGAAACGTCTCTCGGCGCGCCGTGTTACGGATCTCGCTACGTCTAATCTTGCGGAAAGTTCGCATCCGCCGTACAGAACAAAATCCTTGATGCGCGGAAACGAATTCTCGATCCGGTCAATCTCTTCTTCCAGGGCTTTTGTCTCGTCAGCAGAGAAGCGGTAATCCATATTCCTCGGATCAGCTACCCCTGCCATGATCTGCATCAGATTTCTCTGTATATGGGCAAGGCTTTCCTTCAGGGAAGAATCCGCAAGCACCTTTGCCAGTCCGATGAAGCTGTTCAGTTCATCGATCGTTCCTACGAGTTCGATCCGGTCGTCAGACTTCGAAACACTGATGCCGTTCATCAGGGAAGTAGTGCCCCGGTCTCCGTTTCTGGTATAGATATTCATAACCTGTATTCCTCCTTAAACGGCAGCTTTTTGATCGCCCGTGCGCTGTTCGCTCCGATATTGCGGCACTGTGCGCGGTTTGGCGTAAGATAGCTCTCAATATTGCGGCCTTTCTCCAGTCCTCTCATTTTCAGGCATACGGCCGTGCCGAAGATGCCGACCCCGGAACCAAGCATAGAATCCCGCGCCGCCTTGTACGCCAGCTTTTCCATACATTCATCCGGCATTTCAGTAGTATCGTAGAAGACGCCTTCTTCTTCAATCCCGGCGCAGACTTCTTTTAAAACAGCAGGATCAGCTTCATGGGTGTAAATAAATATAGAAGGTCTTTTAATAATCAAGTTCAGCCCTCCATTTCTCCGATATAGGAGAGCACCAGCCCGGTGGCGACGGCGTTTCGCGGACCTTCGGTGCCGCGGATATTTCCGCGCCCGCAGACGATGCGGTAATCGGTAAATGCTTCCATCAGCATTTCCGGTATCTCGAAATCCTCTGCCGATCCTCCCACAAGTACGACAGTAGATATATTTTTCAAATTGTGATCAGGAGCCACTTTCTTGAGCGCGCGGAAAGCGTTTGTCACGAAAACTTTGCGCTTTGCTTCACGGCGTACCTGAACGATCTTCTCCATCGGAATCTCTTCTTCAATGCGGACAAGTCCGTTTTCCGTGAGCAGGACAACACGTCCGAAAAATCTCGGATCAATGGACTCATCTACGAAAGTCATCTGACCGTTCTCCATACGCATATGGAAGAGGCTTTCCACTTTCGCAAGCGGATACTTCTTGATCTCTTCTGCGATGTGGCGGTCGCTTAAGCCCAGCTCGGTCTGGATCAGCATGGATACCAGTTCGCCCGCACCTGCCTGATGGGTCAGGTTAACGTGTCCGCTTTCGTCTATGATCGCAGCGTCGGTGGAACCGCCGCCCATATCAAGGATTGCGAGAGGGAGTTTTGTACCCGGCGTAGTCAGCGCCCCCAGACTTGCCATAACCGCTTCAACGCCTGCGACTTTCACATCTGTTCCCAGATCTGTCGTAAGGTGTGCGGCAATCTCCTGCATGGGAAGCTTCTGGGTCTTTACCATGGCCGCGATGCCGACGGCTTTTTCAAGACAGGTTTCTCCTGCCAGCGCACCTGAGATCAGGACAGGAGCAAGAGTATCAACAGCGAGGATATCGGTAATGCGGATATCTGCTTCTGCGCTCTTGTCAAGCTCGCTCATTCCTGTCCGGATGCGGGAGAGCATATTTCCGACGTTTGTATCCGGCTGACCGCTGATGTCGCGGATATCGCCGGCGTCTTCTGCGGCTGCCATGATCTTATCGGCGCCTTCGTCCAGACTGATTGTGACATTTTTATCGCCGTAGAAATATATTTCTCCTGCGGGAAGTACGTTTTCGTGGATATTTCCGCCCGGCGTCTTCAGGACAACGGCGCTCCGCTTGCCGATCAGGCTCTTTGCTATCGGCGTGATAGTCCTGGTTTCTTCTGCGGTCAGACCGAGAAGAGTGGCAATTCCGTACGGATTTGAGAGCATGCGGATCGTCTGTCCCGGAAGTGCTACCTCGATAGCTGCAGGGACGCCGTCCGGAAGCCGGTCGATCCGTCGCACCTCGTCGATGATCGGAACCTGTTTATGGATACGGTTCTCTACAAGAACTGCTTCATCCGCCTGCAGGATGATACCGACGATGTCCACTTCCTCGTGCTGATTGACGACAGCGGCAACTTCTTCGTAGCTGTGCTCTGAAGATGAGGCCAGGATATAGGCAGTGCCAGGAACGGCCCGGGATATATTTTCGATCAGCAGGATCTCGCCGACAGCCTGTCCGGCTCCTGCGGGAGTGGACGGGTTGTGACCGATCATGGAAGAATCCGTGATCACGGTTTCGGTCAGCGTTTCCATAGCAGTATCTCCGATGACCGGAGCGGCTTCGTTCAGCCGTACAAGATCGATATCGGAGGTTTCGCGCCCGATCCGGCTCATAGCCAGTTTGAGCGCGTTCTTTACGGAATAGACATTCTCGATGGTTCCTTTTGTACCTGTGGTCGGACAGGAAGCGCTGGTAAGAAATGTAACATTTCCTCTGTCGGTCACTTCCCCTACACAGACTTCAGTTGTGGAATTTCCTATATCAACTCCAGCGATATAACTCAACGTAATATTCCTCTCTTTTCATACACTTCTGCGGCTTCCATAACAAGACGCGCACAGTTCTTTGCGTTGTATTTCTCAAGAAGTTCCTGCGCCATCATGACCAGTTCCAGTTTGGTGGAGCGGTTCGGACGAAGTTTGTCATACATTTTCAGGATCACATCATCCGGCACATCTACTAGCTCGGCGGCACGCTCAAAATTTTTCTCCATAGGAGCGTTGCCGGCGTCCATAGCTACCTGTCCCTGTGCTCTTAACATCTCTTTGGAAATTTTGATGTCATCAGAAGAAATGTGTCCTTTCGTCACTTCGTCCAGTGTGATGTCGGTGAATTTTTTTCCTGTTTTGGATGTAATGTTGTCTTTTTCGTGTTCTGCAAAGGGATATCTCATCTATCTTTCCTCCCATTCAACAGCCCCGACTTCGGGATCAAGCTGTTCTGTCTCTGCGATGTGCATGATCGCCGCTTTCACCTGATAGCGGGGTCTGGACATCGGGTCGTTTGTACAGGGAACAGGGGTGACCTGCTCGCCTTTTACGTATTTTGCTGCGTTCTGTCCGATCTGGCGGTAAGTCTCCAGCGTCATAAGCGGCGCCTGCGGGAACAGCTCCAGATTGGAGAGCGGGAAAAGGTCTTTCTGATGAATAACGGTTGTCCCTTTGGACTGGATGCCGATACCGATACCGGAACCGGACAGCTTGGCTGCTTCCAGCGCCATAAAGCATACGTCTGATGTATCGAGGATCTTTACGACTCTCGGGATCATTCCCTCTTCCTCTATACCTGCCTTTACGTTACGGAGCACATCGTCCAGCGGGATGCCGCAGATAGTTTTTTTGATCTCTTTCTGGAATGCGGCACCTACCCCGATGACAACCTCTTTCGGATCTGTCCCTTTCTTTGCGCGGGGATAAGAAGCATAAGAAGTCTTTTCGTCATTGATACGTTCTCTTCCTGCCAGGGAAAGTGACTTCCCGGAGGAAGGTGCTGTTATATGATCTCCTGTCGAAGAGGAGACGCCGGACTGTGACATCTGGCTTAATACTGCGTTAGTGATCTGTTTTACCAATTCTTCGCTGATCTGCATGATTTAGTCTCCTCCTTTCCTATATATCGTACGGGTTGATAATGTGCGGGATTTGTTTGATCTCTTCCCAGCGGTCCCCGTCTACGCGGTATCCTGTCCCCGGTCCCATATAATCGTTCGGAGTGTTGACCCCGGAAAGTACATGGAAATCTTTGTCAAGGATCGCTGCAGTCTGCATATAATCGCCCGCAACGCGCTGCTTCAGCATGTTCAGGACACTTGATGCGACATCTTCAAATCCGGTTTCTGCCAGAGCTTTTACTACATCAACGCCTGTGATGCCGCGTTTCAATACCCCTTCAGCGGCTGCCAGATCGGCAGTGATATCGCGGGGCAGTGTGTCTTTGCTTCCGTGTGCATAAGTAACTGCTTCTACCTGCTCGTCGGATACCGGCGAGAGGTTCAGAGTGCGGAATACAGCCTGTACTGCACGCGCAGCCTTATTTCGTACATGGATCACCTGTTCTTCGGTAACAGGTCTGAGCCCGCCGTCTACCTGCATATCTCTCTGCAGGACGTTGTAGTCGTCGAAGTCTTCTGCGTCAAAGTTTGACCCTGCGAACATATTGTCGTAATTTGGCTCTGCTGCATATCCTGAGAAGATAAAGTCTGTTCCGGGAAGAAATTCGAGCATTGTCCTGGCGGTACGTCTCATATCCGAGTTGGAGAAGCTCTGGTCATTGGAAGAAGCACATTCCAGACCAAGGAGCGCTGCCACAAGGTTCTCCGAGAGAACTTCACGGATACCTGCCGGCACGGAGCCGGTCACACCGATACAGCTTACGGAACCGTTCTGTGTCCCCTGGCTTCCGGCACCTTTTGTCACGTACAGGCAGCGGCACTCCAGGTAGAGCAGGGATTTTTTCTCACTGCTTCCCATAAGGGCCTCGGAGCCTGAACCTGAGCTGAAGCGTACTTTCAGTCCGCGGGATGCATATGCGGAGTTCAAAAATGCTTTGGAATACGGAGTATCGTCTCCGTCGATAAATACTTTTTCCGTACCATATACAGAAAGTGTTTCCGCATAGGTGGTAAGACCACGGATACCGAGTTCCAGCTCGGTTGCCTCTTCTGCCGAACACTGTGTAAGTACGCCCGGACGTCCCACCTGGGAGCCGATCAGAAGAGCCATGGCGCTTAAAGGCGCGTAACGGGCCACTCCCATTGTCGTCTCTTCCTCAGAAAAACCTCTCAGTGCACCTTCGGCGGCATCTGCGGCAATCTGTACCGGGTCGTCTTTCAGATTTGTGATATGCGCCTGATTGCCGGGAACTCTTCTTGCGCGGATCTTCTGCATGCCCATCATGAGTTCCACAACATTTAAGTGGTTCATGACTTCGGCCATCTTCGCCGGCGTAATGCCTGAGATGAGTTCCAGGATCTCTTTCCGTGATACGTGAATATCCACGATCATCCGTGCAATCTCAAGAGAAGACACGGACATGGATTTTTCTGCCCGGTCGATATTGATGGCATAATCTGCAATGAACTGGTCGATGAAGTCAAAGTCTTCACGGCTCTTGCCGTCCAGCTCCACGATCTTTCCATCCTCAACTCTGACAGAAGGAGTCGGATCATAGGGACTCTTCATTGCTATGAATCCCATTTCCGGCCACTCATTGATGTAGCCGTCCAGATTGACCGGACGGGCATCCAGTGCTTCAATTCGTTTTGAACGTTTCATATTGTTTTCTCTCCTTGCGGTTTGGCCTGCACATGTATTTAGAAATACGTGTACATGATACCCTATATGTTGGTATTTTCGCAGACCCGCATGCTAAATGTGCATAAGCGGGCATTTCTAATACTGATTATACTATAATCACAGGCAAATAGCAACAGAATAATCTTGAAATATGGCAAAAAACCACAACCAATAAAAACAAAAACCACATAAAACCACACGAAACCAGACGCTCCATATGAGACAGTGCGGAGCTTCAGCGGGATATCCCCGCTTTGCTAAATGAGAAAGATACATTTAAAATGAAATGCGGATATTGATTAAATCAGGAAATATAGTAAAATTGCATATTAGCGGACGATATAAATGACTTTGCAGCTTTTTGTCTGCAGATTTCTTTAAGGATGGGTGTAATTATGAGACAAGAGATTATTCAAAAGATGAAGGAGACCGCAGATTATATTTTTCGTCATCCGGAGCTTTCATTAAAAGAATATCAGTCCTCCCGTGCTCTGGCGGCGTTCCTCGAGGATGAAGGCTTTAAGGTCAGCTGGGGACTGGCGGGCTTTGAGACTGCATTTGCTGCGGAGTGGCGCAGCACACAGGGCGGAGACAGGGCGGTCGGTACATTAGGAATAGCAGGGAAGCCGGTTATAGGGTTCCTGGCAGAATACGATGCGCTGCCCGGGCTTGGTCAGGAGTGCGTGCCGGAGCAGGAGCAGAATGGAGAACCGGGTCACGGATGCGGACATAACCTGCTCGGAACGGCCTGCGCGGGAGCTGCATGTGAATTAAAGGAAAGGATGCAGGCGGAGAACCTGCAGGGGACGATCCGCGTATACGGCTGTCCGGCGGAGGAGATCGTGGTCGGGAAGATCAGGATGAACGAACAGGGAATCTTCGATGATCTGTCCGTGGCAGTCACCTGGCATCCGTTTGACCGGAATCGTGTGAGCTATGATATCTGGCAGGCACAGGATATCAAGAACTATAAGTTTTACGGTATATCGGCGCATGCGTCAAAGCATCCCGAGATGGGAAGGAGCGCTCTGGATGCGGCAGAGCTGATGAATGTGGGAGTGAATTATCTGCGGGAACATGTGACGGACGATGTGCGGATGCACTATACTTACACGAATACAGACGGACCGGCAAATATTGTGCCGGCGTATGCATCTACGAACTATTTTATCCGCTCCAATAAGTGGGAACGGACGGAAGACGCGTCAGAGAGAGTGGATAACTGTGCAAGAGGCGCAGCGCTCATGACCGGAACGATAGTAGAGATCGAGCGTGTGACTTGTAATAAGGAAATGAAAGTCAACCGGACGCTTGCGGAAGTATTTTATGAAGAAATGAAGAAAATACCGGCTCCGGCATATACGGAGGAAGAAATAGAGTTTGCCCGGAAGATATCAGAAGCTGCGGGATTTGATAACAAGGGTGAGTATTTTTCGGGGCTGGAGTCTCTTGAAGATGAACCGGTGCCACTTTCCATCGGAACTGATGTGTCGGATGTGAGCCATACGGTTCCCACGATCATGCTGAGTGCGGCTGCCATGTGCAAGGGGACACCACTGCATCACTGGGCGGCGACAGCCCAGGCCGGTATGAGCATCGGACAGAAAGGGATGGATTATGCGGCAGAGTGTATGGCTGCCGGAGCATACCGCCTCGTAAGAAATCCTGAGATCATAGAGAAAGCCTGGAAGGAGATGACACCATAATGCAGGAAAATGAGAAAATACAGCTTTTTGAAAATGCGCCGATCCCCGGGGCGGTGGCAAAGCTTGCCGTACCGATGATCTTCAGTTCCCTTGTCATGGTGCTCTACAATATGGCTGATACCTATTTCGTGGGAATGATGAACGATCCGGTGGAGAATGCGGCAGTATCTCTGGCCGCTCCGGTGTTGCTGGCATTTAATGCGGTAAATAATCTCTTTGGTGTAGGCACATCCAGTATGATGAGCCGGGCGCTGGGAAGAAAAGATTACAAGACGGTGTCGGAAAGTTCGGCTTTCGGTTTCTATTGCTCTCTTATAAGCGGCGTGCTCTTCGGGCTGCTGTGCGGGCTGCTGAACAGTCCGCTCCTGACGCTCATCGGGGCGGATGAGACGACCCGGGCGGCGACGCAGGGGTATATGTTCTGGACAGTATATCTGGGAGCGGCGCCTGCCATCCTCAATGTGGTCATGGCATATCTGGTGCGCTCCGAGGGCGCGGCGATGCATGCCAGCATCGGGACGATGAGCGGCTGCATCCTCAATATTATCTTAGACCCGGTCTTCATACTCCCGTGGGGACTGAACATGGGAGCGGCAGGGGCCGGCCTTGCCACATTTCTCTCTAACTGTGTGGCGTGCCTGTATTTCTTCGTACTTCTCTATGTGAAACGTGGAAATACATTTGTCTGTATCGATCCGAGGAAGTTCCGTCTGAAAAAGAGGATCATCATAGAAGTGTGCGGTGTCGGCATCCCGGCTTCTATACAGAATCTGCTGAATGTGACGGGAATGACAATACTCAACAACTTTACTTCCGTATATGGGGCTGATGCGGTTGCGGCGATGGGGATCACATACAAGATCTATATGGTGCCTATGCAGGTGGCGCTGGGATTCTCCCAGGGCATCATGCCACTGATAAGTTATACATTTGCCGCGGGGAAGATCCGCAGGATGAAAGATACGATTTTGTTTGCCCTGAAACTTATCGTGCCGGTGCTGGCGGTGGTGACGATCGGATACTATGTGGGCGCAGATACGCTCATCAGCCTGTTTATGAAGAATGAGACGATCATAGCGTACGGGTCGGCATTCCTGAGAGGGTTCTGTCTGGGTATTGTATTCCTCAGTGTTGACTTCCTGGCGGTCGGTGTTTTTCAGGCGCTTGGCCTGGGAAGATATGCGCTTGTATTCGCTATTATGAGAAAGGTTGTGCTGGAGATTCCTGCATTGATCATACTGAACCGTCTGTTCCCGCTCTACGGACTTGCTTATGCGCAGTTTGCGGCGGAACTGATCCTGAGCATCTGTGCAGTTGTGATGCTGAGACATATCTTTAAAAAGTACGGAAAGAAAGAGAATGGTAATACGTATGTGGCCGACTGAGATAATAGAATGATGGCCTGGAAATTGCTGTGTATTACCGCGGGATAAGGAGAATAATATGAAAAAACGTATCATACTCGGTTCTGCATCTCCGAGAAGAAGTGAGCTGCTCGCACAGATCGGTGTGGAGTTCGAGGTCAGAGTCAGCGAGAAAGAAGAAATATATAAGAGCAGTATACCGGAAGAGATTGTAAAAGAACTTTCGCTTATGAAAGCGGAAAACGTGGCGTCTGAGCTTGGAGAGGATATTGCGTATGATCCTGCTGGCAATACCTTGGATCCGGATGTCTGTATAAAAGACACTGTCGTGATCGGCGCGGATACTATAGTCGTACTGGACGATGAAATATTGGGGAAACCGGTTGATGAAGAAGATGCAGTCCGCATGATCACACGTCTGCAGGGACGGGAGCATTGGGTGTATACCGGAGTGGCAGTCCTGAATTTCGGACCGGACGGAGCAAAAACGGTTACCAATTATCCGGTCGGAACAAAAGTATATGTCAATGCTATGACAGAAGAGGAAATCCGTGCCTATGTGGAGACGAAAGATCCGCTTGACAAGGCGGGAAGTTACGGTATACAGGGCAGGTTTGCAGCGTATATCGACCGGATCGATGGAGATTATTATAATGTGGTGGGGCTGCCGGTGTCGAGAGTGTACCAGACGCTCAGGGAGATTGGCGCAATATAATGGGTAAGTGAAACGATAGAAAGGCAAATGTAAAGAAGAGACGCAGTCCGAAAGGGGCTGCGTCTCTGGCTCTAATGAAAAATTAAATGCCGTGCTTTTTATACAATTCTTCCCGGTATTCCGGGTCAGATGCAATTTTAATGATCAGATCAGCTTTCTTTTCTTTGCTGAGAATGAGAATCAGACGGCTATAGCGTTCGGAAGCCTCTTTCTGTCCGATACGGACACAGATATTCGAGTCGTTAACGGACAAATAACATCCGGAGAGAAGTGAAAAAGATAAGAATCATTTCGGATATAATATTGAAGGCAGCATTTTTGACAAAAGAGTATCTTTTCGATAGAATAATAGTCAGAAGCAGAGCTATAATTGTGAATTATAACATGAAAAACGGAAATACTGTCACAGAGACGAAAGCACATTTTGCGCCTGTTTTCATAATATGGTATAATGTCTCCGACAATGGAAAAAGGATGTGAGGATTTTATGAGCAATAGAGATAAAGCAAAGCAGATACTGGATACTCTCCCGGATTATAAAATAGATAAAATATTACTCATACTACAGGGAATACAAATAGACGATGAAATCGAAGATGATATTTTCTGTGAAAATCTGACAGAGAGATATCTTCGGGATGACAGCTCAGATAAGAATGACAGCATCTCGCTGGAAGAATTTGCCGAGCAGGAAAATGTAAAATTATGAAATATAAGATTATGATCGAAAAACCGGCGCAGAAATTCATTAAGCGGTTGGACAAAGTGGATAAAGAACGGATTTTAAGAGCGATTGCAAAACTTCCGGATGGAGATACAAAGGCTTTGCAGGGACATAAAGGATATTATCGTCTTCGAGTCGGTTCCTACAGAATAATATATACCATTCATAATGGAGAATATATCATATGTATTGTAGATGCCGGAAACAGAGGAGAGATATATAAAAAGTATTGAAAACTGGTTTCCGCCTTTCTCAAAGGAACAGAATTATCAGAAGTTCTGTTCCTTTTTTAGAGAGAAAAACGGAAAATCACACCTTCTCCCACAGCAGCTGTCCGTTATCCCGCAGCCATCTCCGCGCTTTGCGGTAATCGGGCAGCACAGATTCCACGATGGCGTAAAATGCCTTGGAGTGGTTCATCTCCCTGCGGTGGGCGAGCTCGTGCACGACGACATAGTCAAGTACTTCTTCCGGGGCAAGGATAAGGCGCCAGTTGAAATTTAAATTGCCCTTACTGCTGCAGCTTCCCCAACGGGTCTTCTGTTCGCGGATGGAGATGCGCCCGTAGGAGACGCCTATGATACGCGCGTAATACTCTGTCTTTCGGGTAAAGATATCCCTTGCAATTTCGATGTATCGGCTGCGGTCTTTGGAAGAGAGCGGCGGGTGGGAGGAAGCGGCGGATTTTTTCTGCTCTTCCAGTTCTTTCACGCTGGCAAGGTGTTTAAGCACCCAGTTTTCATTGTTGGAGACAAAGTTATCAATATAGGAACGGGAGCACTGCCGGGGAGAGCGCACAAGGACGCGGCCATCGCGTGTCACCTGGATCGCGATGGTTTTCCGGCTGCTGTATATGATTTCATATTCAAACGGATGTCTCATGGCAAGTAACCTGTATTTTTTGAATAAATAATAACGGGGCAAAAGGTGTTTGGAACTTATAATGCTGCGGATTGCTTCGCATTGTATGTTCCCACAATCATAGAAAGTAGTTTATCAGGAAAAGCACTGATTTAGCAAGAAAATTCTGAAAGACCAGGTGGAAAAACGGAATCCCTTGGGTACGCAGTATTTATCGTGCTTGTGCCGATTCTGATCACGGAATATATGGTGAGGAGATTCCAGAGGCAGACGTTGGTAGAACGACTGAGGGAAGAATGAAAATGACAGAGCAGTAATACGGAGAAGAGGAGAATGTATCGGTAATAAAACAGATACGTTCCCCTCTTTCATGGTTTATATGTCTGGCAGATAGTAACTTTTCAGTTGTTCACTGAGTGGTGCGCCGGATATGAATCGACGGTCAGCGCCTCGAATGCATATCCCTGGCTGCGGTAATGCTTGATGATATCCGGCAGCGCCTCCACGGTCGTACCTTTTGCGTCTGTATCATGCATCAGGATATTTATGTGCTGTGCGCTGCAGGAGGTCGCGTTTTTGATAAGCGTCTTTACCGGAATATTATTTCCGCTGGCATCGGTGGAATCGCAGTTCCAGTCAAAATACTGGTAGCCTTTTTCCTGTACTTTCTTTGTGAGTTTTGTCATGAGGCCCGGGCTGTACTGTTTGCTGACTGTATTGCTCGAACCGCCCGGGAAACGGATCAGTTTAGATTCGACTCCCGTGGCTTCCTTTACCATATCGGAGATTTTCTGCAGATCCTTAAAATAAGCCTCTTCGGAAGCGTATACTTCCGCATAGTTATGAGTATAAGTGTGGAGAGCTACGACGCTTCCCTGGTCAACGATGCGTTTGAGCACATCGTTGTGCTTCTGGTTATTTCCTGTTACGAAGAAAGTAGCTTTTGCATTATATTTATTCAGGATATCCAGAATCTTATCTGTATGTGCAGACGGACCGTCGTCAAATGTGAGATAAACGACTTTGCGGTTATAGTCACGGTCCTTTTTGACTGTGACTGTTCTCACGGTTGTTGCTTCATTTCCTGAACGGTCCTTTGTCGTGTATGTTACTTCATAAGTGCCCGGTGTGGCAAAATCGACCTGGTCTGAGTTGACAGAGAAATGCGGCTTGGGATCCATGTCGTCGGTTACGGTGACCCCATCCTCAAAATCTATAGTCTTTCCCTGCATGACTTCCACATTGTCAGCGCCCTGGACAACAGGCGGAGTAGTATCCTTTTTGCGTGTAAGTGTTGTAGTTCCGACTGTTTCATTGCCGGAAGTGTCCGTGGCGGCGATTTCTACATCGTAAGTTCCTTCCTTGTCCCAGGCGCCCTGCTCCTTGAAGCGGACGGATACCTCTGTCAGATCCTTTGTTTCTTTTACAAATTTATCAGGAGTAATCTTTTCTACAAGATCTGTCGTACAGGGCTTTAATGTCAGTTCCGGCGGAGTAGTGTCCTCCACTTTGACAGTTGCCTTGTACTCATGCCCGCGGCAGGTGTATGTGACAGGATATTCTCCGAGCTGTTCGATGTTCGCCCCGGATTTGATGTCTACATCTGATTTGTCGGCAAAGTATAGATGTTTGACATTGTCCCACGGATCGAACGGCTCCATTAGTTCGTGTTTTATGACTGTATCTTTCAGCTTGACCGGATGCGTATACAGATACGCAAAGATTCCGGATGCAATGAGAACCGGGATGAGCAGTATGATTGCTGAGATTTTTAGTAACAGTACCCGTCTGCGTCTTCTTTTACGTGTGATTTTTTTTGTGTTTTTTTTCGTCATATTCCCCTCTTTTGTACAAATAAATATTACTGTTGTGGATAGTTATAGCATGTTTGCGGCTTCAATATACTAGGTTGGGATCATATATGCAAGTGGGTTACACAAATTCTAAACAAAAGTACAGAAAATATTAAGAATTGACCATTTTTTCCCCTTTGGGTATACTATACACGATACATTTTGGCAGTATGAAAAGGAAGCTTATATGGAACGGCACAATATGAATATAGATGATAACAGACAGAATGATACAGGAAGAAAGACGGAAGAAAAACGAAGCGGCGGACGCCTGAGAAATCTGAGCAGGGCATTATACATGGAGCTGCGAGAGCACAGGAGTTCGTTTATCGTGTACTTTACACTGCGCATACTCGTGATCGTTATGATGATCCTGCAGCTTCTGAACCGCAATTATGAAAATGTGTTCCTTTGTGCGCTGACGCTGGTCCTGCTGATCATGCCCAGTCTCGTGCAGATTACGTTCAAAGTAGAGCTGCCGACGACATTGGAGATTATTATACTGATTTTTATTTTTGCAGCCGAGATACTGGGAGAAATCAGTGAGTTCTATCTGGTATTTCCTTTCTGGGATTCAGTGCTCCATACGCTGAATGGCTTTCTGGCAGCAGCTATTGGTTTCTCTATGGTCGATCTGCTCAACCGGAGTGAGAAAATTATGTTCAACCTGTCGCCGCTGTTTATGGCGATTGTTGCTTTCTGCTTCTCCATGACGATCGGCGTAGTATGGGAATTTTTTGAGTTCATGATGGATCAGGTGATCGGATATGACATGCAGAAAGACACGATAATCCATACGATCAGATCGGTGACGCTTGATCCGGCCGGGCGAAATGTACCTTATGTGATCAATAATATTACGGAGACAGCGGTGAATGGGAAGGAGCTTGAACTTGGCGGATATCTGGATATCGGACTGATCGATACGATGCAGGATCTGATCGTCAATTTTATCGGGGCTTTTATCTTTTCTGTGATTGGATTCTTCTATGTCAAAAACAGAGGAAAAGGTGTGTTTGCAGGCTGTTTCATTCCGAGGCGGAAAGCGAAAGACAAAGATTTTCTGAAAATCGCCAGAGAAATCGGGGAGAACGGAGAAGATGTAAAGGAGATTGTGCGTCAGAATGCGGCTCGGAATACAGCATCAGAAGCGCCTGCCGCGGCCGGACCGGGAACGGAGCGAGAGACGCCAGACCAGTTTCCAAAGGAGGAAGAAAAGGAAGGCTCCGAGAACAGTTGATGCGATATAGAGCAGGATGACACCGGTGTTTCCGAGAAAAGGAAGCAGATTGCGGAAAATAACCTGCTGCATCCTGTAATCAGGATTAATATAGAACATATTAATCGTGCCGAATTTATCCAGAGACAGATTAAGCAGTTCTGCGATCAGGCAGCAGGACAGGTACAAAAGAGTACTGTATAGAAATGGACGCAGTGGAAACGCAGAGAGAAGTGTGCGCGAAAACAGCGTCTTTTCTTTGTCTGACCTGAGCGTGCAGATATATGTGAAGCCTGCTGTAAAACCGATTATGATGAGAAGGATATGCCACAGGTAGGAGTGTATAGTGAGTGCGGGGAGAGGATAATGCAGTCCGCTTGTGTCAGCAAACACGGCAATCCCTCCCAGCAGACAGTAGCACATGAGGAATGCGAGAATAGTAAGGCGGGCGTTTTTGTGCCGCAGCCACGGATATGCGAGGAGAATATACATGGGAATGCTGCAGAGCTGGAAAGGAAAATACCACCAGTTGTAGCTCCCGCCTCCAAGGGTGAATGTCAGGGCAAACTGCTTCCATATCTCGCTGGACAGCATGATGATACCGCAGAGAAAGAAGAAAATGTCTGATATATGGGAAAAATATGATAACGTTGAAAAATTTCTCTTGTTCATTTATGCACCTCTTCTATATTATAGCGCAAACAGGGGAATGTTTATACCGGATTGCTGTTTTTTGAATTATAGCAGGATGAAAATAAACGTTATATTGTACGAAACATACAAATAATTAATAATTTTTCGGTGGTTTTATACAAAATGATATGCGGCGGAGGAAAAGGGAAGGAGATTTATGTAAAACACATAAAAAATCAATAAAAGATCATTCTGTGCAAGTTGAGAAAAAGGACAAAATGAAATAAAAAATGTCCGTCCGGGCGTCTTGAGTTTTACTGTGTGAAAATATTGACAAATTTCGATCCGGGGCGTAATATTTACTCAGCTTTCCGGAATGCCTATTTAATAAGAAGAGACAGACGGGAAGCGGACGTCTCCGGAAGAAGGGCAGAACGTGCTTTGACGGAGGCGGACGGCGTGGAACTGAAAAGTGAAAAGAGGATATAAGGGGTTCAAAGGTGAGCAACTCTTTTTTTTATGCCCAAATCCGCAGCACATACAGTTTCAGCGCGTCAAGTTTACATAGATAATCAAACAGAAAAAGGAGGGAGCAATACGGGAAATCTGACAGAAACACTGATGGAAGAGCTGAACTGTGAAACTGTGTTTACTCTTCCGGTTATAGGCGGTATCTCGGAGTCCGTGGTCGTCACCTGGATCCTTATGGCAGTGCTTGTTCTGTTGTCTGTCATCCTTGTGAGAAATCTTAAGGTTGAGAATCCTGGCAAGGTGCAGCTTGCGCTGGAAGCAGGCATCGGATGGGCGCAGGATTTCTTTGAGGGGATTATCGGGAAAGAGAACCGGAGGTATGTGCCTTATCTGATCACAGTACTTCTCTATCTTGCGGCAGCCAATACAGTTGCACCTTTGCTCGGCTTCAAACCGCCGACAAAAGATTTGAACGTGACCGCCGCATTGGCGATTATGAGTATGTGCCTGATTGAATTTTCGGGAATCCGGAAAAACGGGGTAAAGCATTGGGTAAAACATTTCGCCCAGCCGGTTCCGGTCGTAGCACCGATCATGATACTGGAGATTGTGATCCGGCCGCTGTCGCTCTGTATGCGACTCTTCGGAAACATGCTGGCGGGATTTGTGGTATTGGAACTTTTGAAATTTTTTGTACCGCTGCTCATACCAATCCCGGTAAGTTTTTATTTTGACATCTTCGACGGTCTGCTTCAGGCTTATGTATTTGTATTTCTGACAGCGCTGTTTATGACTGAGGAGATGGAATAATCCCGCGGCTGACGGGAAATAAGCTGTGCCCGGATGGAAGGGGCCGGCAGAGATATTTTATAAATCATAAAAGAGTAGAAAAAGGAGATCATTATTATGGAGACAATTATTGCTATCGGAGCAGCTATCGCTGTATTAACAGGTATCGGAGCAGGTGTAGGTATCGGAATTGCAACGGGAAAAGCTACAGAGGCAATTGCAAGACAGCCGGAGGCAGAAGGAAAAATCAGTAAGAACCTGATTCTTGGATGTGCACTTGCAGAGGCAACGGCTATCTACGGATTCATTATCGGACTTCTGATCATCATCCTTCTTCAGTAATATCGCAGACTGAACTGTTACGAATTTAGAGAAGATAACATGAAAGGTGGATTGCAAAGGTGATTTCAATAGACTTGAACCTTGTCTGGACCATCATCAACCTTGTTGTTCTTTATCTTTTGCTGAAACATTTTCTCATTGGGCCTGTGATGAACATTATGGAGCAGAGAAAACTGATGATCGAGGAAGGATTCAGAAATGCACAGACCGCACAGGACGATGCCAACAGACTGAAGCAGGAGTATGAGACAGCGCTTAGCGGAGCGAAACAGGAATCTGTACAGCTGATCGAGGATGCCAGAAAGAGTGCAAAAGCAGAGTACGACCGCATTATCATCGAAGCGGGAGAAAAAGCTGACACGATGCTTGAATCCGCGAAAGAGAGCGTGCGCGTAGAGCGTGAGCAGACGATGAAAGAACTGAAGTCCCAGATCGCAGGGCTTGCTGCTGCATCAGCGGCAAAGATCATCAGCGGAAATGCAGATGAGAAAGAGAGTCAGGACCTGTACGATCAGTTTTTGAAAGAAGCAGGTGAGAACGATGGCAATGCAGACAAATAAAGAGATACGCTGTTCTTCTCCGGCAGTCTCATACGGAAAGGTTCTGTTTGAACTGGGGGTTCCTGAAGAGAGTGTGAAAAAGACAAAGGAGATACTTGAGGCTGTTCCGCAGCTTTCGGATTTGTTTACGAATCCTACAGTCGCTCTGAAAAAGAAGCAGACGGTGATCGACAGGGTGTTTCCGGAAGATATGCGCAATTTTCTTAAGACAGCGTGCAGGTATCAGAGGATGGATCTTATGGACGAGATTTTTGCTGCATACGAAAAGTGCCGGGACGAGCAGGATAAAGTTCTGCATGCCGTTCTGACCTGCACTGTGGCACCGGGAGACGAGCAGAAGCGGGGAATGGAAAATTTCCTGAGCAGGAAATACGGTGCCGAAAAAGTACACATCGAAGTACGCTATGACGCAGACCTGCTGGGCGGATTTATTCTCCGCGCGGGCAGCGATGAGTATGACTGGAGTATGAAAGGACGTCTGGACAGACTTGCGCAGACTCTGGCACACTGACAAATTAACCTGGAGGTGAACAAGGTGAGTTCAATCAACTCAGATGAGATTATCTCTATTCTCCGAGAAGAGATAGAGAATTTTGATATAATGAGCAAAGACAGCGAGGTCGGTACTGTCGTATCAGTAGGTGACGGAATTGCTACAATCTACGGAATCGACCACGCAATGTACGGAGAGATCATCACATTCGAGACCGGGCTTAAGGGTATGGTCCAGGATATTCGCAAGGATGAGATAGGATGTATCCTTTTCGGCAGTGATACGGGGATCCGTGAAGGTACGAAAGTATCCCGTACAGGAAAGAAAGCCGGCGTACCTGTCGGTGAGGCGTATATAGGAAGAGTCGTCAATGCGCTCGGAGAAGCAATCGACGGCAGAGGGGAGATCGAGGCGTCCGACTATCGTCCGATCGAGCAGGAAGCGCCGGGGATCATTGACAGAAAGTCAGTCAGTGTTCCGATGGAGACAGGCATCCTCTCCATTGACGCAATGTTTCCGATCGGCCGCGGTCAGCGTGAGCTGATCATCGGAGACCGTCAGACGGGAAAGACATCCATTGCCATGGATGCGATCCTGAACCAGAAAGGCAAGGATGTGATCTGCGTCTATGTAGCCATAGGCCAGAAGGCATCTACGGTGGCAAAAGTCGTTAATACTCTGAAAACGCACGGCGCTATGGATTATACGATCGTAGTATCCTCCACAGCGAGCGACTGTGCGCCGCTCCAGTATATCTCGCCGTATGCGGGAACAGCGATGGCAGAGTATTTTATGTATCAGGGGAAAGATGTACTGATCGTGTATGACGACCTGTCAAAACATGCAGTGGCATACCGCGCCCTGTCCCTTCTCCTCGGACGTTCTCCGGGACGTGAGGCGTATCCGGGAGATGTGTTCTATCTTCATTCAAGGCTGCTGGAGCGCTCCAGCCGTCTGAGCGAGGAGAAAGGCGGCGGTTCTATTACAGCACTGCCGATCATTGAGACGCAGGCGGGAGACGTGTCCGCCTATATTCCGACCAATGTGATCTCTATCACTGACGGACAGATATTCCTGGAGAGCGGACTGTTCGCATCGGGTATGAGACCGGCGGTCAATGTAGGTCTTTCTGTATCCCGTGTAGGTGGCGCTGCACAGACAAAAGCAATGAAGAAAGCGTCGGGAAGTATCCGTATCGATCTGGCACAGTACAGAGAGATGGAGGTGTTCACACAGTTCAGCTCTGATCTGGACGCTGCAACAAAAGAACAGTTAGAGTACGGCAGCGGACTGATGGAACTGTTAAAGCAGCCGCTGTACCACCCGCTGTCCCTGCATGAAAAGGTCATTACTCTCTGCGCTGCGACACATAAAGTCCTTCTGGGAATCAACAAGAAGGAGATCAAGCAGTTCCAGGCGGATATGCTTACCTATTTCGAAACTGCGCATCCGGAGATCGGAGAGGAGATTGAAGAGAAGAAAGTTCTGTCCGACGAGCTGATCGAGAAGATTGTGAAGACTGCAAAGGCGTTTAAAGAGAGCAGGTGATAACATGGCAAATATCAGAGAGATACAGAGCCGTATCAACAGTGTCAAAGATACGATGAAGATCACGAATGCGATGTACATGATCTCTTCTTCTAAGCTGACGCAGGCGAAGAAAAAGCTTCAGGATACAGAACCGTACTTTTACGCACTTCAGGGTGAAATTTCAAGAATCCTGCGCCATCTTCCCGAACTGGAGCACAAGTATTTCGATAAGAGAGAGAAAGTGCCGCAGGATGAGCGGAAGATCGCTTCGATCGTAGTCACGGCGGACAAGGGACTTGCCGGGGCATACAATCATAATATCGAGAAGCTGGAAGAGGAGATCCTGGCAAAACCGGGAATCCATAAGCTGTTTGTTGTGGGAGAGCTGGGAAGGCATTATTTTGCAAAACGCGGGCAGGAAATTGATACACATTTCAGATATACAGTACAGAAACCGACCATGCACCGGGCGAGAGACATCTCGGGCGTGCTGCTCGAACAGTTTGAAAACGGCGAGCTGGACGAGATATATATTGTGTATACAAGGATGGAGAACTCCGTCCAGTCCGAGGCAGAAGTGATGAGACTTCTTCCGCTGGAGAGGAGCTCGTTCAACGAGATGAAGATGCCTCTCAATGTGCATCGTGAGTCTATCGAGCTGTATCCTTCCGCTGAGGCGGTGATGGATAGTATCGTGCCCAACTATGTGACCGGTATGATATACGGTTGTCTTGTCCAGTCGTATGCGAGTGAGCACAATGCCCGTATGATGGCGATGAAATCGGCGACAGACAGTGCCAAGGATCTGATCCATGATCTGTCGATCGCGTACAACAGAGCGCGTCAGGCGGCGATCACGCAGGAGATCACAGAGGTATGTGCAGGCGCCAGGGCACAGCAGAAGTAGCAGGATACTTTTGGAAAGAAAGTGAGAATGATTATGAATAAAGGAAGAATCACACAGGTCATGGGACCTGTCGTTGACGTAGTATTTGAAGACGGCGAACTTCCCTTTATCAAAGATGCTCTTGAAGTCGATAACAACGGCAGAAAGTGCATCATGGAAGTAGCCCAGCACCTCGGGAATAATGAGGTGCGCTGTCTTATGCTGGCAGCGAGCGAAGGGCTTCACAAAGACATGGAAGTTACAGCCACAGGAGCCGGCATCAAAGTGCCTGTAGGAGAGAAAACGCTCGGCAGACTCTTTAATGTGCTCGGCGAGACGATCGATGACGGAGAAGCTATTAAAGATTCACCTGAATGGGTAATCCACAGAGATCCGCCGTCATTTGAGGACCAGAGTCCGGTCGTGGAGATCCTTGAGACGGGAATTAAGGTTATCGACCTTCTGGCGCCGTACGCGAAGGGCGGTAAGATCGGTCTCTTCGGAGGAGCCGGAGTCGGAAAGACAGTGCTCATCCAGGAGCTGATCCGTAACATTGCCACAGAGCACGGCGGATATTCCATCTTTACCGGAGTCGGAGAGCGTTCCCGTGAGGGTAATGACCTCTGGTCTGAAATGAAAGAATCAGGAGTGCTTGAGAAGACTGCCCTGGTGTTCGGGCAGATGAACGAGCCGCCTGGAGCGCGTATGCGTGTGGCGGAGACAGGGCTTACGATGGCAGAGTATTTCCGTGACGAAGAGCACAGAAACGTACTGCTGTTCATTGATAATATTTTCCGTTTCACACAGGCCGGCTCAGAGGTGTCTGCGCTGCTCGGCCGTATGCCGTCAGCCGTAGGATATCAGCCCACACTGGCGACAGAGATGGGCGAGCTGCAGGAACGTATCGCTTCAACAAAGAACGGATCAGTAACGTCCGTACAGGCTGTCTATGTGCCTGCCGACGACCTGACCGACCCGGCGCCGGCGACTACATTCGCCCATCTGGATGCGACGACCGTGCTGTCCAGAAAGATCGTGGAGCAGGGTATTTACCCGGCGGTAGATCCGCTGGAGTCCAGCTCACGTATTCTTGAGGCGGATATCGTAGGGGAAGAGCACTATGAGGTGGCAAATAAAGTCATTGCGATCCTTCAGAAATATACAGAGCTGCAGGATATCATTGCAATCCTTGGTATGGAAGAGCTTTCCGACGAGGATAAAGCGACTGTCATGCGTGCAAGAAAGATCCAGAGATTCCTGTCACAGCCGTTCTTCGTAGCTGAGACATTTACAGGAATCCCGGGAAAATATGTGCCGCTGAAGGAGACAATCCGCGGGTTTAAGATGATCATCGACGGTGAGATGGATGAATATCCGGAGTCCGCATTCTTCAATGTAGGAACGATCGACGATGTGATCGAGAAAGCGAAAGCAGAAACTGCCGAAGAGTAAAAGTGCACAATAGAACAGGAGTGTATGCATAATGGATACATTTGGTCTGAAAATCATAGCGAGTGACAAGGTCTTTTATGAGGGCCGCTGCAGAAAACTCATCATTCCTGCTCCGGACGGAGAGAAGGGAATCCTGCCAAATCATGAAAATATGGTAATAGCTATTGCGGTAGGTACTGCAAAAGTACAGCTTGCAGGCGAAGATGAGTGGAGAGATCTGGCGGTCGGAACCGGGTTCGCAGAGATCGTAAACAACCGTGTCACACTGCTCGTGGATACCGCAGAAAGACCTGAAGATATCGATGTGCGCCGCGCCCAGGAACAGCAGGAGCGTGCTCAGGAACAGATGCGGCAGAAACAGAGCATACAGGAGTATTACCATACCCAGGCGTCCCTCGCCCGGGCAATGACCCGCCTGCGAGTAGCCCAGGATAAAAAGTGGAATATATAGCAACAACTCAGCCCATATAAAGAGCTCCGGACAAAACCATGCTTGCATGAGTTTTTCCGGGGCTTTTTATATGGAGGGAGCGCCCGAATATGAGCAAAGAAGCGGCGGAAGCCGCGGTAAGCACGTTAGTGCGGCTTTGCGAATGGCGCGGCAGAGTTGTTGCGGACGTGGCGCGCAAAGAAGCGGCGGAAGCCGCGGTAAGCACGTTAGTGCGGCTTTGCGAATGGCGCGACTGAGGTGTTGCGGACGGACGCTAGAGTTTTGCTAAGAAATAATCCGGTCGTTGACACGCCGGCGGTCGGATGTTATATTTAGGTTAATTTTGTGTAAAGTATCCGGCAAAATCCTGCCGGTATTTTTATGCAGAATCCGGAATACGTAAAAGTATTCCGGTACAACTTAATATAGTAATTTACAGCAAAGAGGGAAAAAATATGGATGTTTCTTTTGCAGGATTCTGTCAGCAGGTATTTGCTAATCCTGTACTGATGGTGACAGTAGTGCTCACACTGGGGGTTATCTTTGTGAACGGCTGGACGGATGCGCCAAATGCCATTGCGACATGTATTGCCACAAGGTGCCTGAAAGTCAGAACGGCAATCATGATGAGTGCCGTGTTTAATTTCCTTGGCGTGCTCGTTATGACGCACATCAACAGTGCGGTCGCATCGACGATCAGTAACATGGTAGATTTCGGCGGACAAACAGATGAAGCGCTTATCGCTTTGTGTGCTGCGCTGTTTTCTATTGTTGTCTACAGTGTGGCTGCATCTGTGTTCGGGATACCGACAAGCGAAAGCCATAGCCTGATCGCGGGTCTTACAGGTGCTGCCATAGCGATCCACAACGGAGTCGGGGGAGTTAATTTTGATGAATGGGTAAAAGTCCTTTACGGTCTTGTGCTCAGTCTGGCGCTGGGATTCTTCATGGGATGGGTGATATGTAAGATTATTACGATATTCTGTGCGGCTATGGATCGCCGGAAAACTAACGGATTCTTCACCACGGCCCAGATTTTCGGAGCGGCGTTTATGAGTTTTATGCACGGCGCGCAGGATGGCCAGAAGTTTATCGGCGTTCTTTTTTTAGGAGTTGCATTCTGCAACGGTCAGAGCAGCGTGGAAGGTATGCTCATTCCCGTATGGCTTATGCTGCTGTGCAGCGTCGTCATGGGCGTCGGGACAAGTGTTGGCGGAGAGAAGATTATTAAATCTGTAGGGATGGATATGGTAAAACTGGAAAAATTCCAGGGATTTTCCGCAGATCTTGCGGGCGCGGTATGTCTGCTGCTTTCCAGTGTGTTCGGTATCCCGGTATCAACGACACATACGAAGACGAGCGCGATTATGGGTGTGGGCGCCGTGAAACGGCTCTCTGCAATCAATTTCGGTGTTGTGAAGGACATGATGCTGACCTGGATCTTTACATTCCCGGGATGTGGCCTGATAAGTTTTGTGGTTGCGAAAATTTTTATTACGATTTTTTAGGAGGAAAAAACAGTGGCGAAGAAACAGGATGCATTTTATTTTGAGAATTTCGTGGCATGTGCAGAGGATTCCTGCCGTGCGGCACAGATGTTAAAAGAAGCGCTTGAAAATTTCGAACCGGAGAGTCTAAAAGAACGGCTTGACAGTATCCATGAGGTAGAACACAGTGGAGATGCAAAAAAGCATGAGATGCTGGATCATCTGGCGAAAGAGTTCCTGCCTCCCATCGAGCGTGAGGATATCGTCTCCCTGAGTCAGAATATTGATAATGTAACGGATAAAGTAGAAGATGTCATGCTCAGGATATATATGAATAATGTACAGAAGATTGAGCCGAACGCACTGAAAATGACGGATGTGGTAATTCAGTGCTGTGGTGCGGTGAGAGATCTTCTTGTAGAGTTTAAAAATTTTAAACGCTCTAAAAATCTTAAACAGCTTGTAATCCGCATAAATGATCTGGAGGAAGAGGCTGATAAATTGTTTATGCAGAGTATAAGAGGACTCTATACAGAATCCGAAGATCCGATCAGAGTTATCGCGTGGAGAGATATTTATATCTATCTTGAAAGATGTGCGGATGCATGCGAGCATGTGGCGGATGTGGTAGAGAGTGTGATTATGAAGAATTCATAACTGATTCGGACATATTGAGGAAAAAGAAGAGGTTATTATAACAGGAAGAACCGGCGGCAGAGTGACCGACCGGTTCTTCCCAGTTTTATCTTGCATTTTCAGTTAGCCTATACTACAATAAAAATGCCTTGTGAAATGCGATAAAACAATATTTTTATATATTTGTTGTAAACGAAAAAGTTTATTTAGATTGAAAGACAGGGGAGAGAAAGAAATGAGTGAAAGTTACAAACCGCGTTCTCTTGTAGATATCATGAACGATGTTTTAAGTACGATTCGTGATTATTATGACTCGGAATACGCCTATTATATTGAGAAAGAACAGGGCGATATCGAGACAATCTATGAGTGGTGCGCCGAGAATGTTGAGTGGCAGCGCGATCGTCTGAAACTTCTGCCAGAAGACCAGCAGCCAAAGTGGATGAGGATGGAAATCACAGATACTACTTCAGATGATTACAGCGTGTTCAGACAGATCAGCGAGGATACGACAGCTATTCTGGCGGTTGCAGGGGTGCACCGGGGAGGATGTACACTGGATCTGATGAGAGCACTTCTCCCTTATATCCCGCAGGCAATCGCACTTCAGAAGATGCAGAAGCAGCAGGAGTATCTCAGTTATCACGATGATCTGACAGGACTGTTGAACAGGAACAGTCTGGTGGATTATCTGGATCATGTAAATAACAAAGAACTCAAGTCTCTTGGAGCGCTTTCTATTGATATTAACGGACTGAAAAATTTTAACAAAGAGTTCGGCCGGGATTATGGTGATGAGGTGATTATCCGCATTGGAGAAGTACTGCAGGAGTATTTCCATAGCGGAGAGGTCTACCGTCTGACGGGTGATCAGTATCTTGTCCTTGTGGAGAATACGACATATGAAGACTTTACAAAGCAGATATATGCTGCCCATACCAAGCTTGACAATATCAGTCTCGGACTTGCATCAATGGGGTATGCCTGGGAGAAGGTAGATATTGATGTTGAGAAACTGGTGAATAATGCGGAAGTCATGATGCGCGAGGAGAAGAAGAAATATTATAAAAACCTTAAAAGAGGACATCATGAACCTATTATCAAGAAGGATCTTCTGGAAGATCTGGAACACCGCAACTTTATCGTCTGCCTCGTGCCTAAGGTAGATACTGCTACAGGACGGGTTGCCGAAGCTGAGGCGGTGGTAAGATATCATCATAAAGATCTGGGAATTGTAGATCCGGGAAGATATATCAATCTTCTGGAGGAGACGAAACTCTCACATTATCTGGATCTTTATGTATTTGAGGAAGTGTGCAAGACTCTTCACAAATGGGAGCTGGAAGGGATCCCGCTGATTCCGATCGCGGTGAATTTTGCCGGAGCTACACTGAAGCAGGAGAGCATTGCAGAGAAGATGCTGCACCTGATTGAAAAATATCATGTGAGATGCGAGTACCTTGAAGTGGAAGTGTCGGAATCCGGAAGCGATATGAACCAGGAGATGCTTGCAGAGACGAGCAGCAAGATACGCAAGGCAAATGTGCGCGTGATCCTGGATCATTTCGGTGCGAAAGATTCCAGTTTCTCCATACTTTCATTGATGGAGTTTGACGGGCTGAAACTGGATAAGAGTCTGATCACGAACATTGTAGGAAATACACGAAGCCGCATTGTTGCACAGGCTGTAATAGATATCTGCCGTCAGTTAGGAGCATTTGTCCAGGCGTCGGGTGTGGAGACTCAGGACCAGCTCAATGTGCTGAAAGAGCTGGGATGTGACTACGCCCAGGGTACATTGTTTAATAAACCGATTACAATTGAGACATTTGAAGTCAGATATATGAAAGGGTAGATATGGTAAAAGCATGGATTGCGGATGTTACATCACTTCTGGAGAAGGAATGTTATGAAAGGTATTACAGGAAGGTTCCTGATTTTCGGAAGAAAAAGGCAGACGTGCTCCGGCTGGATCAGATGAAAGCGCAGAGTGTGGGCGTGTGGGCATTGTGGCAGAAGATACAGACAGAGTACCATCTGCCGGAGAATGCAGCCTTTAATTTTTCGCATTCGGGCAATTACGTTATGTGTGCAGCGTGTATGGACGGTGAAAACATTCAGGTCGGCTGCGATATTGAAAAGACAGGAGAGCTTAAAATGAAACTTGCCCGGCGCTATTTCTGTCGGGAAGAATATGATACCATTGCAGCGGCTGAGACGGATGATGAGAAAACGGATCTTTTTTTCCGGTACTGGGTGCTTAAAGAGAGTTTTATGAAAGCGACGGGCAGAGGAATGGCGCTGCCGGTCAATTCTTTCTGCATCCGTATGGGAGAACCGCCTGACCTTATCAGGCAGCCGGCTGAGTTTGCGCAGAAGTATTATTACAGAGAATACCGCATCGAAGGACTGGCGTATAAAATGGCGGTATGTTCTACAGATAAGGATATTGATACGGAATTACATACAGAGTTGACATTATGATAAAATTTGACATTGACAGACATAAGATAAAGACATTGGGAGCGGGGGCAGCAGCGGGGCTCGCAGCCGGAATTCTGATTACTTTTCTGGGAGCTTATTGTGTTATCTCAGAGGACAGATTGGCAGCGGCAGCAAAAGAGGAACAGCTGACGCAGGAAAATGAGCAGCTTGCAGAGGAACTTAAGAAAGAACGCGCAGTGCAGGAAAATACCGAGACGCTTGCCGGTGATGAAGACGGCTGGCAGCTCATTCTTGTGAATGAAGATCATCCGCTGGATTCTTCCTACGAACCGGAGAAGCTGACAGAGATATCGCCGGGATATGAGGTGGATAACCGGATAGTTTCGGATCTTCGGCAGATGCTGGATGACGGAGCGGCAGAGGGGCTGAGCATGTATGTGACGTCAGCTTACCGGTCTTACGAACAGCAGACTCAGACATTTAACGCATCGATGCAGAATCGCCTGAACCAGAAGATGACTCCTCTTGAAGCTTATCAGGAGACAAGCATGTCTGTTGCGCTTCCGGGGACGAGCGAACATGCGACCGGCCTTGCCGTGGATATCATTTCTACGGAGTATGCAGCTCTTGATGACAGGCAGGGGGATACGGAGGAACAAAAATGGCTTATGGAACATTGCTGGGAATATGGGTTTATTCTGCGATATCCGCCGGAAAAGTCTGATATTACCGGCATCATTTATGAACCTTGGCATTATCGGTATGTAGGAAAGGACGCGGCCAAAGAGATAACAGAACAGGGGATTACCCTGGAAGAGTACCTCGGCCAGTAACGAACAGGAAAGTATAGAACGGCAGGAATACAGGTGCCTGCCGGCTGAGAATAATCAGTGGGGAATATAGGAAATACGTAAGGAGGAAAACCATGGAAGATTTAACATTCGGGGAACAGGTCAAGATCATTCTGGGGAGAAAAGGCATGACGATCAAGCAGCTTGCAGAGCTGATTGAAGTTCGGACAGGTAAGAAGATGTCCAGGCAGAACCTGACACAACGTCTTGGCAGGGATAATTTTCAGGAGCAGGATATGCGTATGATAGCAGGAATCCTTGATTGTCCGTTCCATCTGAGTATTATGTCGGAGATGCCGGCGCAGCCGCGCAGTACGGCGGCTCTTGAGAAGGCGGCAATTGCACGGACTGAAGCTGTAGAGAAGAAGCAGGCTGAGGAAGCAGAGCAGAATGAGACAGTTCTGATGAGTGACGAAGTCATGGGACAGGATTTGACTGAAGAGACGGCGGAGACGGCAGATGAACAGACGGTGCCCGAAGAGACGGTTACCTCAGATGAGCGGGATATGACGATCGGCGAGCTCTACGAAATCCATAAGGAGCTGTCCGAACTCGAGGAGAATGCAAAAGCCGGAGAACCAGTGGAGGAGATAAAAAAAGAGCTTGAAAAGCCCAAGAAGGACCGCTTCCGTACAGGAGGAATCTTCCTGCGCAGAAAACGCCGCAATGAGGCTGAGGAGAGCAGAAAAGAAGAAATATGGTCTGCAGACAGGGAGCAGAAAGCGGATGAAGTTCGGACAGAGGAAGAAGTTCAGCCTGCAGAGGAAGCTTATCAGGGAGAACTGACAGATGAGCCGGAAACCCTGTATACAGCGCCGGAACAGCAGGAGTTTGAGTCTGCATCAGATAAAAGAGATGATTTTGAACCGGTTATTACGCATGATGACGTAGAAGAGGACAGGGAAGCAGGGGAAATCAATCCATATACCGGAAGAGAGTATCAGTCGAACAGCGTGCGCATGCATCCTACCCGGATTGGGTATGTGCAGGTATATGACCGTACGATCCACAAGTGGACGGATATGACTGAATGGGCGTTCCTCGGTCTTCAGGAGCGGAAGAAAGCCCTGCTTGGAAAGGCATATGAGCCGCCGATTTATCTGGATTGAGTTTTTTAGGGCGGGAACATGTACATGAGAGTCCGCGCGGACTGACGAAAGGGGAAGGACACGATGGAGTGGAGAACGCTGTTGTCCCCGAGACGGGAGCGTGAGAGCTCGGGAAGATCAAAATCTGCAGATCTCCGAAGTGAATTTGAAAAGGATTACCACAGGATTATAGGAAGTGCGTCGTTTCGGCGGCTGCAGGATAAGACGCAGGTATTTCCTCTGGATAAGAGCGATTTTATTAGAACAAGACTGACCCATTCCCTTGAGGTCTCGTCTCTGGGAAAGTCTCTTGGACAGAATATCGGAGAGAATATTCTGAAGTTCCGCAGAAACTCAGGATTTACCCCTCAGATGAAAGAAGATATTTCACATATACTTGAATGTGCGGGGCTGATCCACGATATAGGAAACCCGCCGTTCGGGCATTTCGGAGAAATAGCAATACGTGAATGGTTCGCGGGGAATTTACCTGAGCTGTCTTTTGGCGGCCGGCGTGTAGAAGATATGCTGAGCGAGCAGATGAAACAGGATTTTTATCATTTCGAGGGCAATGCCCAGGCTCTCCGCCTTGTGACGAAACTGCACTATCTGGTGGACGAGCACGGAATGAATCTGACATATGCGCTGCTCAACACCATTATCAAATATCCTGTTCCTTCCACCGGAATCCGTATGGACAGTGGGAACATCAAGGATAAGAAGATGGGATATTATCTTGCGGATGAGGAGATATTCCGCAAGGTGACAGAAACGACAGGGGCGGGGAATAACAGACATCCGCTGACCTACATTCTTGAAGCAGCGGATGATCTGGCATACAAGACTGCAGATATCGAAGATGCATTTGTAAAAGGTTTCATCACTTATTATACTCTGGAGAGGGAACTGGCGCCTCTGGAACAAAATTATCCGGAGTCGCCGTTCAAACCGCTGGAAAAGCTGCGTAAGCTCTATGAGCGGGGGCAGAAGAAAGGCGTAAGCAATCCGGAGTCATATGCAGTGAAGAACTGGATAGTAAGTGCCCAGGGCTTTCTGATAAGCTGCGCCACATTTGGCTTTACATCCAACTATGAAAGTATCATGGCGGGGACATTCGGTCATGATCTGTTTCATGGAACATACGGAGAAAAGCTGATGGATCTGCTCGGGGACATGGCATACCGCCGGGTATTTTCCTCTATGGAGATCTATAAGATGGAAGTGGCGGAATCAGCCATCCTGGATAATCTGATGAACAAACTGGTGAGAGCAGTGCTGTATTACGACACCGATGTCAGGCAGGATACAATAGATAAGAGAGTAGTGTCTTTTATTTCGGATAATTATAAGAATGCATACAGACTGCAGGCGAAAGGAAAGAGCGAAGCGGAGAAACTGTATCTCCGCCTGCTCCTTGTGACTGATTATGTGTGCGGCATGACAGACAGCTATGCCAAACGTCTTTATCAGGAGATGAACGGGATTATATAGTTCCTACACAGCGGCACCAGTGCCCGAAGTCTGCTGTATCATTGCGTTCTCCTTCTGATAGATTTAATACCGGGACATATGCGCGCGTGAACCGCGGGAAGCCGAACAGATCGGCAGCGCGGGCCTCGCGCGTATCGTATATACCGGGGACTCCAAGCCATCTTCTGCCGCCTTCTTCGATGAGTACGAGATGGTTATAATTATGGTACCCGTGAAGAAGGAAACTGTTGTTGGCAAGCGGCCAGAATTTCCGGGGTAAAAGTGTCAGGTCTTCACGGCTGATTTTCTTTGCCTGGGTCAGCTCTTTTGCCTCGGCGGACTCCAGCGCAGGCTCTCTCGGCGGATCAGAAGAATTCTCTGCATCAGGGCCAGACTCCGCTTCAGACGAATCCTCCGTTTCAAGAACAGACGCTGCTTCAGGAACTGGGGACGGCTCGGTTATATCGGCTGGTGCGGCTTCAGTCTCAGGCTCAGGTACATCTTCAGGTACATCGGGCCTGATCATGTCAGGATGGATATCAAAGAAGAAGGAGGAAGCCATCCATAAGATTACGGCATTACTTTCCGGAGACTGCAGCAGAAATCCGTCAATCTGCTGAAGAGAACGCATTCCTGGAAAATGCGTCTCAGATACCGGAAGTCGGATTGAGATGTTTCTGCCGCAGGAGTTCAGTTCCGCAATCTGCGAAGTGACCATCTGATCATGGTCGCAGAAGAAAGCATACAGGTTGAGAGTGCTTCCTGTTCTGAGCGGGATACCTCTGGCGTGGATCTGAAGGATGCATGACTGATAATGGCGGGAGACTTTGATAAAGCCTACATTCCGCCTGCGTTTATAATTTTCGTATTCATATAGATAAAAGGTGCCGGGATTCATAGAATTAACCTCTGGTCTTGTCTCTTTTCATTCCAGTCTATTCAGAGAGGCAGGTAAAAAGAACAGAGACAGAAAGGAAAATTATGTCTGAAGAAAGAATTGATATCTGCGAAGAGCAGAAAAAGATCGACGAAAAATATATGAGAGAGGCGATTCGTCAGGCGAAGAAAGCTTATAAACTCGATGAGACGCCGATCGGCTGCGTGATCGTCCATGAAGGTAAGATCATAGGCAGGGGGTATAACCGGAGAAATACGGATAAGAGTCCTCTCGCCCATGCGGAGATCACAGCGATTAAGAAAGCGAGCAAAAGACTCGGCGACTGGAGACTTGAAGAGTGTACGCTCTATGTGACGCTGGAGCCGTGCCAGATGTGTGCCGGAGCGATCATACAGTCTCGTCTGACCCGCGTAGTGGTGGGCTGCATGAACCCGAAAGCAGGTTGTGCGGGTTCGGTCCTTAACCTGCTGGATGTGAAAGCGTTCAATCACCAGGCGGAGCTTACAACAGGAGTGCTCGAAGAAGAGTGCAGCACGCTGATGACAGGATTCTTCCGCAATCTGAGGGAGCGGAAGAAGATGCAGAAGAAAGCTGCTATATCTTCTTCTCTTCCCTGAAATCTTCAATGTACAGAAATGCGGTCTGCAGAGAGCAGCCCGAGATCTTGTGAAGCGATGATACCGATGTTATCGGGGGTATCCGCATCCATTACGGAAAAGTTCCTGGAAACTATGTGCGGCTGTGGGGCGTAAAAGCTGATTCTGTGCACCTGTGTGAAGAGAAACGGAATATCTGTCTGAACAGAAAACGGACAAACGGTCCGGCATATAATATCTGCCAGAAGAATGCCATCGGGAAGTTCAGCGCGACAGTCTGCAGCCATACAGCAATAAACTGGCTTCCGGCATCTTTGAATAATATTGTCGCTGCGAGGCTCATGAGCGGGCACATCCATGCGACAGATACGGCAGAAATCGCAAGAACAAGATGGAATGGATTCTCCCTTTTCGGATTCACGATGCAAAATGCCGTTTTCTTTGCGATGTGTCCTACAAAAAAGAAATCGAGTACAAAAGCGACCGGCGCCATGATCACAAATTCATGAAGTGCTGACAGAAACACGCTGTTGTTCATACCGCCTATATTTAAGGCAATATTATAGCAGATCATCATATAGACCATGACAAATACCATCAGAATGGTAAAAATTATTTCCTGAAATTTAGTTTTGGGCATAAAAAATCCTCCTTAATGATAGTAAACAGAAAAATGTGTTGTTCGTTATCATTCAGGAGAATGTGCGTTTCCAATAAGACCAAAATCCGTTATTCTTTTTTACGTGCATTGCGCTTCGAACATGATCCACAGGCGTTACCCCGGCAGTTGACTCAGCCCAGGCACCCTCACGGCACCCGGGAGCTCCTGCTTAGTGCTGCTCCGTTCCCGACCTGACACGGTTCACAGGTTCCCGTCGCGTGAGACCCAGACATCAACATCACTTACCGGGGGCAGCCCTGCAGACTGCCGCCCTCTGCGCAATATCACCCCTGCTATAGCGGATTGCAGGTTCAAGGTACCGCTAACACCCCGGCTGCACGAGTCTTTAGTTTACATGGTTTTTGCAGAAATGTCAATGGATGGCGGGGAAAGAAATTGCCGAAATTGATAATTGGTGCTAGAATAAACAGAACTTATGAAGAAACGGAGTGCGCAGATGAACATCCTTTTAGCAGCGATCAACGCAAAATATATTCATGCTAATCTTGCAGTGTACAGTCTGAGGGCTTATGCCTGCAAATATATTGAAGAAATTGAAATCGCGGAATACACGATTAATCAGCCGGTGGATGATATCCTTATGGATATCTATACGCACCGGCCGGATATTTTGTGCTTTTCCTGTTATCTGTGGAATATAAGTTATGTGGAACAGCTTATCAGGGAGATACCGAAGATACTGCCTGATACGAAGATATGGCTGGGCGGGCCGGAGGTCTCTTACAATGCAAAGGATATGCTGAGAGATTATCCCGGTCTGGCAGGCATTATGTGTGGGGAAGGTGAGGGGACTTTCCTGGAACTTATGGAATATTATCATGCGGGAACGGATGTGCCAGAGGGAGCTTCCCTTTCTCAAATTCCCGGGATTGTATACCGGGAAAGTGAAGGGAATATCCAGGATACACCGCCCCGTCCGGTTCTTGACCTGAGCACCGTTCCGTTTGTATATGAACATATCGAAGATTTTCGTAACCGGATCATCTATTACGAGTCAAGCAGAGGCTGTCCGTTCTCTTGCAGTTATTGCCTTTCTTCTATTGACAAGTGTCTCCGGTTCCGCGACCTTGAGCTTGTGAAAAGTGAGCTGCAATTTTTTATCGATCATGAAGTGCCGCAGGTGAAATTTGTGGACCGGACATTTAACTGCCGCCATGATCACGCTATGGCAGTGTGGAGATATATCAAAGAACACGACAGAGGCATTACGAACTTTCATTTTGAGATAGCAGCGGATCTTCTGAATGAGGAGGAGATCAGTCTGATCCGCAGTATGCGCCCGGGACTCATCCAGCTAGAGATCGGCATCCAGTCCGCAAATGAGGAGACGATACGTGAGATCAGGAGAAAGATGGATCTGGACAAGGTAGAACACATTGTGGCAGAAGTGAGAGAGAACAGAAATGTGCATCAGCATCTTGATCTGATAGCGGGGCTTCCGTATGAAAATTATGACAGTTTCACGAAGTCTTTTGACCGCGTATACAGTATGAGACCGGATCAGCTCCAGCTCGGGTTCCTGAAAGTACTGAAGGGTTCACTCATGCACGAGAGGACGAGGGAATACGGGTTAGTTTACCAGAATCGGCCGCCCTATGAAGTCCTTTCAACAAATTGGCTGTCTTATGCTGATATAGTCCGGCTTAAAAAGGTTGAGGAGATGGTAGAAGTCTATTACAACAGCGGACAGTTCAGAAATACAGTAGGGCATATGGAGAAAGAATTTACCGGTGCGTTTGCTATGTACAGCACTCTGGCGGATTATTATGACAGAAACGGTCTGTTCAGGGTCAGTCATTCGCGGATCTCAAGATATGAGATTCTGTTCCGATTTCTGGAAGAACATACCGGAAGGCCGGACGAATATGTACAGTGGTTGACATTAGACCTGTATCTGAGGGATAATGTGAGAAACCGTCCGCAGTTTCTGCCGGAGAATAAAGTGAGTTCAGATGAAGCAGCTGCTTTTTATAAGTCAGAAGAAGAGGAACGTCGTTATCTGAAGTCATATACGGGATACGACAGAAGACAGATGCGCAAGATGACACATCTGGAGCGGCTGTCCGGAAGTCTGTTCCTGTTTGATTACCGGGAGAGAGACCCGCTCAGCGGTGATGCAAAATTATATATAATAGAAGATCAGGAAAGGAAGATCGACAATGAATTTTCATGATAAACGGTTCAGACGTATTGTTTCTATTATTATCCTGCTTTTGATAGCAGCGATGGTGCTGACAATGGTACTGCCGTACATTATATGACGGTTACGGTTTTTACAGGAAAGATACAGGAGAGACAGCAGGCAATGTCAGAGAAAGATGGAATGAGGATCGGAAAGATCACGCAGACCGCATGGCAGCGGACTGTCAGAAAACAGCTGCATACAGAAGATAAAAGAACGCTGTTCGGCGCATCTCCGTGGGAGACGTGCTCCGGTTTCGAAACGGAGGGAGGCGGCGGATATGTGTGGGCGGATGCCTGTGCAGCAGGAGATGACGGCAGAACAGGATATTATGCCGTATATCACGCGGCCGGTGATCTTGCAGCCCGCGGTGTAAGCGCGGAAGGAGCGGCAGTGCGTATCCTGCTCCCGACGGGAAGCAGTGAGGAGAAGCTTGGCTTGCTTGCTGCCGGCGTGGACCTCGCATGCAGGGAATTGAATATACAGGCGTCAAGTTTTCAGGCAGAGGTGTCGGGCGCAGTGCGACAGACAGTAGTATTTGTGAGTGCGGCAGGGAAGTTGTACAGCCGGCCGGCAGGGCGGAAACGGGGACAGGAAAAACACGATGCGGTGCAGACTGTGCAAAAGGGGGAGATGCACCGGGAGATCGTTCAGTGCGGATATGCTGGGCTTGAAGGGACACTGCGCGTCCTCGGTGAAGCCCGTGAGGAGCTGGAGACAAGGTTTGTCTCTACGTTCCTCGATCAGGCAGAAGAGATGACAAATGAACTGGTAAGACCGGTGCAGCTTCTGAACATTTATGAATGTGACGGAGCGGCGGAGGTGTGCCAGATAGGGAGCGGCGGCATACTGGCAGCTCTGTGGCAGCTATCGGAGACCGCGCACACAGGGTTTGAGATCGATATGCCTCAGATCGCCCTGAAGCAGGAGACTGTGGAGATCTGTGAATTCTATCGGCTGAATCCGTATCTTATGACATCGGCCGGGAGCTATCTTATCCTGACCTCAGAGGCGGAGTCTGTCATCCGGGAGCTCGAAGAGGCAGGAGTATGTGCGGTCAGACTCGGTGTGGCAAGAGACGGGAATGCAAAAGTAATCCGGAATGGCGAAGAAGTCAGGTATCTGGACAGACCGGCGTCGGACGAGCTGGAACGCTGGATGGCTGAGCGGTGATATATAATATCGGGAGGGAGAAAGATGAGCGATAATAAAGAAGCTTTGAGGATTGAAATACTCAAATATCTGGAGAAACACAGCAGGGTTGACTTAAGTGAACTGGCTGCCCTTATGGGGGCGGAGGAGACGGAAGTCGCGAATGAAATGGCCGAGATGGAGAAAGAAAAGATCATCTGCGGCTATCATACGCTGATCGACTGGGATAAGACCGGTGTTGAGATGGTGACTGCCCTGATCGAAGTGCGTGTAACGCCCCAGAGAGACCGGGGATTCGACCGCCTTGCAGAGCGGATTTATAACTATCCGGAAGTCTATGCTGTCTATCTCATTTCCGGAAGCTATGACCTGCTTGTGACGCTCGAAGGGAAAAGCCTGAAAGAAGTTTCCCGTTTTGTCTCGGAAAAGCTGTCTCCGATTGAGGGCGTGCTCAATACTGCGACACACTTTATCCTGAAAAAGTATAAAGACCATGGAACGGTCATGATACCGAAGAAAGAGCCGGAAAGGATGCTGGTGATGCCGTAATGAGAAGTCCATTATCAAAGAAGATCATAGATATACAGCCGTCAGGGATACGAAAGTTCTTTGATGTAGCAAATGAGATGAAAGATGCTATTTCTTTAGGCGTCGGGGAACCTGATTTTGACACGCCATGGCGGATCAGAGATGAAGGAATTTTTTCGCTGGAGAAAGGCAGGACATTCTATACGTCAAATGCGGGACTGAAAGAACTGCGTCAGGAGATATGCAGGTATCTTGAACGGAAAATTCATGTGTCATACAATCCGATGAAGGAGACGCTGGTCACGGTAGGTGGGAGTGAGGCTATCGATGTAGGACTGCGCTGCATGCTCGATCCGGGGGATGAAGTACTTATTCCTCAGCCGAGTTATGTCTCCTATCTGCCGTGTACTGTTATGGCGGATGGCGTACCGGTGGCAGTCCCGCTCAAGAATGAAAATGAGTTCAAGCTGACTGTGGAAGATCTGGAGAAATATACGACGCCGAAGACAAAAATACTGATCATGCCATTTCCGAATAATCCGACCGGTTCCATTATGACAAGAGATGACCTTGAGCCTGTTGCAGACTTTGTAAAAGAACATGATTTGTATGTGATATCTGATGAGATCTATTCTGAACTCACTTACCAGACAGAACATGTCTCTATCGCGAGTCTGCCGGGTATGAGAGAGAGAACAGTTGTGATCAACGGTTTTTCCAAGGGATTTGCCATGACAGGATGGAGACTGGGGTACTGCTGCGGACCGGAAGAAATCATAGAGCAGATGACAAAGCTTCATCAGTTTGCTATCATGTGCGCGCCTACGACGAGCCAGTACGCAGCGGTTGAGGGTTTGAAGAACTGTGAAGACGAAGTGGAGGAAATGCGCAGATCGTATAATCAGAGACGGCGTTTCCTTATGCATGAGTTCAGACGGATGGGACTGGAGTGTTTCGAACCGTTCGGAGCATTCTATGTGTTCCCGAGTATAAAAGAGTTCGGTATGAGTTCTGAAGAGTTCGCCACACGGCTGCTGCAGGAGGAAAAAGTGGCTGTCGTTCCGGGAACTGCGTTCGGGGAATGCGGAGAGGGATTCCTGAGGATCTCGTATGCATATTCTCTGGATGACCTGAAAGAGGCGCTGGGACGGGTAGAGAGATTCATCACCAGACTGAGAGAAAAAACGGGAGATAAGTAAAATGTTGAATATCGTACTTCTTGAGCCGGAAATCCCGGCAAATACGGGAAATATAGGGAGGACATGTGTGGCGTCCGGCACCAGACTCCATCTGATCGAGCCCCTGGGCTTCAGCCTGAGCGAAAAAGCGCTGAAGCGCGCGGGAATGGATTACTGGAAGGATCTGGACGTGACGACTTATATTGATTACCAGGATTTCCTGGACCGGAATCCGGGAGCAAAGATATACATGGCGACAACAAAAGCCCGCAAAATATACACAGAAGTCTCCTATGAAGATGACTGCTACATCATGTTCGGAAAGGAGAGCGCAGGAATTCCCGAAGAAATCCTCGTTCAGAATCAGGAGAACTGCATCCGGATCCCGATGATGGAGAAGATCCGTTCTCTGAATCTCGGAAATTCGGCTGCGATTGTGCTGTATGAGGCACTGCGGCAGAACGGGTTTGCGGGGCTGGAACGGGAAGGTAAGCTGCACAGGCTTTCGTGGCAGTAAATTATGGTCAAAATTACATATAACAAGTCTTGGAAAAGAGCTCCGATGATATGGTAAATTTTATCATTTACATCACCGGGGCATTTATTTTGAATGAAAAATGCACGATATTTTCAGATATGCTAATGAACAGTTATGAAACATGCTAATAAATGTTTTGAATAATCACTGAGTATGTTATATAATGATCACAAGATCGTGTTAAAATTGTGTTAAAAACCATTCTCTGTATGAAGAAGGAAGTAATGGAAAAACTAAGGAAACAGAAATGATCGTGGAAGGTGGTGGATAAAATATGGTAGAAGAGACGATCAGGACGGTCCGCGAGACTGAGAAACAGGCGCAGGAAATCGTGGATAATGCCCGCCTGGAGAGTGAACGCACGATAAAAGCGGCGAAGGAACGCTCAGAGGCTCTCAGAGAAGAAATCCTCGGGAAAGCGTATGCAGAGGCGGCGGCTGAAGCTGAGAAAGCGCAGCAGGCGGGAGCAGAGACAGAGCGCAGGGCGAAAGCCGAATGTGAGGAAGAGACGGCGAAGCTTAAGACTTCTGCCGGGGAGAAAGAAAAAGAGGCAGTAGAGATGGTGATCTCGCTGCTGGCGTAGTCAATGACAGTTACTGATCACAGTAACTGACAGTAAAACAGAAAAGAAAGTGGCATATAAGTGTCATGCGGCAAAGGAGGGATATATAAATGGCGGTACTTAAGATGCAGAGGATCAGTATCTGCGCCTTAAAGAAAGACCGTAAAGCGATCCTTGAAAAGCTCCAGAGCCTGGGAACCCTTGAAGTAGATCATATCCTGGATGAGGATGAAGACTTCCACCGGATGGATACCGTAGGACAGAAACAGGGATTTGAAAAAGCGGCTGCCTCTGTGGATCAGGCGCTGGATATCCTGGAACGATATGTTCCGGAAGAAAAATCTGTGTTTTCGGCCCTTGAAGGTAAGAAGCTGATCTCCGTGGAAGAGGGGATGAAAGTCCAGGAGGAGCGGCGAGACCTCTTAAGGACGGCGAAGCAGATCTATGATCTGGACCGGGAACATGCAGAGCAGCTTGCATCTGTTACGAAGCTGACGAACAGCATCGAGAGCCTGACGCCGTGGCTCGCACTGGATGTTCCGCTTAAGGCAATGAAGACTGACAGGACTGTCTTCTTCCCGGGCACGATGCCCGGCGGCACGACAGCGGCAAAAGTATATGAGGTACTGGCAGAGAAGGCTCCGGACACGGAGAGTGCAGATGTGCATATTATTTCGCAGGAGCAGAGCACAGTCTATCTGGCGGTGATCTGCCTGAAAGAAGAAGCCGGTGCAATAGAAGATGCGCTCAGGAGTGAAGGATTTGCCAGAGCGTCCCAGACATGGGAGGAGGTGCCCGCGCGGCAGAAAGAGCAGCTTGAACAGCAGATTTCGGAATACAGGGAGAAGGTATCCGGGATCGAGGAGAAGATAACGGCGCTTGCTTCAGAGCGGGAGAGACTTAAGATCGTGGCAGATTATTACAGAGTCCGTGCAGACAAGTACGAAGTGCTTGGAACGCTGCCCCAGTCAGAGAGGACATTTGTTATCAGCGGGTATATACCGGAGGCTGTGGCGGGCAGTGTAGCGGACGGCCTGATGAAGAAGTATGACTGTATGGTGGATGTGGAAGAGTTAAAAGAAGACGAGGAACCGCCGGTCATCCTGAAGAACAACCCGTTCTCCGCCAATATGGAGGGCGTTGTGGAGTCCTACGGACTTCCAGTAAAAGGAGAGATCGATCCGACGACGATCATGTCGTTCTTCTATGTATTCTTCTTCGGAATGATGCTCTCAGATGCGGCATACGGAGTGATCGTATCCATTGTGTGCGGGATTCTTGTGCTGAAATTCCCGAGGATGTCGCCGGGGATGAAGAAGTCGCTAAAGCTCTTCTTCTACTGCGGACTCTCGACCATTGTGTGGGGCGTCCTTTTTGGCGGGTATTTTGGAAATATCGTGGATATCGTCTCGGCGAAATTTTTAGGCACGACGATCACGCCGCCGGCGCTGTGGTTCGTTCCGCTCAATGAACCGATGAAGCTGTTGCTGTACTCCCTGCTCTTCGGAGTGATCCACCTGTTTACAGGGCTTGCGATCAAAGGGTATCTGTGTATCAGAGACGGGAAGATCATGGATTTCTTCTGCGATGTTGTACTCTGGTTCATGCTTCTCATCGGACTGATCCTGATGCTTCTCCCGAGCGATCTTTTTGCATCGATCGCGCAGATGGAGATCGTATTTCCGGGATGGCTCAACACTACGGCAAAGGCGCTTGCGATTATCGGAGCTGTGGGAATCGTACTGATGTCGGGACGCTCGAATAAGAATCCGGCGCTTCGGATCGCTCTGGGTGCGTATGATCTTTACAACATTACAGGATGGTTAAGCGACGTGCTTTCCTATTCCCGTCTGCTGGCTCTGGGCCTTGCAACGGGTGTTATCGCATCGGTCATCAACCAGATGGGCAGTATGCTGCCGAACAATGTGATCGGGATCATTTTCTTTATCCTGATCTTTATCGTCGGACACGCAATGAATCTGGCGATCAACCTGCTGGGTGCGTATGTACACACAAACCGCCTGCAGTTCGTAGAATTTTTCGGGAAGTTTTATGAGGGCGGCGGACGGCCGTTCAACCCATTCAGAGAAAATACAAAATATGCAGAGATTAAGGAGGAAACTTTATCATGAGTGAATTAGGAATTGTGTATGCATTACTTGGAGCGGCTGTTGCTGTTCTTCTGTCAGGTACGGGATCTGCTATTGGCGTAGGTATCGCGGGTCAGGCGGCTTCGGGAGTTGTGACCGAAGATCCGAGTAAGTTCGCAAAAGTGCTGATCATCCAGCTGCTTCCGGGTACACAGGGTCTGTACGGACTTCTGATCGGATTTATCACACTGTCAAAGATCGGTGTGCTCGGCGGAGGCCTTGCAGATATTTCTGTCCAGACCGGACTTCTCATCCTGGCTGCGTGCCTGCCGATCGGAGTGGTAGGACTTCTCTCAGCGATCGCGCAGGGCAAGACTGCTGCGGCTGCTATCGGTATCGTAGCTAAGAAACCGGATCAGTTCGGTAAGGCTATGCTCTTCCCGGCGATGGTTGAGACATATGCGATCCTCGCACTTCTGATCTCCTTCCTGTCTGTCAACGGCATCCAGGTATAGACCGGGAAGATACGGATATGTGATTTGTATATCCGCGAAGAGACAGTGAAACATAAGAGACCAGAAACAAGAAGGAGAGCGAGGAAATGAGTGGACTGGATAAAATGAAAGCCCGGATTCTCGAAGAGGCGCAGAGCACCGCACAGGAGATTACCGACAAGGCGAAAGCGGACGCGGATGCGGCGGTTCAGGCCGCACGGGAGTCAGCCGAGGCCGAGGCGGCAAAGATCCTCGAGCGTGCGAAGCGCGACGCGGCAGATTATGCGGCTCGAGTGGATTCCTCGATGGATATGCAGAGAAAGCAGGCTGTCCTTGCCGCAAAGCAGGAAGTGATCGGCGGCGTGCTCGATAAGGCATATGATGCGGTAATGAATCTGGACGATGAGAAATATTTTGAAATGCTTGAGAAGATGCTGGAGAAACATGTTCTGGCCGAAGAAGGTGTGATCTGCTTCTCGGCAAAAGATCTGGAACGGATGCCGGAAGGCTTCCCGGAGAAGGTTAAGAGCATTGCCGAATCAAAGGGCGGAAAACTTACTCTCTCCGAGAAACCGGAGAAGATGGACGGAGGTTTCCTGCTTGTGTACGGCGGCATTGAAGAAAACTGTACGATCAGCGCAGTGTTTGCTTCCAGGCGGGAAGAATTATCAGATCAGGTGAACAGGCTGCTGTTCGGATAAAGCGCAGATGTTAGGAGGGTTAACTTGAGTAATACAAAATATACTTATGCGGTCGCGCGCATCCGCGCACTGGAAGTATCCCTGTTCTCAGATGCATTTATCGAGCAGCTCTTAGCGTGCAAGAGCGCGGAGCAGGTCCTGCAGTCCGTAGTCGAAAAAGGCTGGGGCGATATGGACACCGAGCATGATGCGGAAGCGGTATTAAAGCGAGAGGAAGAGAAGGCATGGGCGGTCATCCGTGACGTGGCTCCGGATATGAGCGTCTTCGACGTGCTCTCTTACCCGAAGCTGTACCATAATCTGAAAGCGGCAGTCAAAGAAGTGTGCACGGGTGTGAAGAATCCGGCAATGTTCTATGACGACTGCCCCATCCCCGGAGAGGAGATGTATCAGATCATAGAGAGCAGAGAGTTCTCCAGGCTCCCGGGCAATATGTCACGGACGGCACAGGAGGCGCTGGATACACTTCTGCATACAGGGGACGGACAGCTCTGTGACATCATTGTAGACAGGGCGGCGCTGGAGGCTATCGAAGAGGCAGGGAAGAAGTCGGGGGAACCGATCATGGAAAACTATGCGGACACGACAGTTGCCATCGCTGACATCAAGATTGCCGTGCGCTCCCAGAAGACGGGCAAGAGTGCGGAGTTCATGAGAAGCGCCATGGCGGAGTGTGATAGTTTAAGTCTTGATCAGCTTATCCGCGCAGCGCTCTCAGGCGCAGAGGAGATCGCCCAGTATCTCGAGGGCACATCCTATGCCGGGGGCGCGGACGCTTTAAGAGAGTCCCCGTCTGCATTTGAGCGCTGGTGCGACAACCGTATGATCGAGACATTGAAATCTCAGAAATATGAGACATTTTCTGTAGGGCCCCTGCTGGGGTATCTGATCGCAAGGGAGAATGAGATCAAGACGGTGCGGATCATTCTGACCGGGAAGCAAAACGGATTCACGGACGACGCGATCCGGGAAAGGATAAGGGAGATGTATGTATAAGATTGCAGTGGTCGGCGATTACGACAGTATCTACGGTTTCGCCACATTGGGGCTTAGCATCTGCCCTGTGAGGAACCGGGAGGAAATACGTGACAGGCTCCGCAGTCTCGCGGAGGAGGACTATGGCATCATCTATATCACGGAAGCGGCTGCCGCTGAAGTGAGTGATGAGTTGGAAATGTATCGTGAGAAGACTCTGCCGGCGATCATCCAGATACCCGGCGTATCCGGCAATACCGGAGCAGGCGTCGAGAATGTGAAGAAGACGGTGGAACAGGCGGTCGGATCAGATATTCTGTTTGGAGGAGTAAGCTAATGAGCACAGGAGTGATTAAAAAAGTCGCAGGACCTCTTGTCATTGCGGAGGGAATGCGTGATGCAAATATGTTCGATGTGGTCCGTGTGTCGAATCAGCGTCTGATCGGTGAGATCATCGAGATGCACGGAGACGAAGCATCGATCCAGGTATATGAGGAGACATCGGGATTAGGACCGGGCGAGCCGGTGGAATCCATGGAAGTTCCGATGTCCGTCGAGCTGGGACCGGGACTGATCACGAGTATCTATGACGGTATCCAGAGACCGCTCGATGATATCATGAAGATCTCGGGAAATAACTTAAAGCGTGGTGTAGAAGTACCGTCCTTAAAGAGAGATCTGAAATGGGAGTTCGTTCCCACGGTGAAAGCCGGCGATGAGGTGGAAGCCGGAGATGTGATCGGTACAGTTCAGGAGACTGTACTCGTACAGCAGAAGATCATGGTTCCGTATGGCATGAAGGGAACCATAAAGGAGATCAAAGCAGGAGACTTTACAGTTGAGGAAGTGGTTGCCATCCTTGAGACTGCGGAGGGCGATAAGGAACTGACACTGATGCAGAAGTGGCCGGTGCGCCGCGGACGTCCGTACCAGAAGAAACTTCCGCCGGAGATGCCGCTTGTGACAGGGCAGAGAGTCATCGATACATTCTTCCCCATCGCAAAGGGCGGCGTGGCTGCAGTGCCTGGACCGTTCGGAAGCGGTAAGACTGTCATCCAGCATCAGCTCGCGAAATGGGCGGAGGCTGATATCGTCGTCTATATCGGCTGTGGTGAGCGCGGCAATGAGATGACGGACGTTCTGAACGAGTTCCCGGAACTGAAAGACCCGAAGACAGGACAGCCCCTGATGCAGAGGACAGTTCTGATCGCAAATACTTCGGATATGCCTGTGGCTGCCCGTGAGGCGTCCATTTACACAGGTATCACCATTGCTGAATATTTCCGTGATATGGGATATTCTGTGGCGCTGATGGCAGACTCCACATCCCGCTGGGCGGAGGCATTAAGAGAGATGTCCGGACGTCTCGAGGAGATGCCCGGTGAGGAAGGTTACCCGGCATATCTGGGAAGCCGTCTGGCACAGTTCTACGAGCGTGCGGGACATGTGATCTCGCTGGGAAAAGAAGGACGTGAGGGAGCCCTCTCCGTTATCGGTGCGGTATCCCCTCCGGGCGGTGATACGTCAGAGCCTGTATCTCAGGCGACACTTCGTATCGTGAAAGTGTTCTGGGGACTGGATTCGGCTCTCGCGTACAAGAGACATTTCCCGGCTATCAACTGGCTGAACAGCTATTCTCTGTATCTGGATGATATGGAAAAATGGTTCAACGGAAATGTAGCTCCGGACTGGATGGAAGGACGTCAGAAGATGATGACCCTCCTTCAGGAAGAGGCAGAACTGGAAGAGATCGTGAAGATGGTCGGTATGGACGCGCTCTCACCGGGCGACCGGCTGAAGATGGAAGCAGCGCGATCCATTCGTGAAGACTTCCTGCATCAGAACTCTTTCCATGAGATCGACACTTATACGTCACTCAAGAAACAGCACATGATGATGCTCCTTGTAAATGCATTCTACGACAGGGCTGTAAAGGCTCTCTCAGAAGGGGCGTCCCTGCAGAAGCTGATCTCCATGTCTGTGAGGGAGCAGATCGGACGTTTCAAATATGTGCATGAGGATGCACTTGACGAGGAATATAAGAAAGTAGACGAGGAGTTGACCGCTCAGATCGCCAATGCATTTGTAAAGGAGGGCCGCTAAATGCCAAAAGAGTACAGAACCATACAGGAAGTAGCCGGACCGCTGATGCTCGTGCGCGGCGTGGAAGGCGTGACATACGATGAGCTCGGAGAGATCGAGCTTGCCAGCGGCGAGACAAGGCGATGCAAGGTGCTCGAGGTAAACGGAAGTGACGTGCTCGTACAGCTCTTCGAGAGTTCTACAGGAATCAACCTGTCCAACAGCAAGGTACGTTTCCTTGGACGGAGCATGGAGCTTGGTGTATCCGAGGATATGCTTGGCCGTGTCTTTGACGGTCTGGGCCGTCCGATCGACGACGGGCCGGAGATCCTGCCGGAAGCGCGCATGGATATCAACGGCCTGCCCATGAATCCGGCAGCCAGAAGCTACCCGGAGGAGTTCATCCAGACCGGAGTATCAGCAATCGACGGACTGAACACACTGGTAAGGGGACAGAAGCTTCCGATCTTCTCGGCATCCGGACTTCCGCACGCACAGCTTGCCGCACAGATCGCGAGACAGGCAAAGGTGCTTGGAAAAGATGAGAACTTCGCCGTTGTATTTGCCGCAATGGGGATCACTTTCGAGGAATCAAACTTCTTCATAGAGAGTTTTCGTGAGACAGGAGCGCTGGATCGTACTGTCCTGTTTATTAATCTGGCGAACGATCCGGCCATCGAGCGTATCGCAACACCGAAGATGGCGCTGACAGCGGCAGAGTATCTTGCATTTGAGAAAGACATGCATGTGCTCGTCATCCTGACCGATATCACGAACTACGCGGACGCGCTCCGCGAAGTGTCTGCCGCACGAAAAGAAGTGCCCGGACGCCGCGGTTACCCGGGATATATGTACACGGATCTTGCGTCCATCTATGAGAGAGCAGGACGTCAGAACGGTAAAAAGGGAAGCATCACTATGATCCCGATCCTGACTATGCCTGAGGACGACAAGACCCATCCGATCCCTGACCTGACAGGATATATCACAGAGGGACAGATCATTCTGAGCCGTGAACTTTACCGCAAGGGTATTACGCCTCCGATCGACGTACTGCCATCGCTCTCCCGTCTGAAGGACAAGGGAATCGGCGAAGGAAAGACCCGCGCAGACCACTCCAACACCATGAACCAGCTCTTCGCCGCGTATGCCCGCGGAAAAGACGCAAAAGAACTCATGGTCATCCTTGGAGAAGCGGCGCTGACCGAGATCGACCTGATGTACGCGAAATTCGCGGATGCATTTGAGAAAGAATACGTTTCTCAGGGATATAACACCGACCGTGGTATCGAAGAGACACTGGATATCGGCTGGAAACTGCTGAGAATGCTGCCGAGAACCGAACTCAAACGAATCGACGATAAATATCTGGATATGTACTACGGGACTGGCCCCGAAGCGTAAGCGCAGCGGGCCTGTCCCGGAAGCCGGAGGCAAGAAAATGACTGGCCCCGAAGCGTAAGCGTAGCGGGTCTGTCCCGGAAGCCGGAGGCAAGAAAATGACTGGCCCCGAAGCGTAAGCGCAGCGGGCCTGTCCCGGAAGCCGGAGACAGTATTAGTATTCAGATAAATCGATGAAGGAGGTGGCGTTTTGGCGGCAAAACAGGTGAACCCGACCAGAATGGAGCTGACGCGTCTGAAGAAGAAGCGGATCACCGCGATCCGCGGTCACAAACTGTTAAAAGACAAGCGAGACGAGCTGATGCGTCAGTATCTAGATCTGGTCCGTGAAAATATGGAAGTGCGCAAGAAGGTCGAGGCTGGTATCAAGTCTGCAAACCGCAACTTTGTCATCGCAAAGGCCGGAATGTCAGAAGCGGCGCTTAACACCGCTCTCATGGCGCCCAAACAGGAGATCAGCCTGGAGGCCGGAGAAAAGAATGTTATGAGCGTCGATATCCCGACTTTTGAATATAAGACAAGGACTGCGGACGAAAATGATATCTATTCTTATGGTTTTGCGTTCACATCAAGCGATCTGGATGGAGCAGTGAAATCGCTTGCGGATGTCCTTCCTGATATGATCCGTCTCGCTGAATGCGAGAAGGCATGCCAGCTCATGGCGGCGGAGATCGAGAAGACAAGACGGCGTGTCAATGCGCTGGAGCATGTGATCATACCGGAGACAGAGGAGAGCATCAAATATATTACGATGAAGCTGGATGAGAACGAGAGAAGTACCCAGATCCGTCTGATGAAGGTAAAGGATATGATGCTTGAAGACGCGCATCATTACAGCGAGAAATAGATTAAAATCTACTGATCACGGAGAGCCGGGAAGTAAATGGAACAGAGTTTTTCCTGGTGTTCATAGGAAAAAGAAAGAAAATATAAAGAAGATCTTAGCATTTGCGGTGCTGCCGGCAGAGATTTTATTAAATTTCTGCCGGCAGTCTTGTTGCGGCCTTTGTGGCATGATAGAATAAGTAAATGTCAGAAATGGCAATACTTAATTGTATAACGGACATCCTGACTGAGGAGGCAATATGAATCTTGACAATGAAAGTATAAAAAAACTGAGACAGCTTATTCTTTTTACGATAGTCCTGCTCATCGCTTTATGGAACTATGCGATCATCTTTGAGTGGATCGGAGTTGCGTTCGGGATTATTTTTCCGTTCCTGCTGGGGGGAGCGATTGCTTTCGTATTAAATGTACCGATGAGTTTCCTGGAAGAGAAGATATTCCGGAACAGATACCTGAAAGGAAAGAAAGTTGCCGAACGTCTCGCGAGACCGGTGTGCCTCGTGCTTACGATCGCGATTGTGATAGGCGTTGTAGTTCTGGTCATGTTTGTTGTAATCCCGGAACTGACTACAACGGTGATTTCGCTCGGAAAGACAATCCGGGATTTTATACCGGCTGCACAGAGGTTCCTTGAGGATGTGTTTGCAGATAACAGTGAGATCAGTAAGTGGCTTAATGGTCTGAACCTGAATGTGGACAGAATCATAGAAAGCGCTGTGGCATTCTTCCAGAACGGCGCCGGGGATGTATTGAATTCGACAATGTCCGCCATCGGATCGATTGTGAGCGGAGTGGCGACGTTTGTTATTGCATTTGTTTTTGCATGTTATGTCCTGCTCCAGAAAGAAAAACTGCGTGTGCAGGTTACAAAAGTGCTGTATGCATTCCTGCCGGAGAAACGCGTTGGTTGGTGCCTTGAGGTGTGTTCACTGACTGCAAAGTCATTTTCAAGCTTTCTGACGGGACAGTGTGTGGAGGCGCTGATTCTCGGAATGATGTTCTTCATTGTTATGAGTATACTGAATATGCCGTACACGCTGCTTGTAGCTGTGCTGATCGCATTTACGGCTCTGATCCCGATCTTCGGAGCGTTTATTGGATGTTTCATAGGAGCCTTCCTGATTTTGATGGTAGATCCGCTCCAGGCGTTGATCTTCGTGATCATGTTCCTTATCCTGCAGCAGATCGAGGGCAATCTGATTTATCCGAAGGTTGTAGGGGCATCCGTGGGACTTCCATCAATTTGGGTGCTGGCTGCGGTGACGATTGGCGGCAATCTGCTGGGAATCGTAGGTATGCTGATCTTTATACCGATCGTGTCAGTAGTATATACACTGTTCAGGGCGAGCGTGTATAAGAGACTGAAAAAGAAGCACAGGGACCTGAAGACAGGCAGGATGGAGAAACCAGAATCTCCAGTAGAGAATGATGAAAGAGGCACTACTGCTAAAAAATAGAAGGAAGACCTTGACTTACATCCACTCGCCGTGGTATACTACTACGGCGAATGGAAGTAGGTCTTTTTTTTATGCCTAAAAATCGATGGCTTCGCAACCATCAGTAACACGTAGTGAATAAGTTAAAAGCGAGGTGGAAGTTGTGCGCACAAGAATTACACTGGAGTGTACGGAATGCAAAAACCGTAACTACAACATGACAAAGGACAAGAAAGCTCATCCGGAACGCATGGAGACCAAGAAATACTGCAGATTCTGCAAATCACACACACTGCACAAGGAAACGAAGTAGTCGCCGGAAGGAAGTGGACAAATGAGTGATAAGGCAAAAACTCAGAAGAAGAGCTGGTTTAAGGGGCTTCAGGCGGAGTTCAAGAAAGTTATCTGGCCAGACAAGAAGACACTTGCAAGACAGACCACGGCGGTAGTTGCTGTCTCTGTAGTTCTCGGAGTGATCATCGCAGTGATCGACGCACTTCTGAGCTACGGGATCAAATTTTTGGTAGGATAGTTGACCGCAGCAGAAAGGTGATTTTATGTCAGAGGCAAAATGGTATGTAGTTCATACTTATTCAGGGTATGAAAACAAAGTGAAAGCGAACATTGACAAGACGATCGAGAACCGTCATCTGGAAGACCAGATTCTTGAAGTCCGCGTTCCCATGGAGGAAGTGACAGAGCTCAAGAACGGAGTCCAGAGAGCTGTACAGCGTAAGATGTTTCCGGGATATGTCATGATCCATATGATCATGAATGACGATACCTGGTATGTGGTCAGGAATACCCGAGGTGTGACCGGGTTCGTCGGACCGGGATCCAAGCCGGTTCCGCTGGAGGAGAGCGAGATGGAGAATCTCGGCATCAAACGAGATAATGTTGTTGTCAACTTCGGCGTAGGTGATACGGTTGTTGTGCTCAGCGGCGCATGGGAGGGAACTGTCGGCGTAGTGCAGAGCATGAACGATCAGAAGAAGAGCCTGTCTATCAATGTTGAGCTGTTTGGCCGCGAGACACCGGTTGAACTTGGTTTTTCAGAAGTGAAGAAAATGGATTAAAGATGAGTGGGAGGGGCATGGCCCCGTAAGTACCACAAGGAGGTAATTGAAATGGCAAAAAAAGTAGAAGGTTATATCAAATTACAGATTCCTGCCGGCAAGGCAACTCCGGCACCACCGGTTGGTCCTGCACTTGGACAGCACGGTGTAAATATCGTTGAATTTACAAAGCAGTTCAACGCAAGAACAGCAGACCAGGGCGACCTGATCATCCCGGTTGTAATCACTGTATACAATGACAGAAGCTTCAGCTTCATTACAAAGACACCACCGGCAGCAGTTCTGATCAAGAAAGCATGCAAGATCCAGTCCGGTTCAGGCGTGCCGAACAAGAACAAAGTTGCAACGATCACAAAAGCTCAGCTTCAGGAGATCGCAGAGATGAAGATGCCTGACCTGAATGCAGCATCAGTAGAGGCTGCTATGAGCATGGTAGCAGGAACATGCCGTTCCATGGGTGTTGTTGTAGAGGAGTAGAGCATTTGGCGGTACATCGGGCGCCAGAGCGCGGGTGTATCTTCGTATAGGTAAACAGAAGTGGGAGGGGCACGTTCCCGCCAATACCACAAGGAGGTTATTGTAAAATGAAACGAGGAAAAAAATATATTGAAGCTGCGAAACTGATCGAGAGAGGAAATCTCTACGACAAAGAAGAAGCAGTGGCACTTGTTAAGAAAGCAGCAGTAGCAAAGTTTGACGAGACAATCGAAGCTCACATCAGAACAGGATGTGACGGACGCCATGCAGATCAGCAGATCCGTGGTGCGGTTGTGCTTCCGCACGGAACAGGTAAGAAAGTCCGCATCCTTGTGTTCGCTAAGGACGCAAAGGCTGAGGAAGCAAAAGCAGCAGGAGCTGATTTTGTAGGCGGAGATGAGCTGATCCCGAAGATTCAGAATGAAGGATGGCTTGACTTCGATGTAGTTGTTGCAACACCGGATATGATGGGCGTTGTAGGACGTCTCGGACGTGTACTCGGACCGAAAGGCCTTATGCCGAACCCGAAGGCCGGAACAGTTACAATGGACGTAACAAAGGCTATCAACGAGATCAAAGCTGGTAAGATCGAGTACAGACTTGACAAGACAAACATTATCCATGTACCGATCGGTAAAGCTTCCTTTACCGAAGAGCAGTTAGCGGACAACTTCCAGACGCTTATCGATGCAATCAACAAGGCAAGACCGGCAGCGGTTAAGGGACAGTACCTGAAGAGCATCACTCTTACATCTACAATGGGCCCTGGCGTAAAGGTTAATCCTCTGAAGCTTGCATAATTTTAGATGAATATAAGATCCTCATGCTATGCAAATGGTATGGGGGTCTTTTTTTTGTCCTGTTTTCATCCCCGGGCCGGGATGCGGCGGCTTTACACTTCGTGAATGCGCGTGGTATAATTATCGCGCACCCTGCGGCTTTGCCGTACGACGGTGGAATGACAGGAGGATATAATGAGTCTGATCAACAGAATTCCCCATGATTTCTATAAATTATTCACAAGTAAATATACAGAGTATTATATGACCTTCCTTGTGGCGATCTACGATGCCATGGAGCAGTCCTACTCGGTGCTTGGCCTGACGGAGAAGGAGTGCAGGGCCGTGATGAATGAAAGAATTGCTTCGGCGGCGATTTTGTGGGACGCGGAGAATTACGATGAAGACGGAGTGTTCCTCACGCGGTCTAATATGGCGTCCGTCTGTCTGAAGCACTTTGAAGACTGGGGCTGGCTTAAGCAGGACTATGACGAGACGCTGAACAGCTATGTGGTCACATTTCCTGAGTACAGTCAGATGTATGTGGAACTTTTTGCACGCCTGCTGGACGAGAGCGACAGCCAGGAACGGGAGAGCGTCCTTGCGATTTACAGTTATCTATATACATACAGTGTAGATGCGGAAAAGAACAATGAGATTTTGAAAAGTGCGCTGAATGCATCCAAAAGGCTGGTGCGTATGCTGGTCAATATGCAGGACGGCATGAGGGAATATTTTGATGAACTTTCCCGCCAGAAGGATTTTAAGGGAATACAGGATGTGCTTGTCAAAGAGATCAATAACAGCGACAGCCGCAAGTATGCGATCCTTACGACAACGGACAGTTTTTACCGGTATAAGGAAGCGGTCAGGGAACTGATCGTGAAAAATCTGGATGAAAATGAAGCGCGCAGAAGGCAGAAAGAAAGAGAACTGACCGCTCTGGAGCCGGGGACGCCGCCTTTTGTGAGGTGCAGCCGTGCGATAGGGCTCTGCGACGAAGCGGCGGATATCATGTTCCGGATCGAGCGGCAGTCGGACGTGATTGAGAGAAGATACAATAAGCTGATCGAGCAGAAGACTGTGTTTGCGGGACGGGCGGCGGCGCGCATTCGTTATATTATGCAGGAGGGGGCCGATGGCGATGACCGCACGGCTGTTTTTGTCAGTCTCCTGGGCAGGAGCGGCAGGAAAGATGAGATTGTGGAAGCGTTGGCGGAGCGTGTAGGAATAAGCGCTCCGCATCATCTCATGTCACCGGACAGCCTGTATATGAGAAGAGCATCCGGCAGGGAGGAGTTTGCGCCTCGGGCTGTGGAGCAGGAGAGCGGAGCCGGACCGGAAGAGATGGATTCGTTTATCCTGAAGCCCCTTTATACCCGCAGAGAAATTGACACATTCCGCAAAAAAAATGAGACGGACGGCGTGTTCCGGGTGAATGCTGATACCGTGCGCAGTGTGGAGGATCTGGAGAAACTGTTCTTTGTGTGGCAAGAGGCAACCGAGAAGGCTGAGAGCGGCGGAGATATCGAATTGGGAGAGGAACAGGAAAACAGTTCCGGCTTCAGGTACTCTTCGCTGACCATCCGCGGCGGATGAACGAAGAGCTGACAGGCCGGGACAGAGGAATATCCGGTGGACTATGAAAGGAAAAGGTTATGTTTACATATCTGGAAGAACTGACAGTAACAGAGGCAGAGCAGGTGAGGAAGACTGTGCAGGCGCTGTTCCGGCAGAGCTGCATCCTGCAGGTGAAGTATGATCCGGCCACACTGACGCCAAGGGACAACCCGCAGTATGAGATCTGCGCAAGACACAGAGTGTTTATTGAAAATTATATCGAAGTGCTCGGATGCGAACTGGTTCATGACGCGCAGGAACATGTTTTCCGTCTGACCGGCGAGCATATGCCCAAAGAGAAACTGAGCCTTACAAGTACAGTGATCCTGCTTCTTGTAAAACTGATTTATAGAGACCGGATCATGGGCGAAGGACTGAATGCCCCGGTCACAACTTTGAAAGAAATCCGTGAATATGGAAAGAACACGAATCTGATCACGGAAAAGCTGACGCAGGCGCAGTGGAGGGAAGCGCTCTATCTGATGCGGATGCATCAGGTCATAGATCTGCCCGGCGCGGTGAGGGATGTAGAGGATGAGACTCCGATCTATATCTACAGTACCGTCAACCTTTATGTGACGGCAGCGGATATCAACGCGCTGATTGAGGAATACAGAGGAGAGGGGGAAGAGGATGAGGCAGCCGAAGAAATTATTTACCAGAATTCTGATCAATAACTGGGGCGGGATCAGCCATAAGATCCTCGATCTGAACGAGTATGTGAACCTTTTCAGTGGAAAGAGCGGATCTGGAAAATCCACCGTCATGGATGCGATACAGGTTGTGCTCTACGGCAGTGTATCCGCCAGCTTTCTGAATAAGGCGGCGGATGATTCGAAAAACAAACGAAGCGTGCTCAGCTATCTCAGAGGGGCTCAGAAAGACGGGAGTGTGAACAGAGCGGGTATGGATTTCTGTTCCCAGATTGTGATGGAGATCGAGGATACGGGGACGCGTATTGCGACCTGTATCGGAGCTGCGTTTGAGGTCGGACGGAATGATTCGGAGCTGAGGCGCTACAATTTTTTCAGTCATTCCGGACGGATGCCGGAGGATGAATATCTGGCGGACGGCGTGCCCTATACCATCGATCAGATACGAAAGCTGGCGAAAGAACGCTCTGTCAGCGTGGATAACAGAGGACACGGGGATGTAAACCGTGTTTATCCGTCAAAGGAAGCCTATCTGAATACACTTTATGAAGTGATTTTCGGCTGCGTAGAGCCGGGGCGGATGATCACCATGGAAAAGAGCGCGATTGCGTTGCGGATGTCAAATGGCACAGGGCAGTTTATCCGGGATTATATGTTTCCGAAGAGCAGGGAGAATACTGTGGCCGTGATCAGCGAGCAGCTGGGAGCTTACCGGGAGATCCGGGAACGCGTGGAGGATCTGGAGAAACGCATCGGGATGCTGGATGCGGTTCATGCGGCAGATCTGGAGCTTACCGGCGTCAGGGCGGATAAACTGCATTCGGAGACTATTCTCAGATACATCGACATTGAGGGCTGCAGAGCAAAGCTTGCCTCCCGCGGCGATGATCTGGAACGGGCGAAAGAAGCCTCGGTACGGGCGCAGCAGAGACAGGCCGGTGTTCAGGAAGAACTGACAGCTCTAAGAAACCGCCTTATCGATGTGAAAGCGGAGCTTAAGAATAGTGATTATGGTCAGAAGCAGCAGGAGCTTCAGGAAATGGAGCATACGATTCAACTGCTTGCAGACAGTTCGGCGGACTGGCGCAGGATTATAAACGGGCTGAAATGTTGGGAGGAAGATGAAACCGCGACCGATTATGTGAGTAACCGCGCTCTGCAGCTGATTGATGATTTTGCACGGGGCGAGGTGACAGAAGAAGCCTGCGGCGAATTGCGGACTCATCTGAAAGCGGCGATGGACAACATCTCAGAAGAACTGGCAGATACGGCGGTGTCGATCCGGGAGACGACAAAAGAACTCCGGGAAAAAGAAGAAGCGCTGGAAGATATGAACAACGACAGGAAGCCTTATCCGAAAGAGCTGAAGGAAGCGAGGCAGCTGCTCCAGAGCGCGCTGAGCGACCGGTATGGCAGAACGATCCATGTACATATCCTTGCTGATCTTTTTGATATTACTGATGAAAAGTGGAAGAACGCAGTGGAGGGCCGGCTTGGCCGGCTGAAAAAAAGCATGATCACCGAACCGGCCTATGCGCTGGATGCGGCGAAGATCTTCCGGAAGATGAAGCGGTATGAGGAGGCGGATCTGATCAACAGCGCCGCAATAAAAAGAGAGTCGCCTGCGGCAGAGAAAAACTCTCTGTACGAGGCGGTGCATACGGATCTGGACTATGTGGACTGGTGTCTGAAACGGTATCTCGGCAAGATCCGGAAATGTGAGACGGTGGAAGAACTGGACAGTGTGCGGGATGGTGTAACGCCGGACTGTTACTCTTACAGCAACTATATATTCCGTCATCTGCGCAGCAGAGATTACAGAAAAGGCGCCTGCATCGGGACAAGGATATCGAAAGCCAGATTAAGGGAACTGGCGGATGAGATTGAGAGTCTCCAGGAGCATCTGATCGGCGAGCGCCAGAGGGAGGCGTCTCTGAAGGATGCCCAGAAGTATGAGGCATTGAGCCAGGATACCGGACAGATACTGAGACTTTCCTCGGCTGCGGATGAACTGGAGGAATATTACCGGAAGCAGGAGAAACTCCGGAGAGAATTGCGGGAACTGGAAGACGGAACAAGGACTGCCGAGCTGAAGAACGAACAGGAAAAGCTGGAAACGGATGTTGCAGAGAAAGAAAAAAACGCCAGGGATATTCAGAAAGAGCAGATCCGCCTTGGCGGAGTCGTTGAGGCGGCGGAGCGCGATATTCAGGATCTGAAGTCGAAGCTGGATGAACTTACGACCGGATTTGTAGAAAATGAGAAATTGACGGAAGAGGTAACCGCGGAGATCGCAAAACGTTCGGAGGCGTCTTACCGGCAGTCGGTGAAAGCGCAGTTTGACCGTCTCTCTGAAAGAGAGGAAGAACTTGTTGATGAACGGACCATTGCGAGAAATCATTTCAACAGAGAATATCCGGCGTACGGTTTCACCGGCGTAGAGCATTCCAACGAAGTATACGATCAGGTGCTGGAGCGCTGCCGGAAGGATTTCGAGCCGAAGTATAAAGAAGAATTCCGGAAGCAGTATGAGCTTGTCTATCATTCCCTGAGGGACAATGTAATCGCCACTATACACGGGGAGATCAAGGCGGCTTACCGGCACAGGAGAGACATCAACCGCATGCTCTCGAAGATTCGTTTCTCAGACAGTATCTACCAGATTGATATTCTTCCAGCCAGAAATGAGAATGGTCAGTTCTATGATATGCTGATGGCTCAGGAACTGGACAGCAAGGTAATCGACAATGACGGTATAGACGGTCAGATGAGCCTGCTGGAGGATGATTTCTTCCGGAAATACGAGCAGAAGATCCGGCTGCTCACGGAGAAGTTTATGCCTCTGAGAGAGGAGGACAGCCAGAACCGTGAGAAACACCGGCAGGAGATGGAGAAGTTCGCCGATTACCGGAATTATCTTACTTTCAGTATGTATGAGCAGGTGATCGATGAAAACGGAGTTGAGAAAAAGAATTATGTGGACGATATGGCGGGCGTAGACTCGGGAGGAGAAGGACAGAACCCGAAATATGTGGCGCTGCTCGCGGGATTTGCCATGCTGTATATGCAGCAGACCAGCCGCGATCCGAAGATCCGGCTTGTACTCCTCGACGAGGCATTTTCCAAGATGGATAAGGAGCGAAGCGAGGTGTGTCTGCGGTATGCCAGAGAACTGGAACTTCAGCTTATTGTCTGTGTGCCGGACGAGCGTCTCCAGTCGCTGATTCGTAATGTGGACAGTGTCTACGGATTCCGGCGGTTTAAGAATCAGATCAGTATGATGCATATCGATAAAGGACATTATCTTGAGATGATAGAGGGAGATGATACAGATGGAGAGCCTGCTGCCTGTAAAAAGTGAAACTGTTCGGAAAAAAGGATGTTACGAAAAAACGGAAAAAAATGTAGAAAATACTTGACAAAATAAACTTCGGGTGTTATTGTAATACAGCAACTGCCGAAGACAGTAGGTGCTGTAAAGCGTAAGGGTCAAAACGCCTACCGAGGAGAGTCAGATTTATTACGAAAGTATGAATTTACAAACCTCTGTGTCTTTGCGGCGCAGAGGTTTTTTACTTTGGCAGTACACGCACTATGTAACAGCTCCCCCTGATGGCTGAACTGTTACAGCAAAATTTATAAGGAGGTGTACCAGAAAGTGGCAAAAGTTGAATTAAAACAGCCGATCGTAGAGGCAATCGCAGAAGAGATCAAAGACGCTCAGTCAGTTGTGCTTGTTGATTACCGCGGACTTACGGTAGCTCAGGATACAGAGCTTCGTAAACAGCTCAGAGAAGCCGGCGTGGTATACAAGGTATACAAGAACACGATGATGAAGAGAGCTTTTGAAGGAACTGAATTCGAAGGCCTTGAGAGCTGTCTGGAAGGACCGAGCGCTATCGCGGTATCCAAAGATGATGCGACAGCACCGGCAAGAATCCTGTGCAATTTCGCTAAGGACGCACCGGCACTGGAACTCAAAGGCGGCGTTGTGGAAGGAAATGTCTATGACGTAGCAGGACTTACAGAACTGTCCAAGATCCCGTCAAGAGAAGTACTTCTCTCCAGACTGCTTGGAAGCATGCAGTCACCGATTGCAAACTTTGCGCGTGTTATTAAGCAGATCGCTGAGAAAGACGGCGAGGCGGCACCGGCAGAGGAAGCTGCAGCTGAGACAGCAGAAGCTCCGGCAGCTGAAGCAGCAGAGGCACCGGCGGCAGAATAAGCGCGGACGCGCATATGGATGTGTACAGAACTGTGCATGACATGAATATCGGCAGGGTGAAAACCTGCAAAACAAAATGATATGAGAAAATAAGAAAAATGGAGGATATCAAAAATGGCTAAATTGACAACAGCTGAAATGATCGAAGCGATCAAAGAGTTATCAGTATTAGAGTTAAACGAGCTTGTAAAAGCTTGTGAAGAAGAGTTCGGCGTATCTGCAGCAGCAGGCGTTGTAGTTGCAGCAGCAGGCGGAGACGGAGCTGCAGCAGCAGAAGAGAAAGATGAGTTTGATGTAGAGCTTGTATCTGCAGGTTCTTCCAAGGTTAAAGTTATCAAGGCTGTACGTGAGATCACAGGTCTTGGACTGAAAGAGGCTAAAGAGCTCGTAGACAACGCTCCGAAGGTAGTGAAAGAGGCTGTTTCCAAGGCTGAGGCTGAGGAGATCAAAGCTAAACTTGAGGAGCAGGGTGCTGAGGTTAACCTGAAATAATCAGTCTGAAAATCATTCGGGCATGTGTGTCTGAGATGAAGAGATATGCGGGGCCGTGGAAGAAAACAAACTTCTGCTGCCCCGTATGTTATTAAAAAAGGCGTATGATATCATATCTGCCGAAAAATGTCAAGAAAAAAACAAAAATACTTGTTGACAACAAAAAGAGCTTTGTGATATAGTAAAAAATGCACTATTATGGAAAGGTATGCCATATTAGCGGGGAGTATTACTTTCACATGGCTCTTTTCATATTTGTATAGATTAACAAGAGGAGTGAAACGTCAATGGAGAAAAACAGGATCCGTCCCATTAAAACCGGAAACAGCTTCCGCATGAGCTATTCCAGGCAGAAGGAAGTATTGGAGATGCCCAATCTCATTGAAGTTCAGAAAGATTCCTACCAGTGGTTTCTTGATGAAGGTCTCAAAGAGGTGTTCGATGATATTTCCCCGATCTCAGATTTCAGCGGTCATCTGAGTCTGGAATTTGTGGATTTCACACTCTGCGAAGATGATGTGAAATACACGATAGACGAGTGCAAAGAGCGCGATGCGACTTATGCGGCACCCTTAAAAGTAAGGGTGAGGCTCCACAACAAAGAGACTGATGAGATCAATGAACATGAAATCTTCATGGGAGATCTCCCGCTGATGACTAAGACTGGAACTTTTGTCATTAACGGGGCAGAGCGTGTCATCGTCAGCCAGCTTGTGCGTTCCCCGGGTATCTATTATGGCATTGCCCATGATAAGCTCGGAAAGAAACTCTATTCGGCGACTGTCATCCCGAACAGAGGTGCATGGCTTGAGTATGAGACTGACTCCAATGACGTTTTTTATGTACGTGTAGACCGGACGAGAAAGGTGCCGATCACAGTGCTGATCCGTGCCCTCGGTATCGGGACAAACGCGGAGATCGTGGAGCTGTTCGGAGAGGAACCGAAGATTCTGGCAAGCTTCGGAAAGGACACTGCTGAGAACTATCAGGAGGGTCTTTTAGAGCTGTACAAAAAGATCCGTCCCGGCGAGCCGCTGGCAGTGGACAGCGCAGAAAGCCTGATCAACAGTATGTTCTTTGATCCGAGACGTTATGATCTGGCGAAGGTAGGACGTTATAAATTTAATAAGAAACTGATGCTCAGGAATCGTGTGACGGGACGCATCCTGGCAGAAGATGTCGTAAGCCCGCTGACAGGCGAAGTGGTGGCAGAAAAAGGGACAAAGATCACCCGTGAGATCGCAGATCAGATCCAGAATTCTGCTGTGCCGCATCTGTGGGTAGAAGGAGAGGATGCTTCCAGAAATATCAAGATCCTTTCCAATATGATGGTAGACCTTCAGGCGGTCGTAGATATTGACCCGAAAGAGGTCGGTGTGACAGAGCAGGTTTACTATCCGGTACTTGCAGGAATCATCGAGGAATCCGCGGGAGATATCGACGAGATGAAGCGCATGATCAAACGCGACATCCATGATCTGATTCCGAAGCATATTACAAGGGAAGACATTCTTGCTTCCATTAACTATAATATCCATCTTGAGTATGGCATCGGAAATGATGATGATATCGACCATCTGGGCAACCGTCGTATCCGTGCGGTGGGCGAGCTGCTCCAGAATCAGTACAGGATCGGTCTGTCCAGACTTGAGAGAGTCGTACGCGAGCGTATGACGACGCAGGATCAGGAGGGAATCTCACCGCAGTCACTGATCAATATCAAACCGGTGACGGCAGCAGTGAAAGAGTTCTTCGGATCTTCCCAGCTGTCCCAGTTCATGGACCAGAACAACCCGCTGGGCGAGCTGACACACAAGAGACGTCTCTCCGCTCTCGGACCGGGAGGTCTTTCAAGAGACCGTGCGGGATTCGAGGTGCGTGACGTTCACTATTCCCACTACGGAAGAATGTGTCCGATCGAGACTCCTGAGGGTCCGAACATCGGTCTGATCAACTCTCTTGCATGCTACGCAAGGATCAATCAGTACGGATTTATCGAGGCTCCGTACCGCAAAGTAGATAAGACAGATCCGCAGAATCCGCGAGTTACGGATGAAGTTGTTTATATGACAGCGGACGAGGAAGATAACTATCATGTGGCTCAGGCGAATACGCCTCTGGATGAGGAAGGACATTTTGTCCACAAAAATGTATCCGGTCGTTACCGCGAAGAGACACAGGAATATGAAAGAAATAAATTTGATTACATGGATGTATCCCCGAAGATGGTATTTTCCGTGGCTACAGCCCTGATCCCGTTCCTGCAGAACGACGATGCGAACCGTGCCCTCATGGGATCAAACATGCAGCGCCAGGCCGTGCCGCTTCTTACAACAGAAGCTCCGGTAGTCGGAACAGGTATGGAAGTAAAAGCTGCTGTTGACTCCGGTGTATGCGTGGTTGCAGAGCAGGCGGGAACTGTTGAGAGCTCCACATCCAAGGAGATCGTGATCCGCCATGAGGACGGAACAAAGCAGTCCTATAAACTGACAAAATTCCAGAGAAGTAACCAGAGCAACTGCTACAACCAGAGACCGATCGTCAACAAAGGCGATGTGGTAGAGGCAGGACAGGTTATCGCTGACGGACCGTCTACTTCCGGCGGAGAGATGGCTCTCGGAAAGAACCCGCTCATCGGATTTATGACATGGGAAGGTTACAACTACGAGGATGCCGTTCTCTTAAGTGAGAGACTGGTACAGGATGATGTTTATACTTCTGTTCATATTGAAGAGTATGAGGCAGAGGCAAGAGATACAAAGCTCGGACCTGAGGAGATCACAAGAGATATCCCGGGCGTGGGTGATGATGCGCTGAAAGATCTGGATGAGAGAGGTATCATCCGTATCGGTGCAGAAGTGCGCGCAGGAGATATCCTTGTCGGAAAGGTAACTCCGAAGGGAGAGACAGAGCTGACAGCAGAGGAAAGACTGCTCCGTGCGATCTTCGGCGAGAAGGCGCGCGAGGTAAGGGATACTTCCCTGAAAGTGCCGCACGGCGAATATGGTATTATCGTGGACGCGAAAGTGTTTACAAGGGAGAACGGAGACGAACTCTCACCGGGAGTAAACCAGTCAGTCCGCATCTATATCGCACAGAAGAGAAAGATCTCCGTTGGAGATAAGATGGCCGGTCGTCACGGTAACAAGGGTGTCGTTTCCCGCGTGCTTCCGGTAGAGGATATGCCGTTCCTTCCGAACGGACGTCCGCTCGATATCGTGCTTAACCCGCTGGGCGTGCCGTCACGTATGAACATCGGACAGGTACTTGAGATCCACTTAAGTCTTGCGGCAAAAGCACTTGGATTTAATATTTCCACTCCGGTATTCGACGGGGCGAACGAGGTAGATATCATGGATACCCTCGACCTGGCGAATGACTATGTAAATCTTGAGTGGGATGAGTTTGAGAAGAAACACGGAGAAGAACTTCTTCCGGAAGTGCTCCAGTATCTCTCTGACAACAGAGAGCACAGGAAACTGTGGAAGGGAGTGCCGCTTTCAAGAGACGGAAAAGTTCGCTTAAGAGACGGACGTACCGGCGAGTTCTTCGACAGCCCGGTTACGATCGGACACATGCATTACCTGAAACTGCATCACCTTGTCGATGACAAGATCCATGCACGTTCCACCGGCCCGTACTCACTTGTCACACAGCAGCCGCTGGGTGGTAAGGCACAGTTCGGAGGACAGCGTTTCGGAGAGATGGAGGTGTGGGCTCTCGAGGCTTACGGTGCATCTTATACACTGCAGGAGATCCTGACAGTGAAGTCCGACGATGTTGTAGGACGTGTGAAGACTTACGAGGCGATCATCAAGGGCGAGAATATCCCTGAACCGGGAATTCCGGAGTCCTTCAAGGTGCTCTTAAAAGAGCTGCAGTCACTGGCTCTCGATGTCCGTGTACTGCGCGATGACAATACAGAAGTTGAGATCATGGAAAATGTAGATTATGGCGAGACAGATCTGCGCCATATCATCGAGGGTGACAGAAAGTACCGCGATGAGAATGAGTCCTTTGGCGATCACGGTTTCACAGAGCAGGAATTCGTGGGAGAAGAGCTGGAGGATGTTGAGCCCGAAGAAGAGCCGGATGACAGTGAACTCGATGCGATCGAATTTGACGAGTATTCCGGTTATGATGAAAACTAATGGGAGGAGCCATATCTATGCCAAATAACAATGAACAACAATATCAGCCGTTAACATTTGATGCGATCAGAATCGGGCTGGCTTCACCGGAGAAGATCATGGAGTGGTCCAGAGGCGAGGTCACAAAGCCGGAGACGATCAACTACAGGACATTAAAGCCTGAGAAGGACGGTCTGTTCTGTGAGAGGATCTTCGGACCGAGCAAAGACTGGGAGTGTCACTGCGGTAAGTATAAAAAGATCCGTTACAAAGGTGTTGTATGTGACCGGTGCGGGGTTGAAGTCACAAAGTCAAGCGTGCGCCGTGAGCGTATGGGACACATTGCTCTTGCGGCTCCTGTATCACATATCTGGTATTTTAAGGGAATTCCCAGCCGCATGGGCCTGATCCTTGATATTTCTCCGAGAACACTGGAGAGAGTGCTCTATTTCGCTTCCTATATTGTGCTGGACAAAGGCGAGACGGATCTGCAGAACAAGCAGATCCTCTCGGAGGCAGAGTATCAGGAACAGAGAGAAAAATGGGGCAGCGGTGCATTTCGTGTAGGCATGGGCGCTGAGGCGATCAAAGAACTCCTCGAAGCGATCGATCTTGAGAAAGAGTGCGATGAGCTTCAGAAAGCGCTGGAGAATGCAACAGGACAGAAACGTGCCAGAATCGTAAAGAGACTGGAAGTTGTCGAGGCGTTCCTCGAGTCCGGCAACCGTCCGGAGTGGATGATCCTTACAGCAATCCCGGTAATCCCGCCGGATCTGCGCCCGATGGTACAGCTCGACGGAGGACGTTTTGCTACGTCTGACTTAAATGATCTGTACAGAAGGATCATCAACAGAAACAACCGTCTGAAGAGACTGCTGGAGCTGGGGGCGCCGGATATCATCGTGCGCAATGAGAAACGTATGCTCCAGGAGGCGGTAGACGCACTGATCGACAACGGACGCCGCGGCCGTCCGGTCACAGGACCGGGAAACAGAGCGCTGAAGTCCCTGTCCGACATGCTGAAAGGTAAATCCGGACGTTTCCGTCAGAACCTGCTCGGAAAACGTGTTGACTACTCCGGACGTTCCGTTATCGTCGTAGGACCGGAGCTTAAGATCTACCAGTGCGGTCTTCCGAAAGAGATGGCGATCGAGCTGTTCAAGCCGTTTGTTATGAAAGAGCTTGTGGCAAACGGTACAGCCCATAATATAAAGAATGCAAAGAAGATGGTTGAGAGACTTCAGCCGGAGGTATGGGATGTGCTCGAGGAAGTTATCAAAGAGCATCCGGTTATGCTGAACCGTGCCCCCACGCTTCACAGACTTGGTATCCAGGCATTTGAGCCGATCCTTGTAGAAGGTAAGGCGATCAAGCTTCATCCGCTCGTATGTACCGCTTACAACGCGGACTTCGATGGTGACCAGATGGCTGTCCATGTACCGCTGTCTCAGGAAGCACAGGCTGAGTGCCGTTTCCTTCTCCTGTCCCCGAACAACCTGCTGAAACCGTCTGACGGTGGTCCGGTGGCTGTTCCGTCGCAGGATATGGTCCTTGGTATCTACTACCTGACACAGGTAAGACCGGGTGCCAAGGGAGAGGGAATGTTCTTCCGCAGCGTGAGCGAGGCGATCCTTGCTTACGAGAACGGATACATTACCCTGCATTCACAGATCAAAGTACGTGTCTCCAAGACAATGTCGGACGGAACTGTGAAGACAGGAACTATCGATGCAACGCTGGGACGCCTGCTCTTCAATGAAATCATTCCGCAGGACCTTGGTTTTGTCGACAGAGAGGTTCCGGGCAATGAGCTGAAGATGGAGATTGATTTCCATGTAGGCAAGAAGCAGTTAAAACAGATCCTCGAGAAAGTTATCAACACACACGGCGCTACACAGACAGCGGAAGTACTCGATGATGTAAAATCTATCGGATACAAATACTCCACAAGAGCTGCCATGACCGTATCTATTTCGGATATGACAGTGCCGCCGCAGAAGCCGCAGATGATCGAGGAAGCTCAGAACACTGTGGACAGGATCACAAAGAACTACAAGCGTGGTCTTATCACAGAGGAAGAGCGTTACAAAGAAGTCGTAGAGACATGGAAGGCAACCGATGATAAGCTGACAGACGCTCTGCTTTCCGGTCTTGATAAATATAACAACATCTTCATGATGGCGGATTCCGGAGCCCGTGGTTCCGATAAGCAGATCAAACAGCTTGCCGGTATGCGTGGTCTTATGGCTGATACGACAGGACGTACTATCGAGCTGCCGATCAAGTCCAACTTCCGTGAAGGTCTGGACGTACTGGAATACTTCATGTCCGCCCATGGAGCGCGTAAAGGTCTGTCTGATACGGCTCTGCGTACGGCCGATTCCGGTTACCTGACAAGACGTCTGGTAGACGTATCCCAGCAGCTGATCATCCACGATACAGACTGTGTGGGACCGGATGAGGAGATCCCGGGAATGTATGTACACGCATTCACAGACGGAAACGAAGAGATCGAGAGCCTGCAGGATCGTATCACAGGACGTTTCTCCTGCGAGGATATCAAAGACAAAGACGGCAATGTGCTCGTGAAGAAGAACCACATGATCACACCGCGCCGTGCAGAGCGCGTGATCAAGAAGGGTGTGGATGAGAGCGGAGAACCGATCAGCAAGGTTAAGATCCGTACGATCCTTACCTGCCGCTGCAAGGACGGCGTATGTGCGAAATGCTATGGTGCCAACATGGCGACCGGCGAAGTCGTACAGGTCGGAGAGGCTGTCGGTATCGTGGCTGCACAGTCTATCGGTGAGCCGGGTACACAGCTTACCATGCGTACGTTCCATACCGGTGGAGTTGCCGGTGATGACATCACACAGGGTCTTCCCCGTGTCGAGGAGCTTTTCGAGGCAAGAAAGCCGAAAGGACTTGCGATCATCACAGAGTTCGCTGGAAAGGCTACGATCAGCGACACGAAGAAGAAACGCGAAGTTATCGTCACAAACGACCAGACAGGCGAATCCAAAGCATACCTCATCCCGTACGGATCACGTATCAAGATTCAGGACGGCGATATGCTTGAGGCCGGTGATGAGCTTACAGAAGGTAGCGTGAATCCGCATGATATCCTGAAGATCAAAGGGCTCCGTGCAGCTCAGGATTACATGCTCCGCGAGGTACAGCGTGTATACCGTCTCCAGGGTGTTGATATCAATGATAAGCATATCGAGGTCATTGTACGCCAGATGCTCAAGAAAGTCCGTGTGGAGGAGAAGGGCGATTCCGAATTCCTTCCGGGAACGATGGTAGATGTGCTTGAATTTGAAGATGTGAACAAGCAGCTCGAGGCAGAGGGCAAAGAGCCGGCAGTGGGAGAGCAGATCATGCTCGGTATCACAAAGGCTTCTCTCGCTACAGATTCCTTCCTGTCTGCAGCATCCTTCCAGGAGACGACGAAGGTACTGACAGAGGCGGCGATCAAGGGTAAAGTAGACCACCTGATCGGATTGAAGGAGAATGTCATCATCGGTAAGCATATTCCGGCTGGTACGGGTATGAAGAAATACCGTGATGTTACTTTGAATACAGATGCCAATATGGAGCAGGAGCTGAATCTGGATGATGAGCTGGAGATCGACCTCGAAAGCGATTTTGAGGGAGATGCAGCAGATGAGACAGCAGCAGATACAGTTTCAGACGCTGTGACAGCAGAAGAAAGTGAAGAGACTGTTGAGATGCCGGAAGAGACGGCAGAGGATACTGTTTCAGATACAGAAGAATAAATCCTGATTCATTTATAAAGAGGCGCCTGCCGGATTGATTGTCCGGCGGGCGCCTTGCGTATAAGACTTACTATTTATTCTTCTTCATCTTCAGCCATCCGGTATCCTACTCCGACTTCGGTAAAGATATATTTCGGCTGCGCAGGATCATCCTCGATCTTGCGGCGGATATTCGCCATATTTACGCGCAGGATTTTATTGTCGTCATCTGCATAAGGTCCCCAGACATTAGAAAGGATAGAAGCATAAGTGATTACTTTCCCGGAGTTCTGGGCCAGATATGCTACGATTTTGTATTCAATGGGGGTCAGATGTATCTCCTCGCCGTTCACCTTGAGCAGACGTCTGGCAAAATCAAGAGTCATACCGTCGTGCCTGTAAGGCCGGATGTAGAATGTACTGTCGGTCCTCAGTCTGTTGCTGTGTCGAAGAGAAGCCCGCATGCGCGCAAGCAGTTCGGAGGTGCCGAAAGGTTTTGTAATATAATCGTCTGCTCCAAGGTCCAGGGCCAGTACTTTTTCCCGTTCGGCTGTGCGTGCTGAAATGACGATGATCGGGGTGCTGGTCCATGTTCTGACTTCACTGATAAGATCGTCACCGTTCATGTCCGGAAGACCAAGATCCAGAAGGATGATATCCGGGCACTGGGATCGGATCATCTCAAGTCCCTGAGCTCCTGTATCAGCGCAGAAAACGCGATAATCGTGCCGCTTGAGTACTTTGCCCATAAAGGCCTGTATGTTTTTTTCATCTTCTATGATAAGGACTGAGCACTTAGGCATTGTTAAGATCCTCCTTTTCTTTTGGAAGAGTAAAGGTGAACTCTGCTCCGTTGGAATGATTTGCAGCCGTGATCATACCGTCGTGAGCCCGGATGATTGTCTTACAGATGGACAGCCCGATGCCGATCCCTTTATGGCCGTCGGCGGTTTCTGACATTGTCTGCTGCCCTTCAAAGATATAAGGGAGCTGCTTTTCACTGATACCTTTACCGTAATCCCGTACTGTAAATGAGATATATTTCGGATATTCAGTTATCACCAGATCGATCGGCTCACAGCTTCCGGAGTGAACACGGGCATTTTCCAGAAGGTTGATCAGTACCTGTTCAATGAGAGTAGGATCCATGGAAAGCATAAGAAAATTATTTGGCATATTTACCCGGACTTTTATATCTGGCAGTCTTTTTTTTAGACGCAGTATTGCTTCCGAGACAACTTCCTCTACAACTTCAGGAGATTTTTTGACTTTATCTGTATCATTATCCTTGATGCGTGTGACTGTGAGCAGATTTTCTACCATATTAAGGAGCCACTGGGAGTCCTCCTTGATATTAGCTACAAGTTCTGTGCGTTCCTCTTCGGTAAGCTCCGGAGAGTTTTCCAGATAGGATGAAGAGGAGCCGATAATGCTCGTTAGAGGAGTCCTCAGATCATGTGATACGGCGCGCAGCAGATTAGCACGCAGTTTTTCGCGGTCTGCCTCGGCGAGCTCCTTTTCACGTTCGGCAATAGCCTGGCGCTGTTGTTTAAGTGCAGTAGTGGTTGCGCTTGTGATCAGTGAGATCGCCAGCATGCCGATAAAGGTGACAGGATATCCGCTCAGGGAGAAATTGATTCTGAAGTACGGATAAGAAAAGAAATAATTTACTGCAATCACACAGAAGAGTGAAGCGATGATTCCGAACAGGTAGCCTGATGTGTAGAGCGCTGTCAGGATAAGTGCCAGTGTATAGACAATAGTAATATTTGCCACATTTTTATTGCCGAGATAAAAAAAGCCAAAAGATATGGCAGTTGCGGCTGCCAGCATAAGTATGGTAAATGCAGTCTCGGATATAAGTCGTTTTTTCATAATCGTATGATAATCAGAGCGCGCTTTGTCTCAGCGCGCCCGGGAAATATAATATATTCAGAAGCTTATTGTTTTATACAGGTTCGCCGCTTTTGTATTTGCGGAGTACATTCTGGATTCTCTCATTCGGGCTCAGGATAGAGCTGATTGAACCGTCATGATTCAGAGTGTCGATGATAAGGGCGATATATTTGCTCATATCACAGTTGATATAATAAGGTTTGGAAAGAAGCTCCGGAGTCTGATAGATCAGATTAGTTGTCAGTATACCGGTAATGATTCCTTCTTCATATGCCTTGTCGAATTTTTCCATTCCGTTCGTAAACAGACCGAATGTAGCTGCTGCAAAGATCCTGTTGGCTTTTCTGCGTTTCAGTTCTGTTGCGACATCAATAATGCTGTCCCCGGATGAAATCATATCATCTATGATGATCACGTCTTTTCCTTCTACAGAACTTCCGAGAAATTCGTGAGCGACAATAGGATTACGTCCGTTTACTATTCTTGTATAGTCACGGCGTTTGTAAAACATACCCATATCAAGCCCCAGTACATTTGCAAGATAGACAGCACGGTTAGTACCGCCTTCATCCGGGCTGATTGCCATCATGTGCTCACTGTCGATCTTCAGATCTTTTACTGTGCGGAGAAGACCTTTGATGAACTGGTAGGTAGGAGACACTGTTTCAAAACCGCTCAGAGGTATTGCGTTCTGGACTCTGGGATCATGAGCATCGAATGTAATGATATTCTCAACGCCCATCCGCACAAGTTCCTGGAGTGCAAGTGCACAGTCCAGAGATTCACGGGAACTTCTCTTGTGCTGGCGGCTTTCGTAAAGGAACGGCATAATGACATTGATTCGCCTGCCCTTCCCGCCGATTGCTGCTATGATTCTCTTTAAGTTCTGGAAATGATCATCAGGAGACATATGATTAGTTTGTCCGGTCAGTGAATAGGTGACACTGTAATTGCATACGTCCACCATCAGATACAGATCTTTGCCGCGGACAGATTCTCCGATGATTCCCTTAGCCTCACCGGAACCGAAACGCGGAACTTTTGCATTGATCAGATAAGTATCCTTTTCATATCCGGAAAATGCGATGTCATCCTTATATTCGTGCGCGCTTTCGTGACGCCATTTTACAAGATAATCATCTACCTTTTTACCGAGCTCCTCGCATCCGGTCAGTGAGATAAGTCCGAGACTTCCGACGGGTATGTTTTCTAAAATTCGTTCTGTTCGGCGTACCATTAATGTTCCTCCCTGTGTTCTAACTTTTTTCTGATACGTATATCATCACCGATAATCTTCAACAATGCATAATTACTTGTGATTCTGGAAAAGGACCGCTCCGTATAGAGATTGGCAATTGATTCCAGAGACAGGTTTGTTGAGATGATCGTTGATTTCCTGTGTATGAGTCTTTCGTTGATACATGTAAAAAACTGTGCTGTGATAAATGCGTTTGTGTATTCGCTGCCCAGATCGTCAATGATCAGAAGATCACAGTTATATATATAGTCTGTCATATTTCTGGCGTCTACATCGCTCTTGTCAAACTTTGTCTGGGCAAGCGTGTTAAAAAGCTGCGGTGCTGAAAAATAGACGACAGAAAATTCTTTTTCCATGATTTCACGGGCGATACATGTAGAAAGAAAGGTCTTTCCGACACCAACACTGCCATAGAAAAACAGATTCTGAAATTCTTTGCCGAATGTATCAATAAAACGGTGGCAGATTCTCAGTGTGTCTTCCATCATAGCACGGGCACTTCTCCCGGTTGTTTTATCATAAAGTGCAGAGGGATAAAAATCAAGTCTGAAATGTTCGAAAGATGCCTCGGTCGGGAACTCCTTAATATTCGACTGGTCATATAACAGTTGTATGATGGCCTGCTTAAAGCAGTGACATTTCTGATTCCCGATGTATCCGGTGTCTTTGCAGTCCGGGCAGTCATAGATCGGTTTAAGATAATCCTCCGGAAATCCTGCGGAGATAAGCAGCTGCTTTTTGCTGCTGCGCAGGATTTCCAGTTCTTCTTTTAATGATGACAGAGCGCTTTTATCTCCGTTTAAAAGCTTTTTGCCGTATTGGACGGAAAGGATAGAGATTGATTCGTCCAACGACTTAAATTCGGGAAGCTTTGTGTACACTTCTTCGTAGCGGGCAGTCTGAATATCATGATTCTTCTGGCGGATCTTTTCATATTCACGCATGATCGCATAATATTGTGAGTTCTTAAGTGCCATGGATACGCTCCTTTAATTGCTGTTCAATAACTGTTCCTCAAGTGAATCCATATCATAATTACGGCGTTCAAAGTTATTGAGATTTTTAGTCACAGTCCGGGACCTTATGGCAGTTTTCCCGGAACTGCGCTCTTTCTGGTATTCTTCATCCAGGGATGAAACGTCCTTGAGATGACGGATATTTCTGCCGTGCCATTTTGTCAGAATCTTGTCCGCATATTCAAAACTGGGCTGATGAGTCGCTGCAATTGTGCGACGGCAGGCTTCTTCTATAATATCTGGTGCAAAACCATACTCTTCCGCCCATTTTTTTATGTAAGTGAGCTCGGAAGCAGCAGGACCGCGGTTCTTGATTCCGAAAGCATTAAGTACGGTATAGCAGTTTCTGCTGTAGAGTGCAGACTGTTCTTTTGCCTGAGAAATTGTCTCAATACCTGCTTCTGCCCAGGAAAAAGCTACCTTCTGTATATAGTGCATACTTTTATGTCCGTTTTCGACACAGGATTCCAGCAGGTATTCGATCAGATCTGCTGACATGTGCAGTGTATCATAAAAATAGGTAATTGTCTCCATCTCAGTGTGTGTCAGCGTTTTTCCGAGATACTGTTCTGCTATGAAAAGGAGAGATTTGATCTCTTTTTGCGCGCGGAAAGAATCGATAGGAACGGCTTTGCTTTTTGCTCTGGGGGCAGCGGGAGCCTTCCGGGCCGGCGCGGCTGTCTCCTGCGGTGTGTCAGCGGCGGGCTCGGCAACAGAAGTCCTGCCCGGTCTTGCAGTTTTCTGCATTTCCAGTCCTGTGATCCTTCCGTCAGCATCACGCTCAACACAGAGCAGTCCTGCGTTTTCCCAGTAGCGAAAAGCACGCAGAATATCATTTTCGGTATTATTAAGGCAGTCTGCGATCGTGGAGATCGTAATCGAAGAACACGGATCGTCCAGATGGCGGAGCAGAAAGAGATAGACTTTTACGAATTCTCCGTTTGCATCGATCATGTAGTTATCTATAAAATCATTCGGCAGTAAAGTCGCGTTCGTCTGGAATCTGTTCTTCAATGTCAATGTCTTCATAATACGTTTATCCTACTTTCTTTTATGTTACGGCATTTTAAGAGTTTAAAATAGAAAGCGGACTGGATGAATCCGCTTTCCTTGCTTAACTAATAATAGCATTTTATTACCGGTATAAAAAGAACTTTTTCGTGGGTAAGTCTCCCTTTTTTGTAGATAACTATGTGCAGAAAGTGTGGATAACTTCTGTAACGCCGGTAAACACGGTGTTTTTTTCACCGGGTGCGGCTAATTCTTTTATGCAGTAAAATCCTTTTAGCTGAGAAGATCTTCTCCTACGTTCACGATGTCCCCTGCGCCCATGGTGATAAGCAGATCACCGGGTTTGCAGTTCTCTTTTAAAAATGTTTCGATTTCTCCAAAACTCGGGAAATAATGAGTATCTGTGCCGAGCTTTTTTACTTCTTCCGCCAGATCCGCCGAGGAGACGCCCAGTGTGTCTGTCTCGCGGGCAGCATAAATATCAGCCAGCACGAGATGGTCGGTATGGGAGAGCGCTTCGGCAAATTCGTGGAAAAATGCTTTGGTACGTGTGTAAGTGTGAGGCTGGAAAACGCACCATACTTTATCGTGTGGATAATGTTTTGCAGCTTTGAGTGTTGCCGCGATCTCAGTCGGATGGTGTGCATAGTCGTCAACAACCGTGACCCCGTTGAACTCCCCTTTATATTCGAAGCGGCGGTCTGTTCCGGAGAAGGAAAGCAGCCCCCTTTTTGTCACATCCATCGGAATATCCAGCAGGTCTGCCACAGCGATAGCGGACAGCGCGTTGGATACATTGTGATCTCCGGTTACAGACAGTACGATATGATCTGTGTGTTCGCCATGCTTTATCAGGTCGAATGAAACATGGCCTTTTTCATCATAAGTGATATTGTCGGCACTGTAATCAAAGCCGGCCAAAGAGCCGTAAGTTACAACATTGCAGTTAAGCCCGCTGAAGATCTCCTCATAATCTTTAATATCCCCGTTGATGACAAGCGTACCGTCTTCAGGAAGCAGCCCGGCGAACTGATGGAAAGAGTGACGGATATCCTCCAGATCTTTAAAGAAGTCAAGATGATCTTCTTCAATATTTAAGATCACACTGATCTTAGGGAAAAAATGAAGGAAACTGTTTGTGTATTCACATGCTTCAGTGATAAAAGTCTCCGAGTTTCCGACCCGGATATTGCCGCCGATCGCTTTCAGGATGCCGCCTACGGAAATAGTGGGATCCATATTGCCTTCAAGGAGGATATGGGAAATCATTGAAGTTGTCGTTGTCTTGCCGTGAGTACCGGATACTGCGATCGGCGTGTCATAGTTTTTCATGAGCTGTCCCAGCAGTTCCGCGCGTGTCAGCATAGGAATCTTCTGTGCTACAGCCTCAATGAGTTCGGGATTGCTCCGGCTGATTGCTGCTGTGTAAACGACACAGTCTATATCAGGAGTGATATTCTCTGCTTTCTGTCCGTAAGCGATGCGTGCGCCTTCGGATTCCAGCTTTTTGGTGAGCGGAGATTCCTTTGAATCTGAGCCGGATACTGTAAATCCTTCTTCCAGGAGAATTTCGGCCAGTCCGCTCATACTGATTCCGCCGATCCCGATAAAATGAATATGAATAGGTTTTTCAAAATCAATCTTATACATAGGTATTCCTCTTCTCTTTTTTATTCCCGCAGGCAACGAGCCTGGCGGGCATGCGTATTTGACGTTAATAGTTATAAAATACCTCAGCCTACTATATTATACTATATACAGCTGAAATTTAAAGTGGTTCTTTTTTGGGCAAAATCAATAAAAAGTTAAAAAAAAACAAGAAAAAATTGTAAATAATTATTTTCTAAAGACAAATATATGGTATAATAGACGCATATAACTAGAAATGAGGTGACGCAATGTTTAAAAAGGAAATGATTGCCATGCTGTTGGCGGGCGGACAGGGCAGTCGACTCGGGGTTCTTACGGCAAAAGTCGCAAAACCTGCAGTGGCTTTTGGCGGCAAATACAGAATCATTGATTTTCCGCTGAGCAACTGTATTAACTCGGGAATCGATACAGTGGGTGTACTGACACAGTATCAGCCCCTGCGATTGAACACACATATCGGCATTGGTATCCCCTGGGATCTGGACCGGAATGTGGGAGGTGTATCGATCTTGCCGCCCTATGAGAAGAGCTCCAACAGTGAGTGGTATACAGGAACGGCAAATGCGATTTATCAGAATCTGAATTATATGGAAACATATAACCCGGATTATGTACTGATCCTGTCGGGTGATCATATCTATAAGATGGATTATGAAGTTATGCTGGATTTCCATAAGGCTAATAAGGCAGATGTTACGATTGCGGCAATGCCGGTTCCGATAGAGGAGGCAAGCCGTTTTGGTATCGTTGTCACGGACAATGACAGCCGGATCACGGAATTTGAGGAGAAACCGGAGAAGCCGAGCAGTAATCTTGCTTCTATGGGAATCTATATTTTCAGCTGGCCAGTACTTAAGGAAGCACTTATTAAACTGAAAGACCAGCCGAATTGTGATTTTGGAAAACATATCATCCCCTACTGCCACGAGAAGGGGGACAGGCTGTTTGCCTATGAATACAATGGTTACTGGAAAGACGTAGGAACACTGAGTTCATACTGGGAAGCTAATATGGAACTGATCGATATTATTCCGGAATTTAACCTGTACGAAGAATTTTGGAAGATCTACACAAACAGCGCGAATATCCCACCTCAGTATGTCGCGGAGCAGGGGGTAGTGGACCGCTGTATTATAAGTAACGGTTCAGAGATCTATGGTGAAGTACACAGCTCGGTTCTGGGGGGAAGCGTATCGGTCGGCAAAGGAAGCGTGGTACGTGACTCCATCATTATGCAGGGAGTGACGATCGGAGAGAACTGCGTGATAGAAAAAGCGATTATTGCAGAAGATACAGTGATCGGCGATAATGCGGTAATAGGTATCGGAAGCGATGTCCCGAATAAGTCAAAGCCGAATATCTACAGCGGCGGTCTTGCAACGATCGGAGAGAACTCCGTGATACCTGCCGGAGTACAGATCGGCAAGAATACCGCGGTCAGTGGTATAACTGTTGCAGAGGATTATCCGGGCGGTGTGCTTGAAAGCGGAGAGACATTGATAAAGGCAGGTGACAGAGTATGAGAGCAGTTGGAATTATCCTTGCAGGCGGAAACAGCAGGAAGATGCATGAACTGACCGCGAAGCGCGCGGTTGCGGCAATGCCTATAGCGGGCAGTTACAGGGCTATCGATTTCGCACTCAGCAATATGACAAATTCTCATATTCAGAAAGTCGCAGTGCTGACACAGTATAATGCGAGGTCGCTGAATGAGCATCTGAATTCTTCCAAGTGGTGGGACTTCGGCAGAAAACAAGGCGGATTGTTCGTATTTACACCGACGATTACTGCCGATAATGGTTACTGGTACAGAGGAACAGCGGATGCTATCTATCAGAACCTTGATTTTTTAAGAAAATGTCATGAACCTTATGTGATCATTACATCCGGTGATGCAGTATACAAGCTGGATTACAATAAGGTTCTTGAGTATCATATTGCAAAGAAAGCTGATATCACAGTTGTGTGCAAAGAACTCGACCCGAATGAGGATGCCACACGGTTCGGCACGATCCGCATGAATGAAAGCGCAAGGATTGAAGAATTTGAAGAAAAGCCGATGGTGGCACATTCACAGACTGTTTCCACCGGAATCTATGTGATCCGCAGGAGACAGCTCATTGATCTTGTAGAGCACTGCGCTGAGGAAGAAAGACATGATTTTGTAACCGATATCCTGATCCGGTATAAGAACCTGAAGAAGATATATGGTTATAAAATAAACAGCTACTGGAGTAACATCTCAACAGTAGACGCGTATTATCAGACAAATATGGATTTCCTGAAACCGGAAGTCCGCAATTACTTCTTTAAAGAACTTCCGAGTGTTTACTCAAAAGTAAGCGATCAGCCCCCGGCAAAATATAATCCCGGCGCGGTTGTAAAGAACAGTCTTGTAGGCAGCGGAAGTATCATCAACGGAACGGTAGAAAATTCCGTGATCTTCAAGAAAGTATTTGTAGGAAATAACTGTGTGATCAAGAATTCCATTATTCTGAATGATGTATACCTTGGAGATAATACTTACATTGAGAACTGCATCGTTGAAAGCCGTGATACTATCAGGGCAAACACAAGGCACGTCGGTGAAAATGGTGTGAAAGTCGTAGTTGAAAAAAATGAACGATATGCATTATGACCCTGTACTGACAGAGGAGGGCGGCAGGGCCGTAAGGGAGGATTTGGGACTAGACATTTGAGACTTGACATATATAAAACAAACAGGCCCCGCGAAGTAATGCAATAGAGAAAGGAGACCTGGAGAGTATGCAGATCACAGATGTACGTGTACGCAAAGTTGCGAAAGAGGGGAAATTAAAAGCCGTGGTATCTATCACGATCGATGATGAGTTCGTGGTACATGATATTAAAGTGATAGAAGGGGAAAAGGGAATGTTCATCGCTATGCCGAGTAAAAAAGCTCTGGACGGTGAATATCGTGATATCGCACATCCGATCAATTCCGGTACACGGGAAAGAATTCAGTCCACGATACTTGCAAAGTATGAAGAATCGCTGGAAGATGAAGATTCTATCGTCGTTGACGAGATGTAGATGAAAACTGACAGGTAAATATTGAAAGTGAAAATGGAGCTGCTGCAGGCAGCTCCATTCATTTTTCCGGTAATTCAAATATCATTTCTTTTCCATTGCCGGGATGTTTGAATTCAAGGCGATATGCACATAATCTCAGAGACTCAGAGGTTTTCCTGTTTTCCGGCATGCTGCCGGTTGGTTGCCCATACTTCCTGTCTCCGACGAGAGGGCAGCCAAGATGTGCCATCTGCACCCGGATCTGGTGATGACGCCCGGTGTCTAATCTAATCTTTACGACTGATGTGACAGGCGGGACATCTTCACAGACTTTTTCTACCCGGTAGTGAAGCCTGGCGAGTTTTGCGCCGGGAGTGTCCTTTGTGCAGACGCGGGACGTATTGGCGCGTCCGTCCTTTATCATATAGTCTTCCAGTGTTCCCTCGAACGGATCAGGGACGCCTGTGACGACGGCGCGGTAATATTTCCCAAATCCGGAGGTGGTGAGCTGGCGGTTCAGCTCCCTCGCGGCAGCAGGAGTTTTTGCAAATACAAGCAGCCCTTCTACCGGCTGATCCAGTCGGTGGATGACCGCCAGATAAGGGTTACGGGAAGCAAGATGCGTCTTCAGAAGACTTGCCATGTCGGGCGTGCCGATCTTTGCGCTTTGGGTCGGCACGCCTGACGGTTTATGACAGACGATGATATAGGGGTCTTCATATATGATAAGCGAGTTGATATCCGGTTTCATAAGTATACTCCTTTTAAAGCTTAAAGTGTTATGTTTTTGCTGCCCGATCAGGGCGGGATTTCTTGACTTTTATAAGGGCAGCGGCTAAACTGATTATCATATAAAAGAATTTTGCGGTCAAGCTTTTTAAGGAGGCATTTCATGATAAATAACGACTGGGAAAGGTTTGGAGACGAGATACGCAGGACAATACAGGATGCGGTGGACAACCGGGATTTCAGCAGGCTGAACCAGACTGTTTCAGATACACTCGGCAGAGCGATGGACAATGTGTCGCGGGGAATGCGGAACGGGGGCTGGTACAGGGATAATCCGCTGCAGAAGGGCCGGGCAGATCAGCCGGGCGGAAATATGAATGGCGGATACGGGGCAGGAGCTCCAGGGGGCGGGTTTAATCCTGATCCACAGAAAGCGGCAGAAGGACAGCGGATGCAGAGGCAGTCAGCGCGGCCGGCAAAGAAACTACTGTATCTGAAAGGCACTTCGACAAAGATCGGCGGTATTTTCCTGGCGGTGACAGGATATGTATTTACCGTCGGAACAATTATATTTCTGCTGCTTCTGACGCTGGGAGCGGCGGCTACGGGATGGGATCTGGTCATGCAGATCGGTATGGGAATCTTCGGATTATTCGGACTCGCTTTTGTTATCATGGCTCTGGCGGGTACGAATATGGTATGTTCCGTAGGCCGATTCCGGAAATATGTGAACATTATAAAAGACAGAGAATATTGCGATGTAAAAGAGCTTGCACAAAAAACCGGGCGCTCTGCAAAAGCAGTTTTGAAGGACCTGAAAAAGATGATCAAAAAGGGCTGGTTCTGTCAGGGACACCTGGATGAGAAAGAGAGCTGTCTGATGGTCAGCGACGCGGCATACGGCCAGTATACAGGTCTGATGGAGCGGATGCGCAGGGAGAAAGCCGAGCGGGAGGCAGCGGCTGAAAAACAGCAGCAGGAATTTTCGAAACTTTCCCCGGAAGTACAGAAGATCGTCAGAGCCGGGGAGGAATACGTGAGGAAGATCCGTGCGGCAAATGACGCGATTCCGGGGGAAGAGATATCGGCAAAGATATCGAGGATGGAAATGCTTGTAGACCGTATATTTGACCGGGTGGAAGAACATCCTGAGTCAATAACTGACATACGAAAGCTGATGGAATATTATCTTCCGACGACGATCAAGCTGCTTGATGCGTACGAAGAGCTTGATGCGCAGCCCGTGCAGGGGGAGAATATCATCTCTTCAAAACGGGAGATCGAGAAGACGATAGATACACTCAATACCGCATTTGAGAAGCTGCTGGACGATCTGTTCCAGGATACGGCGTGGGATTTGTCTTCCGATATATCCGTGCTTCATACGATGCTGGCGCAGGAAGGCCTGACAGAAGATGGATTAAAGAGTGCCGGAAAGAAAAACTAATAAATGGAGGTAATGAAGATGAGCAATGATTTTCAGGATATGAGCACAGCACCTACTCTGACGCTGGATCCGTTTCAGACGCAGGGACAGAAGCAGCCGCCGGTGGAACAGCCTAAGGAAGAACCGGCACTGGACGAGAGCATACTTACAGACGAAGAGCGCAGGACGGTAGATGCATTTGCGCAGCAGATCGATCTGACGAATTCAACTCTGGTGCTCCAGTATGGTGCGGGGACGCAGAAGAAGATGGCAGACTTCTCGGAGGATGCCCTCAACAATGTACGGTCCAAAGATCTGGGAGAAGTAGGTGACCTTCTGAGCGGTGTTGTAAAGGAACTGAGAGGATTTGACGAGGAAGAGGAAAAAGGATTCTTCGGGATCTTCAAGAAAGCTTCCAATAAGATCGAAACCATGAAAGCGAAATATGCCAAGGCCGAGGCAAATGTAAATGAGATCGTGAAAGTTCTGGAGAAACATCAGGTACAGCTCATGAAAGATTCGGCTCTGCTGGACAAGATGTACGAACTGAACCTGACTTACTTTAAAGAATTGTCCATGTATATCCTTGCCGGCAAGAAGAAACTGGCGGAAGTGAGGAATACCCAGTTAAAAGAGCTCCTTGATAAAGCAATGCTGTCCGGACTTCCGGAGGATGCACAGGCGGCGAAAGATCTGGATTCTATGTGCAATCGTTTTGAGAAGAAGATCCATGATCTGGAGCTCACAAGGATGATCTCAATCCAGACTGCTCCCCAGATCCGTCTTGTACAGAATAACGATACTCAGATGGTGGAGAAAATCCAGTCAACTATCGTGAATACGATCCCTTTGTGGAAGAGTCAGATGGTACTTGCTCTCGGAGTAGAACATTCCGCACAGGCGGCAGCCGCCCAGCGGGAGGTTACGGACATGACCAATGAGCTGCTCAGGAAGAATGCGGAGAAGCTCAAGATGGCAACGATCGAGACAGCAAAAGAGTCTGAACGCGGCATTGTCGATATGGAGACACTCAAGGCGACGAACGAATCTCTGATCTCTACACTTGACGAAGTGATGAACATCCAGAGGGAAGGACGCCAGAAGAGGGCGGAGGCGGAGGAAGGCCTGCGCAGCATGGAGCAGGAGCTTAAAGCGAAGCTCTTGGAGATACAAGGATAAATCCGCGGGTTGACATGCCCGGTGATTTCGGTTAAAATCACAGTTACGAACAGCGATGAACGGGATTAGTATATATGAGGGAATGCCACAGAGAGAAGGCGGATGGTGCGAGCCTTTTGCAGGACTGTATAGAACCGGCCCGGGAGCTTCTGCATGAAAATGCAGCGTACGTTCCGCGTTAAGGACGTAAGAGTGAACCGCGCATAAGTGCAGTTAATTAGGGTGGTACCGCCGGGATATCCGGTCCCTTGTTTTGAGGGACTTAAGATGTCCCGGCGTTCTTTTATGTATGAAAGAGCGCATTTAGAAAAATGTGTAAAGGAGAAGAAAGATGGCAAAGGAAAAGAAACTGGTACAGTCGATCACTTCGAGAGACGAAGATTTCGCACAGTGGTACACGGATGTCGTGCGCGAGGCGAAGTTGTGTGATTATTCGGGAGTAAAAGGATGCCTGAATTATCTGCCGAACGGCTATGCGCTGTGGGAGAATATTCAGGCGGATCTCGACAAACGTTTTAAAGATACAGGTGTGGAGAATGTATACCTTCCGGTGCTGATCCCGGAGAGCCTTCTCCAGAAGGAGAAAGACCATATCGAGGGCTTTGCCCCGGAGGTGGCATGGGTGACGCACGGCGGCATGGAACAGCTTCAGGAGCGTTTCTGCATCCGTCCTACATCCGAGACGCTGTTCTGCGATGTGTGGAGCAAGACAGTGCAGTCCTACCGCGACCTGCCGAAAGTATGGAATCAGTGGTGTTCTGTCCTCCGCTGGGAGAAGACGACGAGACCGTTCCTCCGCTCCAGAGAGTTCTTGTGGCAGGAGGGGCACACGATCCACGCAACATACGAGGAAGCGGAAGAGCGCACAAAGATGATGTGGGAAGTGTATAAGAACTTTGTGGAAGAAGACCTTGCGATCCCGGTCGTGGCAGGGCGCAAGACAGAGAGCGAGAAGTTCGCCGGAGCACAGGATACCTATACGATCGAGGCGCTGATGCACGACGGACAGGCGCTGCAGTCCGCGACGAGCCATTTCTTCGGAAATTCCTTCCCGGATGCGTTCAATATCAAATATGCAGATAAGAACAACGAACTGCACAGTGTATATGAGACTTCCTGGGGATTATCCACCAGAATCATCGGCGCGATCATCATGGTACACGGCGATGACAGCGGCCTGGTGCTTCCGCCGAGGATCGCTCCGGTGCAGACGAGAGTAATTCCGATCGCACAGCATAAAGAAGGCGTGCTCGACAAAGCAAATGAACTTCTGGAAGCACTGAAGGCAGCAGGCTACCGTGCGAAGATCGATGATTCTGAGAAGAGCCCGGGATGGAAGTTCAGTGAGCAGGAGATGCTTGGTATCCCGACTCGTATCGAGATTGGCCCGAAGGATATTGAGAACGGTCAGGTCGTAGTTGTCCGCCGCGATACGAGAGAGAAGATTGTTGTTTCCATCGATGAGATTGCGACAAAGCTGGGAGAGATTCTTGAGACGATCCAGAAAGATCTCTACACAAAAGCAAAAGCATTTCTGGATGACCATATCAGCACAGCGACAACGATCGAAGAAATGAAGGACGCTGTCCAGAATAAGAAAGGATTCGTTAAAGCGATGTGGTGCGGCGAGGAAGCGTGCGAGGATGAGATCAAGGCGCAGGCAGGCGGCGTAACATCGAGGTGTATTCCAATGAAAGAAGAGCATCTGTCCGATGTATGCGTATGCTGTGGCAAACCGGCGAAACACATGGTTTACTGGGGAAGAGCCTATTAAACAACACCTGAGTACCTCTGTGCAACCGAGTTGAATTGCACAGAGGTCTTTTGCATAACGTAGTATAATAGTGTGATGATGCCTCGGGCAAAAGTCATGTGATCAGTTAACAGTTATTCAGAAAGGCGTGGAAACAACAGTGATCTACAATAATATTTTAGAAGCAATGGGAAATACACCGCTGATCCGTCTGGAGCGGATGGCAGAGAAAGGGAGCGCCCAGATCCTTGTAAAGTTCGAGGGACTTAATGTGGGCGGCTCCATCAAGACAAGGACCGCCTATAATATGATACGCGACGCTGAAGAAAAAGGGCTCATCAAGGAAGATACTATCATTGTTGAACCTACCAGCGGGAACCAGGGGATCGGGCTTGCACTCGTAGGGGCGGTGCGCGGGTACAAGACACGGATCATCATGCCCGATTCCGTCAGTGAGGAGCGCAGGAAGCTGATGAAGCATTACGGGGCGGAAGTGGTGCTGATCCACGATGCGGGCAATATCGGCGAATGTATCGAAGAGTGTTTGAACACGGCGCTTAAGATGGCGGAGGAAGATCCGAGAGTCTTCGTGCCCCAGCAGTTTGAGAACCCGGCGAATCCGGCGGTCCACAGATCGAGGACAGCGATCGAAATCCTGGAGCAGGCAGACTGCAAGATCGACGGGTTCTGCTCAGGCATCGGGACGGGCGGAACGATTACCGGGATCGGTGAAGTGCTCAAAGAGAAGAATCCGGATATGGAGATCTGGGCGGTAGAGCCGGAACACGCGGCGATCCTCTCCGGCGGTTCCATCGGAACACATCTGCAGATGGGCATCGGGGACGGACTGATCCCGGAGATACTGAACACACAGATCTACGACGATATCTGTATCGTGACAGATGAGGAAGCCATTCAGACATCGCGTGAACTGGCTTCAAAGGAGGGGATCATGTGCGGGATCTCTTCCGGGACGAATGTGGCAGCGGCGATCAAGCTGGCGAGAAAGTTAGGAGCAGGAAAGACTGTGGTTACAGTCCTTCCGGATACTGCGGAACGGTATTTCTCCACACCGCTGTTTGAAGAATAAAAGTATTTCTGCCCGCGTCATTCGCAAAGGCGCACGGACGTGCTTACCGCGGCAATGCCGCTTCTTTGCTCATATACGGGCGCTCAGTACATCTGAGTGTCAGTCGCCGGATTCTTATGCAAGCATAAATCCGCCTCCTGACATCAGATGGCTGAAACGATTAAGAAAACAGTTCAGCGCGCGCCATTCGCAAAGGCGCACTGACGTGCTTACCGCGGCAATGCCGCTTCTTTGCTCATATACGGGCGCTCAGTACATCTGAGTGTCAGTTGCCGGATCTTTATGCAAGCATAAATCCGTCTCCTGACATCAGATGGCTGAACTGTTTTCTTATAAATTCTTGTAAAATCCCTTGACTTTCCAATATAAACGTAATAAACTAGTCTAGCGTGCACGAAAAGGCATCGTTCTTTTGGTGCGCCAAAAAGGATAACGACAAGATTATCCGCAGCCCCTCGCGGAATGACCTGCGAGGAAACGAATAATTCATAGGAGGTGAAAAGGAATGCCAACATTTAACCAGTTAGTTAGAAAAGGACGTCAGACTTCTGAGAAAAAGTCTACAGCACCGGCACTTCAGAAAGGATACAACTCTCTGAGAAAACGTGCGACAAACACATCTTCACCGCAGAAGAGAGGTGTCTGCACAGCCGTTAAGACTGCTACACCGAAGAAGCCTAACTCAGCTCTGAGAAAGATCGCCAGAGTTCGTCTTTCTAACGGAATCGAAGTAACAAGCTACATCCCGGGCGAGGGACACAACCTTCAGGAGCATAGCGTTGTTATGATCCGTGGAGGAAGAGTTAAAGACCTGCCTGGTACAAGATACCACATCATCCGTGGTACACTTGATACAGCAGGTGTTGCGAAGAGACGTCAGGCGCGTTCAAAATACGGCGCTAAGAGACCGAAAGACGCAAAGAAATAAGTAACTGATAGTTAAATCGTATCACAAACAGAACTATGATTATCGTAAGGTTGCGGATCAATCTTTAATTGATAAAAGTCCCGCGGCCGCGAGCACATGAAATGCGATTCCATAGAAAGACACATGTGAGTACCGATGAATTAATCCCGGTTTGACCGGAAAATATGATTAAGGAGGGAAGGACCGTGCCACGTAAAGGACATACTCAGAAAAGAGATGTATTAGCCGATCCGATATACAACAATAAAGTTGTTACCAAACTTATCAACAACATCATGCTGGATGGTAAGAAAGGCGTAGCACAGAAGATTGTATACGGAGCGTTTGAGAGAGTTGAGGCAAAGGCTGAGAAGCCGGCAATCGAAGTGTTCGAGGAAGCTATGAACAACATGATGCCGGTTCTGGAGGTTAAGGCAAGACGTATCGGTGGTGCAACATACCAGGTGCCGATCGAGGTCAGAGCTGACAGAAGACAGGCGCTCGCTCTTCGCTGGCTGACAATGTATTCCCGTCAGAGAGGCGAGAAGACAATGGAAGAAAGGCTGGCAAACGAGATTCTTGACGCAGCGAACAACACAGGCGGAGCTGTGAAGAGAAAAGAAGATATGCACAAGATGGCAGAGGCAAACAAAGCGTTTGCACACTATCGTTTCTAATTATCTAGGAGGAAAAAACCTTGGCTGGAAGAGAATATCCATTAGAGAGAACCAGAAATATCGGTATCATGGCGCATATCGATGCGGGTAAGACAACGCTTACAGAGCGTATTCTCTACTATACCGGTGTTAACTACAAGATCGGTGATACTCATGAAGGTACTGCTACCATGGACTGGATGGAACAGGAGCAGGAGAGAGGTATCACGATCACTTCAGCCGCTACGACATGTCACTGGACTCTGGAAGAGAAAACGAAACCGAAACCGGGTGCTCTGGAGCATCGTATCAATATCATCGATACTCCGGGACACGTTGACTTTACCGTAGAGGTTGAGCGTTCACTCCGTGTACTGGACGGCGCTGTAGGCGTTTTCTGTGCAAAGGGCGGTGTTGAGCCTCAGTCAGAGAACGTATGGCGTCAGGCAGACACATACAATGTACCGAGAATGGCATTCATCAACAAGATGGACATTCTTGGAGCTGATTTCTACAATGCAGTAGATCAGATCAAGACAAGACTTGGCAAAAATGCTATCTGTCTTCAGCTTCCAATCGGAAAAGAAGACGAATTCAAGGGAATCATCGACCTGTTCGAAATGCAGGCTTACATCTACAACGATGATAAGGGTGATGACATCACAGTATGCGACATTCCGGAAGAAATGCAGGATGAAGCAGAGCTGTATCACACAGAGTTGGTGGAGAAAATCTGCGAGCTGGATGATGACCTGATGATGGAGTACCTCGAGGGAGAAGAGCCGTCAGTTGATGCTATGAAAGCTGCGCTGAGAAAAGCTACCTGCGAGTGTACGGCAGTACCGGTTTGCTGCGGTTCTGCTTACAGAAATAAAGGTGTCCAGAAGCTTCTGGATGCAGTTCTTGAATTTATGCCTGCTCCGACAGACATCCCGGCTATCAAGGGTGTTGATGAGGACGGTAATGAGGTTGAGAGACATTCTTCAGATGAAGAGCCGTTCTCAGCTCTCGTATTCAAGATCATGACAGACCCGTTTGTAGGTAAGCTTGCTTACTTCAGGGTTTACTCAGGTACTATGAACTCCGGTTCTTATGTACTGAATGCAACTAAGAATAAGAAAGAGCGTGTCGGACGTATCCTTCAGATGCACGCAAATAAGCGTGAGGAGCTGGATAAGGTGTACTCAGGAGATATCGCTGCTGCGATCGGTTTCAAGATCTCTACAACAGGTGATACAATCTGTGACGAGCGGCATCCTGTAATCCTTGAGTCCATGGAATTCCCGGATCCGGTTATCGAGCTTGCTATCGAGCCGAAGACAAAGGCATCTCAGGGCAAACTCGGTGAATCTCTTGCAAAACTTGCAGAGGAAGACCCGACATTCCGCGCTCATACAGATCAGGAGACAGGACAGACGATTATCGCCGGAATGGGAGAACTCCATCTGGAGATCATCGTTGACAGACTTCTGCGTGAGTTTAAGGTAGAGGCTAATGTAGGTGCACCGCAGGTTGCTTACAAAGAGACGATTACCAAAGCTACGGACATCGACAGCAAGTATGCAAAACAGTCCGGTGGACGTGGACAGTACGGACACTGTAAAGTTAAGTTTGAGCCAATGGATGCAAATGGTGAGGAGACATACTCCTTCGAGTCCACTGTTGTCGGCGGATCTATCCCGAAAGAGTATATCCCGGCTGTAGACGAGGGTATCCAGGACGCAATGAAGTCCGGTATCCTTGGCGGATTCCCGGTAGTGGGTGTTCATGCAAACTGCTACGACGGATCCTATCATGAGGTCGACTCTTCCGAGATGGCGTTCCACATCGCAGGTTCTCTGGCATTTAAAGATGCTATGAAACAGGGTGCTCCGGTACTGCTTGAGCCTATCATGAAGGTTGAGGTAACAATGCCTGAAGAATATATGGGTGATATCATCGGAGACCTGAACTCTCGCCGTGGACGTATCGAGGGTATGGACGACCTTGGCGGCGGAAAGATCGTACGTGCATTTGTTCCGCTTTCCGAGATGTTCGGATACTCTACAGACCTTCGTTCCAGAACACAGGGACGTGGTAACTACTCAATGTTCTTCGAGAGATATGAGCAGGTGCCGAAGTCTGTACAGGAAAAAGTATTATCCAATAAAAATGCGTAAATCGCATAAAAAGGCTTGAAAAACGGCTAAGTATGAAATATAATCAAACTTAGCCGAGTAAAATCGAAACCATAAAATGCCCGCAAAACCGGGCGCAGATTTAAGGAGGATATTCAAAATGGCAAAAGCTAAATTTGAAAGAACAAAACCGCATTGTAATATCGGTACTATCGGCCACGTTGACCATGGTAAAACAACACTGACAGCGGCTATCACAAAGACTCTGTCTCACAGAGTTGCTGGTAACGCAGCAGTTGATTTCGAGAACATTGACAAGGCTCCGGAGGAGAGAGAGCGTGGTATCACAATTTCTACAGCACACGTTGAGTATGAGACAGAGAAACGTCACTATGCACACGTTGACTGCCCGGGACATGCTGACTACGTTAAGAACATGATCACTGGTGCTGCTCAGATGGACGGTGCTATCCTTGTAGTTGCTGCAACTGACGGTGTTATGGCTCAGACAAAAGAGCACATCCTTCTTTCCCGTCAGGTTAACGTTCCGTACATCGTTGTATTCATGAACAAATGTGACATGGTAGACGATGAGGAGCTGCTTGAGCTTGTAGAGATGGAGATCCGTGAGGTTCTCAACGAGTATGAGTTCCCGGGAGATGACACACCGGTTATTCAGGGTTCTGCTCTGAAAGCTCTTGAGGATCCGGACGGAGAGTGGGGAGACAAGATCATGGAGCTCATGGACGCTGTTGATGAGTGGATCCCGACTCCTGAGCGTGACACAGACAAACCGTTCCTGATGCCGGTAGAGGACGTATTCTCTATCACAGGACGTGGTACTGTTGCTACAGGTAGAGTAGAGCGTGGTACTCTTCACATTTCTGACGAAGTTGAAATCATCGGTATCCACGATGATGTTAAGAAGACAGTTGTAACTGGTATCGAGATGTTCCGTAAGCTGCTCGACGAGGCTCGTGCAGGTGATAACATCGGTGCTCTTCTTCGTGGTGTTCAGAGAACAGAGATCGAAAGAGGACAGGTTCTTATCAAACCAGGTACAGTTACATGCCATACAAAATTCACATGCCAGGTTTACGTCCTGACAAAAGATGAGGGTGGCCGTCATACACCGTTCTTCAACAACTATCGTCCGCAGTTCTACTTCAGAACAACAGACGTAACAGGTGTTTGCGAGCTTCCGGAAGGCACAGAGATGTGCATGCCTGGAGATCACGTTACAATGACAGTTGAACTGATCCACCCGGTAGCTATGGAGGAAGGTCTGAGATTCGCTATCCGTGAAGGTGGCCGTACAGTAGGATCTGGTACAGTAGCATCTATCATCGAGTAATTTTCGCGTTGGCAATGAGCCGTGCGATAAAATAAGAGAAGACCCGCAGGAAGTGCTTGCATTTCCCCGCGGGTCTTCTTTTATTTTGTAATAGAGCGAAGCCCGCAAGCTAAATGAAGCGGAATTGAGAAGATTTTCATGTTCTTTCTGCAGGTAAGAGCTGTTTTGATTTACAGTATTATTGGAGCAGTATATAATGAAAAAAAGGAGTAAAAATCATAAATCTTCAGACAGTGCCAATGCATAGAAACAGTTAAAGTTTCAGAAGTTTTAAAGTGCGGCGGAGAAATTGCCGTGTAGGAGCAGGAGGTACGATATGATTTTATATATAGCTATCGCGGTCGCCCTGATTATTAATATTATAAATCCCCGAATTCTGTGGCGTATCGATTCATGGAAGTATAAGAATGCCTCAAAAGCAGAGCCTTCACCCTTATATCTTTTCTTATGCAGGGGATTATCACTGCTGGGGGTGGTCATTCTAATTATGGCCGTTTATTTTCGTCCGATGAATTTGACGGATCTTGTCGATTGGAATTCTAAGCTTCGGATTACGCAGCAGTATATGGGGGTAAAAAACGGCGAACCATATATCGATTCCGAAGGCTATAATGAACTGTCAGAAGAGCAGCTGGAAAGTATTTTTACTTTGTTTCAGCAATATACATACCGGAGAACATATGACACGTTATTTTCTGACGGATCTTTGTCAAATTTGGGTGAAAGGATGATTATATTTTTCGTCTATGAAGACGATGAACTTGTTAATACTCTGATCGTTTCAGATACAGGGAGGATATCAGTGAATGACAAGTCATATATTATGCAGAATTCTCCAGAATTAATCAGGAGAGTATCTGAAATTATCTGAATAAACAAATCGGAGTATTTGTAAATGTTGCCTGGATTATATATGGTCTGCCTTCTTTCGCAAATCCCGTTTGCCCGGAATTTTATAAAAACAATGAAGAAAAAGCTATGTTGGGTTTGGCAAAGGAAGGAGGAATGCTCTGTGAAGAAAAATGCTTTACAGTATCTATTGCCTATGATCGCAGGGATTACTGTTTTTTGTACAGCCTGCGGTAGCGGAGCAAATTCTTCCGATAAAGAAGTACCAAAAAATCCATCAGGTGATACATCTGCAGAAGATGCTGATACAGAATCTATGACAACAGCGGAACTTGTGGATGCCATCCTCAGAGATCCGGAAATGACTGTCTTCAGTGCTTATAATGACAGTATGCAGGCGTTGGAGATGTTCCGGCAGACCTATAACGTATACGGGGAGCTGAACAATCGGGACGATGTGCTGGGATGTGCTGGAAGCATTGGCGGATGCCTATGATGAAGTTAAGATACTTACTGCAGAAGAGATGAAAGAGAATGAAGAGAAGGGGATAGACGATAGCAGTGAATTTTTTCTTGGAACAAATGTCGAAATACTGATTGCCTCTGAACTGTTCGAAATCCCCGGTGATGCCCTGACAGACAGTCAGCGCCGGCTTTGCGACAGAATTATGGAACGTAGCCGAAAAGTGCAGGAGATCCGGGATCAACAGGGTGACATATACAACATGTACAGTAACGGATTTTATGAGTTCTATATTAAGCTCGTGGGCTCGGAATATCAGGAAACGATGGAAAAGTCGGCACTTATGCTTTTTGTGCCGGAAGAAGAATAATTATTTCTGTGGCTGAATATACTATATCCTGCATCCCGGTATATACCGGGACTGAACCAGAACTGCAGGTGTGTATAGGAAATGAGTGACAAGAAAACAAGCATAAATCTAAAAACAAAAATTGATTATAAGATCCTGCTTTGGGATCTTCTCTATGATATTGCCGGCAGTATTCTTTATGCTGCCGGCATTTATACCTTTGCGGGCTATGCCGGATTCGCTCCGGGAGGAGTATCAGGGCTGGCGCTGATACTCAATCATTTACTGGGACTTCCGGTCGGTACAGTGACGCTTCTGTTTAATATTCCGCTGGTTATCATCAGCTATAAAGACGTTGGAAAGGCACTTCTGCTCAAAAGTGCGAAAACGATGGTCATTTCTTCACTTTTTCTTGATGTAATATTTCCCTTTATTCCAATGTATACAGGCGGCCGCCTGATGGCTGCAATCTGTTCCGGTGTCTTTATGGGAGCAGGGATGGCGCTTTTCTATATACGCGGCTCATCCTCTGGCGGCATTGATTTTCTGGCCCTTACGATCAAGAAGAAAAAACCTCATATGACGATCGGCGTAATCACGCTTCTCATTGATCTTGTGGTGATCCTGCTGGGGTGGCCGGTATTCGGAGATGTGGATGCCGTGCTATACGGTGTGGCCTCTACAGGTGTATCCACAATTGTGATCGATAAGATACTGTATGGAGCCGGGGCAGGGACACTTGCAATTATCATAACAGAAAAGGGGAGGCAGATTGGGGAAAAGATAGGAGAGAATGTGAGGCGCGGCGTTACCACGATCCCTGCGTCGGGAGGTTATACAGGTATGTACAGAGATGTGATCTTATGCGCATGCTCAAAGGCGGAAGCATATCTGGTCAAAAGTATCGTGCAGGAAGTGGATGATAAAGCATTTGTGATGTTTACAGAGACAAGTGAGGTGCTGGGGGAGGGGTTCAAAACAGAGAATAAACAGGCCGGATCAAACGGCAACGGATAAAACGGCTGTCATGACTTTTCGGATGTGCTCTGCTATACTATATAGTAAAGCTGAATGAGGCAAAAGAAACAGCGGAGGAGAGAAAGCATGATACGAGGAGTATTGTTCGATATGGACGGGCTGATGTTCGATACAGAAGCACTCGGACTGAAAGGATGGAAAGCGGCCGGACGGAAAATCGGAATAGAAATCACAGACGATATGATTGCGTCTTTCAGAGGGCTTGGAAGCAGTGAGAAACGGAAACGCTTCGGACAGGTGACCGGGAAGCCGGAATTATATGAAGCGGCACTTGCAATCCGAACAAACTATGGAGATGAGTGGATCAGAGACAATGGGATTCCGATAAAGCCCGGACTCAAACAGCTGCTGGTTTTTTTGCGGGATGCAGGTATTCCGGCAGCTCTTGCAACTTCCACAGAGAGGGAAAAAGCAGTGTCATACCTCAAGCTGGCCGGAGTTGGAGAGTATTTTTCTGCGGCAGTCTGCGGGAAGGAGGCGGGGCCATCAAAGCCCGAACCGGATATTTTTCTGAAAGCAGCAGAGAAACTGGGGCTTTCAGCATCGGAATGTATGGTGCTTGAAGACAGTGAAAACGGTCTGCGGGCAGCAAGAGCCGCAGGGTGTACAGTTGTTGTAGTCCCGGATCTTTCACCTGCACCGGCAGAAGAAAAAGGACTTTGGGATTGGCGTGCGGATACGCTCAGTGATGTGCCGGAAATAATCCGGAAACTGCGGCGGAGGAACCATTCTGTTTAATTGCAAATCGAAAATATATACAAAAAACACAGTGAATGTACAATAATATTGATAAATATATACAAATATGATAGTATAACTATCAGAATATGCAATGCGAAAGGGGCATACAAGATGAAGGAATCCGCAGCCAGAATGCGCAGAACACAGTACCGCGCTCAGAAGATCCTGGAGGCGGCGATGGTATTGTTCTGTGAGAAAGGGATTGAAGAGACGTCAATTGATGAAATTGCCGAGCGCGCAGGTGTCGGCAGTGCTACGATTTACCGCTATTACGAGACGAAAGCCCAGCTTGCAATCCGAAGTGGAATCGAATACTGGAAGAAAATTGCCGGTCAATATTTAAACGTCACAGAGATAAAGCGTTATTCCGATATGTCCGGGCGGGAGCAGCTTGAATGTATTATGGATGCGCTTATTGTGATATTCGAGCGTGAAACCGGTTTTCTTAAATATCTGCAGGAGTTTGAAGTGTTTGTGCGCAGGTATGAGATAGACATAGAACGGCTGGCAGAGTATGAGGAGTGCATTATGAGTCTGAAGCCCCGCGTGACCGATGCTCTGGAGAAAGGGCTTGCTGACGGCACGCTGGATTTTGAGTGGTCGCCCAATGAAGTCTGTTACTCCCTCGCACATACGGCCTTCGGAGTGATGAAGCGATTCGCATGGAACGGGAGTATGTTGGAGCTTGACAGTCAGGTCGAGCTTATCCTGCAGGTGAAGATCGCGATAAAACTCCTGATCCGGGGGCTGGCAGCCTGAACGGGCAGCACGGGGCCGGACAGAGCATGAGATGTGCCAATATGCGGCAAAGCATGCGAAACGATAGCCAGTGAAAAAGGAAGTGTAACAGAAGAGGAGAAGGCTTATGTACAAAGTATACGAAATCAAGAAACGGATCTTCGATGACAATGATCAGGAGGCGGAGAAAGTAAGGAAGGAGCTGAAGGAGAATCAGACATTCCTTCTGAATCTGATGTCTTCACCGGGAGGAGGAAAGACCACTACTCTTAAGAGGACGATCGAAGCACTCAAAGAAGAGATGCGTATCGGTGTTATGGAGGCAGATATCGACAGCGCTGTGGATGCGGATACCATCAGTGAGACCGGAGCAAAAGTCATCCAGTTACATACCGGCGGCATGTGTCATCTGGATGCGGATATGACGAGACAGGGACTCGAGGAACTGGGAACGGACGATGTAGATCTTGCCATATTGGAAAATGTGGGCAACCTTGTCTGTCCGGCGGAATTCGATACGGGAGCGGTAAAGAACGTGATGATCTTAAGCGTGCCGGAGGGAGACGACAAACCTCTGAAATATCCTCTTATGTTCCAGGTATCCCACTGTCTGCTGATCAATAAGATCGATGCGCTTTCTTGTTTTGATTTTGACTTTGAGGCGTGCAGGAAAAGTGTGCTGCGGCTGAATCCGGATATGAAGATCATCCCGATTTCAGCAAAGACAGGAGAAGGAATGGAGGAATGGTACAACTGGATCAGAGAACAGGTGAGAGACTGGAAGGAGGGAGATAAATGAGCGAAGAGAGAAAACTGATCCTGAAACTGGGACAGATGATCACCGACCGCATCGGGCACAAAGTGACTGTAGATGATCCCGAGTACTGGGGACTGGCCGAAGTGCTGACAGATGAGATGGCCGAAGTATGTCTGTCCATGAAAGTAAGGAAGCCGATGACGCTCGAGGAGATTGCGAAAAAATCAGGTAAAGATAAAGAACGGGTACAGAAGCTCCTGGACGAGATGTCTGTCATCGGCATGATCGAGTACAACTGGGAAAATGAAGACCGCCATAAACAATATGTACTTCCGATGTTCGTGCCCGGATGTGCGGAATTCATGATGATGAATAAGAAACAGACCGAGGAACATCCGATTATTGCAGACTTTTTTGAAAACATGTCCCGACTGCCGCTGGAAAAAGTGACGCCAATGGTGCCGCCCGGAGGTTCCGGTATCGGCATGCATGTCATTCCTGTGGAGAAGGCAATCCCGGCGCATCAGCAGTCCGCGAGTGTGGAGCATATCTCCCACTGGCTGAAAAAATATCAGGACAAATATGCAGTGGGGGCCTGTTCCTGCCGCCGCCAGCAGAGGATGCGCGGTGAAGGGTGCGGGGAGATCGAGGGCGATCTGTGCATCGGTGTGGGAGATATGGCGGATTATCTTGTGGAGACAGGAAAGGGACGCTATATCGATCTCGATGAAGTAATGGAGATACTGGAGCGCGCCGAGCGGAATGGATTTGTGCATCAGATTACAAATATCGACGGCGAGGACAAGATCTTTGCGATCTGCAACTGCGCGCCCGGTGTGTGCAACGGACTGCGGACGTCGCAGCTCTTTAACACGCCGAACATGTCCCGCTCCGCATACAGGGCACATGTGGAGAAAGAGAAATGCGTGGCGTGCGGAAAATGTGTCGAGGTCTGTCCTGTGGGTGCGGCGAAACTTGGACAGAAGCTGTGTACAAAGCACGGCGAGATCCAGTACCCGAAGGCGCTTCTTCCGGATACGGAGAAGTGGGGAAGAGATAAATGGGATCCTGACTACAGAGATCATGCAAAGATCAACTGCTACGAGACGGGCACATCGCCGTGCAAGACAGCCTGTCCGGCGCATCTCCCTGTGCAGGGCTATATCAAGATGGCGGCAGAGGGCAGATATATGGACGCTCTGAAGCTCATCAAACAGGATAATCCGTTCCCGGCTGTGTGCGGCGCTATCTGCAATCGACGCTGTGAGGATGAATGTACGAGGGGGACTATTGATAAAGCGGTGGCCATCGATGAGATCAAGAAGTTTATAGCAGAGAAGGAGATTCACGAGGAGCACCGATATGTTCCGCTCTGTGAGAACCATGAAGGTAAACAGTTTGACCAGAAGATTGCAGTTATCGGTGCAGGTCCTGCAGGTATGTCGGCGGCATACTATCTCAGGACAAAAGGCTATCCGGTGACTGTGTTTGAGAAGGAAGAGCGGCCGGGCGGCATGCTGCTGAACGGCATCCCGTCATTCCGTCTGGAGAAATCAGTGATCGAGGCCGAGATTGATGTACTCCGGCAGATGGACGTGGAATTCAGATGCGGCGTGGAAGTTGGAAAAGATATCACGATCCCGCAGCTCAGAGAAAAAGGTTATAAAGCATTCTACGTGGCGGTAGGTGCCCAGGGCGGAAGGCTGGCGGGAGTTCCCGGCGAGGACGCGGATGGTGTGCAGACCGGTGTGGACTTTCTGAGAAGGATCAATCTGGCGGAAGAAGGCGCAATGTCTGTTGACAACATGGCTGTTCCGGGCAGTGAAATGCTCCCTGCTGACGTAAAGCTTTCCGGCCGGACTGTCGTGATCGGCGGCGGAAATGTGGCGATCGATGTGGCGAGAACAGCGCTGCGCGCGGGTTCTGACAGTGTGAGCATGTACTGTCTGGAGTCTCTGGCAGAGATGCCGGCTGCTGCGGACGAGGTGGCAGAGGCCCGCGAGGAGGGTGTCGTAGTCTGGAACGGCTGGGGGCCGAAAGAGATCCTTGCAGAAGCCGGAAAAGTGAAAGGTATCATTCTAAAGAAGTGTGTTTCTGTATTTGATGAAAACGGCAGATTCCATCCGGTTTACGACGAAAACGAATGCATCACAGTGGAATGCGAGAATATACTTCTCTCTATCGGCCAGTCTGTTCAGTGGGGAGAACTTCTGAAAGATACGGCAGTAGAGTTTAACGCGAACGGTACGGCGAAGGCGGATCCGGTGACATACCAGACAAAAGAGCCGGATATCTTCGTCGGAGGAGATGTGTACACAGGGCCGAAATTCGCCATCGATGCCATCGCAGCGGGCAAGCAGGGATGTGAGTCGATCCACCGTTTTGTGCATGAGGGACATTCTCTTACTCTGGGACGTGATCTTCGTCAGTTTATGGAACTTGACAAAGATGCTGTCGTGATCGAAGAGTTCGACAATGCGAAACGGCAGATACCAGGAAGGAAAGCAGGGATTGCCAAAGAAAGTTTCCGAGATCTGCGCTCGGTATTTACGGAAGAACAAGTAAAGGCGGAGGCGGCCAGATGCCTCGGATGCGGGGCTACAGTCGTGGATGAGAATAAATGTATCGGATGCGGTCTGTGTACGACGAAATGCGAGTTCGACGCTATTCATCTGAGCCGGGATCTTCCGGAGATGAGCACGATGAGGAAGGCGGAAGACAAGCTAAAAGGCATCCTGCCATATGCATTGAAACGTGCGATAAAAATAAAATTGAAAAAGTAGAGTTTATGCATGAATTAGGGATTATTGTACATATTACAAAGACTCTGCAGGGTGTTGCAGAGGAGAACAATTTAAGCGAGATTGCTTCTGTCACTCTGGAAGTGGGCGAAGTGAGCGCTATCGTTCCGGATTATCTTACAGACTGCTGGGAGTATTATAAAAAGAAATTCCCGCTCATCGAAAATGCACAGATGAGGATTGAGATGCTGCCGGCAGTTACATATTGTGAATCTTGTAAAGAGACATATCCGACCGTGGAGTATGGACGGCAGTGCCCGCATTGCGGGAGCTGGGAGACATATCTGGTGACCGGAGATGAATGTAATATCCGGGAGATCGAGGCGCAATGACAGGCAGTTCTGATGCTGCCGGAGAGAAAAGGGGGTAATATTTATGCTATTTCACGTTTACGGTTCGGAAGCCATACCGCAGTGGATCGCCATGCTCGGAGTGCTGGCGGCACTGATTCTGTTGAATGAGTTTGCCAGACGGACGAAAACGGGCGGTATCATCATGTTTTTCATTATCCCGGCCGTGCTGACGGTGTACTTCATCGCTATCGCCGTGGGCGCCGGGATGGGTGCAGAGTGGGCACTCAACAATCAGACCCACGTATATATGAATGGCTGGTTCCACTATGCGAAGCTGTATGCGTCGCTGGCGGGCTGTATCGGATTTATGATGATCAAATACGAATGGGGGATTGGAAAAACACACTGGTTCAAGGCGTATCCGTTCGTGATCGTAGCCATCAATATCCTGATCGCAGTGGCGAGCGACTTTGAGTCTGCAATCAACGGATGGTATTCCTGGTGGCTGTCCTCGGAGGATGTGTGGCTGTACGGCGGCTGGCACAATGTGTTCAACGGTATTGCCGGCATCATCAATATCTTCTGTATGACAGGATGGTGGGCGGTATACTCGTCCAAGGATAAGAAAGACATGATCTGGCCGGATATGATATGGGTGTATATCATCGTGTATGATATCTGGAATTTTGCCTATACTTATAACTGTCTGCCGACACACGCATGGTTCTGCGGCATCGCCCTCCTTCTGGCACCGACGATTGCAGCTTTGCTGTGGAACAAGGGCGGATGGATCATGAACCGTGCGAACACGCTCTGTATCTGGTGTATGTTCGCCCAGGTATTCCCACTATTCCAGGAGACTCTTTCTGACGGAACGCAGCTCTTCCCGTGGGCAACGCTGCCGAAGCTCTATGCGGACGGCACACTGAACGGTATTACCGCGGGCGGCAGCGCCAATGCCGATCCGACTATGATGACGGTGGTGAGCGTGCTGGCACTCGTGACAAATATCATCGCGCTGGCCTATATCATTTATGTTTCTGTCAAGAGAAAGAAAAATCCTTACAAGAACGAAGCGTTTACAGAGTTCAAGTATTATAAGGATGCGGCAGCGAGAGCTGAGATTAAATGAATGATATAGTACTATCAGACAGGAGAATGTGATACAATGAGTAAGAGATATCTGGACTGTACGGCTTCGGAAATACAGAGGATGACAGGAAGGGAGTTGGCAGAGTCGATCGCGGGAAGCGAGGGACGTGTCCTGGTCTGCGAGACGATCGGTTCGGTCCGGCCTATGCTGGGTGACGTAACTAATGCCGAATTCGCTTCGGCGATGGGAGCTGACATGCTCATCCTGAATCTGTTCGATGTGAATGCGCCTGTGATACAAGGACTTCCGGACGTCTCACGGGAAGATACGATCCGTGAGGTGAAGCGTCTGACAGGCCGGGCAGTGGGCATTAATCTGGAACCGCTTGAGCCGGATGCAGCGAGTGCCGTAGAGACGAACGGGGAATGGAATCTCACGTCCGGACGTGCTGCGACTGTGGCAAATGCCCGAAAAGCAATAGAGATGGGCGTTGATTTCATTGTGCTCACGGGCAACCCAGGTGTTGGTGTAACAAATGTTGCGATCACCCATACTCTCAGAAAGTTCAGAGAGGAATTCGGTGACCGGATCATGCTGATCGCCGGAAAGATGCATGCTGCAGGGATTCTGGCGGAGAGTGGTGAGAATATCATCGGGGAAAATGATGTGAGTGCTTTTGCCGAAGCAGGAGCGGATGTGATCCTCATGCCGGCTCCGGGAACGGTGCCGGGTATCACTATGGAATATATCCGCATGCTGGTATCCTGTGCACACAGACTCGGAAAGATGACGATGACTGCGATCGGCACTTCCCAGGAAGGGGCAGATACATCTACCATCCGTGAGATTGCGCTGATGTGCAAGATGACAGGGACAGACCTGCATCATCTGGGCGACTCCGGTTATGTGGGGATGGCTCTGCCGGAAAATATCCTGGAGTATGGAAAGGCGATACGGGGAGTCCGGCATACATATCACCGGATGGCATCTTCGGTCAACCGATGACCGTATCCGCAGCAATGCGAAAAGGATCGGGGTCAGAGTGAACAAAGGTATATAGAATGAAGTGAGCCCTCTCCCGGGGCGGACAGGAGTGTTTCTTAGGAAAGTTCTGTCTGCTCCGGGAGTTTTATCTCTCCGTTAATTTGACGCCTCGTATGCTTGCTCCGGGCGATTTGACTGCGCGGTCTTGCAAAATATCTTGTGATGCCGTACAATAAAGAGCAATGAGTTTTAGAGTAACAGTGCGGCTTTGTGAATGGAGAGAGCCGGACTGCTGTGTTTTAGAGAGGAACGGAGGACAGCGCATGCCAAAAGAGATGATACATGCCGAAAAATTGATCTACGAATATGACAAGCGCGACGAAGAAGGCAATATAATCGGCGCGGAGCGTGCCATTGACGGTGTTGATATCGACGTGCCGCAGGGCTCTTTTGTGGCGATCCTCGGTCATAATGGTTCGGGAAAATCTACCCTTGCAAAGCATATGAATGCAATCCTTGTTCCGACAGGCGGAACGATGTGGGTGGACGGAAGAGATACAAAGGATCCGGCGGAACTGTGGAATGTGCGCCAGACGGCGGGTATGGTATTCCAGAATCCGGACAACCAGATCATCGGAACCGTGGTGGAGGAAGATGTGGGATTTGGTCCTGAAAACCTGGGAGTCCCGACAGACGAGATCTGGCAGCGTGTAGAGGAGAGCCTGAAAGCTGTCGGAATGCTCGAACGCAGGAAGGATTCTCCGAACAAACTGTCCGGCGGACAGAAGCAGAGAGTGGCCATTGCGGGAGTCCTTGCGATGGAACCGAAATGTATCGTGCTGGATGAGCCTACTGCCATGCTGGACCCGAACGGAAGAAAAGAAGTGATCCGTGCGGTAGAGGAGCTGCGGAAGAAAAAGAATGTCACTGTTATCCTCATCACACATTATATGGAAGAAGTCATTGATGCTGATCAGGTATTTGTCATGGATGGCGGGCATATTGTAATGCACGGGACTCCACGGGAGATATTCAGCCGGGTGGACGAGTTGAAAAGCTACCGGATGGATGTCCCACAGGTGACGATGCTTGCGGAAAATCTGAGAAACCGCGGACTGGATCTGCCGGGAGGGATTTTAAGAAGAGAAGAATTGGTGGAGGCATTATGTCAATTGCGTTAGAACATGTGAGTTATGTATACAGCCCGGGTACGGCTTATGAGAAACACGCGCTTAAGGATGTGAGCTTTGAGATCCCGCAGGGACAGTTTGTCGGGATCATCGGACACACCGGCTCGGGGAAGTCTACCCTGATCCAGCATCTGAACGGACTGGTGAAGGCGACGTCGGGAAAAGTTATTTACGAAGGCCGGAATATCTATGATGAAGGCTATAATATGCGTGAGCTTCGCAGTCAGGTGGGGCTTGTGTTCCAGTATCCGGAATATCAGCTTTTTGAAGTGGACGTGATCAGCGATGTATGTTTTGGCCCTAAGAATCAGGGGCTGTCCCAGGAAGAATGCGAGAAGAACGCCAAAGAAGCCCTGGAGCTGGTGGGTTTCCCGGAGAAATATTATAAACAGTCACCGTTTGAACTGTCCGGCGGGCAAAAGCGGAGAGTGGCGATTGCCGGAGTGCTGGCGATGAAACCGAAAGTGCTGATCCTGGATGAGCCGACAGCGGGACTCGATCCGAAAGGCCGGGATGAGATACTCGATCAGGTAGAGAAGCTGCATAAAGAGACAGGTATGACGGTCATATTAGTCTCACACAGCATGGAGGATATTGCGCGATATGTGGAGCGTATTATCGTCATGAATCATGGGGAGAAGATGCTTGACGGTGCGCCGAGAGAGGTGTTCTGTCATTATAAAGAGCTTGAGAAGGTCGGTCTTGCCGCACCCCAGGTGACTTATGTGATGCACGATCTGAAAGAACGGGGAATGGATGTTTCTCCGGATGTTACCACAATAGAGGAAGCTGCGGATGAGATTATGAGATGTTTCCGGAGCCGAGAGTAAGTTTACAGATACAGAGGAGTTGCTATGATAAGAGACATAACAATCGGGCAGTATTACCCGGCAGACAGCCGGATACACAGACTGGATCCCAGGGTGAAGATTGTCTGCACCCTGCTTTTTCTTGTATCCCTTTTTATACAGAATAGTCTGCTGGGGTACGTGATCGCAACCCTATTTCTCGGGACAGTGATCCGGCTGTCGAAAGTGCCGCTGAAGTATATTGTCAAGGGTCTGAAGCCGATCGTGATCCTGCTGCTGTTTACCGTGGTGATGAACCTGTTCCTCACACAGAGCGGAGAGGTGCTGGCGCATTTCTGGATCTTTACGATCACGGAGGGCGGACTGAGAACATCTGTGTTCATGGCAATCCGTCTTATGTATCTGGTGGCTGGTTCGTCTATCATGACGTTTACCACGTCTCCGAACGGACTGACTGATGGTATGGAAAAACTGCTCCATCCTTTGAATAAACTGAATGTTCCTGTCCATGAGGTGGCAATGATGATGTCAATTGCACTGCGGTTTATCCCGATATTGCTCGAAGAAGCAGACAAGATCATGAAAGCCCAGCAGGCGAGGGGGGCAGATTTCGAGAGCGGAAATATTATACAGAGGGCAAAAGCGATGGTGCCAATTCTTGTGCCACTGTTCGTGTCTGCGTTCCGCAGGGCCAACGATCTGGCAATGGCGATGGAATCCCGCTGCTACCACGGCGGTGACGGGCGTACAAAGATGAAGCCGCTCCGGTATAAGAGCAGAGACAGGATAGCGTATGTTTTAACCTTGATCTATATTGTTCTTGTGTTTGTGGTTGGAAGATATGTCCCTTTTAAATTGTGGATTTTTTAAAAGAAGTAGCTTGATTAATATCACCTTTGGGACAGGGTGAATTTTAATTGGGGACGTAGTAAAATCCGGTTTTACTACGTCCCCAATCAGGAGTTTTTATGCGTAGGATTAAACTTACCGTCGCCTATGACGGCACTGATTATTGCGGCTGGCAGATTCAGCCCAACGGAATTACAATAGAAGAGGTGCTCAATAGTGCTCTTTCCCGCCTTACCGGGCAGAGAGTAACTGTTATCGGAGCCAGCAGGACGGATGCAGGTGTCCATGCACGGGGAAATGTTGCGGTGCTGGACACAGAGTCTCCGATCCCTCCGGAGAGATTCGCGCATGCGGTGAATCCGTTACTGCCGGAGGATATCGTGGTGGTGAAGTCGGAAGAGGTCCCGGAAGACTGGCACCCGCGATACCAGGATTCTGTCAAGACGTACGAATACCGTATTCTGAATCGGGAGATGCCGGATCCGCTCAGACGAAGAGATACCTGGCATGTCTCCTTCCCTCTTAATCTGGAAAAGATGAGAGCTGCTGCGCTCTGCCTGACGGGAGAGCATGATTTCCGAAGCTTTTGCAGCATTCATACAGGAGTAAAAACTACAGTAAGGACAATCTATAAGCTGGATATTAAAAAGTCAGGGGATTTGATCGTGATTCGTATCAAAGGAAATGGATTTTTATATAATATGGTGCGTATTATTGCTGGAACACTGACTGAAGTGGGAAGGGGATTCAGGAGTCCGGAAGACGTAAAGTGCATACTTGAGTCGGCAGAGCGCCGACTGGCAGGAGCTACGGCGCCTCCCCAGGGTCTGATTCTTACAGATATCGAATATGGGAGGTAATACTTGGCCCATATGTTCAGTCAGGAATTTTATTTTCTGTGTTTTGAATACTGATATGACTTGACAAAACACGTGGTGATTGCTAGTATTAAATTATCAGAAGGCTGGATTGTTACTTCCAGGAGGCAAAACCAGATTTTCAGGTGATGAAGTATATTTTTATGCCTGAAAGTCTGGTTTTTTCTATATGAAAATCTGCCGGACAGGATTATTTCTATCTGCTTAATAATGTTCCCCCCCGGTGGTATTTTGCAGCGGAAGCCGGCCTGTTTTGTCATGTAGAAAAAGGAGGAGAAGGAAATGAGAATCTATGAGACAGCGAATTATGAAGAGATGAGCAGAAAGGCAGCAAATATTCTGTCGGCGCAGGTGATTTCTAAACCGGACAGTGTACTGGGGCTTGCGACGGGATCTACGCCGATCGGAATGTATGATCAGCTTGTAGAGTGGTATAACAAAGGTGATGTGGATTTTTCTGAAGTAAAGACAGTGAATCTGGACGAATACAAAGGTCTTGCACGTGACAATGATCAGAGTTACTACTACTTCATGCACAAGCATTTGTTTGACAGAGTGAATATTAATCCGGATAATACAAATGTACCGGATGGAACACAGATGGACTCAGAGAAAGAATGTGCAAGATATGAGAAATTGATCGAGTCCATGGGTGGAGTGGATATCCAGCTCCTGGGTATCGGACGTAACGGTCATATCGGCTTTAACGAACCGGACAATTGTTTCGCGAAAACGACTCATTGTGTGGATCTTACGGAAAGCACAATCGAGGCAAATAAGAGATTTTTCGCATCTGCGGATGATGTGCCGCGTCAGGCATATACAATGGGAATTGGAACGATCATGAAAGCTAAGAAAATACTGCTCATTGTCAATGGAGAGGACAAAGCAGATGCCCTGGCAAAGGCGGTATACGGACCGGTGACCCCGGAAGTTCCGGCATCTATCCTGCAATTCCACAATGATGTTGTTATCGTTGCAGACCAGGCTGCCCTTTCTAAAATGCCTAAATAGTTTTATATTGAAAATACCGGGTTAGGGGGTACAGGTCATGATTATAAAAAATGTGAAGGTTTATACAGAGGATAAGACGTTTGTCCCCGGGGAAGTGTCGGTCGTCGACGGTAAATTTTCCGAAGGCAACGCGGATGACGGAGAAGTTCTGGATGGTGAAGGATGTTATATGATTCCTGGACTTGTAGATATTCATTTCCATGGATGTGTGGGAGATGACTTCTGTGATGCCAGGGAAGATGCAATTGCTAATATGGCAAAATATGAAGCGTCCGTTGGTGTGACATCGATCTGTCCTGCAACTATGACTCTGGCAGAAGAAGATTTGCATAATATTATGAAGACTGCCGGCTCATATAGTGGAACGGAAGGTGCCAGACTGGTAGGAATTAATATGGAAGGTCCGTTTATCAGTGAGAAGAAAAAAGGAGCCCAGGCAGCGGATCATATCAGGAAATGTGATACGGCTCTTTTCCGTGTGCTGCAGGAAGAATCTGGTGGACTGATCAAGCTTGTAGATATTGCACCTGAAAATGACGGTGCGATTGAGTTTATCCGTGAAGTAAAGGATGAGGTGGTCGTATCTGTTGCTCATACAGTGGCGGATTATGATACGGCTTCCAAAGCGCTGGAAGAGGGCGCCAGCCATGTGACACACCTCTATAATGCTATGCCGCCGCTTAATCACAGAGACCCTGGAGTAATCGGGGCTGCCCGTGACGACGAGAAATGTCATGTAGAGCTGATTTGTGATGGGGTTCATATCCATCCGTCGGTTGTGCGCGCGACTTTCGCAATGTTTGGCGCGGATCGGGTAATCTTGATCAGTGACAGCATGCGTGCGACGGGACTTACTGACGGACAGTATACTCTGGGTGGTCAGGATGTGTTTGTGAAGGGACCGAAGGCAACACTGGCTGATGGGACAATAGCAGGTTCGGCGACAAATCTCATGGGATGTCTGCGTGTAGCTGTGCAGAAGATGGGGGTTCCGCTGGAGGATGCTGTCGGATGCGCCACGATGAATCCTGCAAAAGAAATCGGAATCTTTGACCGGTGCGGAAGTATTACACCCGGAAAATATGCTGACTTCGTATTGCTTGATGAGGAACTGAATGTTAAGAGCGTGTATATAAACGGCAAAAGGCAGTAAAAATAATAAATAAAAAATAAATTGTATAAACAAAAAATAAAAACTGCATTGACTTTGTCGGGTGATTCTGTTATATTATAAACAATAAGTGAATACGGTAGGATTGTTACTGTATGGCAGGCAAAACCAAATTTTGTAAACATAGCGTTTACGGGTATGTTTATAAGATTTGGTTTTTTTGTCTCCTGAAAGGTTCAACATGCTAATAGAAAAGGTAATAAATAATAATATCGTTTCTGCTTTTGATGACACGGGAAGAGAAGTCGTTGTAATGGGAAGGGGACTTGGTTTCGGCGTGCGGCCGGGGCAGCCCGTCAACGAGAAAAAGATAGAGAAGGTGTTCAGGATCAAGAGCCGGGATACGGCTGATCAGCTCAAGGAGCTTCTTGCGGATATGCCGCTTGAGAGAGTCCAGATATCGGCGGATATTATTTCTTTCGCAAAAAGCAATCTTAACCTGAAACTGAACCAGAGTATTTATGTAACCCTCACTGATCATATTAATTTCGCAATCGATCGTTTCGAACAGGGAATCAACCTGCAGAATGCGCTGCTGTGGGAGATTAAAAGATTTTATCCACATGAGTTTGAACTTGGCCGGTATGCGCTGGAGCTGGTTAAAGAACGGATCGGTGTAGAGTTGCCGGAAGATGAAGCGGGATTTATTGCACTTCATTTCGTGAATGCAGAATATGGGACTGACATCAGAGATGCCTTCCGTTTCCCGAACCAGCTAAAAGATATTCTTGAGATCACGAGTGATGAACTGGGCATAGTCCTCGATGAGAGGACGCTTCACTATGAGCGGTTTGTAACCCATCTGAAATTCCTTCTTCAGAGAGTATACCGCAGAGAGCTTCTCCCCAATGAGGAGGATGAACTGGCTGATCTGATGCGTACGAAATATCCGAAGGAATACGCGTGCAGCCGTAAGATTGCTGAGTATATCGAAAAAAATACAGACTGCAGGCTGTCCGGGGAAGAAGTAATGTATCTAGCCATCCATATAAGACGTGTGACTATGGCGGAAGACTGATACAGCGAAGGAAGTAAATAGTGTTTTAAGACAGGAGGAGAGAGATGTTCAATTTATTCAGAAAAAAGGAAAAGAACAATGTAATCGGATCTCCGGTGAAGGGGAAAGCTGTTCCTTTAAAAGAGGTGAGCGACCCGACATTTGCAGAGGAGATGCTTGGTAAAGGAGCGGCGGTCATCCCGGAAGACGGGAAATTTTATGCTCCGGCAGATGGAGAGATCGGAATGGTGTTTGATACGCTCCATGCAGTCAGCATGACAACTGACTTCGGGGCCGAGATCCTGATCCACATCGGGCTTGATACGGTGAAAATGAAAGGCGAGGGCTTTACCGGCCACGTAAAAGCAGGAGATCATGTGAAGAAGGGGGACCTTCTTCTGGAAGTTGATCTGGAGAAAGTGAAAGCGGCAGGTTATGACACGATCACTCCTGTGCTTGTCTGCAATACACCGGACTATGCGTCGGTAGAAGGAATTGGATCCGCGCAGGTGAATGCCGGGGATGATCTGATCATAGTATCATAGTAAGATTCATATTTATAACAAAATCAAAAGTGATTTTAACCGGGAAGTCCGGTTGAAATAGAAAAAGGGATTATGACGAGAGTCAAAACAAGGAGGGAAAATAATGAAGTTTTTACAGAAATTAGGTAAATCTTTGATGCTCCCTGTTGCTTGTCTGCCTATCTGTGGTATCCTCATGGGTATCGGATACGCTCTGTGTCCGTCGACAATGCAGGGTGGAGAAGTAACAGGTATTATCCAGCAGATTGGTTACTATCTGGTGAAAGCAGGCGGTGCTCTGATTGATAACATGGCAATCCTGTTTGCAATTGGTATCGGTGTCGGTATGTCGGATGAAAATGACGGTACTGGCGGTCTGGCAGCCCTGGCTTCCTGGCTGATGATCACAAATCTGCTGGCGACAGCAAACGTGACAGTTATCATGCCGTCAATCGCAGAGAATGCTGATGCTACACTTGCATTCGACAAGATTGCAAACCCGTTCATCGGTATCATCGCAGGTATTATCGGATCTATGTGCTACAACAAGTTTAAGAGCACAAAACTTCCGGACTGGCTGTCATTCTTCAGCGGCAAGCGCTGTGTAGCGATCATTGCAGGTGTTGTATCCATTCTTGTATCTGTTGTCCTGCTGTTTGTATGGCCGATCCTCTTCGGTGCGCTGGTTGCACTTGGTGAAGCGATCGTAAACCTGGACGCAATCGGAGCCGGACTGTATGCGTTCTTCAACAGACTGCTCATCCCGTTCGGTCTGCACCACGCACTGAATAACGTATTCTGGTTCGATACAATTGGCCTTGGCGACCTGACTCACTTCTGGGCAGGCGAGACATCAGCAGATGTAACATGGAGCCTTGGAATGTATATGTCAGGATTCTTCCCGTGTATGATGTTCGGTATCCCGGGTGCTGCTCTGGCTATGGTACACACAGCCAAGAGCAACAAGAAGAAAGTTGCTATCGGTCTCCTGAGTTCTGCAGCTATCGCAGCATTTGTCTGCGGTGTTACAGAGCCGTTCGAGTTCGGTTTCATGTTCCTTGCACCGGTACTGTACGTGATCTATGCTCTGCTTTACGCAATTTTCACAGTGATCACAGTGCTGGTTGGATTCCGTGCAGGATTCAGTTTCTCGGCCGGACTTACTGACCTCGTATTCTCTGCTACCCTTCCGGCAGCAGCAAATACATGGATGATCATTCCGCTTGGTATTGCAGCATTTGTGGTATTCTACATCGTATTCCGTTTCGCGATCGTGAAATTCGATCTGAAGACACCGGGCCGTGAAGATGATGATGACACAGAGGCAGAAAAGAAAGTTGTTCTTTCCAATGATAACTTCACAGAAGTGGCGAAGATTATTCTTGAAGGTGTCGGCGGAAAAGCAAACGTGACATCCATTGATAACTGTATTACAAGACTTCGCCTTGAGATTAAGGATTACACAAAGGTTGATGAGAAGAAGATCAAATCTGCGGGAGTTGCAGGCGTGATCCGTCCGGGCAAGAACTCGGTACAGGTTATTGTTGGAACAAAAGTTCAGTTCGTTGCAGACGAATTCAAGAAACTCTGCAAATAAATCCAAATTTAATATATAATCCCTTTTGAATGCGGTTGGGGACGTAGTAAAATCCGATTTTACTACGTCCCCAATCGTGTTTTACCCTGTCCCTAAATGTGCTTTTAGAGAAATGATGCTTGACAAACCCCTGTGGATACGCTAATATCACCATATGATTTATCATGTAAAAAGCGGTGAAGGGAAGAAGTAGCAGTTATCGGAGAAGACAGAAAGCAGCCGGCAGATGAGAGGCGCGTGACACGTTATCTGTGAATACATCTCGGAGCTCCGCACTGAAAGGCTTCATTACAGGGGGGGCTGAGTAGGATGCGGCGGACTGGCACTCGTTATTGTGCTGAATGAGACCGGAATAGGAATTCCGGTGAATTAAGGTGGTACCACGGTTAATTATTCGTCCTTATTGCGAGAGCAGTAAGGACGTTTTTGTTATTTCGACAAGCCGAAGTCCGGGCTTGTCCGAGACCTTGGCGACCGCTTGTAAAGTGTTTGATTATACGCAAAGGAGAAGTGGAAAGATGGGAATTTATGAAGAGCTTCAGGCGCGCGGCCTGATTGCCCAGGTTACAGATGAAGAGGGAATCAGAGAACTTGTAAACAATGGGAAAGCGGTATTTTATATCGGATTTGATCCGACTGCGGACAGCCTTCATGTAGGGCATTTTATGGCGCTGTGTCTGATGAAACGTCTGCAGGAGGCGGGAAATAAACCGATAGCACTGATCGGAGGAGGAACAGGTTATATCGGTGATCCGTCGGGGAGAACGGATATGAGGAGCATGATGACTCCGGAGCAGATTCAGCATAACTGTGACTGCTTCAAAAAGCAGATGAGCAAGTTTATTGATTTTTCAGAAGGAAAAGCACTTATGGTAAACAATGCGGACTGGCTGCTTGACCTGAATTATATCGAGCTGCTCCGTGAAGTCGGTCCTCATTTCTCTGTAAACCGTATGCTGACGGCAGAGTGCTATAAGCAGAGAATGGAGAGAGGCTTAAGTTTCCTTGAATTTAACTATATGATCATGCAGGCGTATGATTTCTATGCGCTGTTCCAGAAATACGGCTGCAATCTGCAGTTCGGCGGGGATGACCAGTGGAGCAACATGCTGGCAGGAACAGAACTGATCCGCCGCAAGCTCGGGAAAGACGCCGGAGCTATGACGATTACCCTGCTTCTGAATTCTGAAGGAAAGAAAATGGGCAAGACGCAGTCAGGCGCGGTATGGCTTGATCCGGAGAAAACATCTCCGTTCGAATTCTATCAGTACTGGAGAAATGTAGCTGACGCTGATGTGTTGAAATGCATCCGCATGCTGACATTCCTCCCACTGGAGGAGATCGACAAGATGGATTCCTGGGAAGGAGCACAGCTCAATACTGCAAAAGAGATCCTTGCCTACGAGCTGACAAAACTGGTGCACGGCGAGGAAGAAGCGAAGAAAGCGCAGGAGAGCGCGCGTGCACTCTTCAGTAAAGGAAATGCGGCTGAGATGCCGACGACAGAGCTGACAGAGGATGATTTTGTAGACGGAAACATCGATATCCTGACTATGCTGGTAAGAGCAGGACTTGTACCATCGAAATCCGAAGCAAGACGCGCGGTGCAGCAGGGAGGAACTTCGATTGATGGTGAAAAGATCACAGATATCAAAGCTCTGTTTGAAAAAGAAGAATTTACAGGAGAAGGGATCATCCTGAAAAAAGGAAAGAAGAACTTCCATAGACTGATCATGAAATAGAGTTTCACGAGAATGATTACGTGATGCAGCGACGGGGCGCATCTGCTTATTTAAGCGGCGTCCCGTTTTGTAAATTGACCGGGGATTAAATGAAGGGAGGAAACAAAGTGGGCTTGAATCAGACGCCGATGTCCGAGAGGACACATATCGGCTTTTTTGGAAAGCGTAATGCGGGGAAGTCCAGTGTTATGAACGCGGTGACGGGACAGGAACTTGCGGTAGTGTCAGATGTCAAAGGGACTACAACTGATCCGGTGTATAAATCTATGGAGCTCCTGCCGCTGGGGCCGGTAGTCATGATGGATACGCCGGGGATTGATGATGAAGGTGAGCTTGGGAGTATGCGCGTCAGGAAGAGCTATCAGGTCCTCAACAAGACGGATGCCGCGGTTCTTGTGATCGACGGTACGGTCGGGGCGTCAGCAGAGGATGAGACTCTGCTGGAGAGGATCAGGAAAAAGAATATCCCGTTCATCGTAGTTATTAATAAGAAGGAACTGGCGGATACAGCGGTGGAGGAAGCGGTAAAAAGGAGACTGACACTGGACGATGGACAGCTGGCGCTGGTAAGCGCTGCGACCGGAGAGGGAATCCATGAGCTGAAAGAACGGATCGCTTCGATCGCGCGCGTGGAAGAGCCGGAAAAGTATCTTGTCAGGGATCTCCTTGAACCGTCAGATGTAGCGGTGCTTGTGGTTCCTATTGATTCTGCCGCTCCCAAGGGCAGGCTGATCCTGCCCCAGCAGCAGACAATCCGCGATATCCTCGAGGCGGATGCGGTCTCAGTGGTCGTAAAAGAGAACGGGGTTAAAAATGCGCTTGGGCAATTAAATAAGAAACCGAAGATGGTCATCACGGACAGTCAGGTGTTCGCACAGGTCGCGGCTGATACGCCGGAGGATATCCAGCTGACTTCTTTCTCTATATTAATGGCCAGGTATAAGGGGAATCTTGAGCAGGCCGTGCGCGGGGTGACTGCACTGGACGGACTGGAAGACGGCGATATGGTGCTTATCAGTGAAGGGTGCACCCATCACAGACAGTGCGATGATATTGGAACTGTAAAGATCCCGAGATGGATCAGGGAGTATACAGGGAAGGATGTGCAGATAGTTACGAGTTCCGGAACTGAATTTCCAGATGATCTGAAAAAGTATAAGCTGATCATCCACTGTGGAGGCTGTATGCTTAATGAGCGGGAGATGAAATACCGTCTGAGCTGCGCAGCTGATCAGGGAGTGCCGATGACAAATTACGGGATCATGATCGCGTATGTGAAAGGGATACTGAAAAGAAGTGTTCAAGTCTTTCCCGACATCTCCGTACTTTTGGGATGAGAGCCGGATTTCACAGGCATATGCTTTTAGAGAAGCGGCGAGAAGAAAGAGATTATAAAGAAAACCGGCAGCACTGGGATGTCAGATCAACAGGGCTGCCGGTATGGATCTATATAATATGTAACATATTCAGCACAAACAGGATCAGAACGATCGGTGATGAAATGCTGCTGATCACAAACAGTGCGAACTTGAATCCTTCCAGCCGTTCGAATTTACGATACTGTTCTTTTACTTTTGAGCTGTAATCATGCAGCACCTGAGTGGCTTCGCTGACCTTTGCCAGTTCTTTGTCGCAGGAATCTTTGACATTTCCCTGAATAGACTGGGCCAGAGCGAGTGTAAGTCTCTGGATTTCTTTGTCGATGCGTGCGTCGAGAGATGCGCTGGTCTTTTTCAACCTGTGGGCCAGAGCTTTAATTGTATCGAGCTGCTGATTTACTGCTGTATTGTTTTCAAGTACAAGAGTATGGATAAGTTTTTCATATTCACTGTAGTGTTCTTTGTAGCTGTCCATGAGACGGACCAGTTCGGCGGACTCGGCTTTTGCGAGTGCAAGCTCGCTGTCCGCCTTGCGCAGATCTGAGAGATATCTCAGGTAATTGCTCTGATTGATTTTTACTTCGGCGTTTGCCTCTGCATCGAAATCGTCATCCAGATTTTCCGGCGCCCCCAGGCTGTCCGGCTCTTCGAAGAGTTCCGGAGCGATTGCTTCGCGGCTGTGAAGCGGAAACTCTGTAGTTGCACCGCTGTTTTTGTTGAATTGAGAATCAGACAGGTCGATGATAGAATTGTCGTTTTTGTACATAATTGTGTTATCGTTTGATACTCCCATAATAATTTACCCCTTGTCATTTGTACTACCTTATTAACTGCAGAATCGCCAGAAAATGGCAATAACTGTATCTACATTATATTAGACATGTATAACTTTCGCAACATATAAAATTGTATTGAAAAAAATACATTATTTCTTAAAAACCTCTTGAAATAAATCCAACTATCGGATATACTGAAAAAGCTGTGACATGATAGCGATGAAGCGTGAGGTTGCTGCCGGAGCGAAAAGATAAGCGAAAGCAGGTTTTCCGTGGAGCGAATGTCAAGTTAGGAAACTGGCGACAAGTCACTGTACGAATCACAACAGTATCTCGTTTTTTGTGTGCAGAAAAAGTCTGCCGCATGAGTTGAAGAAAGCGAGAGCGCCGTGTATGTTTCTCACGACACACACGGGAGAGTGTACAGTCACCGCTTGTCGTACTGAGTTACAAGTACGAAAAGGAGGCGACTTTTTTTATGGCAAGTCAAGTAATGAGAATCACACTGAAAGCGTATGATCACCAGCTGGTTGATGCATCCGCAAAGAAAATCATCGAAACTGTAAAAAAGAACGGTTCACAGGTGAGCGGACCGGTGCCGCTGCCGACTAAGAAAGAGGTAGTGACAATTCTGAGAGCTGTACACAAGTACAAAGACTCCAGAGAGCAGTTTGAGCAGAGAACTCATAAAAGACTGATCGATATCATCACACCGACACAGAAGACGGTTGATGCACTTTCCAGACTGGAAATGCCGGCAGGTGTGTACATTGATATCAAAATGAAGTCCAAATAATACGGACAGCTACATTATTAAAACAGTAACGTCCTAACATTTAGGATGAGCGCATAAGCGCTCCGCTGTAAATCACAGGAGGTAATCATAATGAAGAAAGCTATTTTGGCTACAAAAGTTGGAATGACTCAGATCTTCAATAACGAAGACGGAGTACTGATTCCGGTAACAGTTCTGCAGGCTGGTCCTTGTGTAGTAACACAGGTTAAGACAGTTGAGAACGATGGCTACAGCGCTGTACAGGTTGGTTTTGTTGACAAGAAAGAGAAGATCGTCACAAAAGACGGCAGCGGAAAGAAAGCAGTTGCACACAGAAACGGTGTGACAAAAGCTGAGAAAGGCCACTTTGACAAAGCAGGCGTATCCGGAAAGAGATATGTAAAAGAGTTCAGATTTGACAATGCAGAGGAATATGCTCTTGCTCAGGAGATCAAAGCTGACATCTTCGCAGAGGGTGATCACATCGATGCGACAGCAATCTCCAAAGGTAAAGGTTTCCAGGGTGCGATCAAGCGCCACGGACAGAGCAGAGGACCTATGACACACGGTTCCAAGTTCCATCGTCACGCTGGTTCTAACGGTGCTGCATCTGATCCGAGCAAGGTGTTCAAAGGAAAGAAAATGCCTGGACAGATGGGTAACAAGAAGATCACAGTTCAGAATCTCGAGGTCGTAAGAGTTGACGCAGAGAACAACCTTCTCCTTGTAAAAGGTTCTGTGCCGGGACCGAAGAAATGCCTCGTAACGATCAAAGAATCCGTTAAGAGCTGCTAAGGGTGACAATAAGAAAGGAGGAACACACAGATGGCAAAAGTATCTGTTTACAATATCGAAGGTAAAGAAGTTGATACCATCGAACTGAATGATGCTGTATTCGGTGTTGAGGTAAACGAGCACCTTGTACACATGGCAGTTGTAAATCAGCTTGCAAACAATCGTCAGGGAACACAGAAAGCTAAGACACGTTCTGAAGTTTCCGGCGGCGGAAGAAAACCGTGGAGACAGAAAGGAACAGGTCATGCAAGACAGGGTTCAACAAGAGCTCCGCAGTGGACAGGCGGCGGCGTAGTATTCGCTCCGGTTCCGAGAGATTACTCTTTCAAGATGAACAAGAAAGAGAAGAGAGCGGCTCTCAAATCCGCACTTACTTCCAGAGTGGAAGAAAACAAATTCATCGTAGTTGATGAACTGAAATTTGACGAGATCAAGACAAAGAACTTCCAGAACGTTCTGAATAACCTGAACGTGAACAAAGCTCTTGTAGTGCTGGAAGACGGAAATACAAATGTTGAGATCTCCGCTAAGAACATCCCGGATGTCAAGACAGCTCGTACAAATACGATCAATGTATATGATGTCCTGAAATACAACACAGTTATCGCAACGAAAGCTGCTGTTGCTGCAATCGAGGAGGTGTACGCATAATGGCAAACGTTCAGTATTATGATGTAATCCTTAAACCGGTCATCACAGAGAAGAGCATGGATCTGATGGCTGACAAGAAATATACATTCCTTGTACACACAGAGGCTACAAAGAATCAGATCAAAGAAGCTGTTGAGAAAATGTTCGAAGGAACAAAGGTAAAGAGTGTCAACACAATGAACCTTGACGGAAAGAACAAGAGACGTGGTATGACATTCGGTAAGACAGCTAAGACGAAGAAAGCAATTGTACAGCTTACAGAGGACAGCAAAGACATCGAGATCTTTGAGGGTCTGTAGACTTAACGAGAGCAAGTCGAAGACGCAGGTCGAGTTTTAGTCGGGACCCGTTCGCGGAGCTTGGCGAGGTCTTTTCGAGCCTAGCACAGCGAACTGTAAATCCTTTGATGAAACTTTACCGATCAACCTATATGCATAAAAGCATGATAACAAATAATCGCAGTAACGAAAGGAGAGAAAGTAATGGGAATCAAAACTTATAACCCATATACACCTTCCAGAAGACAGATGACAGGTTCTGATTTCTCTGAGATCACAAAGACAACTCCTGAGAAATCCCTCCTGGAATCCAAGAAAAGAAAAGCAGGCCGCAACGCACAGGGTAAGATCACTGTAAGACACCGTGGCGGCGGAGCTAAGAAGAAATATAGAATCGTAGACTTCAAGAGAAAGAAAGACGGAATCCCGGCAACTGTAATCGGTATCGAGTACGATCCGAACAGAAGCGCGAACATCGCTCTGATCTGCTATGCAGACGGCGAGAAAGCATATATTCTTGCTCCTGAAGGACTGACAGACGGCATGACCGTTATGAACGGACCGGAAGCAGAGGTACATGTAGGAAACTGCCTGCCGCTTTCTGAAATCCCGGTTGGTACGCAGGTACACAACATTGAGCTTTATCCTGGAAAAGGCGGACAGCTTGTACGCTCTGCCGGAAACAGTGCACAGCTCATGGCAAAAGAAGGTAAATACGCAACATTGAGACTTCCGTCAGGTGAGATGAGAATGGTTCCGATTATCTGCCGCGCATCAGTAGGTGTGGTAGGAAACGGAGAGCACAACCTGATCAACATTGGTAAAGCAGGACGTAAACGTCACATGGGTATCCGTCCGACAGTCCGCGGTTCTGTTATGAACCCGAATGACCATCCGCACGGTGGTGGTGAAGGTAAGACCGGTATCGGACGCCCGGGTCCGTGTACTCCGTGGGGTAAACCGGCACTTGGCCTTAAGACCCGCAAGAAGAAAAAAGCTTCCAATAAGCTGATCGTAAGAAGAAGAGATGGTAAAGCGATTAAATAATCAGATTCACAAGGAGGTTAGAACCTATGGCTCGCTCACTTAAAAAAGGACCATTTGCAGACGAACATTTACTGAAAAAAGTAGACGCTATGAATGCATCTGGTGATAAATCAGTTATTAAGACATGGTCACGCCGTTCTACAATCTTCCCGTCATTTGTCGGTCACACATTTGCCGTACATGACGGAAGAAGACATGTACCGGTATATGTTACTGAGGACATGGTAGGACACAAACTCGGTGAGTTCGTTGCGACAAGAACTTACAGAGGACATGGAAAAGACGAGAAGAAATCTAAAGTCAGATAAGATTCGTATATTTTGAAAGGAGGGTTCATCCATGGCAAAAGGACATAGATCCCAGATCAAGAGAGAAAGAAACGAGCAGAGAGATACAAGACCTTCAGCCAAGATCTCTTACGCAAGAGTATCTGTTCAGAAGGCATGCTACGTTCTTGATGCCATCAGAGGAAAGGATGTAACAACAGCACTCGGTATCTTAGCTTACAATCCGAGATATGCTTCTACAGTGATAGAGAAACTGCTGAAATCAGCGATCGCGAACGCTGAGAACAACAACGGTATGAGCGTCGACAACCTTTACATCGAGGAGTGCTACGCAAATAAAGGACCGACAATGAAGAGAATCAGACCGAGAGCACAGGGCAGGGCTTACAGGATCGAGAAGAGAATGAGCCACATCACAATCGTGCTGAATGAAAGATAGGAGGGCATTATGGGACAGAAAGTAAATCCTCATGGCTTGAGAGTCGGCGTTATCAAAGACTGGGATTCCAAATGGTACGCAGAAAAAGATTTCGCTGACAACCTGGTTGAAGACCACGAGATCAGAAAATTTTTGAAAAAGAGATTATACAGCGCCGGAATTTCAAAGATCGAGATCGAGAGAGCTTCTGAGCGCGTTAAGATCACTGTTTACACAGCAAAACCGGGTGTAGTGATCGGAAAAGGCGGCTCTGAGATCGAGAAAGTAAAGAAAGAACTCGGACAGTTTACAGACAAGAAGCTGATCGTTGATGTCAAGGAGATCAAGAGACCGGACAAAGACGCACAGCTTGTTGCTGAGAATATCGCACAGCAGCTTGAGAACCGTATCTCTTTCAGACGTGCTATGAAATCCTGCATGTCAAGAACAATGAAAGCAGGTGCGCTCGGAGTTAAGACTTCCGTATCCGGACGTCTTGGCGGTGCAGATATGGCTCGTACAGAGTTCTACAGCGAGGGAACAATTCCGCTGCAGACACTGAGAGCTGACATTGCTTATGGATTCGCAGAAGCTGACACAACTTACGGAAAAGTCGGTGTAAAGGTTTGGATTTACAAAGGCGAGGTTCTTCCGACTAAAGCAGATAAGGAAGGGAGCGATAAATAATGTTAATGCCAAAAAGAGTAAAACGTCGTAAACAGTTCCGTGGTACTATGAAGGGTAAAGCCCTCAGAGGTAACACGATCTCATATGGTGAGTACGGTATCGTTGCTACAGAGCCGTGCTGGATCCGTTCCAACCAGATCGAGGCAGCCCGTGTTGCCATGACACGTTACATCAAACGTGGTGGTAAGGTATGGATCAAGATCTTCCCGGATAAGCCGATCACAGCTAAGCCGGCCGAGACTCGTATGGGTAGCGGTAAAGGTACAGTTGAGTACTGGGCAGCAGTAGTTAAACCGGGCCGTGTAATGTTTGAAATTGCAGGAGTACCAGAGGAAATCGCTAGAGAGGCACTTCGACTTGCAATGCATAAATTACCTTGCAAATGCAAAATTGTTTCTCGCGCAGACTTAGAAGGCGGTGATAACAGTGAAAACTAATACATTTGTAAAAGAATTAAGAGGAAAATCCGTAGAGGAATTAAATCAGGAATTAGTAGCTGCTAAGAAGGAACTCTTCAACTTAAGGTTCCAGAATGCCACAAACCAGTTGGACAATACAAGCAGGATCAAGGAAGTAAGAAAGAATATCGCTCGTATCCAGACTCTGATTACTGAAGCTGGGCGATAGGAAGGAGTAAGCCGTGGAAGAGAGAAATCTTAGAAAAACCCGTACGGGTAAGGTTGTCAGCGACAAGATGGACAAAACAATCGTTGTTGCTGTTGAGGACCATGTAAAACACCCGCTTTATAAGAAGATCGTTAAGAGAACTTACAAACTGAAAGCTCACGATGAGAATAACGAGTGTAAGATCGGAGATACAGTAAAAGTTATGGAAACAAGGCCGCTGTCCAAAGACAAGAGATGGAGACTTGTGGAAATCATGGAGAAAGCGAAATAATTTTTGAAGGAGGTTTACCTGCATGATACAGCAAGAAAGCAGACTGAAAGTAGCAGACAACACAGGTGCTAAAGAGCTTCTGTGCATCCGCGTACTTGGCGGTTCTACAAGAAGATATGCAAGCATCGGTGATGTGATCGTTGCGACTGTTAAAGATGCAACACCAGGCGGCGTTGTGAAAAAGGGAGATGTCGTAAAGGCTGTAGTTGTACGTTCTGTAAAGGGCGCACGCCGTAAAGACGGTTCCTACATCAAATTCGACGAGAATGCTGCTGTTATTATAAAAGATGATTTAAACCCGCGTGGAACACGTATTTTTGGACCAGTAGCCCGTGAGCTCAGAGAGAAACACTTCATGAAGATCGTTTCCCTTGCTCCGGAAGTACTGTAGGGAGGTGCCTAAGAATGTCAACTATGAAGATTAAAAAGGGCGACACTGTAAAGGTCATCGCCGGAAAAGATAAAGACAAAGAGGGCAAAGTAATTGCCGTAAATAAAAAAGACGGTAAAGTCCTGGTTGAAGGCGTCAATATGCTGACAAAGCACACAAAGCCGAGCGCAGCGAACCAGAATGGCGGCATCGTACATCAGGAAGGCTACATTGATGCGTCCAACGTTATGTACGTACACAAAGGACAGGCAACAAGAGTAGGATTCAAGATGGATGGCGACAAGAAAGTTCGTTTCGCTAAGAAAACAGGCGAAGTGATTGATTAATTCGAGGAAGGAGGTCCAGGACTTTGAGTAGACTGAAAGAACAGTACCAGAATGAGATCATTGATGCAATGATCAAAAAATTCGGTTATAAAAATATTATGGAAGTGCCGAAGCTCGACAAAGTTGTTATCAACATGGGCGTAGGCGAAGCAAAAGACAATGCAAAGGTTTTAGAGTCTGCGATTGCTGACATGGAGAAGATCGCAGGTCAGAAAGCCGTTGTTACAAGAGCAAAGAACTCCGTGGCTAACTTCAAGATCAGAGAAGGTATGCCGATCGGATGTAAGGTTACACTTAGAGGCGAGAGAATGTATGAGTTCGTTGACCGTCTCGTAAACCTTGCACTTCCGCGTGTTCGTGACTTCAGAGGTGTAAACCCGAACGCATTCGACGGAAGAGGAAACTATGCACTTGGAATCAAGGAGCAGCTGATTTTCCCTGAGATCGAGTATGACAAGATCGATAAAGTCAGAGGTATGGATGTAATCTTCGTTACAACTGCCAAGACTGACGAGGAAGCACGTGAATTATTGAGACTGTTCAATATGCCGTTTGCAAAGTAAGGAGGGAAATTCATGGCTAAGACATCAATGAAAATCAAACAGCAGCGCAAACCGAAATTCTCCACAAGAGAGTACAGCCGCTGTAGAATCTGCGGACGTCCGCATGCATATTTGAGAAAATATGGAATCTGCCGTATCTGCTTCCGTGAACTGGCATACAAAGGACAGATCCCTGGCGTTAAAAAAGCAAGTTGGTAAGGAGGAATCACAGACATGACTATGAGCGATCCGATTGCAGATATGCTTACAAGAATCCGTAACGCAAATACTGCGAAACATGATACAGTTGATGTACCGGCATCCAAGATGAAAATTGCTATAGCAAACATCCTGCTCGATGAAGGTTATATCGCAAAATATGATCTTGTAGAAGACGGACATTTCCAGACGATTCATATCACACTGAAATACGGTGCTGATAAGAACGAGAAGGTTATTTCCGGACTGAAGAGAATCTCCAAACCGGGACTTCGTGTTTATGCAAGCACAGAGAATATCCCGAGAGTTCTCGGAGGACTCGGAACAGCGATCCTTTCTACAAACAAAGGTGTAGTAACAGACAAAGAAGCAAGAAAACTCGGCGTAGGCGGAGAAGTGCTCTGCTTCGTTTGGTAATCCCCGCGCCGGCAGGCGCAAGCAACTGAAAACAGAGCAGCCTAAAGCCGCTGCTCCGAAAATTTAAGTTAAGGAGGAAAACAGGTATGTCACGTATAGGAAGACTGCCCGTAGCAATTCCTGCAGGAGTAACTGTAGAAGTTGCTGAGAACAATGTAGTGACTGTAACAGGTCCGAAGGGAACTCTTACAAAAGAGCTTCCGACAGAAATGGAAATCAAAGTTGAAGGCGAAGAAGTAACTGTAACAAGACCGAACGATCTCAAGAAAATGAAATCTCTTCACGGTCTTACAAGAACACTGATCAACAACATGGTTGTTGGTGTTACACAGGGATACGAGAAAGTCCTGGAAGTAAACGGTGTAGGTTACAGAGCAGCCAAATCAGGAAATAAACTGACACTGAACCTTGGATACTCTCATCCAGTCGAGATGATCGATCCGGAAGGTGTTGAGACCGTTCTGGAAGGTCAGAACAAGATCACTGTAAAAGGTATCGACAAAGAGAAAGTCGGACAGTTTGCAGCAGAGATCAGAGACAAGAGAAGACCTGAGCCGTACAAGGGCAAAGGTATTAAGTACGCTGATGAGGTCATCAGACGTAAAGTCGGCAAGACTGGTAAGAAATAAATAAGGAGAGTGTGAAAATGGTTAGTAAGAAATCAAGAAGCGAAATTCGTAGAAAAAAACACATGAAATTACGCAACCGTTTCAGCGGAACTGCTGAGAGACCGCGTTTAGCTGTGTTCAGAAGTAATAATCATATGTATGCTCAGATCATTGACGACACTGTTGGAAATACTCTGGTTGCAGCTTCCACTCTTCAGAAAGACGTGAAGGCAGAACTTGAGAAGACAAACAACATCGATGCAGCAGCATACCTCGGAAAAGTGATCGCTGAGAAAGCGAAAGAAAAAGGTATCACTGAGGTCGTATTCGACAGAGGCGGCTTCATTTACCAGGGTAAGATCAAAGCACTGGCAGACGCAGCAAGAGAAGCTGGGCTGAATTTCTAGGGAAGGGAGAACACAGATGAGACAGGAACGTATTGATGCTAGTCAGATGGAATTATTAGAAAAAGTGGTATCAATCAAACGTGTTACCAAGGTTGTTAAAGGTGGTCGTAACTTCAAATTTACAGCTTTAGTTGTTGTCGGCGATGGAAATGGCCATGTTGGTGCAGGTTTGGGAAAAGCTACTGAGATCCCGGAAGCAATCCGCAAGGGAAAAGAAGATGCAATGAAGAAGATGATCACAGTATCACTTGATAACAACTCGAGTGTGATCCACGATGTGATCGGAAAATTCGGAAGCGCATCCGTACTCCTTAAGAATGCTCCGGATGGTACCGGTGTTATCGCCGGAGGTCCGGCCCGTGCCGTGATCGAGATGGCGGGAATCAAGAACATCCGTACAAAATCTCTTGGATCAAATAACAAGCAGAACGTTGTACTTGCTACAATTGAAGGGCTTAAGGGAACAAAAGCTCCGGAGGATGTTGCAAGACTTCGCGGAAAATCTATTGAAGAGATCATGGGCTAAGCGGATAGAATCTGTTATGATATAGTCAGATCTATCACATAAGGAGGTAAGATTGAAATGGCAAACTTAAAAGTTACGTTAGTAAAGTCTACAATCGGCGCCATACCAAAGCATAAAAAGACAGTTGAGGCTCTTGGTCTCAAGAAGACAGGCAGAACAGTCGTACTGCCGGACAATGCAGCTACCAGAGGTATGGTACAGCAGGTTAGACACTTGGTTAAGGTTGAAGAAGAGGCATAAAAAGATAAGGAGGTAACGTCATGGACTTATCAAACTTAAGACCGGCAGACGGTTCTAAACAGAGTGATAATTTCAGAAGAGGCCGCGGACATGGTTCAGGAAACGGCAAGACAGCCGGCAAAGGCCACAAAGGACAGAAAGCCCGTTCAGGTGCAACAAGACCTGGATTCGAAGGTGGTCAGATGCCTTTATACAGAAGAATACCGAAGAGAGGTTTCACAAACAGAAACTCCAAGACGATCGTTGCTATCAACCTGGGCGCACTTGAGAGATTCGAGGATGGCGCTACAGTATCTGTTGAGACTCTGATCGAGAGCGGTATCGTGAAAAACCCGAGAGACGGGGTTAAAATTCTTGGAAATGGAGAGTTAACTAAGAAGCTTACTGTTCAGGCTAATGCATTTAGTGCAGCAGCTGCTGAGAAGATCGAAGCACTTGGTGGAAAAGCAGAGGTGATCTAATGCTTAAGACAGTACGTAGAGCATTTCAGATTGAAGACATCAGAAAGCGGATTTTCTACACATTTGTAATGCTTATCGTTGTGAGGCTTGGATCACAGCTCCCGACTCCGGGAGTAGATCCAACTTTCATTCAGGAATTTTTTGCACAGCAGACCGGGGACGCATTCAATTTTTTTGAGGCGTTCACCGGCGGTTCTTTTACTAATTTTTCTGTGTTTGCACTGAGTATTACGCCGTACATCACATCTTCTATCATCATGCAGCTCCTTACAATCGCTATTCCAAAGCTTGAGGAAATGCAGAAAGAGGGAGAAGAAGGAAGAAAGAAGATCGCGGCGATCACAAGATATGTGACAGTAGGGCTTGCACTGATTGAATCTACTGCTCTTGCTGTAGGACTCGGACGTCAGGGACTTCTGGAGAACTATAATTTTGTTGACTGCGCGATCGTGGTTTGTACTCTGACAGCAGGAAGTGCTTTCCTGATGTGGATTGGTGAACGTATCACAGAGAATGGTGTTGGAAACGGTATATCTATCGTACTTCTGATCAACATTCTTTCACGCCTTCCTCAGGACTTCACGACACTGTACGAGCAGTTCATTGCAGGCAAAAAGATTGCGCAGGCAGGACTTGCAGCTCTGATCATCCTTGCTGTGATCCTTGCAGTCGTGATTTTTGTCGTACTGCTGCAGAGTGGTGAGAGAAGAATCGCAGTACAGTACTCCAAGAAAGTACAGGGAAGAAAAACATACGGCGGACAGTCCACACATATTCCGCTCCGTGTAAATACTGCCGGAGTTATTCCGGTCATCTTCGCATCTTCGCTGATGCAGACACCTATTGTGATCGCTCAGTTCGTAGGCGCAGGAAAAGGCACAGGTATCGGAAGCCAGATTCTTGCCGGTCTGAATTCCAACAACTGGTGCAATCCGGAAAATCCGGTTTATTCGATTGGCCTTGTAGTGTATATTCTGCTTACTATATTCTTTGCATATTTCTATACATCGATTACTTTCAATCCGTTGGAAATTGCAAATAATATGAAGAAGAGCGGCGGGTTCATACCGGGTATCCGTCCGGGTAAACCGACTGTGGAATATCTGCAGAAAATATTAAATTACATTATTTTCATAGGCGCCTGCGGATTGATCATCGTCCAGGTTATACCGTACTTCTTTAACGGTGTGTTTGGCGCAAATGTTTCATTTGGAGGAACATCACTGATCATTATCGTCGGTGTAGTACTTGACACTATAAAGAAGATTGAGTCACAGATGCTTGTGAGAAATTATACAGGATTTTTAAATAACAAAGGAAGTAATATGTCGAACAGCTTCCTTGGATATTAAGCCACTATCAAGCTCGCTGAATTTTGTCCGGTAATGAGGGCAAAATCTCGCGGGCTCATGGCTTATTATGAAGCAACAACTCGGTCATGTGATATTCGGGAGCGAGGAGGATGCCTACATTCTCATGCGAGCGGATATACACATGAAGAGAGCGCAAGTATATGAGCAAAACAGCGGCATCGCCGCGGGAAGCACGTAAGTGCGGTTTTGCGAATGCGCTCTCCGAGTGGGGCAATAAAACAAATTTTATAAAAACAGACAGATCGGAGGTAAGATTATGAAGATTATCATGCTTGGAGCACCGGGTGCAGGAAAAGGAACTCAGGCCAAGAAAATTGCGGAGAAGTATTCAATCCCGCATATCTCCACAGGAGATATTTTCCGTGCCAACATTAAGAATGGCACAGAGCTTGGGAAGAAAGCCAAAACATACATGGATCAGGGACTGCTCGTTCCGGATGAACTGGTCGTTGACCTTGTTGTTGACAGAGTGAACCAGGATGACTGCGCAAATGGATATGTGCTTGACGGTTTTCCGCGTACAATTCCGCAGGCAGAGGCCCTCGACAAAGCTCTTGCTGAGATGGGGCAGAAGATGGATTATGCGATCAATGTGGAAGTTCCGGATGAAAACATTGTGAACCGCATGTCCGGAAGAAGAGCATGTGTGGACTGCGGAGCTACTTATCATATCGTATATGCACCTACAAAAGAGGAAGGCATCTGTGATAAATGCGGCGGCAGCCTCATCTTAAGAGATGATGACAAACCGGAAACAGTACTTAAGAGACTCGGAGTATACCATGAGCAGACACAGCCTCTGATTGATTATTACACACAGGCAGGCATTCTGAAAGAGGTAGACGGCACAGTTGATATCAACGATGTATTTGCAGCAATCGTTGAAATTTTAGGAGAGTAAACCGGAATGCAGTTAAAACCGGGAATGCTTGTAAAGTCAAAAGCGGGTCATGACAAAGATCGCATCTATGTCATAATCCGCGATGAAGATGAATATGTATATGTGGCGGACGGGGATTTAAGACCTCTCCGCCATATGAAACGAAAAAACAGGAAGCATCTGCAGCCGATTCTGAAGATGCGCCTGGAGGAGATGCCGGATGACACGGCAGTCCGTAATATTATAAGTACATTTACCCAGCAGGGGGATCAGGTTTAGGAACGGGGGCTTGGATGCCCAGATTTGCAGGAGGATTTAATATGTCAAAAGCTGACGTGATTGAAATCGAGGGAGTTGTAGTAGAGAAACTTCCGAATGCTATGTTTAAGGTAGAATTAGAGAACGGCCACATCGTACTCGCCCACATCAGTGGCAAGCTGAGAATGAATTTTATCAAGATTCTGCCGGGCGACAAGGTTACACTGGAGATGTCTCCGTATGATCTCAGCAAAGGAAGAATCATCTGGAGAGATAAATAGACCGAAAGCATTTAGCGAAAGCTCAGTAAAAAAATAAAATTAGTTATTGACTCGATAGAGTATTTGATGCTATACTATGAAATGGTCATTTTTGGAGTGGTGTGCCCAAAAACGGCCGGAAAATGTAGGCAAAGCACATAAGGGAAGGAGGATTTGACATGAAAGTTAGATCATCAGTAAAACCAATTTGTGAAAAATGCAAGATTATTAAAAGAAAAGGAAGCATCAGAGTAATCTGTGAGAATCCGAAGCATAAACAGCGTCAGGGTTAATTTCGGATTATGATTTAGGCGGCTGACAGCAGGACACACTCGGCAGTGTGTAGAGCTGTTTAATATACAGTAAGGATACACCGCATCTGTACACAGGTACCGCAGAGCGGGGGTCTGGCATTTCTGTATATTGCTTCTAATACCCGGCGTTTGCATTGACGGGGCTTGAAAAAGATCCGTGCCGGGAAAGGGCGTGGCGGATTATGCACGCCTGGGCTGGGATATCGGGAGATGATAACCCGGTAGGATGCACATGACACCAAAAGTCAGAGAGAATCTCTGCAGAGCATCCGCAGCCTCAGTTAAAGTAGATATCAACAAAGAAAATGGAGGAAAGACACATGGCTCGTATTGCAGGTGTAGACTTACCAAGAGACAAACGTGTAGAAATCGGTCTGACTTATATCTATGGAATCGGTAGAACAAGTTCAAACCGTATCTTAGCAGAGGCAGGAGTAGATCCTAGCACTCGCGTAAGAGATCTTACAAGTGAAGAAGTAAAGAAGATCAGTGCAGTAATCGATGAGACTCAGGTGGTAGAAGGTGATCTCAGAAGAGAGATCCAGCTCAATATCAAGAGACTCAAAGAAATCGGATGCTACCGCGGAATCCGTCACAGAAAAGGACTCCCGGTACGTGGTCAGAAGACAAAGACAAATGCAAGAACATGCAAGGGACCGAAGAGAACTGTAGCAAATAAGAAAAAGTAAGATAGAAAGAAGAAAGTAGGTTAGTTTAAATGGCAAAGAAAGTTGCGAAAAAAGTAACAAAAAAACGTGTCAAGAAAAACGTTGAACGAGGACAGGCACACATCCAGTCATCTTTTAATAATACAATCGTTACATTAACAGATACACAGGGAAATGCTCTTTCATGGGCAAGTGCAGGCGGCCTGGGATTCAGAGGTTCAAGGAAATCTACTCCGTACGCAGCGCAGATGGCAGCTGAGACAGCAGCTAAGGCAGCATTGGTACATGGTCTTAAAACAGTAGATGTCTTTGTAAAAGGCCCGGGATCAGGAAGAGAGGCAGCAATCCGTGCGCTTCAGGCATGTGGTATCGACGTAGTCAGCATCAAAGACGTGACTCCGGTTCCGCACAACGGATGCCGTCCGCCGAAACGCAGAAGAGTCTAATCTCAGTGAGAAAGTAATCTGTATAAATACGAAAGTAACTAAAACAGCGGATGTCCGCTGATGTGTATGAAATTAGGAGGATAGACATGGCAGTAAACAGAGTTCCTGTTCTTAAAAGATGCCGTTCATTAGGCATGGATCCGATTTACCTCGGAATCAGTAAGAAATCTAACAGACAGCTGAAGAGATCAAACAGAAAAATGAGTGAATACGGTCTTCAGCTTCGTGAGAAACAGAAAGCAAAATTCATCTATGGCGTTCTTGAGAAACCGTTCAGAAACTATTTCGAGAAAGCAAAACAGATGGAAGGTATGACAGGTGAAAACCTGATGAGACTTCTTGAGTCCAGACTGGACAATGTAATGTTCCGTATGGGATTTGCAAGAACAAGAAAAGAAGCAAGACAGATCGTTGATCACAAGCATGTTCTCGTAAACGGCAAGCAGGTGAACATTCCGTCTTACCTGATCAAAGCCGGAGACGTGATCTCTATCAAAGAGAATAAGAAAAGCTCACCGAGATACAAAGAAATTCTCGAAGTGACAGGCGGAAATCTGATTCCGGACTGGCTTGAAGTTGATTCAGAGAATCTGACAGGTACAGTAAAAGAGCTTCCGACAAGAGAAGCTATCGATGTTCCTGTAGATGAGATGCTGATCGTCGAGCTGTATTCTAAGTAATATCGGCTGCAACAGCGTACCCCTTCAACATTTAAAAACCCATAAGGAGGGTCTGTGTAGTGTTTGATTTTAATAAACCAAATATTGAAATTACGGATGTTTCAGATGATAAAAAATACGGAAGATTTGTCGTAGAGCCGTTGGAGAGAGGTTACGGAACAACCCTTGGAAACTCCCTGAGAAGAATTATGCTTTCTTCTCTTCCGGGAGCAGCCATCAGTTCCGTGAAGATTGACGGTGTGCTGCACGAATTCAGCTCCATTCCGGGGGTAAAAGAAGACGTGACAGAGATCATTATGAATCTGAAATCTCTGGCGATCAAGAACACTTCCGAATCTGATGAAGTCAAGACAGCATATATCGAGTTCGAGGGTGAGGGCGTTGTTACAGGCGCTGATATTCAGGCGGATTCTGATATCGAGATCGTTAATCCGGAGCAGGTCATCGCTACATTGAGCGGCGGCAAGGACTGCAAATTGTATATGGAACTGACCATTACAAAAGGCAGAGGATATGTGAGTGCAGACAAGAATAAGACAGAGGACATGCCGATCGGCGTGATCCCGATTGATTCCATTTACACTCCGGTTGACCGTGTAAATCTTACTGTAGAGAATACCCGTGTCGGACAGATCACCGATTATGATAAACTGACACTTGACGTGTGGACAAAGGGAACGATGCTTCCTGATGAGGCTGTCAGCCTTGCGGCTAAAGTCTTAAGCGAGCATCTGAAACTCTTTGTTGATCTCTCAGAAGTTGCTCAGGCAGCGGAAGTTATGATCGAGAAAGAGGATGACGAGAAAGAGAAAGTTCTTGAGATGAGCATTGATGAGCTCGAGCTTTCCGTTCGTTCCTACAATTGTCTGAAGAGAGCCGGAATTAATACCGTAGAAGAGCTTACAAACAAGACACCTGAGGATATGATGAAAGTCCGCAACCTCGGACGTAAATCCCTTGAGGAAGTTCTTGCGAAGCTCAAAGAGCTCAATCTGGAGTTAAATCAAGGCGACGAATAACATAAAGCGTCTTGATGCTGCTTCTTGAGCCACAGGATCAAGAAGATACCATTAATAGGGTGATGAGTAATTCAGGTGCCCTGTAGGAAACATTGTAATAACTCTCTGCCGATAAGCCCGAAGAGCACGGCGGAGACATTTGATTAATAAGCCCGAAGATGCATAACCAAATGGAGGAAATTAGAAATGGCAAAGTATAGAAAACTCGGCAGAACATCAAGCCAGAGAAAAGCGTTGATCAGAAATCAGGTAACAGCTCTGCTCAACAACGGAAAGATCGTTACAACAGAAGCTAAAGCGAAAGAGATCCGCAAAGTTGCAGAGAAGCTTATCGCAATGGCAGTTAAAGAGAAAGATAATTTCGATGAAGTAACTGTAACAGCCAAAGTTGCCCGCAAGGACAAAGACGGCAAGAGAGTGAAAGAAGTTGTCGATGGAAAGAAAGTAACAGTTTACGATGAAGTAGAGAAGAAGATCAAGAAAGATCAGCCGAGCCGTCTCCACGCAAGACGTGAGATGATGAAGGTTCTCTGCCCGGTTACTGAGGTTCCGGCAAAGGCTGCAGGCAAGAAAGCAGGCACAAAGAAAGTTGACGTAGTAGAGAAACTCTTCACAGAGATTGCACCGAAATACGCAGACCGCAATGGTGGTTACACAAGAATCATCAAGATCGGACAGCGTAAAGGTGACGCTGCTATGGAAGTTCTGATGGAGCTTGTATAATTGAATAAGAAATATGACCATTCATTTACCGCCGGGTAAATGTAAAGCGTTGAATCTGTATCGGCAGGCCGTAGGAGATACAGGTTTGGCGCTTTTTTGTTTGTATGGATAGAATGCACATGACTTTCAGTAATTTTAAATATAACGTACATATGGGAGGACACGTATTATGGAATGGGCATTTTTAGTTATTGCAGGCGGTCTGGAAGTATTTTGGTCCACCTGTATGAAGTATTCAAATGGATTTACAGAAATAAAGTATACAGTACTAACGATTATCGGGATGGTATTCAGTTTCATTTTTCTATCGCAGGCTACAAAGACTCTGCCTCTGGGAACAGCTTATGCAGTCTGGACGGGAATCGGAGCCCTGGGAGCAGTCATAGTCGGAATCGTGCTGTTTAAAGAGCCGGTGACAGCTGCGAGGATATTCTTTGTATCACTGCTGTTGATTGGAATTATAGGGCTGAAAGCGACATCAGGACATTAATATTTTCTGCGTCTTTAAATTTACAGGCTGGGTGAAAATTTGTATGTATGCCGTTATATTTTGTATATAATGCACAAATATTGTTAAAAATATAACGTTAATATTTTAACAAAAACACATTGACAAAAATTTAACGAATCCCTTATACTTAGAACTGTGGTAAGCAACCAGTAAATATTAAGTACAGGAGGATTTATTAAAATGGCCGAGAAAGAAAAGGCAGTAGTGCCTGAGATCATCGACAATGTGGAAGCTCTTGAAGCGAAGATGAAAGCCATGCGTGAGGCGCAGAAAGTATTCGCGACTTACACCCAGGAGCAGGTGGACAGGATCTTCTATGAAGCTGCAATGGCAGCAAATAAACAGCGTATTCCGCTGGCTAAGATGGCGGTCGAAGAGACAAAACGCGGTGTGATGGAAGACAAAGTTATCAAGAATCATTATGCGGCTGAGTATATTTATAATACCTATAAAGATACAAAAACATGCGGCGTGATTGAGGAAGACTCTGCATACGGTATCAAGAAAATAGCAGAACCGATCGGTCTTGTTGCTGCCGTGATTCCGACGACAAACCCTACTTCTACGGCTATCTTTAAGACGCTGATCTGCCTGAAGACGAGAAACGCTATTATTATCAGTCCCCATCCAAGCGCAAAAGCGTGTACGATCGCCGCGGCAAAAGTCGTTCTGGAGGCCGCGGTAAAGGCAGGAGCGCCGGAAGGAATTATTGGCTGGATCGACGTGCCATCTCTTGAACTGACAAACACAGTCATGAGAGAGTCTGACATTATCCTGGCGACGGGAGGTCCGGGCATGGTAAAGGCCGCATACTCTTCTGGAAAGCCGGCTCTGGGTGTAGGAGCAGGAAATACACCGGTCATCATTGACGATTCGGCAGATATCCGGATGGCGGTGAATTCCATTATTCATTCCAAGACATTTGACAATGGCATGATCTGCGCATCCGAGCAGTCGGTGACTGTCCTTGACAGCATATATGACGATGTAAAGAGGGAGTTTGCGTACCGGGGGTGCTATTTTCTTAAACCAGGTGAAGAAGTCGACAAAGTGCGCAAGACAATTATTATTAATGGCGCCTTGAACAGTAAGATACCGGGAAAATCAGCATATGAAATTGCGCAGCTTGCCGGTATTGATGTTCCTGAAAATACAAAAATCCTGATTGGTGAGGTGGAGTCTGTTGATATTTCTGAAGAATTTGCCCATGAAAAATTATCTCCTGTACTTGCAATGTATCGGGCGAAGACATTTGACGAAGCTCTTGAAAAAGCAGCTCAGCTCGTAGCTGACGGCGGATACGGACATACATCTTCTCTCTATGTAGATCCGTCAGAGACGGAAAAGATACAGAAACATTATGAGGCAATGAAGACATGCCGTGTACTGATTAATACACCGTCTTCCCACGGCGGTATTGGCGATCTGTATAACTTCAAACTTGCACCGTCACTCACCCTGGGATGCGGTTCATGGGGCGGAAATTCTGTATCAGAAAACGTTGGAGTGAAACATCTTCTGAATGTGAAGACGGTTGCCGAGAGGAGAGAGAATATGCTGTGGTTCAGGACGCCTGAGAAAGTATACTTTAAGAAAGGCTGTACACCGGTTGCGCTGGCAGAGCTTGGCAATGTGATGCATAAGAAAAAAGCGTTCATCGTAACGGATACATTCCTTTACAAAAACGGATATGCAGATCCGATTGAGAAGAAACTGGATGAAATGGGAATTCAGCACGCATGCTTCTATGATGTGGCGCCGGACCCGACATTGCAGTGTGCCCGGGAAGGTGTAAAACAGATGCGTTCCTTTGAGCCGGATACAATTATTGCCCTGGGAGGAGGCTCTGCAATGGATGCTGCCAAGATCATGTGGCTTATGTATGAACATCCGGAAGCAGACTTTGAGGACATGGCGATGGATTTCATGGACATCCGCAAGAGAGTCTTTACATTCCCGAAAATGGGAGAGAAAGCTTATTTTGTGGCAATCCCGACGTCTTCTGGTACGGGATCGGAGGTTACGCCATTTGCTATTATTACAGATGCAGAGACGGGCGTGAAATGGCCAATCGCTGACTACGAGCTGCTCCCCAATATGGCAATTGTAGATGTGGATAATGCAATGACAGCGCCGAAAGGTCTGACAAGCGCGTCCGGTATCGATGTTATGACACATGCGATCGAAGCATATGTTTCAATCATGGCTACCGACTACACAGATGGACTTGCTATGAAAGCTGTTAAGCTGGTGTTCGATAATCTCCCTTCTGCTTATGAGAATGGCGCAAAGGCTCCGAAAGCGCGTGAGGCAATGCACAATGCGTCCTGTATGGCAGGCATGGCATTTGCAAATGCGTTCCTTGGAGTAAATCACTCTATGGCTCACAAGCTTGGCGCATTCCACCACCTTCCTCACGGCGTGGCAAATGCAGTGATTCTGACAGAAGTTATGAGATACAATGCGGCAGAAGCTCCGACAAAGATGGGAACTTTTTCTCAGTATCAGTATCCGCATGCGCTTTCCAGATATGCAGAGCTCGGACGCTTTGCGGGATGCACGGGCAGCACGGATGAAGAAGTATTCGAGAGCTTTATTGCGAAATTGGAAGATTTAAAAGAAAAAATTGGTATTAAGAAGACGATAAAAGACTACGGCATTGATGAAAAATATTTCCTTGAGACACTGGATGAGATGAGTGAGCAGGCATTTAATGATCAGTGTACTGCAGCAAATCCGAGATATCCGCTCATCAAAGAAATAAAAGAAATTTATTTGAAGTGTTACTACGGAAAATAATGTAGATCGAAGAGAGCAGATGCGGAGAAGGCCAGAGTGCAGCTTTGCATCTGCTCCTTTTGCGAGTACAGCAATCCTGACCTTATGTTTGTTAAAGAAATAACGATAAAAATAATCATAAAAATATGGTTAAAAATTGCACAAACTTCTGCGTGAGTCCTTTTTTTGAATGAATTAATAGGGTATAATTAGACCATCAGATATGAAAAGTTCAATTAAGGAGGGCATTGTTTATGAAGCTGGAAGAAAAAAATATTATTGTAGAACGTCCGTATAAAACAGTCTACAGATGTGATGACAGTATTGTAAAAGTATTTGCTGAGACACATCCGAAGGCAGATATTTTTAATGAAGCGCTGTTGACTGCCCGGATAGAAGAGACCGGACTTGACATCCCTAAAGTAAAAGGTGTGACTCAGATTGAAGGTAAATGGGCGATCGAGATTGAATATAAAGACGGAAAGACGCTGGAAGAGATGATGCAGTCTGACAGAAGTAATATGGATAAATATATGAGCGATTTTGTCGATCTGCAGCTTAAAGTACACAGTAAGAGATCGCCGCTTCTGACAGGTATGAAAGATAAGATTTCCCGACAGATCAACAGCCTGAAAATCCTCGATGCAACGACAAGATACGAGCTTCTGACCCGTCTGGAAAGCATGCCAAAGCACAATAAAGTATGTCACGGTGACTTTAATCCCAGTAATGTCATTGTTGGGAAAAACGGTAAGATGACAGTGGTTGACTGGGCTCATGCAACCCAGGGAAATGCAAGCGCAGATGCGGCTATGACATATCTTCTTTTCGCGTTAAAAGATCAGGAGACAGCGGATTTGTATATGAACATTTTCTGCAAGAAGAGTGACACGGCCAGACAATATGTACAGCAGTGGCTTCCGATTGTAGCAGCAGCACAGCTGACAAAAGATAATGAGCTGGAAAAAGATTTTCTGATGAAGTGGATTGACGTAATTGATTATCAGTAGAAGGAAATTCGGATTTATCTGACTGAGAAAGAGTCCGCCGGGAGGTATGTATTGTTAGCGCACAC
>NZ_VMSO01000030.1 GCF_008691045.1 Mediterraneibacter catenae
GTGTGCGATAACAATACATACCTCCCGGCGGACTCTTTCTCAGTCAGATAAATCCGAATTCATCAAATTATGATACACACCAGCCCTCCATTGGTATCGTTCACGATTTTCTGCATAGAGTCCTGCAGTTTCATCTGGCTTTCGTCACCTATCATGGCAATCTTATTTCTCATACCATCCATAACAAGTTCTTCAACTGTTTTCCCGAAAATATTTGTCCCCCAGACACCTTCCGGCGTCTCGCTCTCCTTTTTAATATATTCTGCCAGATCCTGGGCCTGCTTTTCACTCCCCACGATCGGGGCGATCTCTGTCTCAATATTGGCACGGATCATATGAACGGAAGGTGCCTCTGAACGGATTTTCACGCCGTACTTGCTTCCCTGCTTGATAATGACAGGTTCTTCCAGTTTTATATCTTCTTTTGCCGGCGTTACCACGCCATACCCTTTCATCTTCACACTCGCAAACGCGTCCTTGAGGCTGCTCAGCTCTTCTCTCATGGATGCAAGCTCCTTCACCGTGGAGATCAGCTCATATTCGCCGCGGATTTCCGTCCCCGTCAGTTCACTCAGCACTTCATAATAAGAAGAAGGCTCATACTTGACCTGTATCCTTACTTTTCCGCTATCCATCTCAACCTGTTCCACTTCCATATCACAGATATAGGAACTCTCCGTGTTCATCTCCTGTGATACTATACTGCGCACATCTTCAAGACCATTCATCACAGAGCGCACCTGCTCCAGAAGATCCTTCTTGATCCGATGTTCTCGTGAAAGCATCTCCACCCATTTCGGAATATAGAATTCCACCTCAGTTATCGGGAACTCATAAAGTACCTGCTTCATGATCTCATTGATATCGTCCGGCTTCATCTGCTCACAGTTTACTGCAACAACTGATGCACCGTATTTCTGTTCCAGTTCATCCCTGAGAGATTTTGTCTCATCTGCATACGGTTTTTTACAGTTTAAAAGAATCAGAAACGGCTTCCCTATTGTTTTCAATTCCCTGACAGTCTTCTCTTCCGCCTCTATGTAATTCTCCCTTGGCAGATCAGTCACGCTTCCGTCTGTCGTCACGACAAATCCTATTGTAGCATGATCGTGGATCACTTTCTGTGTCCCGATGGCTGCCGCTTTCGTAAAAGGGATCTCATATTCAAACCAGGGAGTCTTCACCTGCCGCTCCACATCATTTTCTATGTGTCCGGAGGCCCCCTCCACCATAAACCCTACACAGTCGATAAGCCGGATCTTCACTTCCACATCCTCAGAAAGTTTGACGGAAGCCGCTTCTTTTGGTACAAATTTCGGTTCTGTCGTCATGATCGTAGTACCGGAGGCAGACTGGGGAAGTTCATCCTTTGTCCGCTCTTTTGCATGTTCGTCAGTCATGTTCGGAAGCACGAGAAGATCCATAAATCTTTTAATGAATGTAGATTTGCCTGTCCGCACAGGCCCTACAACACCAATGTATATTTCTCCGTTCGTCCGTGCTTTCATATCTCTGTATACCTGAAATGAATCCATAATAATACCCCCTTATTCTGCTGATACAGTGTATGCGCAGAACAAAGGGGGTATGACATTTTATTTTACTGCCGGGCATCAGACTTACATATTATCATTCTTCCCACGTAAGTGAACGGTTTTCACTGCGGGATTCCCGCATCATTAAATCATTTACTGCCTCTGCCGGGGATTTTCCCTCGAAAAGTACCGCATTAACTTCCTCAACGATCGGCATTGAGACGTCATATTCTTTTGCCAGTTTGGCTGCCGCCTTAGCTGAGTACACTCCCTCCACGACCATCTTGACCTCATCCATGGCTTCCTGCATGGACATCCCCTGTCCGATCAGATAACCTGCTTTGCGGTTGCGGCTGTGTACGCTGGCGCAGGTAACAATCAAATCCCCGATTCCTGTCAGTCCGGTAAAACTCTCTATCTTGCCTCCCATTTTTACGCCTAGCCGTGCAATCTCCGCAATTCCCCTTGTAATCAGTGCGGCCTTTGTATTATCTCCATATCCCAGACCGTCCGCAATACCTGCTGCCAGGGCTATAACATTCTTAAGTGAACCACCCAGCTCGATCCCCAGGATATCAGGACTTGTATAAACACGAAACACATTACTGATAAACATAGACTGTAAATACTCTGCCGTTTTTCTTGTCTTTGCACCGATCACGCATGTTGTCGGAAGTCTGCGTCCAACTTCTTCTGCATGACTCGGCCCAGAAAGCACAGCTACATCCGCCTGCGGGATCTCCTGTTCGATCTGCCGGGAAAGAGTCATAAGCGTAGACTCCTCAATTCCCTTTGCCACATCAACAATAATCTGTCCCTCTGCAACCATTGGAGACATCTTTCGTGCCGTACTTCTGGTAAAAGGCGACGGAACAGCGAGAACAAGGAAATCTTTGCCCTGTATCGCTGATCTCATGTTTCCTGTGATCACCATATCATCCGGTAATTTCACTCCGGGCAGTTTCAGCTCATGCTCACGCTTTTCATTTAACATATTTACTTCATTTTCATCAATAGACCAGACTGTTACCTGATGTCCGTTGTCTGAAAGGAGAACTGACAGAGCGGTTCCCCAGCTTCCTGCTCCAAGTACACCTACATTTGCCATAATCTCACTACTCCTTCTTTTATCAGTCTGCTATTCTTTTTTCTTTGACCCGAATTTATTTTCTGTTCCCGCTGCCAGCCGTTTGAGATTCGCCTTATGCCTGTACCACGCCAGAAGAGTCAGCAGGCCAAGAACGGCATACAGTTCATAACAGTGCGCTGCATCCATATCAAACCATCCCATCTGACCGATGATGATCATCTCGATCAGAAATACAGTGTAGGCTGCAAGTGAACCTACTGATATGTACCGTGTCATTACTACCGGTATCAGAAAGCAGGCCAGCGTGATCGGAATCAGCAGCAGACTCGCCGGGAGATGCCAGAAACTGTTTACAGCCACAAGTCCGGCCATCACAGCAATTCCCTTGCCTCCTTTAAAATTCAGGTAAAACGGAAAGTTATGTCCCAGTGTGACACCTGCTCCCGCATAGAGAGTCAAAAGCGGGCGGCAGGCACTGCCCCTGAACAAAAAGAATACAATCAGAAATGCAACAACGCACTTGATCACATCTCCGGCAAATGTCAGGATTCCGGCTTTCCACCCAAGCACTCTGAGCGCATTTGTCGTTCCTGCATTTCCGCTTCCTTTCTTTCTGATATCCACGTGGCTCATCGCACCTACTATATAACCGGTCTGAAGAAGACCGCACACATATCCGATTGCAAGACAGATCAAACGTTCCATATAATTTACTGCTCCTTTACTCTACTGTTCCTTCTCTTTTCTCTCCCTGATAAAGAACTTCAGTGAAGTTCCACGAAATCCGAATGCTTCCCTGATCTTGTTCTCAAGATATCTCGTATATGAGAAATGCATCAATTCTTTGTCATTCACAAAGATCACAAAAGTCGGCGGCTTGACGGATACCTGGGTAATATAGTAAAGCTTCAGCCGTTTTCCCTTATCCGATGGCGGCTGCTGCAGTGCAACCGCCTCCGTCATAATCTCATTTAAAACACCTGTCGCAATACGAAGTGTCTGATTCTCAATCACCATATCGATCATATCATACAGCTTGTTCAGCCTCTGTCCCGTGAGCGCCGACACATACATAATCTCTGCATACGGCATATATGAGAGGACATGGCGGATATCGTTTTCGTATTCCTTCATCGTGCGGTCGTTCTTTTCAATTGCATCCCATTTATTTACCACAATGATAACGCCTTTGCCTCTCTCATGGGCAATTCCCGCAATCTTTGCGTCCTGCTCTGTTACCCCCTCTGTAGCGTCAATGACCATAAGGACAACATCAGCTCTCTCCACCGCAGTCACGGTGCGGATAATGCTGTAGCGCTCCAGTTCTTCTTTGATCCGGCTCTTCCTTCGGAGTCCCGCCGTGTCAATAAAAACGTATTCCTTCCCGTTGTGAACAATAGCCGTATCAATGGCGTCTCGCGTTGTCCCTGCAATATCGGAAACAATCACCCTGTTTTCACCGAGCAGACGGTTGACGATAGATGATTTTCCCACATTGGGCTTGCCCACGATCGCGATACGGGGACGGTCATCTTCTGTTTCTTCCCCGCTGCCCGCGGGGAAATGTTCCACGACTGTCTCCAGCATATCTCCCAGACCAAGCCTTGAAGCCGCTGAGATCGGCACCGGATCTCCGATTCCCAGATTATAGAATTCATAGATATCCGGCATATATTTTTCAAAATTATCTACTTTATTTACTACAAGGACTACCGGCTTCCCGGAACGGCGGAGCATATCAGCTACCTTTGAATCCGCATCTACCAGCCCCTGCCTCACATCCGTAATAAAGATGATCACATCCGCTGTATCTATGGCAATCTGTGCCTGCTCCCGCATCTGGGAGAGGATCACATCCCTGCTGTCCGGCTCAATCCCGCCCGTATCGATCATAGTAAATTCTTTATCCAGCCATGTCACGTCCGCATAAATTCTGTCCCTGGTCACTCCCGGAGTATCTTTTACAATAGAAATCATCTCACCGGCCAGCGCATTAAACAGGGTGGACTTTCCAACATTCGGACGCCCTACGATGGCAACTACTGGTTTACTCATTTTATCTAACCTTTCCTTTCTTCCAGGATCGCATCGATCAGATCCTGTCCGCTTGATTTTACAATAACTATCGGAACTTGTAAAGCATCTGAGACCTGGCTTACCGTATAATCATCGAGAAAAATGTCCTCATCTGCTTTCAGCATGTTACATGGCAGCAAAAGACTCTCTCCCAGTTCTTTCCCTGCAAGCTGCGCCATAATGTCCTGTGCGGTCACAAGTCCCGACACAGTAATACGCTCTCCAAAGAAATCATTTCGGACAGGATATACATGAATCCGGATATTCGGGTACTTCTCCTCCAGTTTTTCCGCCATCCGCTTCAGATAAGGATAAGCCAGCCGTCCCGTAGCGATAGAAAGCGTTTTCTCTCTGTCATCTCCTTCGGTATTCTGATATGCCTCATCAAATTCATTAAAAAGAAGGCGCAGCATCCCCACACCGTTCTCAAGCTGCAGATACCCATCGTATCGCTCTTCCTCCGGTATCTCCTCCTCTGCCAGCAGATACCACTCATCCCCCGCATGGATAAAATGTACTCCATACTCCACATAGAGCTTCTCCTGCCAGCGGTGAATAGTCTCAAGCACGCACTTCGCCTCTTCTTTTGTAAACGGTTCCAGCGGATACAGGCCGTCCCGGAATTTGGTAAGCCCCACCGGCACAACAGAAACACTTCTTAAAAGCGGCAGGTACTTTGTCAGATCACGGATCGACCGTTCCAGCTCCTCCCCGTCATTTACTCCTTTACAGAGCACAATCTGCCCGTTCATCTCGATGCCGCCCTGGTAAAGCTGATCGACTTTTTTCAATGCATCCCCGGCAAAGCGATTATGCAGCATTTTGCACCTGAGTTCCGGATTGGTCGTCTGAAAAGAAATATTGATCGGCTCAAGACGGTATCGTATAATCCTCTCTATATCGTGATCACTCATGTTTGTCAGTGTCACATAATTTCCCTGCAGAAACGACAGACGGGAATCATCATCCTTAAAATACAGTGTATCCCGCATTCCTTCCGGCATCTGGTCGATAAAGCAGAACATGCATTTATTTCTGCAGGAACGGTATTCATCCATAAGTCCTGCACCGAATTCCATGCCAAGCTCCTCGTCCGCATCTTTTTCGATCTCCAGCTCCCATTGCTCGCCATCCGGCTTCTCGATCAGGAGCAGAAGTTCTTCATCCTCCGAATAAAACTGATAATCAAAAATATCCTCGATTTCATTTCCGTTGATGGATAAAAGCCTGTCCCCGGGTTCAATTCCAAGCTCGTCTGCGATACTTCCTCCAACGATATTCTTTACAATATGTTCATGCATCTTCATATAAAAACAGCCTGCTCCTCTCATGATTCCTGTCAAGTATAACACAATTCCACGTCCCGGCAAAGGTTATTCTGACTGTTCTACTTGAATTTAGGGTGTAAAAATGATATAAAGGATATGTAAATTCATATACCAATTCAACAACAGGAGAAAAAAATGTCTACAAATATCGAACTTTTAGAGAAAACACTTCCCGTTGCCCCCCTGAAGATAGTCGCAATGGAGAGTTGTCGGGAGCTCGGCCAGAAAGTAAATGATTACATTGTATCTTTCCGGCAGAATACGATCAATGAAGTATCAGAATCTTCCCTGTATGTCAATTACAAATCGAATAATTATCTGGTAGACTGTGAATGTCCCCGCTTCGGCACAGGCGAGGCTAAAGGTGTTTTAAGAGAGACGATCCGCGGTACAGACCTCTTTATCATGACGGACGTCTGCAACTACAGTCTTACCTATACAGTGAGCGGACATCTGAATCACATGTCCCCTGATGACCATTATCAGGATCTGAAGAGGATTATCTCTGCCGCTACAGGAAAGGCACACCGCATCAACGTAATCATGCCGTTCCTCTATGAGAGCCGTCAGCACAAGCGGACAAAGAGAGAGTCTCTGGACTGTGCTCTGGCCCTGGAAGAACTGACAGCTATGGGAGTTTCTAATATCATCACATTCGACGCACATGATCCCCGCGTCCAGAATGCGATCCCTCTGAGCGGATTTGACAGCTTCAGCCCGTCCTATCAGTTCATGAAAGCGATCTTCCGCGCTGTGCCTGATCTGATTCCGGATAAAGATCACCTTATGATCATAAGCCCGGATGAGGGTGCAATGCACAGAGCCGTTTATCTCTCCAATATCCTCGGTGTGGATATGGGTATGTTCTATAAGCGCCGTGACTACTCTGTCATTATTGACGGAAAGAATCCGATCGTCGCACATGAATTCCTGGGCGATGATGTCAAAGGCAAAGATGTGATCATCATAGACGATATGATCTCATCCGGCGGAAGCATGCTGGATGTAGCCAGACAGGTAAAAGAGCGCAATGCCGGCCGGGTCTTCGTATGTACTACATTCGGGCTGTTTACAGACGGATTTGATAAATTTGACGATTATTACGATAAAGGATACATCAATAAAGTAATTACAACTAATCTGACTTATCTGCCGCCTGAACTATACCAGAAGCCGTATTTTGTACCTGCGGACATGAGCAAGTTCCTTGCCCTGATCATTGATTCGCTCAATCACGATATAACGATCGGAACAGTAATGAATCCGACAGATAAGATCCACACGCTTCTTGAAAAGCGTGCCCGCGGTGAAGAGATATAATCTGCCGCCGGTAAACTGATACACAGTGAAAAAAAGAATGCAGACGCTGCACTATATGCAGGTTCTGCATTCTTTTTATGCCCTCATTTATTCATTATTGTCCGGTAACAGTTCAGCGCTATCTCAGCCGTCTGCTCTCATATCTGCTCTTTGTTTTCAAAAACCGCATCAGAGCTGCATATCTCTCTTCTACTGTCTCGGCGTTTTCTGTGAATTCCAGACTCTCCGACGCAGCGGTGAGAAATCTTGCATCGATTTCAGACTGATGCTTTTGGAGAAACTGTATCCGGTCCTCGTTGTCATTAAGATCAAGGAACTCCAGGATCAGTGATGTCGTATTCCCGTGCCGCTTCAACCTGAGCAGTTCACTGCTCTTTGTATCCCGGCACAGTTCAAACCGATACTTCTGTTCTGTATGAGGATATTTCCCGGCATCCAGCGGACTTAGGAAATTTTCAAGAAAACTGGCGAATACTTTGCGCGTTCCCTCTGCTGTCTCAAAGATGACCATGTCTTCTCCGGTCTCCGTACAGACCGCAATATCGAGAATTTTGTACTTTCTTCCTTTAAAATGTCTGTAAATCTCTCCCTTTTTCGGAATTCTCCTATCCATAACACAGCTCCTTCACAAAATCATATGAATGTTCCCGCCCAAAATACCGGATGACTCTTAATACAGTTTCGCACTGATCAGCTTCGGACGGAATCCATTCTTCTCCAGTGCGTCCAGAATCCGGTTCTTATGCTCTGTTCCAAATGCCTCCATTGTTATACGAAGCTCTACTGCTGCATTTCTGTTTGTGCTGACAAACTGGTTATGCTCCAGTTTTATGACATTTCCCTGCTCATCCGCAATCGTCTTTGCCACCTGAACAAGTTCGCCCGGCTTATCCGGAAGAAGTACAGATACCGAGAAGATCCGGTCTCTCTGGATCAGACCGTGCTGCACGATAGACGACATAGTGATGACATCCATATTTCCTCCGCTTAAGACACAGACCACTTTCTTTCCTTTCAGATCAAGCTGTTTTAGCGCTGCCACGGAGAGAAGCCCTGAATTTTCAACGATCATCTTGTGATTCTCCACCATGTCAAGAAAAGCCCCGATCAGTTCGTCATCCTCCACCAGAAGTATATCATCCACATTTTCCTGCACATAAGGCAGTATCTTATCTCCTACAGCTTTTACCGCTGTGCCGTCTGCGATCGTATTTGCACTGTCAAGTTCCACCACTTCTTCCGCATGAAGCGCCGCGGTCATGCTTGCAGCCTCCGAAGGTTCCACACCGATCACCTTGATCTTGGGATTCAGCATCTTTGCAAGTGTAGCTACGCCGGAGATCAGGCCGCCGCCCCCCACAGGCACAAGGATATAGTCAACCGTAGGAAGTTCCTGGACGATTTCCATGGCGATCGTGCCCTGGCCGGTCGCCACATCCAGATCATTAAACGGATGAACGAATGTATAGCCTTCCTTCTCAGCCAGCTCACATGCATAAGCATAGGAATCATCATAAACGTCACCGTAGAGGACAACTTCCGCACCGTAGCTTTTTGTCCTGTTCACCTTTATCAGCGGCGTAACTGTAGGCATAACGATCACAGCCTTACAGCCGAATTTCTTGGCAGCAAATGCCACGCCCTGGGCATGATTTCCTGCAGAAGCAGTGATCAGCCCGCGCCTTCTTTCTTCATCAGTCATAGTGCTGATCTTATAGTAAGCGCCCCTGATTTTATAAGCCCCGGTATGCTGCATGTTTTCCGGCTTCAGATATATCTTCCCGCCTGTCTGCTCGCTCAAATATTCGCTGCGTATCAGTTTCGTCGGATTTGTAACCTTCTTTACAAGCTCGCTGGCTTCTTCAAATTTCTCCAGTGTCATCATTCTTATCATCCTCTTTCCTGTTGTCTTATACCAATCTCTCCTTAGTCTTCCTCCCGATAGAATAAGGCTTTTACAAATTCCTCAGAATCAAATTTCTGCAGGTCGTCAATAGTTTCCCCGACACCGATATATTTTACCGGAATGCCCAGCTCTGCCTGGATTGCCACCGCAATCCCGCCCTTTGCTGTTCCGTCCATCTTTGTCAGGACTACTCCCGTAATATCTGCAGCCTCGTTAAACTCTCTCGCCTGGGCCAGTGCATTCTGACCTGTAGTGGCATCCAGCACAACTAAAGTCTCCCGGAATGCCTCGGGATATTCCCTGTCTATTACCCGGTTTATCTTTTTGAGCTCTTCCATCAGATTCTTTTTATTATGAAGACGTCCGGCTGTATCACACAGAAGCACGTCCACTTTTCTTGCTTTAGCTGCTGCCACTGCGTCATATATGACAGACGCCGGGTCTGCGCCCTCCTGTCCGCCGATCATATCTACAGACGCACGGTTCGCCCATTCTTTGAGCTGTTCTCCCGCGGCAGCACGGAAAGTATCGGCGGCTGCGATCATGACTTTTTTCCCCTGGCTTTTTAATTTACCTGCCAGCTTGCCTATCGTTGTTGTCTTTCCGACACCATTGACTCCGATCACGAAGACGACAGAAGTACGCTCTTCAAATTCATAGGCAGTTTCTCCCACATCCATCTGTTCTTTGATACTGTCGATCAGAAGCTGGCGGCATTCGATCGGCTCCTTAATATGGAGAGTTTTTACCTTTTCTCTCAGATCGTCCAGAATGTTCATTGTAGCATGTACACCCAGATCGCCCATGATCAATGTCTCTTCAAGCTCTTCATAAAAATCTTCGTCAATTTTTGAAAACCCGTGGAAAATACTGTCCATGCCGGACACTATATTATCTCTAGTCTTTGTAAGCCCGGATACCAGGCGTCTAAAAAAGCCTTTCTTCTCTTCCATTTCACTTTCCTCCATTCATCAGATCACCAAAGTCCGCCTTAAAATACGCTCTTTCATTTGTCCAGTTCATTTTCAAGCAGATCTACTGAAACCAGTGTTGACACGCCCTTCTCCTGCATTGTGATCCCGTAGAGACGGTCTGCCGCAGACATTGTTCCGCGCCGGTGTGTGATCACGATAAACTGTGTGTTTTCCGTCAGCTTGTGCAGATACCGGGCAAATCTTGTCACGTTATTGTCATCCAGCGCAGCCTCGATCTCATCCAGCAGACAGAATGGCGAAGGTTTCAGATTCTGGATTGCAAACAGAAGCGAGATCGCGGTCAGCGCTTTCTCACCTCCAGAAAGCTGCATCATATTCTGCAGTTTCTTTCCCGGCGGCTGTGCGATAATGCGGATTCCCGCCTCCAGGATATCCTCATCTTCCATCAGTTCCAATGTTCCTTTTCCGCCGCCGAAGAGCTGTTTGAATACAATATCAAACTCCTCCGAAATCCTCTTGAACTGCTCGCTGAACTGTTTTCTCATAGCTGTGTCCAGTTCTTCGATAATCTGTACCAGCGTGGCCTCAGCCTCTACAAGATCATCATGCTGGCCCTTCAGGAATTCATAACGTTCAGATACATTTTTGTAATCCTCAATAGCGTTGACATTTACCGTGCCGAGCTGCCGTATCTCGTTTTTGAGTGTCTGTATCCGGCGCTTCATATACGCAAGATCCGTCAGGTTCGAATCACGGAGCTCCATGGCATGATTATATGTGATCTCATATTCTTCCCACATATAGTTCATCTGCTTTTCGGATGACGCCTCATAAGATTCCTTCTGACTGTTCAGTCGGAAACATTCCTTGTCCAGAGCAGAAATGTGCTTTGCAAGTTCCTCTCTCAATTTCAGGAATTCCTTATGCTTCTGGTTGAGCTCCTCCCGTTTTTTACTCTGGGCTTCGATTTCCTTACCGATCTCGGCATAAAGCTCTTTTGAGTCTTCTATCGTCCGGCGCAGTTCCCCGATCTTATCTTCTTTCTCTCTGATCTCCTCTGAGGCATTATTTTTATTCTGATCAAGTTCTCTTAGTTCTGCCTCAAACTTCCCGATCTCCTCATTGATACGGGCTATATTCTCTTCGATGAATGCATTCTGCTGTTCGAATCCCGCCAGGGCCAGATGTACCTGCTCTGAAAGCTTCAGCCTTGTGCTCTCGTCTTCTTTCTCACTCTCCAGCTCTTTTTGAAGCGACTCGATCGCAGCATTCAGTTCCTGTTCCAGGCTCTGAGAAGTCTCCAGCTCCATCTGGATTGATTCCTCATTCTCTGCGATCGCCTGTAGCTGTCTCTCAAGCTTTGCCTGTTCCTGCAGAAAACGGTCATAACGCTCCTTTGCCTCTCTCTGCCTGATACGGGTCTGCTCCACATTCATTTTCTCGGTATTTTCCAGGACCGAAGCTTTGCGCAGCTCTTTCTGTATCTCGTCGATGGCACTGTAGCAGGCCGCCCGCGAATTCTTCACTTCGCTCACCTGCTTTTCCATGGCATCCATATCAGCTTTGAGCATGGCTACTGTCTTTTCAAATTCTTCGATCTCACGCCGCCTGCTCAGCAGGTTGCTGGAATTTTTGAAAGCCCCCCCGGTCATGGATCCTCCCGGATTGATCAGCTCTCCCTCGAGAGTGACGAGCCGCAGAGACTGCCGGTATTTCCTCGCAATGGCAATTCCGTCGTCAATACTTCTGACCACGATCGTTCTGCCGAGAAGCTGGTCTGCCAGTCCGGTAAACTGCTTCTCCACATGTACAAGCGTATTGGCAAGACCGATCACCCCCGGCTCATCCAGAGCCTCGGCATTGCGGATTCCACCGCTTCCATGCATGCTCGTAAGAGGCAGGAACGTCGCGCGTCCAAATTTATTTTTCTTCAGAAATGCGATCATTCTCTTTGCCGTATCTTCATTGTCAGTGACAATATTCTGGATACTGCCTCCCAGAGCTGTCTCAACAGCGATCTCATATTCCTTGTCTACTTTAATGATATCCGCCACTACACCGATCAGACCTTTTTCACGGTCTTTGTTCGCCATAACTTTGCGGATACTGTTTCCGTAGCCGTCATAACGCTCGGTAATATTTTTAAGGGATTCCAGCCGGGAAGATTCTCTGTGATATGCAGTCTGGCCAATGCGCAGTTTCTCCTGTTTTTCGCTCAGCTCTCTCTGCATCTGCTCGATCTTCTTCTCATTTTCCGAAATCTGGTCATTATATCCCCGGATAGTCGTCTGTACTTTTTCTAATTCTTCTTCATACTCTTTGAGACGGGTCTCCAGGCGCTCGCCCTCTTCAGAAATCTCAAGCATACTACGGGCAAGCTCTGCCTTTCTGACTGAAATCTGATCTCTTGTTGTATCATAGTGCTGGATCTTTGCCTGCGTCGACGCCCTGTTCCCAAGGAGATCCATGATCTCCCGTTTCTTTTCCTCTATCTGTGCCGTATGTTCGGCGATCCGGCTCTGTACTTCGATCAGTCCCTGTCGTGCCTCATGATCCTGGGAAAGAGCTGCCTCAAGCTTTTCTTTTACTTCCGTCTTCTCAGCATGCAGAGATTTTTGCTGCTCCTGTCGTGTCTCAATCTCCACCTGAATCGCACCTGCACGTTTTCCGTAATGCTCGTCATTCATCCGGGCAGTGTTGATCTGTTCTTTCAGGACATTAATCTGCCCTTCAAGCTGCTGTTTGAGAAGATTAGTCTCATTGAGCTGGTTCCTGGCCGTCTCGATAGCGAGATCGATCTGTTCTACTTCTTCCTCGATAGCCTCGTACTCTGCCTTCATATTATCGTAGCGTACATTAGACTCTTCCATCTCGGATGATGCCAGGCTGTACTTCTCTTCGAGATCTCTGATACGCTCTCTTAATCGTTCCTCCTCAAGAAGGAACATATTAATATCGTAGGTCTTTAACTCTTCCTTTTTCTTTAAATATTCCTTTGCCGTCTCAGACTGTTTTTCCAGCGGTCCGAGCTGTTTCTCCAGCTCGGATAAAATATCATTTACACGGGTTAAGTTCAGCCGCTCCTCTTCGAGTTTCTTGAGCGAAAGATTCTTCCGGCGCTTGAATTTTACGATCCCGGCCGCCTCGTCGAAGAGCTCCCTGCGCTCCTCCGGCTTACCACTCAATATTTTGTCAATCTGCCCCTGCCCGATTATGGAATACCCCTCTTTACCGATACCGGTATCGTAAAACATCTCGTTGATATCTTTCAGACGACATGCCGCCCCGTTGATCAGGTACTCACTTTCACCGGAGCGGTACAATTTACGTGTCACTGTCACTTCCTCATAATCCACGGGAAGTTTGTGATCCGAATTGTCCAGAGTGATCGCAACAGAAGCATAACTCAAAGGCTTTCTGTTCTCGGTGCCGGAAAAGATAACGTCCTGCATGCTGCCGCCTCTGAGCTGCTTTACCCTCTGCTCACCCAGCACCCAGCGGACGGCATCCGCGACATTACTCTTCCCACTCCCGTTAGGGCCTACGATACCTGTAATGCCGTTGTGGAAGTCAAATTTTATCTTGTTCGCAAAGGATTTAAATCCCTGCACCTCTATGTTCTTTAAATACATATAACACCTGCTTTATCCCTGTTTTCTGAGCTTGAGGATAGCCTTATATGCCGCCTGCTGCTCCGCGGCCTTTTTCGTCCTTCCCCGTCCTTCACCAAAGCCTGTGCCGCCGATCCTTACTTCCACGTCAAAAGTTTTGTTATGGTCAGGTCCCTCTTCTCTTATGAGATGATAGGAGATTTCGCCGCTCTTATCCGCCTGGACAATCTCCTGGAGGATAGTTTTACTATCATAAAAGAGCTTTTTATCCTCGAGATCATTGAGTACAAATCTATGAATGAACTCTTTTGCACTAGTAAAACCACCATCCAGATAAACAGCACCGATCAACGCCTCCATGGCGTCGGAGGTAACTGAATCCCTGAATCTTCCACCTGTAGCTTCCTCACCTTTTCCGAGCAGCAGATAATCCCCGAGGCTGAGATCCCGTGCACACAGCGCCAGAGAAGGTTCGCATACCATACTTGCCCTTGTTCTCGTCAGTTCTCCTTCCGGAGTGTGCGGAGACTCCTTGAAAAGATATTCACTGGATACCAGTTCAAGCACTGCATCCCCCAGGAACTCAAGCCGTTCGTTGCACCGGTATTTCGGAAGATGTTTTTCATTTATATAAGAACTGTGTGTCATCGCCTGTTTAAGAAGCGAAAAATCACGAAATGTATAACCTGTCTTTTTTTCTAATTCTTTTAACTTCGCATCCATATCTTATACACTCTCTTATTAAAACGAAAAAGCCCACAGGGGCTTTTTCGTCTTTTCTTTCTATTCCACTGCTTTCTTGATCTGATCTACCGCATCCTGAACGGTCACGATCTTCTCTGCCTCATCATTGTCGATCTCGATATCAAACTCCTCTTCAATCCCCATAATGATCTGGAAAATATCGAGAGAATCTGCACCGAGGTCATCAACAAATGTTGTCTCCGGTTTGATCTCCTCTTTCTGAACATTGAGAACATCCGCTATAATGTCCTGAAGTTTTTCAAATTCCATAATCAGTTCCTCCTTACTTTACTCGCTCTCTTTGTTTTCTTCCTGCGTCGCCTGTATAGCTGCCTTTATTTTTTCATTGATCTTCTGCTCTTTAAATGTGACGCACTGTATAATGGAATTACATACTTCTGTGGAAGTCGAACTTCCATGTGTCTTGACTACGAGACCTTTTAATCCCAAAAGCGGTGCTCCGCCGTACTCGCTGGCATCAAAGTCTTTCAATGTGGCTTTAAGCGCCGGTTTAACAAGAAGCGCGCCGATCTTGCTGCGAAGACTCGACATCATCCCCTGTTTCACCTTTTTGATCAGGGCTCCGCCTACGCCCTCGTAAAGCTTGAGGATCACATTTCCAACAAATGCCTCGCAGACGATGACATCCACCTTACCGTATGGAATCTCCCTTGCCTCCACACTGCCGACAAAATTAATGTCCTTACAAGCCTTCAGAAGCGGAAACGTCTCTTTTACAAGAGCATTTCCTTTCTCCTCCTCTGCACCGATATTAACAATACCGACCGTAGGATTCTTCTTGCCCATCACACTCTCCATATAGATGGATCCCATCTTAGCAAACTGTACGAGATGAGACGGGCGGGCATCTACATTTGCCCCGCAGTCAATCAGGAGCGACACTCCTGTCAGTGTAGGAAAAAGAGGGGCAAGAGGAGGTCTCTCCACACCTTTGATCCTGCCGACGAGAACCTGGCCGCCTACGAGAACCGCCCCCGTGCTGCCGGCTGAAACAAATGCGTCAGCCTCTCCGTTTTTTACCAGTTTCATCGCTACCACAATAGATGAATCTTTCTTTCCGCGAATCGCTTTCACCGGCGGTTCTGCAGTTTCAATCACTTCTGTGGCGTTGACAATCCTGATCTGTTCCTCAGGATAGGTGTACTTTTTGAGTTCGCTTTTAATGATACTCTCCTGTCCTGTCAGCAGAATCTGAATGTCTTTTCTCTTCTGCACTGCCTCAACCGCGCCCTTAACGATCTCGACCGGCGCATTATCGCCACCCATCGCATCAAGGGCAACTTTTGTTATCTCAGACATTTTCTCTCCTCCTAACACTACTGAAATCATTCTACTGGAAAACACTATAAAAATCAATAAAAAAAAGACGCAAAACACAAAGTTTTTACGTCTTTTACCTGTGCTTTTTATTAGTCAACAGAAATGATCTCACGCTTGTTGTACGCGCCGCATGCCTTGCACACACGATGCGGCATCATAAGCTCGCCGCACTTGCTGCATTTTACAAGATTCGGAGCGCTCATCTTCCAGTTGGCTCTTCTCTTATCTCTTCTTGCTTTTGAAGATTTATTCTTTGGACAGATTGACATAGGTTACACCTCCTTAAAATTCTTAAATAAGTCACGGACAACTGACATCCTAGGATCAAGTCCCGGATCTTCACAATCACAGGACCCCGTATTCAGATTCCGGCCGCACACACCGCACAGTCCTTTACAGTCTTCGCGGCAGAGCACTTTTTCGGGCCAGTCTCCCAAAATCTCATGAAAGAGCATTTTGTCCACGTCAAGATGATATCCGTCAATAAAATTTGATTCATCCAGCTCCTCTGTCAGTTCTGCGTCGGAGAGACCTACGTCCACATGTCTCGTACAGTTCAATACGAAATCATATCTGACATCTTCCAGGCATCTGTCACATGGGATCAGAACTGCAAGGCTTGTTTCAGCCGTAATAAGAAGTTCTTTTCCTTTGACATGTTCCACCCGGACGTGAACCGGTTCACTGCTTACAACCGGATAATCTCCGGACTTAAGCCGGATTGTATCCATTGTGAACGGCACAGTCTCCTCCACTGTCTTATGCTGGTCTGACAAAACGTCTGATAGGTTAATTAACATAGTTATATCTCCTATTCACACCTAAATCATTATATCACGGAAAATATGTTTGTCAACCAAAAATATAACTTTTCTGTGCAGAATAAGAGAGGGGGATTTTCCCCTCTCTTATACAGTTCATTATAAGAACTATTTTACGAGTGCCAGAGTCTCTCTTGCAATCGCCAGCTCCTCGTTTGTAGGAATTACAAATACCCTTACCTTTGATCCAGGTTTTGTGAGCTCTTTCTCCGTTCCTCTCAGTCCGTCGTTGACTTCTTTGTCAAAATCAACTCCCAGATATCCGAGGTAGCTGCATACCTGCTCTCTTACATAATCGTCATTCTCACCGATGCCTGCCGTAAATGCGATACAGTCCACACCGTTCATGGCAGCTGCATATGCACCGATATATTTTGCCACGCTGTAGGAGAATACATCCATAGCAATCTTCGCTTTTTTGTCGCCTGCGTTCATAGCGTCAGTCAAATCACGGAAATCACTTGAGAGTCCGCCGGACAGTCCATAGACGCCTGATTTTTTGTTCAGGACATTCATCACGCCTTCAATATCCAGATTTTCTTTCTGCGCAATGAACTCCATAATTGCAGGATCAATACTTCCGGAACGTGTTCCCATCACAACGCCCTCAAGCGGAGTCAGTCCCATGGAAGTGTCTACAGACTTTCCGTTCATAACTGCTGTGACACTGGATCCGTTTCCAAGGTGGCACACAATCGTTTTAAGATCCTCATACGGTCTTCCCATCACTTCAGCAGCTCTCTTGGACACAAAGCTGTGGCTTGTCCCGTGGAATCCGTAACGTCTCACTTTATACTTTTCATAATATTCATAAGGAAGTCCGTACATATAAGCTTTCTCGGGCATTGTCTGGTGGAAAGCCGTATCGAATACGCCGACCATAGGAGTGTTCGGCATAAGTTTCTCGCAAGCCTCGACACCGATCAGGTTTGCCGGATTGTGAAGTGGTGCCAGGTCATTACACTCTGCAACAGCCTTCTTCACTTCATCCGTAATCACAACAGAAGACGAGAACTTCTCGCCGCCGTGAACCATACGGTGTCCAACCGCGCCTATTTCATCAAGGCTCTTTACTACTCCTGTCTCCGGATTTGTCAGTGCCTCGATTACATACTGAATTGCCTCTGTATGTGTGGGCATCGGTTTGTCCGATTTTTCTTTTTCTCCGCCTTCCGGCTGATACGTCAGCCTTCCGTCGATTCCGATTCTCTCACAGAGTCCTTTTGCCAGCACTTCCTCTGATTCCGCATTGATAAGCTGGAACTTCAGAGAAGAACTTCCACAGTTGATTACTAATACGTTCATATTCTTTCCTCCAAACAACTTTTATTTGCCTCAGGGTCCGCCCCTGCGGTTTCACTTAATTACTGCGCCTGTGCCTGAACAGATGTGATCGCTACCACACCCACGATATCTTCGGCGCTGCAGCCTCTTGACAGATCGTTGACCGGAGCTGCGATTCCCTGAGTCAGCGGACCGTAAGCCTCAGCCTTTCCCAGTCTCTGAACAAGTTTGTATCCGATATTTCCCGCATCCAGATCCGGGAAGATCAGTACGTTGGCATGTCCTGCCACTTCGCTGCCCGGTGCTTTGGAAGCTCCGACTGACGGTACGATAGCTGCATCAAGCTGAAGCTCTCCGTCAAGTTTCAGGTCAGGTGCAAGCTCATGAGCAATCCTTGTAGCTTCTACAACTTTATCTACATCCGCATGCTTTGCACTGCCCTTTGTGGAATGTGAGAGCATGCCGACGATCGGCTCGTGTCCGGTCAGTGTACGGAATGATTCTGCGGAAGAAATTGCAATGTTTGCGAGTTTCTCCGGATCCGGATTCTGCTCAAGACCTGCATCGCCGAAGATAAATGTTCCGTTGTCACCCATATCACAATCCGGCACTACCATAAGGAAGAAAGCAGATACGAGTTTTGTCCCCGGTTTTGTCTTCAGGATCTGAAGGCACGGACGCAGTGTATCTGCTGTAGAGTGGCACGCCCCGGAAACCATGCCGTCTGCATCGCCCATCTTTACCATCATTACACCATAGTATAAGTAGTTGTTGAGAAGAAGCTCTCTTGCCTGCTCTTCTGTCATGCCTTTTTTCTGTCTGAGCTCAACAAGCTTTGCAATATAAGCCTCTGTCTTTTCATTTGTAGCCGGATCTACAATCGCTGCTCCGGAGATATCATATGTACCTTTGTTTTTCTCAATCTCTTCCTTACTGCCGACAAGGATCAGATCCGCGATCCCCTCTTTTAAAACTGTCTCAGCAGCTTTATAAGTTCTTTCATCTTCTGTTTCGGGCAGGACGATTGTCTTTTTGTCCGCTTTTGCCCTTGCCTTGATTTCATCAATAAATCCCATATTTAATGTGCCACCTTTCATTTTTAATCATATGGTTTTATTATAAGACAAATTAAATTTGTACACAAGGGATTATGTCGGATTTTATCGTTGTTTTATGTGCATTTTTGAGTACAATCACACTATCTGCTCTTTGACTTTTATGTGATTGTTACAAATATAACGATCCGTCCGGCCACACATCAATCCATCCCTGAAAACATATACTACAGTTTAAAAAAAGCCGTTACAATATTAAAATATACAAGGATCGTACATGTATCCAGTATCGTTGTGATAAGCGGAGCCGCCATAATGGCCGGATCAAGTCCGATCTTCTTAGCCACAAGCGGGAGCACGCATCCAATACACTTTGCCATAATGACAACAGCAATCATCGTAATTCCGAGTGCAAGCGCAAGCATAACGTTCCAGTCATACATCAGACATATTCGGATTCCGTTCACAATCGCAAGGAGAGTTCCCACCATCAGCGCCACGCGGATTTCCTTAAATATTACTTTAAAAATATCCCTGAACTCAATCTCACCCACTGCAAGTCCACGGATCATCAGCGTAGATATTTGAGAACCGCAGTTTCCGCCAGTACCCATAAGCATGGGAATAAACGTGATAAGAACGGGCATTACAGCCATAGCGTTCTCATAATACCCCAGTATTTCTCCGGAAACCGTTGACGAAAGCATCATAAGCATCAGCCACGGGGTTCTGTTCTTCGCCTGTCTGAACACAGAAGTTTCAAAATAGGAATCTTCATTCGGGCTGACTCCGGCCATCATGCTGATGTCCTCAGTTGTCTCATCCTGAAGGACAAGCATAGCATCGTCGACTGTTACAATTCCCACAAGACAATCCTCATGATCAATGATAGGTATTGCAACAAGTCCGTATTTATTGATCATATTAGCTACATGTTCCTGATCGTCAAGGGTCCGTGCATAGAGCACATTTTCATCCATGATTTCCCCGATCGTACGTGATTCGCCGGCAGTGAGCAGGTCCTTTACGTCCACCATGCCGATCAGTCTCTTCTTCTCGGTAACATAACAAGTATAGATTGTCTCTTTATTAATTCCCACCTGACGGATTTTCAGAATTGCGTCAGCCACCGTCATTTCTTTGCGAAGACTGATGTACTCGATATTCATAATACTGCCGGCACTGTCCTCAGGATACTGCAGGAGAGCATTGATCTTCTGCCTTGTATCTTCGTCTGTCACCATGAGAAGACGATCCACTACATTGGCAGGCATTTCTTCCAGAACATCGACCGTATCATCGACGTACATTTCGTCCATGACCTCTTCCAGCTCAGAATCTGTCAGTGCATTGATCAAATCTTCACGCATATCACTGTTCATATCCGTAAAGACTTCCGCCGCTTCTTCCTTTGCCAGCAGCCGGAACACCAGAGTCCTTTGCTTTTTATCCAGTTCTTCGAAAGCATCAACAATATCCACTGGGTGCATGGATTCCAGCTCTTCCTTCAATTGTTTAAAATCATGTCTGTCGAGCAGAGCAGTCATCTGCTCCACATCCATCTTATAGTTTTTCTCCACGCAATCACCCTTTTCGTTATATGAAATATTTTTCTCTATATGAACCCATCTTTTTATAGTATAATATGGTGGAAATTGATATACAAGGAGATTCTTATGAAAATCGTCGGACTAATCACGGAATACAATCCTTTCCATAACGGACACCTTCATCATATACAGGAGGCCAAACGGATAACAGGAGCTGATGCTGCCATTGTAGTCATGAGCGGCGACTATGTACAGAGGGGTGTTCCCGCCATCATGCCAAAGCGGCTGCGGGCTGAAATGGCTTTGAAATGCGGTGCGTCTGCCGTGTTCGAACTTCCCGTTTGCTATGCAGCCGGAAGCGCGGAATATTTTGCCACGGGTGCAGTGTCACTCCTCGACAGCCTGGGCGTCATTGACTCACTATGCTTCGGCAGCGAATGTAACGATCTTGATGCTCTGAACCGCATTGCCGACATTCTCCTGACAGAACCGGTCAGATACTCCCGCCTCCTGAAGAAATATCTAAAGGACGGGCTTTCATATCCCGCCGCACGTATGCATGCCGTTTCCGAATACTCAGGAACCCCGGATCATGCCGCAGTCCTCAGCGACCCGAACAATATTCTCGGTATCGAATATCTGAAAGCCCTCAAGAAGCTGAACAGTCCTATCGTTCCTTTTACGATCAAAAGAGCCGGTGCACACTACCATGACAGGGAGCTCTCCGCAGACAATTTAAGTTCTGCTTCCGCCATCCGTTCCCTCCTTGCCTACTCAGGCGCTGCGCTCAGCACGGACCGTTCCGGAGGAACATTTGAAAATTCTTCTTTCTCCAGCATTTTAAGCGAACTGGAGGATCAGGTTCCTTCCTGCTGTCTGGAGCTTTTAAAGGATTATCACCGGGTATCATACCCTGTGTATCAGAACGACTTTTCACTTATTTTGAAGTATAAACTTTTAAACAAGCACCCACAGGACCTGATACGATATATGGATGTATCGGAAGAACTTGCAAACCGGATCTGTTCACAGCTCGATAATTACTTTAACTATAAACAATTCTGTGATCTTATAAAAACACGGGAAACGACACAGACGCGTATCAACCGCGCCCTTCTGCACATCATGCTGGGAATCAAAAAAGAGGATGTCTCAGAATATATGACAGGAGGCCTGCATTACTATGTCCGGCTTCTCGGCTGCCGCAAGGACAGCGAAAAACTTCTGGCACGCATCGCAAAAAAAAGCACACTTCCGCTTCTCATCCGCCTCGCAGAAAGCGGCAGTCTGCCTCGCACAGGGAAGAAAATGCTCAGAAACGATATCCTTGCATCCAATCTGTACACATCCGTAGTGACAGACAAATACAAGACAGCATATCAGAACGAATATAAGCAAAGGCTGCTTAAAGTATAAAATTCGGAATTTATCGTACTGGCTGATAGTACA
>NZ_VMSO01000031.1 GCF_008691045.1 Mediterraneibacter catenae
TTTACTTTAGACTATTCCAGCACAATAATCTGTTCCTCATAGGATCCGATATACACACTGCCCGGAATGCGGTTCTCACGGGGCGGCTCGTAGTAAAACCGGATCTTCTGTCCGTCTTCATAATATTCTCCAGGTTCGGGAAGTGTCCATGCCGCCTCAAGAGTAATCTCCGTCTCACCGATATTCTCCAGTTCCGCCATCACCACCATATAGTGCGGGTTTTCGTTTTCTATCGACAGGATTTCCCCCTCTGCAGAAACAAAATTCAGCCGGCTGATATTTGAGTTCGGATTCTCTTTTCCCAGCACCTCTGCACTCCACACAGGAAGCGGTCGCTTTTCTTCATCTGCCACGAAATAATCAAATGCGAGAACATCTCCCTCTTCGAACCCTGCGCAATCGGTATCGGGATGATTAAATTCCAGATCAACCTGCTCATCCTCGAGATAATTAAGTACTGTTTTGTACTCGTAATTATAATCTTCATCCTCTCCATGAACCCGCACGGCAACAATCCCGTTCTCAAGATCCATTTTCTTAATTGTCCCAAGCGTCGTATGCTGGATACTCCCAAGATCTCCGGATGCGTATGCATCTCTTTGCTTTATTGCAAATAAGAACAGAACAATGATCAATACAGCAAAAGCAGTAATTCCCACGACTGTAAGTATCTGTTTTCTTCTGGTATTCATAGACACCTCCATAAAGCCGTTCTCTGTGCCAGGCATGGGTGTTTCTGCCCTGTTATATGCTATTTATATTATAGCGTCAACGTTGCCTCCTGTACACCGATACTTTCATCTTGTGAAGACACATGACGCCCTCATCCCCCGATACTTTTCCCTAAAACAAAAAGTACCTTCAGGCTGACATATCAGGTCTGCCCGAAGGTTATTCTTATCTGCGAAGTAATTTTAATATGAGGCAGCACATTACTGGATATCTGCGAGTTCGATACCATAGGTAACATATCCGCTGTAGTGTACTCCCTTCTGGATAACAAGGTTGTCTGATGTTGAATCCGGATAATCAAGCGCTGCCGGACGAAGTTCATAATTCATTGTGCCGTCTTCTGTGAAAGAAGCAAGCTCCATGCCTTTGATCTGATTCTCAAGGGCGCCCATTTTGAACTCACCGTCTGTACCTTTGACATATAATGTCATCATGTACTCTTTCCCCGTCTCTTCATTTGTTCCTTCCAGATACAATCTGCCGAAAGCACCGTTTCCTCTGTCGAGTGTTACGGAGATTTTCTTGCCTTCCGGTATGTATTTAACATCGCTTGCCGTGATCGGCACCTGAGTATTTTCAGTAGCGCTGAGTGCTACCGTCTCGGGAACTGTCACTGTATAAACCGGATCGTTTGCCACGTACAGACTCAGATCTGTTCTCCCGGATGTCGTATTTGCCGCATTTACCGGCACTGTACCAAACATTGATACCGCTGCTAAAAGTGCTGCTCCAAATGCAATTTTTCTCATAAGACCTTCTCCTTTCAGTCTGCCGTCAGATCACATGCAAATCCGCCTTGACTACAGCGCCGTTCATCGGCGTCATTGTGTCGTCCATGGAGTAGGTAGAAATATTCAGATGTATTTCATAGTCCCCGGGATCAAGAGGTTCCGATACTTCGAATTCTCTTACAGCCTTGCCGGGCTCTATCAGATCAGATTCGTAAATCGGCATCTCGTCATCATCTATGGTAATGGTATATCTGAAATAACATGCATTATCTTCCGGATTGGCTAATGTAATATTCCATACACTTTCTCCGGCAGGCACCGAAATGTCTCCATAACCGGGAATCTTTATTCCCGCCTGCCCTTCAGACAGATCTTTTGTATTCCCGTCCCAGTCTTCCGCACTATCATCCAAAACAATCCCCTGACTCTCCTGGTTTTCCTCATTACCTCCGGATATCACAAAATTCCAAATTGCAATTGATGATACAGCAATGACTGCAACAATAATAATTGCCAGAACAATCCAGAGAGCCGTCTTTTTATTTCTGTGGTTTTGCATATAATCTGTACACTTCTTTCGTTATTTATCTAGATTAGTATTTGGCCTTTTCCGCATTTTTGACGATGATCGCACTTATACCGTCCGTCGCGCAGACAAGGGCCAGAGAAAATCCGTCCACAGTTTCGCCTGCAGCCGGCACTTCCACGTTCGTTATAAAACAGGCGGTCGGCTATTCTGCATCCGCCACTTCAATTCCAAAGGTTATGCTGCCTGTATATGCCACGCCATACTCATATCTTCCACTGATCACCGGTTTAATCTGATACTGCTTCGTCCCGTTTTCAGTAAATGATACAACTTCTTTTCCGACACCGGCAGCGCCTGTGGAAGCATTTGTCTCGATCAGCTCACCATCGTCAGAAATAATCTGATACCGCAGTGACGTTCTCGGCGATGTCTGCGCCTCGACAACCATCTGATCATTGTATTTGTCTGTACCGGCGATCGTCACGGAGATCTTTTTGCCTTCCGGTAAGTTAGTGATCTCTTCTGCAGTAACATCTACATAAGTGCCTTCATTTCCCATTGAAACGGAAGCCGGAATAGTCACCGTATACTCCGGTTCTGCTGTCAGCGTCACACTGATCTGCTGTTCCTGGCTCGTCTCTGCTGCCAGAGCCGTACCCGGAAGTGCCGCGCTCATTGCTGCTATCATAGATAAGGCGATTATTCTTTTTTTCATAGACAGATTCCTCCTCTTATGAAACAAATCAGTTATTTATGGATCAATAAGGCCTTTTGATCATTTTCCATTGTAACAGAGGATATACTGCCTGTATTTAAATCCAAGTGAAAAGTATGTAAAACCGCATCAACAATCAGTTAATTTTATAACAGAAAAACCAATCAGATATAATGGTTGAACGGAAATGTATTTTCCGACTTCCCACTATATCTGACTGGTTTTCTATAATTTGTATATGTTTATATTCCCGCTAAGGGTTAATTTTATCTTCCATACAGTTCTGTCACTCTTGCGATCTCTTTCACTGTCGCTTTATCGAACTGTCCTTTCTTCATCCGCCATACCCAGTTGCCGCCGAGCGTAGACGGGATGTTGATACGGGCTTCACTGCCGAGGTTTAAGTAATCCTGCATCGGGATCACGCACAGATCCGCGACGCTGCTCATAGCCATAGCGATAAAGTCTTTTGTCAGCGTATCCTCGTCAAGCCTTTCTTTGCACATATATTCTTTTGCAAAATCTCTGGCTGATTTTCCCACCTCATGATACCAGCCTCTTGTCGTATCATTGTCATGAGTCCCCGTGTAGACTACGCAGTTCGTCGGATAAGTATGCGGCAGATAGTTGGAGGATTCTCGTGCGTCGAACGCAAACTGGAGAACTTTCATTCCCGGGAATCCACTGTCTTTTAGAAGCTGGAGCACGCTGGGTGTAAGGAATCCCAGATCTTCCGCGATGATCGCCGGTCTTCCGAGTTTCGCCTCAATGGCGCGGAACAGATCCATTCCCGGTCCCGGCATCCATTTACCGTTTACGGCTGTATCCTCACCGTACGGGATTGAATAATATTCGTCAAAACCGCGGAAGTGGTCGATACGAACCACATCGTAAAGCTTAAAGCAGTATTCAATCCTTTTGATCCACCACTCGTATCCTGTCTTTTTATGATACTCCCAGTCATAGAGCGGATTGCCCCAGAGCTGTCCTGTCGCGGAGAATGCATCCGGCGGGCATCCTGCCACTCCGGTCGGTTCGTTATTCTCATCGAACTGGAACATCTCGGGCGCCGCCCATGTATCAGCACTGTCAAACGCCACATAGATCGGGATATCGCCGATGATCTGAATGCCTTTCTCATTTGCGTAGGCATGAAGTTTTTTCCACTGCTTATCAAATTCATACTGCTGGAACTTGTAAAAGCCTATCTCCTCTGCAAGTTCTTCTCTCGCAGTGTCAAGAGCAGCCTCTTCTCTGTTCTTGAGAGGCGCATCCCACTCGCTCCAGCTCACGCCGCCGTTATTGTCTTTCACAGCCATATACAGACTGTAGTCATCCAGCCAGAAAGCCTGCTCTGTGACAAATGCCACATAGTCCTCGCTGCTCTCACCGCCATTTTCACAGAAACAGTCATACGCTTTTTTCAGCGCCTTGAATCTGGAATTGTAGATTTTCTCATAGTCGATGCAGTCTGCCTGATCGCCGAAATCATACGCCTTGCATTCTTTTTTCGTGAGAAGGCCTTCTTTGATGAGAGTCTTTAAGTCGATAAAATAAGGATTTCCCGCGAACGTGGAGAAAGACTGGTACGGGGAATCCCCATAACCAGTCGGTCCAAGCGGAAGTATCTGCCAGTAGCTCTGGCCCGCCTCTTTTAACATATCCACAAATTTGTACGCATCCTTTGAGAAACATCCGATCCCGTACTTTGACGGAAGGGAAAATATCGGTAATAAGATTCCGCTTGCTCTTTTCATTTTTTCCTCCTTATAATCCCCAGATATCTCTGTTGTACTCTTCGATGGTACGGTCTGATGAGAAGAATCCTGCTTTCGCAATGTTGACCAGAGCCATCTTCGCCCACGCCTTTCTGTCAGCATATGCAGCAAGAGCTTTCTCTTTTGTCTCTTTGTAAGAGTCAAAATCCAGAAGAGTCATGAACCAGTCTTTATTGATCAGCTCATTCTGAAGACGTGTCAGGTTCTCTTCGCAGCCGACTTTCAGCATCTCGTCGCTTGTGATGAAGTCGATCGCAGCTTTGATTGCCTCGTTGTTCTCATAGTAATCTTTTGCAATATAATCAGCCTTTGCGTAATGCTCGATCACTTCGTCGCTGGATGCGCCGAATACAAAGATATTGTCGTCGCCCACAGCCTCGTGGATCTCTACGTTCGCTCCATCCTCTGTTCCCAGTGTCACTGCGCCGTTGAGCATGAATTTCATATTTCCTGTTCCGCTGGCCTCTTTGGAAGCAAGAGAAATCTGCTCGGAAATATCGCATGCCGGGATCAATTTGCCGGCCTTTGTCACGTTGTAGTTCTCTACCATGACAACTCTCAGGTATTTGTTTACCTCGGGATCATTGTTGATGATCTCCTGCAGGCAGAGGATCAGATGGATGATATCTTTTGCGATCACGTAAGCCGGAGCTGCTTTCGCACCGAAGATCGCTGTCACCGGAGCTGTCGGGATCTTTCCTGCTTTGATCTCCAGATATTTATCAATGATATACAGCGCGTTCAGCTGCTGGCGTTTGTACTCGTGGAGACGCTTTACCTGGATATCAAAGATCGTATCCGGGCTCACTTCCAGCCCCTGTGTCTCGCGCAGGTAAGCGCAGAGATCTTCTTTATTCTTATGTTTGATCTCAAGCAGTTTGTCGAGAATTTTGTCGTCATCTTTGTATGCAAGAAGTTTTTCGAGCTCTGCAGCGTCTTTTTTCCAGCCTTCCCCGATCGTCTCATCAAGCAGTGCTGTCAGGCGCGGGTTGCAGTGGATCAGCCAGCGGCGGAATGTGATACCATTTGTCTTGTTGTTGAACTTCTCCGGATAAATCTTGTAGAAGTTGTTCAGTTCAGAGTTCTTGAGGATCTCTGTGTGCAGCGCGGCAACACCGTTTACACTGAATCCGTAATGGATATCGATGTGTGCCATATGCACCGTATCATTACGGTCGATAATCGCAACGCTCTCATCTTCATATTTTCTTCTTACTTTATCATCAAGCACCTCGATGATCGGCATAAGCTGCGGGACAACTTTCTTCAGGTAATGTACCGGCCATTTCTCAAGCGCCTCGGCAAGGATTGTGTGGTTCGTATATGCGCATGTTCTGGATACAACGTCAATGGCGTCGTCCATATCCATACCTCTCTCCATGAGCAGACGGATCAGTTCCGGAATTACCATAGTCGGGTGAGTGTCATTGATCTGGATCACCGCATAATCCGGCAGATCGTAAAGATTGCTTCCTTTTGCCGTGCACTCGTCGAGAATGAGCTGTGCTCCCGCGCTTACCATAAGATACTGCTGATAAATACGGAGCAGTCTTCCCTGCTCATCGCTGTCGTCCGGATAAAGGAACAACGTCAGGTTCTTCTCTATATCGTTTTTGTCGAAATCAATTCCATCTTCAACAATAGATTCGTCAACAGAATCGATATCGAAGAGATGAAGTTTATTTGTCTTATTGTTATATCCTGTCACTTCAATGTCATACATTCTCGCATTGACATTCAGTCCTTTGAACTGTACCGGATATACCGTGTCAGTCTTCTTAAGCCATGACTTCTCCTCGATCCACGGGTTCGGAGTCTCTTTCTGCAGATGATCTTCAAACTCCTGCTTGAACAGACCGAGGTGGTAGTTCAGACCGATTCCGTCTCCTGCGAGTCCAAGCGTTGCAATGGAATCGAGGAAACATGCTGCAAGACGTCCAAGTCCGCCGTTTCCGAGTGACGGCTCCGGCTCTGCTTCCTCGATCTCGCAGATGTCCTTTCCGTTCTTCTCGAGCATCTCTTTTACTTCCTGATAAATACCGAGATTGATCATGTTGTTAGAGAGCAGTTTTCCGATCAGGAACTCTGCTGAAATGTAATAAAGCTTCTTCTTGCTGTCTGTACGCTCTTTCTCTGCTGCCATCTCCTGTACAACCGTGAGCAGTCCGTCATAGATTTCTTTGTTGGAAGCCTGTGCGACCGGCTTGCCAAGGTACGCTTCTACCTTTTCCTGAATGTTCATGATAGTAGTTCTCCTTTCAAAAAAGAATCCATATGTCTTATCTCTATGATTCGCATTATAGTACTAATTCAATCTGATTTCTTGCAATATACTTTCCTTTTATTGTATAATACTATCATCACAGTTCAGCCATCTGCTGTCAGTCGACAGATTTATGCTTGCATAAGAATCTGGCGTCTGGCAGGCAGATGAGGTGAGCGCCGGCATATGAGCAAAGCAGCGGCGAAGCCGCAGTTAGCACGATAGTGCGGCTTAGCGATTGGCGCAGGTTGAACTGTGGCCTGCCAACGCAGCTTTGCGAATGGCATGGGCTGGACATTTATACATTATCATTAAAAGAGGTATGACATGAATCTGAATGAATACCAGAACTATCACGAGACGAAGTCTCACACAACTGCAGAATTTCCCTACAATACATATCTCTGCTCCATTCCCAAAGACTTTCCATCCGTACCTTTGCATTGGCATGCGGAACTGGAGCTGATCGTCATCAAGAAAGGCCGCGGCATTGTCTCAGCTGATCTGGAAAGGCGCTCTGTTACATCAGGGGATATCATCCTCATCCGCCCCGGTCAGCTCCACTCCATCGAGCAGGACCAGAATTATATCATGGAGTACGAAAATATCATATTAAAGCCGGAACTGCTCATAGCAGGTGAGAATGATCTGTGTGCCGTCCGTTTCATCCTGCCTTTTATAAACGGCGATATCCCTTCAGAATCATTCCTGACCCCCGCCCTGCCATATTATAAAGACGTCTCTGAATGTATCCGCCAGATCGACCTGCTCTGCGACGCCAGAACAGAGGGGTATCAGCTCGCGGTAAAGGGACATCTCTTCCAGTTCTTCTATCTGCTCATCTCCAACAGGCAGAAAAAAGAGACTGCGTCCGTATCACAGACGAAGTCTCTTGAAAAAATGAAAACCATTTTAAAATTTGTAGAAGAACACTATGCCGAACACATTACCATCGATGATATGGCGGCTCTTACCTATTACAGTAAATCCCATTTCATGAAATTCTTCAAGCAGCATATGGGCACGGGATTTATCGAGTATCTCAACGATTACCGCCTGACTATGGCGGAACGGCTGCTGAAATCTTCCGACAGCTCTGTCCTTGAGATTGCGGAACAGAGCGGCTTTGACAACCTGTCATATTTTAACCGTATTTTCAAACGGAAGTATGGGATGTCGCCGGGGAAGTGGCGGACACAAGGTTAAACAGCAGGGGAAAATCTGAGTAGTGCCTTGCGCGCCCCGGTCAGATATGCTATATTAAAGACAGAAAAGGAACAACCGCCACAAAGTGGTTGCCCTCGTAAATGAGTAATAGAATTACCACCCTAGATACTCGGCCAAAGTTCAGAGGGTGGTTTTTCTATGCATTAAAGCATTACTTTAATTTGTCGATTTTTGTATAGTATTACATAATCAGCTTTTATTTCCCAAATCCGCAGTTCGGATATGTACACACGTTACAGTTCAGGCACAGTCCGCCCTCACCCAGCACGCTGAAATCGTCGACACTCAGATGTTCACCGGCTACGATACGCGGCAGCACGAGATCGACGATTGTGCGTTTCGAATACATAACACATCCAGGCAGTCCCATGATCGGGATATCCGCCTTGCTCTCTGCCTCCGTATCCGCATCGACGTTCTCCCGCTTCTTATACGCAAGCATGAACATAGCACCGGGCAGGACAGGTGCTCCGTAAGTGACCACCTCGTCCGCCGCATTGCGGATAGCAAGGGGAGTCCTGTCATCCGGATCCACACTCATCCCGCCGGTGCAGACAACCATGTCAGCACCTTTATCAATCCAGTCAGCGATCGCACCTGTAGTCATCTCTGCATCGTCGTCGCACAGCACATGTCCCATCACTTCCACACCGCATTCTTCCAGTTTCTCTTTTACCACAGGAGTGAATTTATCTTCAATCCGGCCATGGTAAACTTCACTTCCGGTTGCTACTATCCCGGCTTTCATCTTCCGGAATGGAAGGATCCGGAAAACAGGCTCGTCACCGCATATTTCTTTCACACGGTTCATCTTCTCCTCTTCTATCACGAGCGGGACCACTCGCATTCCCACGATCTTATCGCCCTTTTTCACGGGGAAATCTCCGTGCCTGGACGCAAGCACCATCTGTCCCATGGCATTCACCGCGTTCAGTTTATCTCTGTCGATCTTTAAAAGCCCGTCCTCTTCCGCAGTCAGTTCGATCTTTCCCTCTTTTGCCTCCGATGCTTTCATATATTCGCCCTGGCATACCTGACGGAGCACCTCGGCTGCATCATTTTCGTGGAGCATTCCTTCCTGCTTTTCCCACACATACAGATGCTCTTTCCCGACAGAGAGCAGGACCGGAATGTCTTCTTCCGTGACCACATGTCCTTTACGGAATACGGCATCTTTCACCACTCCCGGGATAATCTGCGTAATATCATGGCAGAGCACGCTGCCTACCGCATCTTCTGTCCTGATCAGTTTCATTTTATCGCCTCCAGTTCTTTCATCCACACAGCCACACATGCATCGCTCGGCATTCTCCAGTCTCCTCTCGGTGAGAGAGCTACCGTACCGATCTTCGGTCCGTCCGGCAGGCAGGAACGCTTGAACTGCTGAGAGAAGAATCTCCGGCAGAATGTCTTCAGCCATTTCAGGATCGTCTCTCTGTCATAATCCCCCTCAAATGTCATCTCAGCCAGACGAAAGATCTTTGCCGGCTCATATCCGAACCGGAGCATATAGTATAAGAAGAAGTCATGGAGTTCATAAGGTCCTACAAGATCTTCTGTCTTCTGGGCGATGTCGCCGTCCTTGGGCGGAAGGAGTTCCGGACTCACCGGAGTATCAAGGACGTCATAAAGCACTCTGCGCAGCTCCTCATCCGAAGTCTCGTCAGCTGCATATTTGACAAGGTGGCGCACCAGAGTCTTCGGCACGGATGCATTGACGCCGTACATGGACATATGGTCGCCGTTGTATGTCGCCCATCCCAGTGCCAGCTCCGACATATCGCCGGTACCAATTACCATGCCGCCCGTCCGGTTGGCAATGTCCATAAGCACCTGCGTACGCTCCCTTGCCTGAGAATTCTCGTAAGTCACGTCGTGATTCTCAGGATCCTGCCCGATATCCCTGAAATGGATATTCACCGCATCCGCGATCGGCACTTCTTTCAGTGTAGCGCCTGTTTTTCTTGTCATCTCACAGGCGTTATTGTACGTCCTGTCGGTCGTTCCAAAACAGGGCATCGTCACCGCAATAATATCCTTCTTGTCACGTCCGAGCATTTCAAATGCCTTTGCTGTCACGAGAAGCGCAAGTGTAGAATCAAGTCCGCCTGAAATGCCGACAACCGCGGTCTTCGCATGCGTATGTGCCAGACGCTTTTTCAGTCCCATGGCCTGAATAGTCAGGATTTCCTCACATCTCTCTGCTCTTGCTCTCTCATCTGACGGCACGAACGGCTTTTTCGGGAATGTCCTGGTAAGCGCCGTCTCCTCATTATTGATATGGAACGGGATCTGCACAAGCGTCTGCCCGGTCACAGCCTTAAATGTCGTATTTTTTCTTCTCTCACTGATGATCCTCTGGATATCCAGCTCGGAGTAAATGATCTCATTGTGATACCTGTCAGCCTGTTTTAGGATCGCTCCGTTTTCGGCAATGATATTGTGTCCGCCGAACACTACGTCCGTCGTGGACTCTCCCTCGCCGGCATTTGCATAGATATATCCCGCGATCAGGCGTGCAGACTGTCCCGCGATCAATTCTCTTCGGTAACTGTCTTTTCCGATCGTCTCGTCACTGGCAGAACAGTTTACGATCACTGTCGCGCCCTCAAGAGCAGCCCCGATACTCGGCGGGACAGGGGACCATACATCTTCGCAGATTTCCGCGGACACGATCAGATCCTCCATCTGCGTTTCCTTAAACAAAAGCTGCGGTCCGAAAGGTATCTGCTCCCCGTTAAAACAAATATATTCCGCCGTATCCGGTCCCGGAGTGAACTGACGCATCTCATAAAACTCAGCATAATTCGGCAGAAATGTCTTCGTTGTCAGCCCGATCACTTTTCCCTGATTCATAGCCGCCGCAACATTGTACAGCTTGCCGCGGACAGACAGAGGCGCGCCCACAAAGACAAGGATATCCTTGTCCGCTGTATAGGCTGCGATCTTTACCAGAGCATCTTTTGCTGCTTTCAAAAGCACATCCTGGGTAAACAGATCCCCGCATGTATATCCGGTCACACACAGCTCCGGAAATACGATGATCTTAGCCTTTTGTCCGCAGGCCTCACTGATCGCCTCACAAATTTTCTCCGTGTTGAACTCTACATCCGCCACCCGGATATCCGGTGTAGCTGCGGCAACTTTTACAAACCCGTGTTTCATTTTCCCTTCCGCCTTTCTCGTTGGGGACGTAGTAAAATCGGGTTTTACTACGTCCCCGTTCACACTTTTTTCACAATTTATTCTTATCTGGCTTTCGCTTTTTTCAGCAGTTCTTTCAGCTCATCTACCGTATATTTGTAAGCTGTATTGCAGAAATGACACTTTACTTCGATATCCTTGCCGTCGTCGATCATCGACTGTATCTCTTTTCTGCCTACACTGATGATTGCTTTTTCAATCCTCTCTTTGGAACAATTACAATAAAACTGTGCCGGCATCGTGTCAGTAATCTCCAGATCCAGCCCGTCCAGCACCTGGGCAAGCATCTCTTCCGGAGTATGTCCGTTGTCCAGCATGGAGGTCACTGACTGGATATTCTGGATGTTCTGCTCCAGTTTATTCAGGACTTCATCTTCGATGAAAGGCATTACCTGCACGATGAATCCCCCTGCGCAGCGGACGGTATTGTCATGTTCCATGAGGACGCCTAATCCCACAGAGGACGGCACCTGCTCCGATGTGGCAAAATAATAAGTCAGGTCCTCCGCGATCTCGCCGGTCTGCAGGATCGTCTGGCCGGAGTACGGCTCTTTAAGCCCCATATCTTTGATCACGGTCATGACACCCTGTCCGAGCGCTCCGCCCACATCCAGCTTACCATTCTTCGGAGGCAGCATCACGTCCGGATCAAAGGCGTACCCCTTTACATTTCCCTGACTGTCTGCTGTCACCGTAAGGCCCTGGATCGGCCCGGAACATTTAATCTGGATCGTCAGCATATCCGTTGGATTCTTCATCATGCTTCCCATCATCACGCCCCCGGTCATCAGTCTGCCGAGAGCCGCTGTTGCCACAGGGCTTGTGCCGTGGCGCTGTCTTGCTTCTTCCACCATTTCTGTCGTCACTGCCGCAAACGCACGGATCTGGGTATGCGCCGCAGACGCTCTTACTATATAATCTTTCATTCCTGTATCATCCTCCTTAGTTACTTTCCGGTCAACGGCTGTTTCCCTGCTTCCCGCGCGATCACGCAGATTCTCTCAGCTGTATCCCCCGGCTCGCTTTTGGTTTCCATATCATATGCAGCTTCAAACACAAGTCCTGCACGCTCCAGGAGCGTCCGCATCTCTTCCAGTGTATACCCTCTCTGATAGTGGGTTTCCTTATACTTGCGATACAGCCCTCCCGTATGGTCCGGATCTCCTTCTGATTCCCGGCCGCATTCTCTTATGAAAAGAGTCAGGTCATACTCGTTGATCCGCTCTTCTTCATAATAATAGTTATCCCATATAAAACTGCACTCGCCGCGGTCTTCAGCTATTGTACAGTCTCCCATGATCTCCCTGTATTTATAATCTGTGTTGAAATCAAAGAGAAAAATACCGCCCGGATCAAGGTAATTATTGACAAGCCGGAACACTTCCTCCAGTTCTTCCGGCTCCGTTATATAATTGACGGAATCACATACGCTTACCGCCGCTCTGACTGTGCCGTACAGTTCAAATTCCTGCATATCCTGCAGAAGATACAGTATATCATGTCCGGATTTCATCCGCTTTTCCATGGCAAGCTCAAGCATATCCTCGGAATTGTCCACACCGATCATATCGTATCCGTATCCTGCAAGAATCTCTGTCATCGTACCTGTACCGCATCCAAGTTCCAGCACAATTCCGTCTTTTACGCCATATTTGCATAGCATGCCCTGTATATATCGCCCCCATTCTTCATAAGGGACATTATCCATAAATGTATCATACACTGATGCAAAACTCGTATATGCCTCCACCTGTCCGCCTCCGTTCTTCTACGTACGAATCTGGTCACTTTCTTTTGAGCTGCCTGATATCATCTCTTTTCTTATAGATCACCACTGCTGCGATCACAGCTGTCAGCACTGCCGCGATTTTTGCCCAGTCCTGCGGTGTCAGCTCTGTCAGGTCAAAACATCTCACATTGACCCACATTTGATTGATCCGCTCATTATTTTCCTGATCAAAATACTGCATAACTACGGCGCGCTCCAGCACATCCTGAGGCGGATACTGTGCAAAAAGCTGCCTGTTCACCTGATCCGCTTCAGCGGTAATGATATAATCTTCATCTGCATTATCTCCGCTGAAGAAGAATCCTACCGGATATTCGATCGTATCCTCAGCATCATCTTCCGCCCCGTAGCACCAGTCTGCATATGCATAGATTATATCACTGTCACCGCCCGCAATGACAGATGTATATCCGATATAATACATATTTCTGACAACATTGTCCGGTCTTGACATGAAGTTGATAAAAGCCTCGGCAGCCTGCTGTCTGGCGTCGTCTCCCTCTATTCCGTCCTTCAGCATGACCCAGCCGTCAAACCATATATTCGTGCACTCTTCCGGCACTGCATATGCCAGATAATAGTCGTCGATCTCTGCCTGATCCAGCGTGTAGACCGCATCACCCGACCACTGATAGTTCGCCAGCACCTTGCCGGTCACCATGTCGGCCTTCCCGCTGTCCGACTCAAAGGAATAGGCATTCTCTTTCATCTGCTTTAATATGGCCTCAGCTTCTTTGACCGTCTCTTCATCTGTCTGGTTCATCAGCTCCGCAATGCGCTCAAGGCGGTCCGGTGAGCTGATAAAATCCGGTTCCAGCAATGCCTCCTCGTTCAGCATCCCAAGCGCCGCAAAGTAGCTGTCGCGCACATTGTCCTTGATCGTTACCTGTCCTTTGTATTTCGGATCAGCAAGGATCGACCAGTGAGACGCCTCTTCTTCAGAGATTACTTCGGGATTGTATACAATTCCCGTCGTTCCCCACATGTAGCCTGCTGCATAGCTGCTCCACGGTTCGCCGTTTATTGTATTTGTATCAAAAATATTTCTGATATAGTCCGACACACCGCGGATGTAATAGTTGTTCTCATTCTCTTCGTCAAAGAAACTGTCAGAGAGCGGCTGAAGCCTGTCCTCCGCGATCAGTTTCATAAACATATACTCGGACGGACATACAAGATCAAAATCATTGCCGAGCGTGAGCTGGTTGTACAGATCCTCATTTGTTCCGAATGTGGAGTACTCTACTTCCACCTCCACACCATAAGTATCCAGATACCATTCTTCAAAGTCCTCGATCATGGAATTTTCTCCCAGGATCACGGTGCTTTCCCGGTCATCGAGGTCGATTGCTTCTTCCTCGTCCCAGCCGCCCTCATCGATATATTCTTCCCAGTTGGCGATGCGCAGGGTCACTTTCCCGCTGCTTTCTGCCGCAGACACAGAAGCCGGATTCCCCGACGGCGCGCCGTCGGATATTCCGTTTCCGGATATCGTCCCGACAGGCAGGACCAGTGAAAATGCGGCTGTCAGCGCAGTGCCTGCTGCCAATATTCCGATTTTACACTTTCTCTCTGCCTTCATATGCGCTCACCTCCTGTTTCTTCTCTGTTCCTGCCGCAGCAAGATTCATGATCACCACCGCCAGGATCACGACAAGGAAGATCACCGTGGACAGAGCCCACAGCGCAGTTTTGATCTCGGTCTGCGCCCCTCTTGTGGCATTAACCACATAGGTACTGATCGTGTCAAATGTCGCCGGCTTTGTATACGTGGAAATAAAATAGTCATCCAGTGACAGCGTGATCGACAGCATAAATCCCGATACGATTCCCGGGACGATCTGCGGGATCACGACCTTATACAGTGCCTGGAACGGCGTCGCGCCCAGATCGAGCGCAGCCTCATAGAGACCGTTATCCATCTGTTTGAGTTTCGGCATCACGGCGAGATATACAAAAGGAGTGCACAGTACCACATGTCCGATCACCAGCGGAATAAATGTATTCTTCTCAATCCCGAGCACGACGATCAGGAGGATACAGATTGAAAACGCAGTAACCACGTCCGCATTGACAACCGGGATCCTGTTCGCATTCTCGACCAGATTTCTGGTAAACGGCCTGGAATAAAACGCACCGACAGCGCCGACTGTCCCCAGGATCGAAGATATCACAGCTGCTCCTACAGCCAGCAGAAGAGTGCCGGCGATCATATTCCTAAGCTCTTCTGTCGTAAAAAGCGTTACATAATTGTGCAGGGAAAATCCCCGCACGGCACCGATCGTCGTGGAATCAGTAAAGCTGTAAAATGCAAGGATCAGTACAGGTATATACATAAAAAGCGCCACAATAGCAAGCCAGGAATAAGAAAGTATCTTTTTCATCACAGCACTGCCCCCCTGTTCTTCGCATCATCCTGATCCTCTCCGCCGGTAAACAGCGACACGATGCAGATCAGTGCAAAAAGGATCAGCGATATCATGGAACCGTTGTTCCAGTCATAGATATTGAAGTAACTTCCGATCAGTGAACCCATGATATACGTACTGTTGTACATCATATCAAGGATGACATAGTTGGTCATCGCCGGAAGAAATGTCATTGTGATCCCGCTGGCGATCCCCGGCATGGATAAAGGCAGTGTCACTCTGGAAAACACTGACACCGGTCCTGCTCCCAGATCCTGCGCCGCCTCCAGCAGGCTCTGATCCAGCTGGAGCAGAGTCGTATATAACGGCAGGATCATAAATGGAAGATAATCGTATGTCATCCCTATCACCGTATTCAGGAACGGATGCAGAGACAGATTACCCTCAAGTACTGTCAGGATCTCTTTTAATGCGGTGATCCGCAATGTAAAGTTGATCCACATCGGCAGGATAAAGAGCATCAGCAGCACCGGCCCTCTTTTCAGGCCGCTCCTTGCCAGTACGTACGCCACAGGGTAAGCGATCAGAAGACAGACCGCCGTCACCACGACTGCGATCACAGCACTGTAGCAGAGCGTGCCTATCGTATTTCCGTTCGTAAAGAAGTTAAGAAGATTTTCAAGAGTAAATCTCCCGCTCCCGTCCGTAAACGCATAGTAAACAATCACTGCCAGCGGCAGTACGACAAAACAGATCAGGAACAGTGCATAAGGGATGCACAGCTGTTTCCTGCTGAATCGAAAACCTTTCATATCCAGTCCCTACTTTCTCTTCAGTACGATCTGCTCTTTTGGAATCATCAGACTTACGTGGTCCCCCTCGTTCCACAGATCATCCTCGTCCAGCACGAAGTCCTCTTCCGTAGCTGTCCGCACCGTATAGTTATAGTGATTTCCTTTATAGATAAATGAGATGATATTTCCGTCCGCACGGTATTCCCTCTGTTCATCACTCATGGAAACCGCTTTCACCGGCACTTCTACCGTCACATAAGTACCCTCGAGATCGATCTCCTCGCCGCCTGCCGTAATAACAGAGCACGGGCCGCTCTGAACAGAGCCCTCGTAGAGCTGTGTCAGGTCACACTCGTACTCACCGCCGGCAAATGCTGCGCGTCCGTCTTTCGTGATCGTGCCGTCAAAGACATTCATGAGCACGCCCGCAGGCATGACGTGGATCTCGTCAGGCCCGATACGCATACCAATCTCTTCGCCGGGCTGCACGTTTCTTGTAGTCTGGATGACCACCTCATTTTCATCCGGCAGGATCGCCGTGATCTCATAGTACATCCCCTTAAATACCGCAGAGTCCACAACTCCGCTGATCTGGCCGTGCTCCGGAGTGGTTATAATGACATCTTCGGGCCGCACTACCACGTCAACGCGCGTATCTTTCGGTACGTTATCCACACAAGGGAATTCAGCTCCGCAGAAGCTGACCGTCATGGATGCCGCCATCTTTCCTTCAAAGATATTGCTTTCCCCGATAAAGTCCGCGACGAAAGCATTTTTCGGCTCATTGTAAATCTCCTCGGGAGTCCCGATCTGCTGGATCATGCCGTCCGACATGACCACGACCTTATCGGACATGGTTAGAGCTTCCTCCTGATCATGCGTCACATAGATAAATGTAATTCCCAGCTGTTCATGCATGGATTTCAGCTCCAGCTGCATCTCTTTTCTCATCTTCAGGTCCAGCGCCCCCAGCGGCTCGTCAAGAAGCAGGATGTCAGGTTCATTGACGATCGCGCGGGCAATGGCGATCCTCTGCTGCTGTCCTCCCGACAACGTGGATATCTTTCTATTCTCAAACCCTTCCAGATCGACCACTTCCAGAACCCTTCTGACTTTCTCACTGATCACGGATTTGGGCAGATGCTTCAGATTCAGCCCGAACGCTACATTATCATAAACATTCATATGGGGAAACAGCGCATAGCGCTGAAACACTGTGTTGATCGGCCGCAGATTGGGCGGCAGATGACTGATATCCTCTCCATTTAAGAGGATCTGCCCCTCTGTCGGGAATTCAAATCCGGCGATCATGCGAAGTGTCGTCGTCTTCCCACAGCCTGACGGACCTAAAAATGTAACAAATTCACCTTTTTTCACTTCCAGGTTAAAGTCTTCCACGACCACGGTATCATCGAAAACCTTCTTTATGTTCTTAAGTTCTATAATATTCTGATTCATGGTTCCCCTCCTTGCCATGGGTCTTCTCTATAGTAACAAAGCCAGGTAACAGTTTACTCCGTCCGCAGGGCTGTCACCGGATCACTCTTGGCTGCCTTCTTCGACGGGATCAGACCGCCGATCAATGTCAGGATAACGCTCAAGAGGATAAGTATTACCGCCGGCCCCGCCGGGAGCACGGCATTGACGTCATTTGTTCCTGCCAGATAGTGGATCAGCGCATTTCCGGGGATCAAAAGCAGCAGAGAGATGATGATTCCCAGCGCGCCCGCACAGAATCCGATGATAAATGTCTCTGCATTAAATACCTGTGAAATATTCCCCTTAGATGCACCTATTGCGCGCAGAATACCAATCTCCTTCTTTCTTTCCAGCACGCTGATGTATGTGATCACACCGATCATAATGGACGATACGACAAGAGATATCGCCACAAAAGCAATCAGCACATAACTGATGATATCGATGATTTCTGTCACGGAGGACATCAGTGTTCCAACCATATCCGTGTAAGTGATCACCTGTTCTTCCTTACCTTCCGACTCCATGCGGCTGTTATAATCGTCAAGGATGCCGACCACCGCTTCTTTGCTCTCGAAATCTTTCGGATAAATATCTATCCCTCCCGGCACATCAAAATCCACATAGCCGAGAGACGCCAGATTGTTCTCATAAGAAGCACTCTGTCCCGAATTCATGGACATCATAAGTTCGGTCAGTTCATCTCCTGACATATTCATCTGAAATGCATCCGCAAACGCTTCTGCATCAATATTCATTGCATCTTCCAGACTGCTTCCCACATTTGCCATTGCCTGGCTCATGGCGTCACCCATTCCGGATGCGATCTGACTCATCATCTGCTGCATGGCTGAAGACATCTGAGTCTCAAGCGCCTGACTGATCGCGCTGCCGTAAGCCGCCATGGCGCTCCTCATGTAACTCTCTACAGATTGTGTGAGCTGAGACTCTATGGCGTCAATATCTATTGCCGAAGCCAGTCCTTCCGATATTATATCCTGTGCCGCCTCTGTCTGAAGATATTCGATAAAGTGTTCTCCCATCTTAGACGGATCCGGACCGCCTCCCGCCTGAGCATACTGCTGATAACCTGCTGCCAGAGCGGCGGCCAGTCTGGTTATATACCCGTCATCAATCTCCATACTCTGCAGTTTTGACGTAAAGATGCCGTTCATCCAGGTATTTATCGTTCCAAGGGCTGTATCTGTCTGCAGGTACTCTTCAAGCTTAGTATAGAAACCCTCTGCTGTCCAGCCCCCTTCCGGCATCTCCGCTGACTCCGCATACTGTATAAATCCGGCTTTTAAAGATGCCGTCAGTTCATATATCTGTCCTGATGTCACACTGACTCCGCCCTCCGACTGGATGATCTCCAGCATCGTCGCTTTTATGATCGCCTGCGCGGCATCAGTCCTGAGATACTCCTGAAAACTCTCCATCAGTCCCGAATAATCCGCCTCCGGGTGTTCTTTCGCATACTCCTGATATCCTGCCAGCAGTTCCCCCGCAATCTTCGAGAAGTCTTCGGAGGACATGGAGATATCAACATTTTCCATTATATCTCCAAGATCCATTGATCCCATATCGGGCAGATCAACGCTTATTCCGCTCAGATCTATCATCTGCGAGAGGTCCACGGAGTCTCCCGCGCTTCCGAACACGCTTGAGAAGTCCAAGGAGTCCGACACATTTGTAAATGCGCTCTCATCAAAGCCGAATGCCTCCTGCAGCTTCTCTTCATCGACCGTTACGAGGGATTCCATGTCAAATTCATCCTGGGAACTGTTTTCTCCGAATTTTTCTCCGGTAAATACATTGACAGACGAGTCCGCAAGCTGTTCTTTGACAATATCGGTGTTCGCTGCATATTCTGCAGTATGTTTCGTCAGGGACGCCGGATAACAGATCCCCGGGCTGAGCGCGGACGCATTGGCGTCTTCCGCAGGCTGTACCACTCCGACGATCGTAAGATCTTCTCCATTCGCCACCAGTTCTTTCATATAGTCCTCATCACCGGTTTTGTCTGTCCACACCTCATACTGGCTGTCATACTGATAGTAGTCGGCACTGTTCACCAGCTTAAATGTGGTGCCGATGATGTCGTCATAGGTGTACGTACCTATGTCCTCAGGTACAGTAATATTCTCCTCATTTGCAAACTGCTCCACCATATCGTCGAGTTCCAGCGGATCTCTTAATCCCAGTGTATAAAGCATAAAATCGCTCATGCCACCGCCGGATGTAAGGACAAGCACACACTCATTGTAGTTCTCCGGCCAGCGTCCTGCTTTCACGTCGTACTGTCCCTCATAAAGCTGTTCGTTCTCCGGCATTTCATAGAATACATCCGTGCTCATCATAGAAGACATGATGCCGGACCCTGATGATGAGCCGAACCCCAGTGAGTCAAAAGAATGATCCGGATTGACCTGCCGGATCTCGTCTCCGTTTTCCTTGTATATCTGAGGTTCTGTATTATAAGAATATTCTACAGCATTGGTGTATTTTTCTATCCCGCTCTCCCCGCTGTCCAGATAAGATTTCAGAGATTCAAGGTCATTTGTATCTAAAGTAGAGAACATATCCGTTACCATCTCTACCACATAGATATCGCCGGTCTGGTCCTCTGAATCCGGAATCCCCCCGGTTTCCAATGCAGAAGAGAAATCAAATCCGGTACTCTGAATCTGCAGCGGATACTCGGAAAGAGTCTCCTCCTCGATCTGCTGAATATAGTCGTTGACTCCTGTCGACAGGGACAAAATGAGAGCGATGCCGATAATTCCAATGGATCCGGCAAACGCCGTAAGGAGTGTCCTCGCCTTCTTTGTTTTCAGGTTATTAAAACTTAAGGAAAGAGCAGTAATGAAAGACATGGAAGATTTCCCCATGTTTTTGTGCTCCGGGTCCATAAGCTCTTCTTCATTCACTATATAGGGATCACTGTCCGATCTTATCTGTCCGTCTTTCAGGTTCACGATACGTGTCGCATACTCATATGCCAGCTCAGGGTTATGTGTGACCATGACGACCAGCCGGTCTTTAGCCACCTCTTTGAGCAGATCCATCACCTGTACACTCGTCTCGCTGTCCAATGCTCCTGTAGGCTCATCAGCCAGCAGTATATCCGGATCATTGACAAGTGCCCGGGCTATTGCAACCCGCTGCATCTGGCCGCCGGAGAGCTGGTTCGGCTTCTTATGCACCTGCTCGCCCAGTCCTACCTGCGTCAACGCTTCCCGCGCTCTCTGCCTGCGCTCTGCCTTTCCGATTCCTGAGATTGTCAGAGCAAGCTCCACATTCGCCAGAATTGTCTGGTGAGGGATCAGATTGTAACTTTGGAATACGAATCCTATCGTGTGATTCCGGTAGGAATCCCAATCCCTGTCTTTATATTTCTTAGTGGATATTCCATTAATGATAAGATCGCCGCTGTCATAGCGGTCCAGCCCGCCAATGATATTAAGAAGCGTCGTCTTTCCCGAACCGCTCGGCCCCAGGATGGCAACAAATTCGTTATCTCTCAGATTCAGGCTCACTCCGTCCAAAGCTTTCTGGACAAGAGTTCCGGTGCGGTATTCTTTACGGATGTCTTTTACCTGAAGCATTACTGCATCTCCTTTCAAAATTCAAGTGTCAGATTCCGCCCCAACCCTCAATGCTGATATTATAGCGAATTACACCGTATTTGTCACTGTACATAAAGTAAATAAATATGATTATTTTAATTTTACATAGTTTGCATCTACGTTTTACTTTTTAGTGGTATA
>NZ_VMSO01000032.1 GCF_008691045.1 Mediterraneibacter catenae
CCACAGCTTAACTAATACTATATCAGCCAGGATTTATGAAATCTTAGTTAAGAAAGATCCGGCTTTGTTCCTTCCGTTTGAAATTCGATTTTCGGGATGGGAAAGAAAGAGTCCGCCGGGAGGTATGTATTGTGTACGCACCGTTGGAGCGGCGTCGGCACTTAGAGCGCGTTTTCTGCGCTCTTATGTACCGTTACGCCGCGACCGAGTGAAAACGTGTGCGCTAACAATACATATCTCCCAGCGGACTCTTTCTCACTCCGATAAATCCGGAATTTTATTGCTTAATCGTACGAAATGGGCTAGAATAATTTTGGTGTTGTTTATGAATTATACATATATTGTCAAATGCAGTGACGGCTCTCTCTACACCGGCTGGACCAATGATCTCGAGAAGCGGATCAGGGCGCACAATGATGGAAAAGGAGCCAAATATACGAAGTCCCGCCGCCCGGTGGTGCTGGCATATTACGAGGAGTTTCAGACGAAGGAAGAAGCTATGCGCCGGGAGTGGGAGATCAAGCAGTTAGACAGAGAGCAGAAAATGAAAATGATCCGGGAAGGTCCTTGAACAGATACCTTTTCGGATCATTTTATGTTCTGCATAGCTTTTTACATCAATCCCAGTCCTTTTGCCACGATCATGATAAAGTCCTGTACGTTTGTGACGATCGTAGTCGCTGCAAGACTTCCGCGGTCTAAGAGCTTATTGACTACGAACTCGTCGGCATCCACTGTATAGAGGAAGACCGGACGCACTGTGCCGTCGTCAAGGACACGGTAAGATGGCGTCATATTTCCTGTCGCGATGGTGTGGAGCATAGTTGCAAGGCAGACGACAGTCGTAGATTTTTTGACCATGTTTCGCATTGCAGTCTGTCCTTCATAGGCATTACCGATCACTTCCGGGAGCGGACCATCGTCACGGATGGAGCCCGTGAGGACGAACGGAACGTCATTTTTTACGCAGCTGTACATGATACCATTGTCGATATTATAGTCGTCGATAAACTGAGCGATGGAACCGCTCTTTCTTACCCGGTTGATGACATCCAGGTGATTATAATGTCCGTTTGGCTGGGATTTCTGTGTGTAGATATCCTGCCCGAGAGCAGTGTGGAACATAGCCCCCTCAAGATCGTGAGTTGCCAGGGCATTTCCCGCCATCAGACCGTCCACGTATCCGTTTTCCACCATCGCCTGCATAGCGCGTCTTGCGTCCGCATCGAAGGAAAAGGCAGGTCCCATTACCCAGAGAATATTTCCGTGTTCTTTTTCATATTTCAGAAGCTCGAAGAGGCGGTCATAATCTCTTGCGTAGGATGTCTCCCGGCTTCTGCCCTGACGGAAGACAAACTGGTCTCCTTCTGTATCGTCAGGATCTTCAAACGCATTTGCATGCAGATAGATGCCCTCCTGTCCGTTTTCCGTACGGCCGAGGATGACTTTGTCGCCGATTTCCAGGTTGCGGTTTTCCACTACCTTCAGATGACCGTCATCGCATAGCACGACGCTCGAATCCATACGGCTCTCTTCTGCGAGTGTCCATTTTCCGTTTATTTTGAAATATTCCGGGTACATGGATGTACTGTGGTAATTTTCGGGAGCTACCCCTTTGATCGTCACCTTTTCCCAGGCGGCGTCAGGTGCATCAGTAAATCTTTTTTCCGTAAAATCAGGTTCTCTGTATTCTGGTAAACAAAACATATAGTAAAATTCCTCTTTTCTGTAAATGTCGGGTATATAAATACCAAGTCAGTGAATGTAAATGGTAACAGTTCAGCCCGCGCCATTCGCAAATCCGCACTGCTACTATAGAAGTTTAGCGATTATATACACATCGGCCGCCCGCATATGTCTGTACGACTTTGACCTTGTCGATATCCTCCGCCGGGATATTCAGGATATCGTCGCTGAGTACGGCGAAATCTGCATGGTATCCGGGGGCGAGCATTCCCGTATCGGGAAATCCTGCAGCCTGTGCGGCTCCGATCGTGTACAGTCTGATGGCTGTCTCAATATCGACTGCCTGGGCCTTTCCGCAATCCGTACCGTCGGCAGCAGTACGCGTTACAGCCAGTTTCAGTCCTGGGAACGGATCGGACGGATCTGACCAGTAAGTAGCAGGAGCATCGGTTGAGAATCCTAAACATACACCTGCCTCCAGCATATCCTTGTATGGATAGCATTCTTTTAACCATTCTTTTCCCAGATTTGTGAGATAACTCTTGCTCTCCGCATACGGGAAGATCGGCTGTGACACAAAAGAGATCCCGTGTTCTGCGGCCTTGCGTATGCTTTCTTCTGAGGGATCTGTAACGTGCTCTACCCGGACATAAGGAATATCGCCGGATGTCCAGGAAGTTTCCTGACATGCCCGGTCTACCATCCTCGAGATAGCTCTTCCGCCCATGGCGTGCATGGAGAGCTGGCAGTGGTTTTCCCTGCAGAATGAGATAGCGGTTTCGACCAGATGATCACTGCACACAGAGATGCCATACTCATTATCAGATCCGTAATACGGACGGTTCATCCATGCAGTCCGCCCGGAAATACTGCCATCCCCGATCAGCTTCAAGCCGGCGGCGAAGATCTGCCGGTTCCGGTCAAAGAGTTCCTCCGGGATATGGAAGTCTTTATCATCTGCGAAGAAATCCCACATATAATAGACGCCTACTCTTTGATGAAATCCCCTTTCGGCAGCAGCCTCATAGACCGGAATATTATCACTGGAATCCAGATTTCCCATATCACAGATCGTGGTGATACCCTGTGAGATGAGGACTTCCCCCAGCTCCAGCAGATTGTCTACGTGCTGTTCCACAGATTCCTGAGGCATCAGGGGAACGATGAGATTGCGCGCATTTTCCTTAAGCACTCCGGTGGGTTCGCCATTTTCGTCCCGCTCGATCTCTCCGCCTGGCGGATCCGGAGTATTCCTGTCTATGCCGGCCATTTTAAGCGCCATACTGTTGACACAGCGGATATGTGCGCAGGTACGCATAATGGATACCGGAGAGTCACTGCATCCCCGGTCCAGATCATAGCGGGTGGGGGAGCGTTTTTCAAGAAGTCCCTGCTCGTCGTATCCCCAGCCCTCGATCCACTCTCCGGGAGCCTGATGTTCTCTTCTTTCTTTGATGGCAGCCGTCAGATCCTCAATAGAATTGATCTCAGGCGGCATTGCGGTGATCTTCTTGCGGAAGTCCGCGAGCATGACCGGATGCATGTGCGCGTCCACAAATCCGGGGATCACGCGCCTGTTTTTCAGATCAGTCACCGGGGAGCTGCCGTTCTCTGTGCATGGGTGCGCTGCGATCATTTCAGCATACTCCTGCGGCATACTGTCTTTTTCTCCGATCCAGACGATGCGTCCGCCCTCGGTCACCATACTGTCCGCATAGGGACAGGTTTCATCAGACGTAAATATTTTTCCGTTGATAAAGATATGTTTTTCAGATTGTTTCATGCTGTTTTACACTCCTTTGGAGTCTATGATATCAGAATGGTATGGCTTTGTCAGGAAAAATCATAAAAAACCTTGTAAAATCAGGCGAAAAATGTTAGCATAAAGCATAATTATGCAGAGAGCTATTATAATTATGTACCGACAACTCCGAGGCTGGAAGAAGATGTCCGGAGTTTTTTTCTTTTATGCGGAACTGCTGCAGGGCTATGCAGGAACATCCGTGATGTGAAGAGGTAAGAAAGGAGCAGCAAGAAGATATGGCAATATCGGCGGAAGAGGTAAAGAAAAGGGCTTATGATCTGAAAGATCAGATTACGCAGGACAGAAGATATCTGCATCAGATCCCGGAGATCGGAACGGATCTGCCAAAGACGAGCGCATATATTAAAAAACGTCTGGACGAGATGGGGATCCCATGGAAGGACTGCGGCGGACCGATTCCTCCTAAGATGACAGAGGATTTTGTGGAGGCAGGATTTCCCAGGATGGAAAAGGAAACCGGAGTGACGGCCCTGATCGGACACGGAAGCCCGTGTATACTTCTGCGGGCAGATATGGATGCCCTTCCTGTCCGCGAGGACAATGATCTTGAGTTCAGGTCGTGCAGCAGCACCGGACATATGTGCGGGCATGACAGCCATGCGGCCATGCTCCTCGGAGCTGCACAGATATTAAAGGATATGGAATCCGAGTTGAAAGGTTCTGTAAAACTTATGTTCCAGCCGGGTGAGGAGACCGGGGCAGGAGCCCGTGTCATGGTTGAGGACGGAGCTCTGACAGATCCGAAGGTGGATGCAGCTTTCGGGCTGCACGTTCAGCCGACGGATAGAACCGGAGAGGTAGGATATGCAGTAGGCGTAAATTCCGCATCTCTGGATTCCTTTATCCTGAAGATCTACGGAAGGGGAGGACACAGTTCACAGCCCCAGCTCTGCACGGACCCGCTCATGATCATGAATCAGGTCTATCAGGCGGTCAATCTGCTTGCGACACGCGAAGCCGATCCTGCGGCAATGGTTGCCCTGACCTGCGGCGTTGCAAAGGGAGGCACTGCGGTCAATATCATCCCTGACGAGGCAGAGCTGCATATCGGACTGCGCACGCTGGATGTAGAGGCCGCGGAGCATTTAAAACAGCGTATTCCTGAAGTTATTGATCACTATGTGAAGGCATGGAACGGAGAATATGACCTTACAATATTCCATACACCCTGTACATTTTCAAATGAAGAACTGTGCAGAGAAATGGTTCCCCATATCGGTGAGATTGTCGGAGAAGAGAATGTACATCAGATCCCGCCGATGACAGGCACAGAAGATTTCGGATATGTGACCAAAGAAGTGCCCGGCATGTTCGCCTTTATCGGTGCGGGCAAACCGGGAAATGCACCGCTTCACAGTCCGAAGATGATACTGGACGAAGAAGTGCTGCCTATCGGAGCGGCCGTCCATGCCAATGCAGCGATTGCCTGGCTCGAGGAACACGGAAAGGAGAATAATTAAAATGAACGGAAAAACACAGAAGCAGAAAGGTTTTCATATGCCTCATGTCTTCATTATACTGCTTATCATCATGCTGTTCGTCGTGATCCTCTCTTATATAATTCCCAGTGGTTTATATGAGCGGATTGAGGACAGTTCCGGTATCACAGTGATCGATCCGGATACATTCCAGTATGTGGAAAACGAGACGCCGATCACGTTTATGGATTATTTTGAGGCGATATATACCGGATTTGTCAATGGCGCTACGATCATGGGAACGCTCTTTATCAGTTCCGGTGCCATCTATCTGCTGGAAGTCAGCGGGGCTTTCGGCGCGGGGATCAATATGATCCTGAAGAAGACAAAAGGAAAAGAGTTCTCCGTCGTGTGTATCTTCTATACGATCTTCGTCGTATTCGGAGTACTCGGTTATGGAGAGGCGGCATATCCGTTCTATCCGCTGGCGGTGACGATCGGATTTGCCCTCGGATATGACCGTATGGTGGGGACGGCACTTGCCATTGTAGGAAGTACGGTCGGTTTCACTTCGGGTCTGATGAACACATTTACAACCGGAGTGGCGCAGCAGATCGTAGGTCTGCCACTGTTCTCAGGTATCGGTTTCCGGGCGGTGGGCCTGGTCGTATTCTATGTGATCGGCCTGATCGGGCTCTATACATACTGCCGTAAGATCAAGAAGAATCCTGCGCTCAGTCTGATGAGTGAGGAGTATATGAACCGGAAACAGGAGGATCATACGGAGCAGATGGAAGAAATGAATCCCAGAAGAGTCCTCGGGCTTCTCGTATTTCTGGGAATCATCGTCGTACAGGGATTCGGCTGCATCCGGCTCGGATGGTCCTTCCCGCAGATTGCGGCAATCTATGTCATCATGGCTATTTTGCTCGCTATTATTTTCCGGTTCGGCCCGAGCGAAGCATGTCAGCTCTTCTGTAAAGGAGCGGTCCGGGTGTTTGCGGCGGCTTTTGCTGTAGGGCTTGCCCAGTCAGTCGTAGTGCTTATGAATCAGGCTTGCATCATGGATACTATTGTCCACGCTATGTCACAGCTTCTGGAAAACAGAAGCGCCATCCTTGCGCTCCTGATCATCTTTATATTTGTGACACTGTTTAATTTCCTTGTAGTATCGGGAAGCGGAAAGGCAGTCATCGTCATGCCGATCCTGCAGCCGCTTGGAAAGATACTCAATATCAATCAGCAGGTACTCGTGCTCACCTATCAGTACGGCGATGGCATCACGAACAGCTTCTGGCCGGGAAGTTCCCTCGTCCAGCTCTCCATGTGCGGAGTGGATTATGGATCCTGGATCAAATTCTGCTGGAAGATATACCTTGGATTTATTGTCAGTGCATTTGTGCTCGTCATGATCGCATACGGTATCGGGTATGGGCCTTTCTAAAGAATGATTCGGATTTGTCGGAGTGGATGCCGATAATTATAATGTCCGAAAACGCGCGGAGATGAGACACTGGAATACTTCTTTGAGATGACCGGTATGTGACTCAGGTTCCGCTCCGTAATTCGGGAAAAATTAAAGACTCCGAAAGATGATTAAAAACAAAGCCTGAAAATGGAAAACTCGTCTGCGACTCAGACACTCCATTTTCAGGCTTAACATCATCTTCCGGAGCCTTAACTTTTTCCTTCGAATTACTTCGAAGTCGCCTTCATCATACACCGGTCACCTCTGTTTACGTTTTCCTGTGCCTCATCTCGTCCGTTTTCTGCATTATCTATACCGGCAGTCATTCCGACAAATCAGAGAGTCAGAGAAACCGGTAGAAAAGAGAAGGTAGTCGATAAAGATCTGGCTTTGTTCCTCCCGATAGAAATTCGATTTTCGGGATGGGAAAGAAAGCAGCTGGGAGGTATGTATTGTGTACGCACCGTTGGAGCGGCGTCGGCACTTAGAGCGCGTTTTTTGCGCTCTTATGTACCGTTACGCCGCGACCGAGTGAAAACGTGTGCGCTAACAATACATACCTCCCGGCGGACTCTTTCTCAGTACGATAAATCCAGAATTTTAGTAATTCTCAGCCTTTCTTTCGAAGTAAGCCTTCGGATGTGCGCATACCGGGCAGATTTCCGGTGCTTCGTCGCCTTCGTAGATATATCCGCAGTTGTTACATTTCCAGCCGAGAGGCGCCTCATCTTTGAAAGTTTTGCCTTCGCGATAGTGATCGAGCAGTTTCTGATAGCGCTTTTCGTGAGCGGCTTCGACTTCGGCTACGCCCCGGAATTTAGCGGCAAGTTCAGTAAATCCTTCGGCCTCAGCCTCCTCAGCCATGCGTTTATACATGTCTGTCCACTCGTAGTTTTCGCCTGCCGCAGCGTCGACAAGATTTTCTTCTACGTTTCCGATGCCGTGAAATTCTTTAAACCACATTTTGGCGTGCTCTTTCTCCTGATTTGCCGTTTCCTCAAAGATGTTAGCCATCTGTACAAATCCTGCTTTTCTTGCGGCAGAAGCGTAGTAAGTATATTTGTTGCGTGCCTGTGATTCACCGGAAAAAGCTTCCATCAGATTCTGTTCTGTTTTTGTTCCTGCATATTTAGACATAATGTGCCTCCTTTTGCGAATTATGAAAAGAGACTGCCTCCGGGAATCTTATATTAAATTCTCAAAGACAGTCTCAGATACTGCAGCAGTTCAGCCTGTGACGTTTGCAAAGATGCATTGACATAGGAAGACTGAACTGCTGTTTCATATATTACTTATTCTACAGTTGTAATTATATTTTTGAATTAACCGAAGTATCTCTTCAGAAGTCCTGCAAATGCTTTGCCGTGGCGAGCTTCGTCTCTTGCCATCTCATGAACTGTATCATGGATTGCATCAAGGTTAGCAGCTTTCGCACGTTTAGCCAGGTCGAACTTGCCGGCTGTAGCACCGTTCTCAGCTTCTACACGCATCTCAAGGTTCTTCTTTGTGCTGTCTGTAACAACTTCGCCAAGCAGCTCAGCAAATTTAGCAGCGTGCTCAGCTTCTTCGTAAGCAGCTTTCTCCCAGTAGAGTCCGATCTCCGGATATCCCTCTCTGTGAGCAACTCTTGCCATAGCAAGATACATACCAACCTCAGAGCACTCGCCCTCGAAGTTTGCTCTCAGATCAGCAAGGATGTCCTCGCTTACGCCCTGAGCAACACCTACGACGTGCTCAGCAGCCCATGTCATCTCTCCGGACTGCTCCTGGAATTTCTCAGCCGGTGCATGGCAAACCGGACATTCAGCCGGTGCAGCTTCTCCCTCGTAAACATAACCACATACTGTACATACCCATTTTTTCATAATTCTTGTCTCCTTTTCTTGAAAATGTATTGTTAAGACTTTTTAATGCAGTCACTGCATTCACCATAAAATAGTGTAGAACTGGATTCGATCAGTCCGTCAAAATTCTCTGCAGCGAGACGATTGACTTCATCGATGCTCTTCATATCGAGTTCCAGGTCCAGTAATCGTCCGCACTTTTTACACAGAAAATGATTGTGAGGTTCGGTCCTTCCATCAAATCTGTCTCCTCCGTCAGGGGTAGAAATTTTTACTGCCTCGCCGATATCGGTCAGAAGATTCAGATTTCTGTACACAGTTCCCAGACTTATGTTCGGAAAGTCTCTTTTGACGTGCATGTAAACCTCATCGGCTGTAGGATGCTTTTTGGTTGTCATCAGGAAATGTTTGATGGATTCTCGTTGTCTACTATATTTTAAAGCTGCCAATGGGAATCCCCCTTTCATTACTAAATGAGAACCGTTATTAAAATAATAATGATAACGATTACTGTAATTAGAATATAATACAATTTTCTTATCTTGTCAACAGGTATTCTAATATTTTTTGCGAATAACAATTGGGAATATTTGCGCCAATTTATTACAAAATAATTAAGAAATGACTGTAATAAGATATTTTATGAAGGATGAGTCAATAAAAAATGTCGAGAAGTGTATAAGAAAACCCTGAGAATCCGGTTGACATAGAAAAAGACACTTGATATAATATCAACGTAACAAATTTAACAAATGTGTAACATTTAGAACTTCCTACAAAAGATAAAGACACAGACATCAAGGAGGTTTTATATGGTTAAGACACACATCAAGCAAAAAGTGGTCCTTTCTGCCATGGCAGGAGCGATCATGATCCCGGGGAGTGTGCTTCGTGTAACAGCGGCAGAAAATACAGAAGAACAGCCGTTTGTACAGGCATCAGGGATCGAATCGGTACTGGAAGAATGTTATGAGACAGAAGTAAAAGACAATATTGATCTCTATCTGGTGCCAACAGAAGAGGGAGAGTATTTGAATATGGCATTTTCTGATACGGGAGACTTTACCTATATCAGGAATGCCCCGGATGAAAACAGCGACTGGGTCGGAAAGTTATATGAAGACTCTGCGGCTCAGGTGCTGGAGTATCTGGATGGCTGGACGAAGATCCGTTCGGGTGCAGCAGAGGGATATGTCCCTGCAGACACGCTTATAACGGGAAATGAAGCACAGGAACATGCTGGAGAGTATGAGAATAATACCGTAACAGTCACGGCAAATGTCCTGAACGTAAGAGACGGACAGGGAACGGATACGAATATTCTGACACAGATCAGGATGGATGAGCAGTATCAGGTGACCGGTGATCCGGTTGATGGCTGGTATCCGGTAACAATTGGTGAGATTGACGGCTGGGTATGCGGCGATTATGTTACCGAGGAGATCTCCTATTCCTATGGGGAGACAAAAGAGGAAGAGGAGAAGCGAATTGCAGAAGAAGAGCGCAGAAAGCAGGAGGCGGCAGACAGAGAAGCAGCAGGAATCTCTGCGTCATCAGCCGGCAGTACAGCAACGGTGGGACAGGCTGTAATCGACTATGCCTGTCAGTTTGTGGGAAATCCCTATGTATGGGGCGGGACAAGCCTTACGAACGGCGCGGACTGCTCGGGTTTCGTCCAGTCGGTATATGCACATTTTGGTATCAGTCTTCCAAGAACCACATATGATATGGTGAATTCGGGATATGCTGTGAGTTATGAAGAGGCACAGCCGGGAGATCTGATTCTGTATGGTGACTGCAGCCATGTCGGACTGTATATGGGAGACGGTAATATAGTAAATGCTCTGAATTCGGATAAAGGGATATGTATCTGCAGTGCCACATATTCAAATATTTATGCGGTCAGACGCGTGCTCTGATACAATGAAAAGTACAAAATGAGGATATACTATAGGTAGGAACGGGAAGATTGTATTTTAGTTAAAAATACAGTTTTCCCGTTTTCGACATCCACGTCGATAAAATAAGCAAAATGCACAAAAATGTTTTTATTTGTAAAAAAGCGTCGAAATTCGAATTCAGGAAGTTTTCAACTTATCCACACTCTGAGGAATGAAAAACGTGGAAAAAGTGAGGTTTTTCACTGAGTTATCCACATTATCCACACAAAAACATATGTTTTTGGTGAATTACTCGGAGGTGAAAAAAGAACGAACGTTTTGGTGAGTTGTTATGAAAATGTAAATTTGTCGAAAAAAATCAGTTTGATTCTTGACTTTTAAGTATTCAAAAAAACGAAAAATACGTGGAAAACATGTCAGAAAATTCAGAAAAAACTCACTGCATAAAATGGAAAACATAGTTGATAATTTAAATATCAGGGATTATAATAAGAAACACTGAAGAAATTCAATTAGTTTAAGGAGGAATAGAAATGGCACAGGTTTCTAAAGATACAAAAATCGGAGAACTTCTCAACATTTTCCCGGGATCAGCACCAATCCTGATGGAAATCGGAATGCACTGCCTCGGCTGCCCGGCATCCCAGATGGAGACACTGGAGGAAGCGGCTATGGTGCACGGAATTGACAGCGAACTTCTCGTAGAGAAGATCAATGCGGCAATGGCAGCAGAGCAGTAAAAAGAAAAATAGTAAAAAGCGCCCCGGAATGTGTCTGTCTCTTGGAAGGCAGTACACATTCCGGGGCGTTTTTGTTTTACCTTTAGATTGTGGATAATTTCTGTACGGCATTTGCTGATATGATGATATCGCAATGTTCTTCGAGAAATGCGAGAACAGTGGAATCAGCTTTTTCCGGCGTACCATACTCAGAAAGCATATTGCAGATTTTGTTGAATTCATTCGTGGAGTGCTCTGACGGTGCAAGCGCCAGCAGGAAAACTCCTCCGGTTCCGTCTTTGTATAATGTGTTTGCACCTTTGTAGGCGGGAGCGATAAGACGGGCAGCCTTGATTACTCCGTCCAGCGTTTCGAAAGAGAACAGACGTACAGAAAACACCGGAGCGGTATGCGTTTCTTCTTTCTCTTTCTCTGCGGTTCTGGTTCCCGATGCAGCCTCTTTTACTTTATTTAAAAGGTTGAGGAATTCGTCCGCGCCCTCAAGCTTCTCAAGCGCTTCTATATTGAGAGGATCGCTTTCTCCCGAAGGTGTAAATCGGGAAAAACGTGTGTCGAGTTCCTCGGGATCCTCCACCTTTGTGATGATCAGAACGATGGAGTCTGCTGAAGACGGTATTGCTTCTATCATCAGCGGTATATTATCCGCTTCAAAACCGAAATCAAATGAAGCCTGCTGCATCATATCACGAAATAAAGATTTTGCTTTCTCAGTGCCATAGGCGAGCTCGCTGAGTTTCAGATGGCGGGCTGCCAGATCAGCATGTGTCAACGTACAACGAATCTGATTTTCATTGAGTTTCTCAATCTTCATATAATCACATCCTTATACTATATAAGATAATATGCACACCAAACAGATTTAGATACATATTCTCACGATTAGTATAAACAAAAAATTCAGTGATGTAAAGAAAAATATAAGATTGGAAGACTTATCAACAAATCAACACGGTTTATGAACAATAAACACATTGCAAACAGGATGCGTCGCTCATATAATGGCATTTACAAAAGACGGCATCGGCAATAAGTAAGTATGCGGGGAAGGAGGAAAGAAAAGACAATTCTGTTATTTTCTGTTATTTCTGATTCAAGAGCCGGAAATCCCGGCAATTATTTCATTAAGCAGGAAAAACGATTTGAAGACGAAAAAATGCCCGTTGTGGATTCTGCTGTCTTTTGGGATTTCAGGCTGCCGGCAGTATGTCACGGGTACTTTCTTATGGCAATCTGATCGAAATACTATTTATTGTGATCCGGACGGGAAAAGGAGTATACGACAGATGAAAACGGAAGAAATGGTTTACAGAGAGTTGTTTGCAGAGCTGGAGAATTATGAACAGAAGGGAGTAGATATCTCGATTGACGGATATCCGGCCAGTCCTCTCCAAATTGTGACGGCTTATATGACAAAAGAAGAAGGCACATATATGCGGGACTATATTCTGAGCAGGGACGGTAATATAGAGGCGCTGATCTTTACTGACATCAATGATTACAAGCAGGCAGAGGATACCCCTTGATCTGCCGGACAAATTTGAGTGTATTTTTGCGCAGCTGTTTATAATCTCCTGAAACAGGCAAATTATTAATGACTCACTATGAAAATATGGTATAATGATTGCGGAAAACGCAATCTGGAGCGATTATATCGCTTCTTCCTGCTGCGCAGGAATTATACCGCATCCCACGGCTTGAAAAGTAAATGGCGCTAAAGCGCCGCTTCCTTTTCTGCGCATGTGGTATAATGATTGCTGATAGGAGGTACGGCATGGACGAAAGAGAAAGAAAGGGCGCGGACCAGCGACGGACAGGAAAGGGAAATCCGCGCAGACGACGCCCGGATATATACGCCCACGGTCCGTCAGGCAGCAGTTCCGGCCAGAGACGGTCAGGCAGAACGGGGAAGAGAAGCAGCAGAGCCAGGAGAAGACGTCGCAATGCGGCGATAAGATGGACGATATTTATACTATTGATTCTCGCAGCGATCGGAGGATTCCTGATATGGACAAGATACGGTGCGTCAAATGAGAAAGCAGATCTTGAACAATATTATGAACTGGATCAGGAAGATGAAGTTGCGGTTGTTGTGGATAATGAGGTCGTCAGAGACGATGCGGATACGTCCGCAGACGATACGGAAGCTGCACATGCACCGGGAAAGATATACGATGGACAGTATTATATTGAATATTCTGTCGTGAGAGACCGGATTAATAAACGTTTTTACTGGGATTCAAATGAGAATATTCTGCTGTATACATTACCGGAAGGCAGTGTCTCGGCAGAGGTCGGCAGCAGCGAATATACAGATATAACAGAGAAAAAGAGCGCGGATTATACAATCCTGAAAACGGAGGGAAGTACGGCATACATTGCGCTTCCGTTCATCCAGGAGTATACCAATATGGAGTGTGAGGTGTATAAAGACCCTGCAAGAGTGGTGATTACATCTGACTGGGGAGATATACAGACTGCAGAAATTAAGCGGGACACGCAGGTACGCTATCAGGGGGGCGTGAAAAGCCCGATTCTGACGGAAGTTTCAAAAGGCAGCAAGGTTGTCCTGCTGGAAGATGAAAATGACTGGATGAAAGTGGGAACTGAGGATGGATTCATTGGATATGTCAGAACGAACCTGTTGAAAGATATTTCCACAGAGACGATATCAAGGGAATTTGACGAGCCGGTATATACTAATATTTCAAAAGACTATACGATTAATATGGCATGGCATAACATTTCCAATTCAGATGCAAACGGCTATATACTTGAGACGATTGCGGGGACGAAAGGGCTGACAACGATTGCCCCCACATGGTTCAGCCTCGCAGATACAGAGGGAAATGTATCTTCCCTTGCAGACGCGGATTATGTAAATTATGCGCACCAGTCTGACCTGGAAGTGTGGGCTGTGCTTCGGGATTTTCATGGAGGGATTAATTCCTATGATGAGACGTACGAAGTGCTTAGCTATACTTCGAAACGTACGAAAATCATTAATCAGGTGATCGCAGAAGCCATTGAAAAAGGAATAGACGGAATCAATCTGGACTTTGAGCTGGTATCTGCAGAGTGTGGAGAACATTATATTCAATTTGTGCGGGAGATGTCGGTCAGATGCAGACAGAACGGTCTCGTATTTTCTGTGGATAATTATGTTCCGCAGCCGTATAATGCACATTTTGATCTTGCAGAACAGGGCGCAGTAGCTGATTATGTGGTGATCATGGGCTATGATGAACATACGGACGGTTCCTATGAGGCGGGATCGGTGGCATCGATTAGTTATCTTGAAAATGGTATTGCGGATGCGCTGAAGTCTGTGTCTGCGGATAAGCTGATTGCCGGTGTGCCATTTTTTACGAGGTTGTGGCTTGAAACTCCGAAGACAGAGGAAGAACTGGCACAGGAAGAAGGAACAGAGGCGGCGTCATATTCTAATAAAGTGACAAGTACAGCGTATAGTATGGATGAAGCTGCCAAGATAGTTGAAGATGCCGGGGCAGAAGCTCAATGGGATGCAGAGACTATGCAGAATTATGCACAGTGGGAAGCAGACGGCGGCACCTACAAAATCTGGCTGGAAGATATCAAGTCCCTCGAAGAAAAGCTGAAAGTCATCAAGTCGAACGAGCTGGCGGGAGTTGCAGAGTGGAGTCTTGGTATGGAAAATTCCGGCGTATGGGATTTGATTCTACAGTATGTAAATTAATCTGACACCTCAGAAAGAGACATCCCCTTCCTGCATATACATTTAGTATATGCGGGAAAGGGGATGATTTTATGTGCCGAAAAATGAAAGCCGCGGTAATGATTGCAGTAATGATTGCAGTGATTGTTATATGCAGGGATGCGGGAAAGAGATTAAAAGAGTCTATTATGGAGACTGCAGAGACAGGTGCGGAAGCATCCGGCAGCTGTCTGATTGTACTGGATCCGGGGCATGGCGGAATTGATGCCGGAAAAATCGGGATCAATAATGCAGAGGAAAAACAGATAAATCTGGAAATTTCGTTGAAAATAAAAAAGTTGCTCGAAGACGGTGGGATAACCGTAATTATGACAAGAACTGAGGACAACAGGCTGGCAGATACGCAGAAACAGGACCTGATGGAACGAGTAAAAATCATGAATGAAGAACAGCCTGCACTTGTAGTCAGTATTCATCAAAACAGCTATCAGGAATCTGGCGTTAGAGGACCGCAAGTGTTTTATTATACGGATTCTGCCGAGGCGGAAACGGCGGCGGAGATTCTGCAGTCAGAACTTAATAAAATGGATCCGTCATACACGAGAAAAGAAAAAGCGAACAGCTCTTATTACATATTAAAGCAGACGGAGGTCCCTGTTGTTATTGTGGAATGCGGTTTTTTGAGCAATGCAGAAGAGGCTGAAAAGCTGATAAGCGAAGAATATCAGAATACAGTTGCAAATGCTGTTGTTAGTGGAATTGAGAAATATATAAATTGAATGGTTCTTTTTTAATACGAATGATGGTATAATAGATTTTATGGAGACAAAAATAAGAAAAATAGATAAAAATCAAATAGATAAAAATATTATTGAAGAAGCAGGGATGCTGCTAAGAGAGGGAAAGCTGGTAGCGTTTCCTACAGAGACGGTTTACGGCCTGGGGGCGGATGCGCTTCAGGAGGAGGCAGCCAGAAAGACGTATGAAGCAAAAGGCAGGCCTTCGGATAATCCGCTTATCGTACACATTGCAGATTATGAAGATCTGAAGAAAATAGCAGTGAATATCCCACCGGAGACTGATATGCTCGCAGCGCATTTCTGGCCCGGACCATTGACAATGATATTTCAAAAGAGTGAGGAGGTGCCTTATGGCACTACCGGGGGATTGGACACGGTTGCAGTACGTATGCCTGTTGATCCGATAGCCCGGGCACTGATTCGTGCGGCAGGTGGATTTGTGTCCGCTCCCAGTGCCAATACTTCGGGCCGGCCAAGTCCGACAACCGCTCGTCATGTGGAAGAAGATCTGAGTGGCAAGATAGATATGATTCTGGACGGCGGCCCGGTGGATATCGGTCTGGAATCAACTATATTAGACATGACAGTTTCCCCTCCAATGATTTTAAGGCCTGGCGCAGTCACTGCAGAAATGTTTAAAAAAGTGATCGGTCCGGTGGACATTGATCAGACGCTTTTGAGTGAGAATAGTGCACAGCCGCCAAAAGCGCCGGGAATGAAATACAGACATTATGCACCGAAAGCGAAACTGGTAATCGTAGAAGGGGATCTCAGGGAGGAGATACTGGCTATCCGGCAGCTTGCGTATGAGGCGGACAGAAAAGAACATCCGGTTGGAATTATTGCTACAAACGAGACACTGCCATTTTATAATCATGGGATTGTCAAAAATATAGGCACGAGAGAAAATGAGAAGACGATTGCGCGCAATCTGTATGGCGTCCTGAGAGAATTTGACGAAGAGGATGTGGATACTATTTACAGTGAATCTTTTGCTGTGCAGGGGATAGGAACTGCAATCATGAACCGCCTGGAAAAAGCGGCAGGGCATGTCAGGATACCGGCATCAGATATTGTAAAACTTCAGAAATACAGAAAAATCACGTTTGTGAGCGGTACGGATTCTGCAAGAGGGCCGATGTCTGCAGAACTTTTAAGACATTGTGACCTGAAGCAGGAATATGTGATCAATTCGAGAGGGATGGTGGTTCTTTTTCCTGAACCGGCTAATCAGAAAGCGGAAGCGGTTATGAAAAGTGCTCAAATGACCCTGGCTGAACACAGTTCTCTGCAGATTGACAGTGAAGATATTCAAGAAGATACACTGATCCTTACAATAGATGCCAGTGAGAAGGAAAGGATACTGGCTGAGTATGGCAATATGGAGAATATATATACCCTGAATGAATTTGTCGGGGATGATACGGAGATACCGGATCCCTACGGGAAGCCTTTGACAGCATATGGAGAATGCCTGGAAGTTTTGGAGAAATTGGTGAAAAAACTTGCAGATAAATTAAATTCACTTACGGAGGAAGAAAAATGACAGGAAAAACAGTAGTGATGGATCATCCGCTGATTGCTCATAAGATCAGTTATATTCGGCAGGAGAGTGTAGGAACAAAAGAATTTCGCGAGGTCATAGGAGAGATCGCACAGCTTATGTGCTATGAAGCTACAAGAGATCTTAAGACACAGGAGGTGAAGATCAAGACTCCTATCGCGGAGATGACAGGTAAAGTTCTTGCAGGAAAGAAACTGGCGATCGTACCGATCCTGAGAGCCGGACTGGGAATGGTAGACGGGATGCTGTCCATGATACCGACCGCAAAGGTGGGACATATCGGACTTTACAGGGATCCTGAAACACTTGAACCGGTAGAATATTACTGCAAACTTCCGGCGGACTGTGGAGAGAGAGAAGTCTTTGTAGTCGATCCTATGCTGGCAACGGGCGGTTCGAGTGTGGCTGCGATCCGTATGCTTAAGGACAAAGGAGTTAAGCACATCCGTTTTCTGTGCATTCTTGCAGCGCCTGAAGGAGTCAAGCGTATGCAGGAGGAACATCCGGATGTGGATATTTATATAGGTGCACTGGACGAAAAGCTGAATGATCACGGGTATATCGTGCCCGGACTTGGAGATGCAGGAGATCGTATATTCGGGACAAAATAAAGGCGCTATAAAATACTGAAGTCAATGTATGTGCTTATATACTGCAGGAGGAGAAGGAGATATGTCGGGGAAGAGAAATGATTATCTGTCATGGGACGAGTATTTTATGGGGGTTGCGATGTTGTCTGGTATGCGATCGAAAGATCCGAATACCCAGGTTGGATGCTGTATCGTGAGTCAGGACAATAAGATATTATCCATGGGATATAATGGATTTCCGATCGGATGCTCTGATGATGAATTTCCATGGGCCAGGGAAGGTGAAGATCCCCTTGAAACAAAATACGTATATTCGACTCACAGTGAACTAAACGCAATATTGAATTACAGTGGCGGAAGTCTTGCGGGAGCGAAACTGTATGTTACACTTTTCCCGTGCAACGAATGTGCGAAAGCCATTATACAGTCGGGAATCCGAGAAGTGATTTACGACTGTGACAAATATGCTGATACTGCAGGCGTGCAGGCGTCCAAGCGAATGATGGATGCTGCAGGAGTCAGATATCATCAGTATCATAGAACAAACAGAAATATTGAAATCAGCCTGTAATAGAAAAGCTCCCTTGGGAGGGAGCTTTTCTGCGCATAATAAATACGAAAGAATGAGGACCGTGCAATTATGAAGCGTATTTTGATAATGGTGTTAAGAAACCTGTTTATAGTCCCGTATGGATGGATCCGTCTCTGTTATAGAGCTGCCCACGTGGATAAATATAGTGAAGAAGATATGTATGCATTCCTGAAATGGATAGATCTCCATGCTAACAGAGGAGGTAATGTTCATATTGATGTACACGGGCGGGAAAACCTTCCGGAGAAAAACGGCTTTATGTTTTTCCCAAACCACCAGGGGCTGTATGATGTGCTGGCAATTATTGAAGCGAGCCCCAGACCGTTTTCGGTAGTGGCCAAAAAAGAGATTGCAAATATTCCTTTTTTAAAACAAGTATTTGCGTGTATGAAGGCATATATGATTGACAGAGAAGATGTACGCCAGGCTATGCAGGTTATTATTAATGTAACAAAAGAAGTGAAAAAAGGAAGAAACTATCTTATATTTGCTGAGGGGACACGATCAAAAAACGGGAATCGTGTCGGGATATTTAAAGGAGGGAGTTTTAAGTCAGCTACAAAGGCGCAGTGTCCAATCGTGCCTGTTGCTCTGATTGATTCGTTTAAACCTTTTGATACGAATACAATTAAAGAGGTGACGGTTCAAGTTCATTTTCTTGAGCCGATTTATTATGAAGATTACAAAGATATGAAAACTACAGAAATCGCTGCTGTTGTACAAGAGCGGATTCAGAATGTAATAAATGCAAATGTCTAAACTGTTGTGATTTATTGAAAATTTTTGAAAAATTCCGTTGACATTAGAAGATTCGTTTAGTATAATAAATTTCGCACTATTAGTGCGGAACTGAATAAAACGCTGCAGAGTGATCTGCAGTCTCATTCAGAATCAGGAGAAATACTCAAGAGGCTGAAGAGGCGCCCCTGCTAAGGGTGTAGGTCGGGAAACCGGCGCGAGGGTTCAAATCCCTCTTTCTCCGCTCGATATTATCCGCAAAAAACTACTGGAAACCCAGTAGTTTTTGTATGTTCAATATGAACTTGTGGGTAATGTCGTAAAATAATACCAGATATAGTGTTAAAATGTCTGCTGAGAAAAAGTTGAAAAAACTTGTAAAAAATGGTTGACATTCGTAACATGGAATGGTATTATATCTAAGCTGACTCGCGAGAGACAGCGAAACAAAAAAAGAAAAATAAAAAAAGTTCTTGACAAAGCGGAACGGATTTGATAAAATATCAAAGCTGTCGCAAGAAAAGAACGACAGGAACCTTGATAACTGAACAATAGACAACAACCCTTGAAAATTTCTTTGAAGAAATTTCTAAGAACGGTTCAT